>CAMTUV010000031.1:0-35638 GCA_947085015.1 uncultured Nitrospirota bacterium
AAGGCATTTTACGGCACAACGGAAAATGCGGTAAAGACACAAATCTGGATAGCTATTTCGATCTATGTTCTTGTCGCAATCGTCAAGAAACGCCTGAAACTGGAACAAAGCCTCTACTCAATTCTACAGATTTTGAGTGTGACGCTTTTCGAGAAAACCCAGCTCCAGCAAGCCCTTTCTGGGATTGACTCTATAGACATGAACGACGATGCTTATAACCAGTTGAATTTACTGGGTTAACGTTGGGACAGCAGTGAAAAAGGACATGTCTTCATCCGAAAGAAGGTGAGTTCATCATAGAAGGGCCTGTCTGTCAGACTTCAAATATCAGCGGCATGATCATCGGCTTACGGTCCATGGTGTTTCTGAGATATTTTTTTAGTACGCTTCTTACCTTTGCCTGCACTATGGCTTTGTCCGCAATAAGCTCAGGGGTCATCCCCGACAGGGTCAGGTACACGAGTTCCTTCACATCATTGAGCACATCCTGCGATGCATCTTCAAAGATAAATCCCCGGGAAATGATATCAGGACCTGAAACTATGCTGCCGGTCAGCTTTGCAATTGTGATGATGACGATCACAATGCCGTCATGAGCAAGCCTTCGCCTGTCCCTGAGAACCATATCCTGGACATCGCCTACACCTTTGCCGTCAACGAAGATACGGCCTGATGCGACCTTGCCTGCCTTACGCGCTTCGTTTTCTTCAATCTCAAGCACATCGCCGTTTTCAAGGTTGAAGATGTTTTCTTTTGGGATACCGATCTTTTCTGCAAGCCGGGCATGGTAGAACTTGTGCCGGTACTCTCCATGCACAGGCATGAAATACTTCGGCCTCACCATGTTCAGCATCAGCTTCAACTCCTCTTTTGAGGCATGGCCTGATACATGGATCTCCGAGACCTTTTCATAGATGACATTCGCGCCGCGCCTGAAAAGGTAGTTGATGATCCTGCCTATCGCACGCTCATTTCCGGGGATCACCTTTGCCGAGAGGATAACGACGTCTCCATCCTTGATCTTAATCTGCTTATGCTCATCCGTGGCAATGCGCGACAGCACGCTCATCGGCTCACCCTGGCTCCCGGTGGTCAGGATCACGACCTCGCTGTCATTGAGGTTCTTCAGGTCTTCCAGTTTCAGCCACGTCTCAGCAGGAATGCTGAGATACCCAAGATCAAGCGCTATCTGGGCATTCGTCACCATGCTTCTGCCCGAAAGGATAACTTTTCTCCCAAACATGACCGCAACATCGATCACCTGCTGTATCCTGTGTATATTGGATGCAAAGGTCGAAATGATGATTCTGCCCTTTGCATCGGAAAAGATTTCCTCAAAGGCCCGGCGCACCTCTTTTTCGGAAAAGGTGAATCCGCCGCATTCTGCATTTGTGCTGTCAGACAGGAGGAGAAGTGTGCCGTTTTCGCCATACTCTGAGAATTTGTGAAAGTCCATGAGTTTGCCGTCAACAGGGGTTGGATCGAGCTTGAAGTCGCCGGTATGTACAACAAGGCCTGCAGGTGTCCTTATGCCGTATGCGACACCGTCAACAATACTGTGGGTTACCCGAATCGGTTCGAGCGTGAATACGCCGGCCTGAATGATGTCCCGGGGGTTGACGGTCTGGAGATCAACATCGAGCTTGTGTTCTTCCAGTTTTTTCCTGACAAGCCCGATCGTAAGAGGTGTTCCATACACAGGGACCTTTATCTCCTTCAGCAGAAAGGGAAGTGCACCGGTATGGTCCTCATGTCCGTGGGTCAGAAAGATCCCTCGCACTTTATCCCTGTTTTCGAGCACATAGGTGAAGTCCGGGATGACGAAATCCACGCCTAACATGTCTTCTGTCGGAAACATGAGACCAGCGTCGATGATGATCATATCGTCGCCGTATTCCATAACCGTCATATTGAGGCCGATCTCTTCGAGACCGCCAAGGGCGATGACTGATAGGGTATTATCCATGACAACAAACAGGGTTCAGGGTTTCAGGGGTTCGGGGGTCCGGGGGACTGATGAACAAAAGGGCTGAGGGGCCCACTGATGAATGACATGCCATGAACTTAATAGTGTTTAATTTTTCTTGTTTCACTTGAACCCTTGATTCCCAGGCCCCATGAACCCTATTTTTTAACCAGCATCTCAAGAAGTGCCTTCTGCGTATGTAGGCGGTTCTCTGCCTGGTCAAAGACAACACTCTGTGGGCCGTCCATGACCTCGTCTGTTATCTCCTCGCCGCGGTGGGCGGGCAGACAGTGGAGCACGACTGCATCCTTCTTTGCACCTGAGAGCAGCTTTGCATTTATCTGATATTCCCTGAACTTCTTCTTTTTATGCTCGGCCTCTTTTTCCTGGCCCATGCTGACCCATACATCAGTATAGACAGCATCTGCCATACCCACGGCCTCCCTGGGGTCCCTGAGCACAATAATTTCGCTTTTTGCAAGTGACCGTGAATTTTCGAGGATCTCGTTATGCGGCTCAAAACCTTCAGGACATGCGATGGTCAGATGAAAGCCCAAAATCGCTGCTGCTTCGATCAGGGAATTACAGACGTTGTTGCCGTCACCGATAAAGGCGACCTTCAGACCTTCAAGCCTGCCCTTTTTTTCGAGCATGGTCATTACATCAGCAAATGCCTGGCAGGGATGGTGTACGTCACTCAAGCCGTTGATCACCGGTATGGTGCAGTTCGCCGCAAGAGTCTCAAGAGTGGCGTGCGAAAAGGTCCTCATCATGAAGGCATTCAGATACCGTGAGATCGTCCTGGCAGTATCTGCAATAGTCTCACCCCTTCCAAGCTGGAGTTCGTCCGGAGTCATACTGATGGCATTACCGCCAAGCTGATAGATGCCTGCCTCAAAGGAGAGCCGGGTGCGCGTTGACGGTTTTTCAAAGAAGAGACCGATGTTTTTGCCGATGAGCGGGCAGGTGTTTGCGTCTTTGCCGGCTTTGAGCGCAATTGCGCGGTTCAGCAATGCTTCTATTTCAGACTTTGTCATATCTGATATTTTTAGAAGATCTTTTTTCATGATTCTCCCTTAGGAAAGTGTGTCAAATATCTGTTCGAGCACATCAACAAGGTGATCGATCTCTTTTTCCGCAACAATGAGCGGCGGCATAAACCGGATTACATTGCCTGCAGTGCAGTTTATCAGCACACCCCGGTCAATGCATGACTTAACAATGGGCGCGCAGTCCCGAAACAGTTCCATGCCGATGAGCAGACCCATACCCCGCACTTCTGCGATCGTCTCCGGAAATTCCTTTTTCAGTTCCTCAAGCTTTTTCTTGAAATACTTGCCCATTCTCCGGCACTGGTCAAGCACAAAACCATCTTCAAGCAGCACCTCCAGAGTGGTTATTGCGGCAGTGCATGACAGAGGATTGCCGCCAAAGGTTGAGCCGTGCGTTCCTGGCTGAAAAGCGGCTGCTACCTTGTCAGTAGCAAGCATGGCGCCGATCGGCACGCCTCCGCCGAGGCCTTTGGCAAGGGTCATGATATCAGGCGTTATACCGAAATTATCGTACCCGAAGAGCTTGCCTGTTCTGCCTATGCCTGTCTGGACCTCGTCAAGGATGAGGAGCACATTGTTATCGTCGCAGAGCTTTCTGACCTGTTTGAAATAATCAACATCTGGTATCCTGATGCCGCTCTCTCCCTGGATAGGTTCCAGCAGCACAGCACAGGTTTTATTCGTTATGGCACTTTTGAGGTCGTCAATATCATTGAACGCGGCATGTTTGATGCCCGGCAAGAGCGGATCAAAGCCGACCTTGATCTTGTCCTGGCCGGTCAAAGTAAGCGTTGCCATGGTTCTCCCGTGAAAGGAGTTATGTGCTGCAATTATCTCAAATTTATTCTGACCCAGGTGTTCCTTGAAATATCTCCGGCTGAGCTTGATGGCTGCCTCGTTAGCCTCAGCTCCAGAGTTACAGAAAAAAACCTTATCTGCAAAGGAATGCTCAACCAGCATTTTGGCGAGTTTTATCTGAGGTTCGATGTGATAGAAGTTTGAAACATGCATCAGCCGCTGTGCCTGTTTCTGGATGGCGACAACAACCTTGGGATGGCAGTGGCCGAGGCAGTTCGTAGCAACGCCTCCCACAAAATCAAGATACTCCTTGCCGTCCGAGCCCCATACTTTCATCCCCCGGCCTTTTTTCAACGCAATCGGAAACCTGTTGTACGTATGCATCAGATATTGCTCTGACTCTTCGATCAGTTTCTTTGTTTCCATTCGTAATGATACTTCATAACTCTTTGAAAAATCAAACAAATATCACTTTGACAGCAGATTTTGCGTCATGGTAGAATCAGTTCATGAAGATCGCGGTTACCGGAAAGGGCGGTGTTGGCAAGACAACCCTTTCATCCATTTTGAGCTACCTTTTCGCAGCAGATGGCAATAAGGTGATCGCTGTCGATGCAGATCCTGACGCTAACCTCGCTTCTGCGCTCGGTGTCTCAAGGGAGGCAGCAGAGAAGATCGTGCCTATTGCAAACATGAACGAGCTTATAGAAGAGCGCACAGGTGCAAAGCCAGGCAGCCCGGGCATCTACAAGCTCAACCCCAAGGTCGACGACCTTCCTGAGGGCCTTGGATACAAGATCGATGGCATAACACTTCTTATCATGGGGAAGGGCAAGGCAGCTTCATCAGGATGTTATTGTCCTGAAAATGTGCTTCTACGCAGGCTTCTTAAACACCTTGTGGTCGAACGCAATGAAGTGGTGATCGTTGATATGGAGGCCGGTATTGAGCATCTGACACGCGGTACTGCTGATTCTGTTGATGCATTCATTGTTGTTATCGAACCGGGTCAGCGCAGTATTCAGACAGCAGGTGTTGTCCGCGACATGGCAAAGGGCCTTGGCGTGAAGAACGTCTTTGTTGTTGCCAACAAGATACGCGGGCAGGACGATCTTGATTTTGTGAAAAAAGGCATCAATGATATGGATCTTGCCGGACATATCAGCTTCAGCCATGAGATCATGGAGGCTGATATCAAAGGTGGCTCTCCTTTTGCATTAGCGCCTCAGACGGTTGAAGAGGTGAAGCAGATCAAGGCCGCAATCGAAAAAGTTCTGAATGTCTGATAAGGTATCGCTCCGCAGGAAAGGAGATGTCAGCTATCCCTCTAAGCCGTTCAAGGCGATCAGAGTTTCCTTTGCAGTGCAGTCTGCTGATATATGCTTAATGAACCTGGAATCTTTGTGATCATGACAATGCGGCCTGAGCTGCTCTTCGGTATCGCTGCGAACGCCTTTTCGGAACAGCAGCCATCTCCTGTGAAAGGGTATGCTTTTAATGGATAAGGCATCGCTCAGAAAAGAGATCCTCGCAAAACGAGACAGTATCCCCCCTGCTGAAAAAAAAATCAAGGACAAGGAGATAGAAGAGCGCCTTTTTCTGCTCCCTGAATTCAAGACAGCAAAGACCATTTTTTTCTTCGCCTCCTTCAGAACAGAGGTTGATACCTTCGGCATGATCAGAATATCCCTGGAGGAAGGTAAAAGAGTTGTGCTCCCGAGAGTGGAAGGGCAGGCCCTTGGCCTTTATGAGATCAAGGGCCTTGATGAGCTGATCACCGGGTACATGAAGATCCCTGAACCATCTGTCCTGACAGATGACCGCAAGGTCACGATCAATGACGTCGATGCGATCATCATACCGGGAGCTGCCTTTGATCAGACCGGAAACAGGATAGGGTACGGCGGTGGTTTCTACGACCGTCTGCTTGCCCAACTTCAGAAGCCTGTACCGATTATTGCTCCGACATATGAAGAGCAGGTGATTGAATCAGTCCCGACAGATCCACACGACAAGAAGGTGAATATTATTGTCACTGACAGCCGGGAGATACGCTGTCTTTGAATCTCTTGCTTGTCTGCAAGCTGACCCTTGCTCCTCTGTTTGCTCAGATATTTCCAGTGACTCTCCATGCAATATCTTGAACATATCATTTAAATGATATAATATTGAGTATAAAGCAGTTCCTTATAGGAGGTACTATGCCGGTAATAAAGCCCATTTCCGACCTGCGCAACAAGGCGAATGAAATTTCGGATCTCGCGCACACGTTGAATGAACCCATCTTTATCACCAGGAACGGAGAGGGCGACATGGTTGTAATGTCCATTTCGCGTTATGACCAGCTCCAGATGAAACTGAATCTTTTTGGCAAGCTTGCTGTTGCCCAGAACCAGATTGCCTCAGGTGACAAGGGGCGGCCGCTCAAACAGGTTATGACGGAGCTCCGAAAAAGGCTGCATGAGACCGCATAAGGCCACTGTCAGACTCCTCAGTATAGCGGAGGACGATATTGCCGAGATTGTTACGTATATTGCTGCGGAGAATGCTGAGGCTGCCGCGAAACTTGTCGACAAGATTGAGACCCGGCTTGAACAGTTGGCGGATTATCCATCGCTCGGCAGGATTCCGGCTGAAGAGGAACTCGCCCGGCTTGGATACCGCTATCTTGTTGTTGATAATTACCTTGTCTTCTATACCCTGACCCAAAAGACTGTTCTTATTCATCGTATCATACACGGAGCGAGAGACTATCTGACTCTGCTGTAAATCCGCAACAGGAGCTTCGGGCATTGGCTTTTCAATGATAAAACATTCAATCAGTGACATATCTGCGAATAAACCAGGTCTTCACTATCTGAGTCAGCAAGACATAGCACAATAACATCGCAGCCAATAACACTGTGGGCTGTGATAGAGATTACTTGACGCTATGAAACGACAAAAAACTGAAAAAGTTCACGAAGCTGTGCTCACGTTGAAAAAATCGGCAGTTTATAAACAGACTCTAATTATTCGAGGGTTTTTCAGAAAGGGCCTCTTCGAGGAGCTTGTCCCTTCCGTAGATATCATTCCTGAACTGAAGAGTGCCCCCCTCGTCAACCCACGCGGTGAGGTAAAGAAAATGGACATTCAGCGGGCGGGGAATCAGGACTTTCTGCTCCGTACCTTTCTGTATGGCAGCCACGATGTTCTCTCTGGTCCAGCGCGGGTCCCCCTGCAACAGATATTCTGCCAGTTCGAGCGGTTTTTCAACACGGGTACAACCGTGGCTCAACGCACGTACATTTTCCAAAAACAACCACTTGGCCGACGTGTCGTGGAGGTACACATCGAACTTGTTGGGCATTACAAACTTAAGCTTTCCCAGGGGGTTCAGCGGACCTGGCTCCTGCCGAAACCTGTACGCCAATCTGTTTGCGCTGACCTGAGACCAGTCTATGGTATCGGGGTCCAGTATCTCTTCCGCAGATCCCCAGCCCCTTAAGACCTTCATATTATGCTTAACGAGATACGTGTGGTCTTTCTTGACCTTTTTCAGTATCTCCTTCCTTGCAATACTGTCCGGAACGTTCCATGTCGGGTTAACGACGAGCTGCGTTATCTTTGCTGTGAAGACAGGAGTGTTCCAGTAGGGCATTCCTACCACCACTTTCATGGGTAGAATGGACCTCTCGTTTTCAATGACGTACAGCTCAAAATTTGCAATGTTAACGACAATGGAGCGCTGCTCCTTATTGCCCAGTGTCCAGCGCAGCCTTTCCATGTTTAGTTCGATCTGCCGGATCCGCTGCTCCATCGGAACGTTAAGGGCATTGAGCGTGGCAGAGCTGACGACACCATCGGCTTTGAGCCCGTGCCTTTTCTGAAAGCCGATCACAGACTGGTGCAGTTTCTCATCAAATAAATCACCTCCCGTGACCCCGTCAGGATCAAGATCACCGGAAGCAGCAAGTCTTTTTCTCAATTCCGCAACCCTGGTGGACGAAGAATTCAGTTTCAGGGAACTGTCGTCTGACACCTTAGGCCATTCACCCTTTACGAAGAGTTGCCGATAATGTGCGAGCATTTGCCTGAGCCTGATATAGGAGCCCTCTTCAGGCCGGAATCTTATCATCGCTTCTTTTATCTCTTTGTTTTTCAATGCCTGCTCAAGGACTGTTGCAACATCCACATTCCCGCGTTTTGCATACCATTCCGCTTTAATGGTCACCGGGTTCACGCACCCGCCTGACAGATGGCAGCCAAGGGTGAGGAATGCATCGGTGAGAAGTATGTCGAGATCGGTCAGCAGAGTCGGGCTCAGAGATGCCCCTTTTCCCGCCTGAGCGACAAGAGATCTTATGAGGCCGAGATGATAGTAGCTGGACCTCAGCCCGTCGCTGTAAGTCTCGTCTACTGCCCTCAGAAGCGGCTCAACCTGTATAAGACGACCCTCCTCACTCCATGCAGGCCGGTAACCTCTCTCCTTATAAAAATTTTCGACAAGAACAGCGGAATATATCATTTCTTTCCTGACTACAGCCTTGGCAGGGGTTGCCCATTCGGTTATACTCTTCTTAATGAGCAGGTCGAGGCCGGGGTCTTCTGCCTTAACAGAAGAACTCTTTTTAGAAGAGCTTCTGTCTGAGGAGCTTCTGTCTAAAGAACAGCTGTAGGTCAACAAAAAGATCACTGCAAAAAGGAGTATGATAACTCTCCTGTCTCTCGATTCTGTCTGTTTCATGTCTGTTTTCTATTCTACCAGACAGCGGTCTTCAGAGGTGTGCGATAAGAACCTGGGATGAAGATGCTTTTTGAGGCTGCTAAGGAGAGAGGCCATCCACCTCCTTAAAATCTCTCTTCAGGACGAGCGGGCGGTGGTGAAGCTGGAAGCCGGGGCGATATAGATAGTACGTAGCTTTATGATTTATAAAGTATAGCTTTTCGGTTCGAAACCGCTCGGGTCTATGATAATTCCTTTGTGGTATAGATTTTGTCTGCCCGAAAAGGATTCACTGACATGGCATGGTCTTTTCCACAAAGCGTCTTAATTCGCTTTCCGCTATAGTATTTAGTCTCTGGATTATGCGGAAACATTGATCCAGCTGTAAATCTGCTTTACACTTTTACAGCTGGATATACAGATTACTTAAATTATTGGAGGATAAACAGTTGCGTTAATCTGGTTCTCTGATGATCTGGGTTTGCTGACCGGCGTGCGTTTTGGCCGAATGTCCGGCCCTGTGATAACAACTGCCTCGCCGGGTGTTATTGTCCGCATTGGCGGCTGGGTCTTGCTGCTTACGCCGGTGGCAGGTGGTCTCTTTGGACAATTATTTTATAATGATAGAGGGTCTTCATGATGAATATGCTTGCAGTCATGGAAAGAGCGCAGTTGACTTCTACGTTCAGGCAAGAGTAAAGAAAAATCTCAGATTATAGCTTTGGCATTCCCGGCAGACCGCAATAGCCCCGTCTCTGCTCAGGGTGATCGGACCATTCTGTATCCTCTGTGCCGCAGTTCTCGCAGACATGAGGCGTGTATTCAGCCCACCTCCATGCCATACATTTAGAGGCAATGCATTTTGCAGCACTTGCTGACAGCGTCACGTGGCAAAATTTATTACTTGCATCACTTTCGTTCAATAGCATAATAACCTCCCTGTAGCATCATATGCACTGACATTTTAATGCTTTCTGTATAGGTCTGCAATAGTTAATGAATTGAAACAGGACTTTCCACTCTTGATAATATATATCTGCCCTGCCGGAAAATCACTTTTTGTAAAAGGCTGTCAGCAGGGGTTTGTTGCCCTAAAGTGATTGATATTGCCTATACTATCCTGTATCATATCCGCATTCTACAATGATTCTGGCGTTTGGAGGTAAGAGGACATTAACGTACGATTAAGCGATGGAAGTGAAAGAAATTTCCACGAAATTTCCGATCTCGAAAAACATCTCGCAAAAGCAAAAGCCTTAGCAGTCAGGATCAACGGACACCTTTCAGACCTCAGTTCCCTCAAGGAGATCAAGGACGGCGATACTGTCGAGCCAATCACCTTTGATTCAGATGAAGGCAAGGACATCTATCGTCACAGTACTTCCCACGTCATGGCCCATGCGGTCAAAAGACTTTTCCCCCAGGCCAAGGTAGCAATAGGACCCTCTATTGCCGACGGCTTTTACTATGATTTTGATATTGACCGGGCCTTTACTCCTGAAGACCTTGTCGCCATCGAAAAGGAGATGGAGTCGATCATAAGGAAGAACTCACCCTTTGTGCGCAGAGAGATGACAAAGGCCGAGGCGATAAGCTTGTTCGCAAAGACAGAAGATATCTATAAGGTAGAGCTGCTTCAGAGTATTGATGCCGAGACGGTCACGGTTTATGATGAGGATGGTTTTATGGATCTCTGCAGAGGTCCACATCTTTCTTCGACCGGCAAGATAGCTACAGTGAAGCTCCTGAGTATTGCCGGCGCTTATTGGAGGGGCAGCGAAAAGAATAAGATGCTTCAGAGGATCTACGGTACTTCATTCAATAATCCGAAGGATCTGAATAAATATCTCGATTTTCTTGAAGAGGTTAAGAAAAGAGACCATAGGCGCTTGGGCAAGGAACTTGATCTGTTCAGTATTAATGAGGAGGTCGGGCCGGGCCTGATCCTCTGGCATCCAAACGGTGCAATTATCCGGAAGACGATCGAGGATTTCTGGCGTGACGAGCATCTGAAGGGAGGGTATAAGCTCCTGTATAGTCCGCATATCGCACGTCTTGACGTATGGAAGACGAGCGGCCATCTCGATTTCTACAGTGAGAATATGTATTCGCCGATGGAAGTGGAGGGCACACCGTATGAGCTGAAGCCCATGAACTGTCCCTTTCATATTTATATCTACAAGAATTCCCTCAGGAGCTACCGGGATTTCCCGATACGCTATGCAGAACTCGGAACCGTGTACCGTTTTGAGAGGTCCGGCGTTCTCCATGGTCTGCTTCGCGTCCGAGGCTTTACGCAGGACGATGCGCATATCTTTACCCGTGAGGACCAGATCGAGGCGGAGATCCTGCAGGTCCTGGATTTTATCCTTTTCATCCTGCGCACGTTTGGGTTCGAGCAGTTCGAAACCTATCTTTCGACGCGTCCTGAAAAATATGTCGGCAGCGACGAGCACTGGCAGAAGGCAACTTCAGCGCTTGAAGATGCACTAAAGGCAAAGGGTCTGAGTTATAATATTGATAGCGGCGGCGGTGCATTCTACGGGCCCAAGATTGACATCAAGGTAAAGGACTCGCTCGGCAGGGCCTGGCAATGCAGCACGATCCAAGTTGATTTCAATCTGCCTGAACGATTCGATATGACGTACCGCGGCTCTGATGGAAAAGAGCACAGACCCATAATGGTCCATAGGGCGCTTATGGGTTCGCTTGAGCGCTTCTTTGGTGTTCTGGTTGAGCATTATGCCGGGGCCTTCCCTCTTTGGCTGGCGCCGGTGCAGGTGTCGGTGCTTACCATATCAGAGAAACACGGGGAATATGCCGAAAAGATCGCATCGGCTCTTTTTCAAAGGGGCATTCGCGTTGAGCTTGATGCGGACAGTGAAAAGATCGGGAACAAGATCAGGAAAAGTACAATAAAAAAGATCCCGTATGCCGTTGTGATCGGCGACAAAGAGATGGAGCAGCATGAGTTAAGCTTAAGGAAGCGCAATGGGGAGAATGTAGGCCCCTTTGCGATTGATGAACTTATATCTTTTCTTTGTGAAGAGATCAACCTCAGGAGGTGAAAACATCAGTAACAGGGACGTTGGCAAAAATATCAGAGTGAATGAGCAGATCAGGGCCAAAGAGATCAGGGTAATTGACAGCGATGGCGGCCAGCTTGGCGTAATGACAGTCCGCGAAGCCCTTCATGTTGCCGAGCAAAGGGAACTTGACCTTGTTGAGGTGTCGCCTACGGCTGTTCCTCCGGTATGCAAGATCCTTGATTTTGGCAAATACAAATACCAGCTCCACAAGAAACATACTCAGAAGAAGACTATTGATCTTAAGGAAATAAAGGTCAGACCTCAGATCGATGAGCACGACCTTCAGCTCAAGATCAGGAATATCAACCGCTTCATTGAAGAGGGCGACAAGGCAAAAGTCGTGATGTATTTCAGAGGGCGCGAGATCATCCGTCCTGAACTGGGCATGAAGGTCTTTGATAAGATCATTCAGAGCCTTACGGGTAAATACCAGGTCGAGACGAATCCCAGGCTTGAGGGCAACCACATAACCATGGTAGTCGCGCCGAAATCGTAACACTTTCTGAGTGACAAAATAAATCCTTTTGGGGTATAATACCCACTCTTGTTCAGAAGCAGGATAGGAATGTCTGCGTTTTGACAGGAATACTTTTATTTGGAGGAAACAATGCCTAAGATGAAGACGCACAAGGGTGCTGCGAAGCGGTTCAAGATTACCGGAAGCGGCAAGGTCAAGCGGGCCAAAGGTTTCACGAGTCATCTGCTTACCAGTAAACCGGCAAAGAGGAAGCGCAGTCTCCGGCAGTCAGCTATCGTTAACAAGGCAGATGAGAGAAATATCAAGACCCTTTTACCATACGGTTAAGATAACTTAAGTAGCGGGCCATGATTTAGCGCCCGTCACGAGCAATAAAGAATCAGGAGGATAGGAAGATGCCGAGAGCAAAAAGTGGTCCTAAAAATACAAGAAGGAGAAAGAAACTCCTTGTACAGGCCAAGGGATACTATGGAGCAAAGAGTCGCCTCTTTAAGGTGGCAAGAGAGACTGTAGACAAAGCCCTTCAATATGCATACCGTGACAGACGGGCAAAAAAACGCGAGTTTAGAGCGCTTTGGATCATAAGGATCAGTGCAGCAGTACGTGCTTTGGGATTGAACTACAGTCAGTTCATGAACGGCCTTAAAAAGGCTGATATCATGCTTGACAGAAAAGCTCTTGCCAATCTTGCGTACCATGACCCGAAGGCTTTCAGTGAGATCGCAGAAGCCGCTAAGGCAAAGCTTGCATCATAGCCGGCTGTGGATGATCTGCTCTCCCTAAGGCAATCATTTCTGGCCGAGATCGATACGGTTTCGGAGATAGCAGAACTTCAGCAGCTCAAGGCAAAATATACAGGACGGAAAGGGCTGGTAACAGCTCAGATGAAGGCCCTTTCCTCTGTCCCGCCGGAACAAAAGCCCGCATTTGGCAAAGCAGTCAATGAACTGAGAGACTTTGTTGAGCAGACACTTGATCAGAAGGAATTTCTTTTCAGGGAAGCTGAAAAGCAGAAACGTCTTCTTTCCGAAAAAATCGATATCACGCTTCCCGGAAGTCCCTGTCTGTCCGGAAAAATCCATCCGTTGAACAAGGTCCTCGATGAGATCAAGGATATCTTTGTTTCGATGGGTTTCAGTATTCAGGAAGGCCCGGAGATAGAGCTTGACTACTATAATTTTGAGGCTCTTAACATGCCGAAACACCATCCGGCCCGCGACATGCAGGACACGTTCTATGTTTCTGATGACGTGGTGCTCAGGACACATACCTCTCCTGTGCAGGTGAGAGTCATGGAGAAGAAGAAGCCGCCGCTTAAGATCATTGCCCCGGGGAAGGTTTATCGTTGCGATGCAGACATATCCCATACGCCGATGTTTCACCAGGTTGAAGGTCTGATGGTCGACAAAGACATCTCGTTTAGTGACCTCAAAGGTGTGCTGGGACTGTTTATCCATAGTTTTTTCGGCGAGGACACGCCGGTCAGATTCAGACCGAGTTACTTCCCATTTACTGAACCGAGTGCCGAAGTCGATATCGGATGCATATTCTGTGCAGGCAAAGGCTGCAGAATTTGCAAAACAACAGGGTGGCTTGAGGTAATGGGATGCGGCATGGTGAACCCAAGGGTATTCGAAATGTCAGGCTATGATCCTGATGAGTTTACCGGCTTTGCCTTTGGAATGGGAGTCGAGAGACTTACCATGCTTAAGTATTCCATAGACGACATACGTTTTTTTTACGAAAATGATCTTCGTTTTTTGCAGCAATTCTGACAGGCGGGAAAGAATATGCGCGTATCACTTGATTGGATAAAGGAATTTGTTGATGTAACGGCATCTGCTGAGGATGTTGCTCATCGATTGACCATGGCCGGCCTTGAGATTGAGGGCATGGAAACGATCGGTGACGATGTTGTGATGGAGGTTAATGTTACGCCGAACAGGCCTGACTGCCTGAATGTTTTTGGGCTTGCGCGTGAAGTTGCTGCATTATACAAACTGCCGCTCAAATTCCCTGAAACCGGGATGCCAGCAGATCTGCAGCCGTCTGATATTCAGGTCACGATTGATGACCCTGATCTTTGCCCGAGATATACGGGAAGGGCGATCGTTAGCGTAACAATAAAAGATTCTCCTGACTGGCTTAAAAAGAGGCTTGAAAAATGCGGTATAAGGCCTATCAATAATGTTGTTGATATCACTAACTATGTACTTCTCGAACTCGGTCATCCGCTCCATGCATTCGATGCTGCAAAGATAGCCGGCAGGAAGATCAGGATCGCAAGGGCCGGAACTGAGCAGAGCATGACTACGCTTGACAATATTGAACGAAGCATTCCCGCAGAGACACTGCTCATTTGGGATGCTGCTTCTCCTGTGGCAGTCGCCGGTATCATGGGAGGTGAAGGGTCGTCTGTTACTGAGGCAACGAAGGATATTTTTATCGAGAGTGCTTACTTTGCGCCGCCATCGATCAGGAAATCGTCAAAAGTGCTCGGTCTCAGGAGCGAGTCATCATACCGGTTCGAACGCGGAACCGACAGGGTATTTCTTGAGACAGCATTGAACAGGGCTGCAGTTTTGACTGCAGAGCTTGCTGGTGGACGAATCTGCGCTATTATAGATAATTATCCCGTTCCCTATGAGCCCGTTGAAATAACAGTTTCCTATTCCAGGATCAATGCGCTTATTGGCATTGCCATTGAAAAGGATGAAGTGCTTACCCTTCTTGATTCGATCGGGATCAGGACAGAGGACAGGGGTGAGCAGCTTGTTGCATGGCCTCCTCCGTTTCGTGGAGATATCAGCGCTCCTGTGGATATCATTGAAGAAGTTGTGCGCTGTTATGGGTATGACCGCGTTCCTGCAAGGCCTCCGCGTGCAACGCTTTCGGATGGCGCGCTGAACACGACTGAGCGAACAGTTCGTGCAATTCGTGAATCAATCCGAAAAAGCGGTTTTAATGAGGTTGTCAATTTCAGCTTTATGAACGGCGCTGACCTGGATATTCTCTCTATAGAATCGCATGAGCATGAGCAGAGGCGGAAGCATGTAACTCTTCGAAATCCGCTCAGGCAGGAAGAGTGCCTTATGAGGACAACTCTTATGCCTGCACTGCTCAATAACTTTGTGTATAACCTGTCGCGTGGAATAAGGGACGTAAGGCTTTTTGAGGTCTCTCGTGTATTTATTGATTGGGGAAAGCAGCTGCCAACAGAGGGGTTGAGATTGGCCGGTCTCTTTTTCCAGGAGCCGTTGCCATCCTTATGGAAAGACTCTGTCCCTGCATTCTATGGAGTCAAAGGTGTCCTGGAATCTCTGTTTGACGAGATACGGCTCAAAAATTATACTTTTGTTCCTTCCCTGGAGGTTTTCCTCCATTCCGGAAAATCTGC
Organism: uncultured Nitrospirota bacterium; assembly: GCA_947085015.1. Taxonomy (GTDB): domain Bacteria; phylum Nitrospirota; class Thermodesulfovibrionia; order Thermodesulfovibrionales; family UBA6898; genus UBA6898. The sequence goes on from CAMTUV010000031.1 coordinate 15,486, forward strand.
TGATATATATATCGGTGATCTAAAGATCGGGTACATGGGTGAGATAGGACCTCAGATCATAGAAAAGCTGTCTCTTAAGATCCAGAAGCCTCAGGTCATTGTATTTGAAATTGACCTTGATCATATTCTGCCGCTTCTGGAACAGAAAATTGTCTATCATCAGATCCCAAGGTATCCATCGATTGAACGCGATGTAGCTTTTGTTATAAATGACCAGGTCACTGCTGGTGAAGTTCTATCCTTATTCAAGAATTATCCGTCTGATATACTGTGGCATGTTGAACTTTTTGATCATTATAAGGGCAAGAACCTGCCGAAGGATACGAAGAGTCTTGGAATCCGTGTAACGTACAGGAGCAAGGATCGTACTCTTGCCGAAGGCGAGGTCGAGCCTGTCCATATGGCACTTGTTGAACACGTAACGCAAAAAACAGGAGCAAAGATCCGCGGGACTGACTGATCCGGCTGATCAGGATTTGATTTTATATCCTGCCTTGGTGATAGCTGCTTCAATGTCTGGCTTGCTTGTCTGAGATTCATCGTAACGCAGTTCAGCCTTGCCTACTTCAACGTTCAGGCTGTTAATCCCTGCAAGAGCCTCAATCGCCTTCTTTACTCTCATCGCGCAATGCATGCAGGTCATGCCGTCAATCAGTATCGTTGCTTCTGTCATAATAAGCTCCTTTTATAGGTATTCAAGTGCTAAACTTATTGACATAATATTATGCAATCAAAAAAGAAAAATCAAACAGATGCATTCATTGGTTGATCATGCCGATGCTTCAACTTTATAACTCCCTATAAAATCAGGAGAAAAAACTGGAAAAGAACGCGATAGTTTGTTAAAATTAACACCGATTTTTAGGAGGTGTTATGGAAATGAAGGGGCAGGTAGTAATGGTAACCGGGGGCGCACGCGGTATAGGCAAGGCCATTGCCGCAAAGTTCGCTGCAATGGGCGCAGACCTCATAATTGCTGATGTTTCCCTTGAGAGTGCAGATGAAACGGCAAGGGAACTTTCGCAAAAAGGGATAAGGGCAAAGGCAGTTCAGCTGGATGTCTCAAAATCGGCTGAGGTTGCAAAGGTATTTGAGGACGCGATAAAAGATTTCGGCAGAGTAGACATACTGGTCAATAACGCGGGTATCACCAGGGATGGCCTTTTATTGAGGATGAAGGAGGAGGATTGGGACCTTGTTCTCAGCATCAACCTCAAGGGTGTATTCCTTTGTACAAAAGAGGCGGTTAAAGTGATGATAAAGCAGCGGTACGGCAGGATCATCAATATTGCATCTGTCGTGGCTTTCATGGGGAATCCCGGGCAAGCAAACTACAGTGCATCAAAGGCAGGTATCATCGGTCTGACAAAGACCACTGCACGTGAATACGCCAACAGGGGAATTACAGCTAATGCAGTTGCGCCAGGATTTATTTCGACTGCCATGACCGATGCCCTGAGTGAAAATATACGGCAGGAAATGTTAAAATCTATACCACTCGGAAAGTTCGGTTCTGTGGATGACGTTGCCAGTGCAGTCGCTTTCTTTGCCCTGCCGGAAAACGGGTACATCACCGGCCAGGTGATCCATGTGAACGGAGGTATGTACATGTAGTTTATATTGTCAGAAACAAAATAAAGAAAATTATTGCGGAGGTAGGAGAATGGTAGAGGAAAAAGTAAAAGAGATCATTGCGAAGCAGCTTGGTGTAAATGCTGCAGAGATTACTGCTGAGTCTTCTTTTGTCGAGGATCTGGGTGCTGATTCACTCGACACAGTTGAACTTGTTATGGCGTTTGAAGAAGCATTCAATGTTGAGATCCCTGACGAGGATGCAGAGAAGATCCAAAAGGTCAAGGACGCTGTTAGCTACATAACGAATAAACAGGCTTAATGAACAGAAGACGTGTAGTCGTAACCGGGCTTGGCCTTGTTACTCCTCTCGGCATCGGCGTCGAAAAGAGCTGGGAGGGTCTTATGCAGGGACGGTCAGGAGTCCGGCGAATAACCCATTTTGATGCATCGACCTTTCCCACTCAGATAGCGGGTGAGGTCGATGGCTTCAATCCTGAAGACTATATCGAGATCAAAGAGATCAAGAAGATGGACCGGTTTATCCATTTAGGGATCGCTGCGGCTACGATGGCTATGGAGGACTCGGGACTGAAGATCGACGAGATGAATGCGCCTCGCGTCGGTGTTTACGTGGGTGCAGGCATGGGAGGTCTTCCTGCAATTGAGCACTATCACAAGATCCTGCTTGAAAAGGGCCCGAGAAAAATTACACCCTTTTTCATTCCAATGCTTATTATCAACCTTGCTGCCGGCCAGATATCAATCAGATTTGGCGCAAAAGGACCTAATGCTGCTCCGGCTACTGCCTGTGCAACCGGCAGTCACGCCATCGGAGATGCCTTTAAGATCATCCAGCGCGGCGATGCTGATGCCATGATAGCAGGCGGTACGGAATCTGTTATCACTGCAATGGGTATCGGCGGCTTTAATGCCATGAAGGCGCTTTCTACACGCAATGATGAGCCTGAAAAGGCAAGCAGACCCTTTGACCGCGACCGTGATGGTTTTGTCATGGGCGAGGGCGCCGGGATCGTTATCCTTGAGGAACTCGGCCATGCACTGAAACGGAATGCAAAGATCTATGCTGAGCTTGTCGGGTACGGATTGACGGGTGACGCCTATCATATAACATCTCCTGCGCCAGGTGGCGAGGGCGCTGTGCGTTGCATGACCATGGCGCTTAAGGATGCTGCTATATCAGGTACAGAGGTTGACTATATCAATGCCCATGGAACCTCAACAAAGCATGGCGATGAACTTGAAACGAATGCCGTTAAGAGTGTATTTGGGGATCACGCATACAAGCTTGCCGTAAGTTCTACAAAATCCATGACCGGCCATCTTCTTGGAGCTGCAGGAGGAGTTGAGGCAGTGATCAGCGTGCTCAGTATCCATAACAGCATGCTGCCGCCGACCATAAATCTTGACAACCCTGATGAGGGATGCGATCTCGATTATGTGGCACATACATCAAGGCCTGCATCAGTGCGCTATGCACTTTCCAACTCCTTTGGATTTGGCGGTACCAATGCGTGCCTGCTTTTTAAAAAGTTAGATAATTGAGCAGGCAGAACAAAAAAGACCACATTGAGGAAGTAGAAAAAAACCTTCAGTATTCTTTCACCAGGAAAGAACTCCTCCTCGAAGCGCTTACCCATAAGTCCTATTATCATGAGAACAGAGAAAAAACTGATGTTCATAACGAACGGCTTGAGTTTTTAGGCGACTCAGTCATAGGTCTTGTTATTGTGGAATTTCTCTTTCTTCATGAACAGTCCTATAATGAAGCAGTCCTGGCAAAGATTAAATCTTATATCGTGAGCGAGCCGGTATTTGCCGAGATTGCACAGGAGCTTTCCCTTGGCGAATCTCTTCTATTGGGCAAGGGAGAAAAATCAACAGGTGGTATAAGCAAGAAGTCCATTCTTGCCAATACGTTTGAGGCGGTTATTGGAGCGGCGTATCTTGACGGGGGATTTGAGAAGGCTAAAGAAATAATCCGGCGCCTGTTTACTGAGCGGCTCATGCGCGCCATGGCAAGTGGAGATTTCTTTGATTACAAGACAGAGCTTCAGGAGAAAAGTCAGATGCTGTTTGGAAAACTGCCTGAATATCATGTTATCAAACAACAGGGCGATGAGCACGAGCGAATATTTACGATAGCCGTGTCTTTGAATGGAAGACAGCTCGGCATTGCCTCTGGCCGCAGAAAGAAGGAAGCCGAGGCCCTTGCTGCAAAACAAGCCCTTACAGTATTAACAGACTCAGCGAAAATTAATACAGTCGATATGGATCCCGAGGTCCTTTCCCCGTAACAGTGCTATCAGAGCCTGAAGGTCGTCTATCTTTTTGGCTTTAACTCTTACCTGGTCTTTCTGTATCTCTGCCTGGACCTTCATCTTCGTATCCTTGATGATCTTGACGATCTCCTTTGACTTTTCGATCGGAATACCCTGCTGAAGAGTCACTACCTGGCGCACACTATTGCCGGATGCCTGCTCGATCTTGCCGTATTCGAGGGCCTTCAGGGATATGCCGCGTTTAACCAGCTTTGTCTGGAGGATATCGATAACCGTTTTGAGTTTAAGTTCGTCATCAGAGATTAGGGTGATTTCATGCTTTTCCTTGTTCAGCTCTATTGAGCTTTTGCTGCCCTTGAAGTCAAATCTCTGTGATATTTCCTTTGTGGCCTGCTGTTCAGCGTTCAGCACCTCCTGAAGGTCGAGCTTGCTTGCTATGTCAAAAGAATGTTCATCTGCCATCTGTTTCTCCTTTCATATAATAAGGGTTTGAGGGGTCAGGGGTTCGAGTGATCAAGGAGAAGGCTCTGAAGCCTCGTCCTGAATTATATCTTGAACACTGCAATCCTCGGCCCCTTGACCCCTGTTAACTGTCTGTTTTATTAGTTCATATGCTATGCCCCTGAATCCTTGGACTCCTGACCCCCCAAAACCTTGAAACCGGTTTTTTTGGGTTCAGGTCTGCAGACCGGACAGAAAAATTCCCCCAGGTCCAGGAGGCAGTCATGCCCTCATTCAGGGCAACACGTGCACTTGTCCTGTGGGTTATCGCATATCAGGCACGTTTCCATGCCGACATTATACAGATTTCGGAAAGTCTTCTGCAATGGGCACTGGAATGTCAGGGAACAGAAAAACAAATATATACAATTGGGGATGGTTGATGGAGCCCGGCAGATGTCTGCCGGGCCCAAGGATCAGGTCGTGATGCAACTACATGCGGTTTTGTATGTAGATTGCGGTCAGTTTTGGGCTGACTGCGTTAATGGAGGAGAATGAAGAATTCGGGTCTCTGATGCCGACCAGATAAAATGTATTGCTTCCGGCGGCAACGGGAACGACTGCTGTTAAACTGAATGGTATATTATAGATACTGCCGTGGCCAGTGCCAGCAGGGATTGCAACGGCTGTTTCATTGTCGTTGTTGCTCCCGGACGAAACTGTACCTATGCTGAAGGCTGCCCATCCGCCGATGTCATTCGGGCTGGACATGGAAACGTACCCTGACCCTGTCAGGACAACATAGCCGGCCTGCGGAGATGTGACCGTAACTGAGAGAATGTTTTGATAGGAGTTGGTCATTTCAAAGACCTCGGCAGACGAGAAATCAACTCCCGCCTGGTTAAAAACAGGCGCACGTTTTACCGGAGCTGCATAAGCAAGCGACCCGATACATAATAGAAGCACGATCATGATGAAAAACTGCAGAAATACCTTTCTGATCAGAGAATTGTTTGATACATTCGTAACCATATTTTATCCCTCCATACTTTAAGATATTGGCGGTCTGCCAATTTGTATCATTTTATTATTCTATACATCTGATGTCAATCCGTTTTTTTGTCTTTAGTGTGTTCTTATTCTGGCTGTGCAAATGCTATAATAATCTACTTTTAAAAGGAAAACGAGGCTTATAATGGTCAAAAACGACCGGTGGATAGTTGATTCTGCAAAAAAGGGCATGATCGAGCCGTTTGAGAATGCACAAGTGAGAAAAGGTGTCATATCCTTTGGCGTAAGTGCTTACGGCTATGATATCAGGATCTTTGATGAGTTCAGGATTCCGAAGCCACAGTCAGGCAAGATCATAGATCCCAAGAATTTTGACGAAGATAACTTTGATCATTTCAAGGGCGATGACTGCCTGATACCTGCAAACTCCTACGTTATCTGCCGCTCGCTCGAATACTTGAGGATTCCACGTGATGTGCTTGTGATCTGCTTTGGGAAATCAACATATGCCCGGAGCGGTATTGTCGTAAATATCACGCCTCTTGAGCCTGAGTGGGAGGGATATATAACGATCTCTGTTTCTAATACTTCGCCTTTTCCTGTAAAACTCTATGCCAACGAAGGACTTGCACAGCTTGTATTTCTGCGTGCAGACGAAGTGTGTATGACATCGTACGCTGACAAAAAAGGTAAATACCAGGCGCAGAAAGATATTGTGCTGCCAAGGGTTTAGAAAAATATGGATATGAAAGAAAAACTCATTCTGGCACTTGATGTTGCCGATTACTCCTATGCAGTTGAGCTGGTTGATAAATTTGCTCCGCATATAGAGATCTTCAAGGTCGGACTTGAACTGCATACTGTTGCTGGAGCAAGAATTGTCGAAGAAATCCATAAGAAGGGCAAGAAGGTTTTTCTTGACCTCAAATTCCATGATATCCCCAATACGGTCGCAAAGGCAGGCATTGCTGCAGCGCGGTCCGGGGTTTTCATGTTTAATGTGCATGCATCAGGCGGCCTTGATATGATGCAGAAATGCAGGGATGCGGTGGTAAATGTTTGTCTGACAGAGAATATCGCCAAACCAAGGATCATTGCGGTGACTGTACTGACCAGCATGTCGCAGGAAGTGCTTAAGCATGAGATCGGTATCCAGCACAGCCTTAAAACGCAGGTAAGGCATTTGTCGGGACTTGCACTCAAGGCCGGCATTGACGGTGTTGTTGCATCGGCTCAGGAGGCAGCAGCGATCAGAAGCCATTGCGGCAGGGGGTTTCTTATCGTGACACCTGGAATCAGGCCGTCCTGGGCAGTTGCAGACGATCAGCACAGGATGATGACGCCTAAAAAGGCTCTTCAGGAAGGAGCTGACTATCTTGTCATGGGCAGGTCTATCCTGAATCATGCCAATCCTGTGCAGGCGATTAAATTAATACAGGAAGAGATGGCACGGGCTTGAAACAAACTGCAGTATCGCTGTTGTTACAAAAAGATCAGTCCTCATTTCGTTCTCAGCCTATTTTCAGAGAGATCTCTTATCAAAACCCTTTTGAGGTTTATAAAAAGCTGCTTTCTGAAAACAGCCTGCTTCTTGAAAGCCTGAAGGGTTCGGAACAGATTTCGCGCTATTCTTTCATAGGCATCGAGCCCTATCTGATCTTCAGGGCAAAAGACGGTGTTGTCGAAATCGACTGCCTCGGAAGGAAAACGGTTGCTTACAGAAGGCCGCTGCAGCGCTTGCGGGAACTTGTTAAGGCTGTCAGTCAGGATTTTGTGGAAGGACTTCCTCCATTTCAGGGAGGGGCCGCCGGCATGTTCAGCTATGATTTTGTTCGCTATTTCGAAAACATACCATCTGCTACAGAAGATGATCTCTCTATTCCTGATGCGCACTTCTTCATGTTCGACCGCATTATCGCTTTTGATCTAAAGAAAGAACAGTGCTGGATCATCATTTGCCCTGGAGTGCGCGATGCCGTGCCCGGCTTTCTTCATAACAGCAAATCACAGGAAGACCTCCATGAAGAGGCACGGAAACATATTGAAAGAATAGCTATGTTGATCGAGCAGGACACTGAAACTGCCTCAAGAGAACCTGGCCGGAAGACCGTTGCCGTCATAGCAGAGACTGATATAGAGCAGTATATGGCTATGGTGCAGCGGGCTAAGGAATACATAGCTGCTGGTGATATATTCCAGGCGAATCTTTCTCTCAGGCTGTCAGCAGATATTGGGGACGCTGACCCGCTGGACGTGTACGAGATTTTGAGGGAAGTCAATCCCTCTCCTTTTGCCGCATACCTCGATTTTGGTGGCTATCAGATCGTCAGTTCCTCACCGGAAAGACTTGTTCGTGTTAAAGGAAGGGATGTGGATACGCGGCCTATTGCCGGCACGCGGCCAAGAGGAAAGGATCTTCAGGGAGACGACGAGATGAAGGCAGAACTTCTGCTGAATGAAAAAGAACGGGCAGAGCATATCATGCTGATTGACCTTGAGCGCAATGATATGGGCAAGGTCTGCGACTATGGGAGTCTGCATGTAGATGAGCTGATGATAACTGAGCAATACTCTCATGTGATCCATATCGTATCCAATGTCAGGGGAAAGCTTGCAGAAGGAATGGACTGCTTTGATGTGATCAGGGCAACGTTCCCAGGCGGCACTATTACTGGCGTGCCCAAAGTGCGCTGTATGGAGATCATAGATGAGCTGGAACAGAGAAGGCGAGGGCCTTATACAGGTTCTGTCGGCTATATCGGGTACAACGGGAATATGGATCTCAATATTATCATCAGGACTTTTCTGATAAAAGAGGGGAAGGCATACGTACAGGCCGGTGCGGGTATTGTTGCCGACTCTGATCCTGAGCGCGAATATTATGAGAGCTTAAAGAAGGCTGAGGCCCTGATCAATACCCTGAAAAAGCTGTAGAGTAAAAAAAGGGGGCTGTACGCCCCCTTTTGCGGCTAATATTTGAAGTATTCCCCTGGAGTGTTTTCTGCTATATATTTGACTGCTTCGTAGATGCAGACCCTGATCGCTTTTTCCATCGGTGTCTTTGAATAGGTGCTTAGTCCGCCCGCAAGTCCGACTGATCCGATGATGCCTCCGCCGAAGGCGCCAAGATTGAAATCCGTTGCCTCACCTTCAACGCGTGTCGCAGCCAGAACCTCTGAGGTCTCAGTGTCGATGATCCGGATGTCCATAGCCATGGAGGACTTCTTAATGCCGCCCACGATACCCCCAAGACCCCTCCAGCCTCCTATACCGACACCCCCGCTGGTGCCTGAGGTGCCTGGATCCCATCCCGTGATCGCCGCGACGATCAGCAGATCAGCTCCTTTGACCTTGCCCCTCTTCTTTGCCGTCTGTTTTTCTGTATACCCTTCTTCAGAGAGCCCAATCTCATCTTTTATAGAGCTAAATTCCTGGCGCTCAAGAACCCTGAACCTTTTGCTTTGTACAAGCACTGTTGACATCATATCCCTGAGACCAGTAGGTTCGCCGTGGCGGTAATCATAGCCTGCTTTCCAGTCAAATTTGGCCACTGCGGTCGAGGCCTTTGGACCGCTGTATGGTGGCAGCTGGCCTTGACCGGTATCTACCTTTGCGGTTGGTTCAATTGCGTCTGCATAGCCCACAACGGTAATAACGAAAAGCATAGCAATAAATAATACGAAAAAACTAAAGCTTGTCTTCATGTTGACCTCCAAAGTATTTACAGTAATTTAAACTAACACAAATTCCGGAAGAAAGGAACCAGGTTTGAGTTGAGAGACAGAACGCCGGGGTGCCGTGGGGCAGTTGTCAGATCAGTTCAAAGGTATTCTGCACCATAAAAAAGGGCATCTGTCAAGTGCCCTTTTTTATATTTTGAACGTGCCCCTGGTTAAGGCTAAGGCAATTCGATCGTAAAGAACCTGTCGCTTATGTCAGTTGCAAGCACCGTACTGCCTGCTCTGAGTTCAACCTTTACCAGATAATTATGTCGAGTTGCATCCACCAATGGGAGAGTCCATAAATACGATCCAGGATTTCCCGTAATCGTGTCTATAAGAGTCCAGGATAGTACTCCTGCAGCATCATACTTTGAATAATACAGCTTAACGGAAGTCGGCGTCTTTTTTGTGATGTACGTGCTCCAGACGATGGACATCGATCCTTCGCTCGAAACTATCTCTCCGCCATTAGGGGACACAATACTGACTGCTTCTATCGCAAAAGACGATTTTGACCTGCCCTCTGCAACCACCTTTTTGTTTGCATCATACCCAACGATCTTTATCAGATTATCGTTCGAATTGGGCAGTTTGGGAAGGGGCACAGTCCAATCATAACTTGTAACGTTCCCCACTTTTGCAAGCTTCTTGAACTTGATGCCATTGTCGGAAGAGTAAAAAATTGTGTAGGTCACAGCGCCAGGAAAGGCATTCCACGTAATTAAAAGACTTGCACCTGTCTGAATCTGTTCGCCTCCTGCAGGTGAAGTGACATTGATGCCTGTGCTTTGTGCATTGATGAGCAGCGAGAGGGTATCAGTATCATAATTTGCAGTCAGCAGATCAATAAGGCCGTCTGCATCGAAGTCGCCCGCTGCCACGGCAAGAGGATATTTGCCCACAGGGAAAGAGAGCGGGGCCTGGAACTTGCCGTTACCGTTGCCGTAGAGGACAGAAAGGGTGTTGCCAGAAATATGCGTTGCCGCCAGGTCGATCTTCCCGTCGCCGTTAAGATCTCCCGTAGTAAGAGAAGCAGGGAATTCATCAACCGTATAGTGAACTGGAGCGGCCATAAGATTCGTTCCCATTCCAAGGAGTACCGATATATTTTTGCTGTTGCCGTTTGCAACAGCAAGGTCAGGCATGCCATCTCCGTTGAAATCGCCAGTCACCAGAGCGAGAGGGGTAGACCCTACCGTGTATTTATGTTTAGGATCCACTGTCATGGTGTATGTTTCGTCAAGCTCTTTTTTCAAAGAAAGTATAGAGACAGAATGTCCATTGGAATCTGCGACTGCAAGTTCGTCCTTGATATCTACTTCATCAGTATTAAAATCGGCGGCAACTATGGCAACTGGGCTGCCTCCCACGGGAAAAACAGCCGGGTCAGTGGCTGAAAAAGATCCTGCCCCGTTGCCGATCAGAATGGAGATATTGCCTGATTTGAGATTAGCAACTGCGAGATCAATGTTACCGTCGCCGTCAAGATCACCGCTGGTCAGAGAATAGGGGGTGGTACCAACGGGATAGGTCGCGACAGTGGGGAAGTCGCCGGTTCCATTACCGAAAAGGATGGTAATGTTGTTGCTGCCGGAATTGGCAACTGCAAGGTCGGCATTTCCATCGCTGTTAAAGTCGCCGCTGATGACAGCATAAGGCGCTGTTCCGACGTCAAAATTGGTTGTTGTGAAAGTTCCGTCACCATTACCGAGCATGACAGAGACCGTGTCATCCAGAAAGTTGGCGACTGCAACATCAGGCGTCGGCGTAGCGCATGCATAGTTGTACAGATTCAGAACTTCTGTTGCCGAAAGTGCGCGGTTGTACACGGACGCCTCGTCGATAAGGCCGCTAAACCGATTATCGCCGTTTGAATCCGCCCCAATTCGTAATGGCAGATTATTTGTTGGAGTCGTATCGGTTACATCAGTTGTCCCGTCCAATTGACCATTAACATAAACTCTCAGCTGCGTTCCGTCAAAAACTCCGGCGACATGCGTCCATGCATTCAGAGGCAGGGATGTTGAACCATCTGCCGATCCCGTGGAAGTAGCGATTAATCTCACTTTACCTCCAAACGTGTCAAGCAAATAGCCGTTACTGACTCCGGCGGTTAATTTATCTATAATCCTTCCTCCCAGTGCCGTCGGATTTATCCATGCCGAAAGCGTTATCTGAGCGGCAATATCGAGCACCGTCGAGTCTGGAACCTCTACATAATCATCTGCGCCATCAAGGCTGAACGCCTGCCCGATCCTGCCGGCGACAAAGGCAGTCCCGTTCACAAGAGAGCCGTCTTGAGTGCCGATCGAGTCTTCGGCGTTATTTTCGCCTGACCACAGGGCAACTTGACCTGACTGACTCGGAGAACAGAGACCATCAAAAAAACCGCTTACCATAGCACTCGGGCCGGAGCCTGCCGGCAGGCTGACAGCCGGTGCAAAGGCAGCAGCTAAGGCTGAGGATTCGAAACCTGTCAGGACTAAGACAATAAAAAAGAAAGACGAGAGCAGTTTATTCACAGATTTTGACATGTTACCTCCAATAAGTTTATTGCTTCCTGCATAATGAATGTCCTATTTCCCGTCACTCCCGCTTGTCGGGAGTCCTTCCCACAGAAAGATTCCGGACGAGCCGGAATGACAAAGCATGGGATATTACTTTTGCATCTTTCTATAGTCCAGAAATCCTACTCAAGATTATAAGGCTTCAGACGCTATTTATTCCACTGTTATTTTACCTTTATCAGGCATATTTTCTGTGTTATAAACGCCCGGAGCGAATGATCGAGATTATGAGCCAGATGCCCAGGACAAAGGCAAAACCGAAAGCGGAAAGGCCGAGGATAGAAAAACCGAATAGTTCAGGACCTTTACCTGCTGTATGCATGATAGCTGAACTCAGCAGCATTGCGCTTATGATCAGGCTGAAAGATATCCGGTTGCTCGAACGGTCCATGTCGCGAATAAAGCGGTCTATTCCGATATGCGTCATCTTAATATGAAAGTCGTCCCTGAGCACTTTCTGCACCATCTGCCTGAGCTGCTTCGGGAAGATCATGGTAAAGTCGCCAAGATCAGAGACGTTCTTGCGGACCTTTTCGTATATTTTCCCCGGGCTCATCCGCTCCTTGATGATCTTTGTGGCATATGGTTCCGCAGCTGAGATGAAATCAAAATCAGGGTCGAGTTCACGGCCAATGTTCTCCAGGATGAGCATAGCCTTATTGACAAGCAGTAGATCGGATGGGATTTTCATCTTATGCTTGATGGCGAGATGCATCACGGTATCAAGGTATTCCGCAAAGTTGATCTCCTTGATGGTCAGGCCATACAGGGGCTCGAGAAAGTCGGCAAGGTCGTTCTTGAACTCTTTCCGGAAGATATCCAGATCAACGTGCTCAGGTACAAGGCCAAGCTGTATATACTGATCAATAAGACCATCAAAGTTCTTTTGAATCAGAGCAAGAAACGTATTGGCCATGGTTTCTCTCATTTCTGGCGTTACCCTGCCGACAATACCGAAGTCCATGAACCCGATCTGCCCTGTGGGCATGGCGAAAATATTCCCTGCATGGGGATCTGCATGAAAGAAACCGTCCTCGAGGATCTGTTTGAAATAAGCGTTAATGCCTGTTTGGGCGAGCTTTACGCGGTCAAGGCCGAGTTTCATGATGCCTTCAATATCGTCCAGCCTGACTCCATCGATCCGCTCCATGACAATGATTTTATCTGTAGAAAACGCGGAGTACACTGCCGGGATATGGACATCAGGAATCTGCTCAAAATTCTTTTTGAACCTGATGCAGTTCCTCGCCTCTTCGAGAAAGTCCAACTCCTTCCTTACGGTTCGGCTGAATTCATCAACAATGCCCGAGGGGTTGAAAAAAGCGCTTTCCGGAAAATATTTTTCCATCAGGCCGACAGCGAAATTCAGTATGCTGATATCGGTCTCGATCTGCTCCCTGATGCGGGGCCGCTGGACCTTGACAATGACCTTGCTGCCGTCAAGCAGACGGGCAAAATGTACCTGTGCGATAGATGCTGCAGCGATTGGAATAGAATCAAATTCAGAAAAAAGCTGATCGATCCTTTTGCCTGTCTCCTGTTCGATGATCTGCACAGCCTCAGTGCTCGAAAAAGAGGGGACCCGGTCCTGCAGTTTCTTGAACTCATCTGCGAACCTTTTGGTAATGAGGTCCGGACGGGATGAGAGTATCTGGGCAAGTTTGATAAAACTGGGACCGAGTTCGGCAAAGGCCATTCTCAGGCGCTCGGCAACAGCAGGTTCTTTTGTAGACGGCCACTGACCAAAGGACTTGATCCTTTTCCTGAAAGGCACGAACCTGCTCAGGTGGATCTGGTCTATTACCTTGCCGAATCCGTATTTCAGAAAGACATTGATGACCTGACGAATTCTGTTTGCGTTCCGACGGAGCTTGAAGAAACTAAATGGCATAAGAGAACCCTAACAGATCAACCCTTGTTCTCCTCAAGCTTCTTGATCCTCTCTGTAAGAGCCAATATCTGCTCGTTTATTTTGTCAAGATCTTCCTTTGAAGGAAGTTTCATCTTGTCGAGCGTCTTTTTCAGAAGGTCATTGAGGCTGTTGGTGATATCCTCAGTGTTCTTCTCAGCCTTGTCGGTCCATTCCTTTGCAAGTTTAGCCCCCTGGGACTCGCTCAGTTCACCCTTCTTTACAAGTTCATCAACAAAGTCCTTCACCTTCTCCTGTACTCCTAATCCAAGAAGCATTGAGTTTCTGATGATTTCAAATATTGCCATGATTCCTCCTTTTTTACGTTCTGCTGATAATATCGTATAATGATTCGAGTGCTTTGTCCAGCAGTCCAATTTCCTTGGTCCCGCCCTGGGCAGTGTCAGCCTTGCCGCCTCCTTTGCCCCCTGCTGCAGCGGCAATTTCTTTAAGAATAGCGCCGGCGCTGAACTTTTTTGAGAGATCCGCGGTGACCATGGCGACCATGGATGCCTGCTGATCTTTGACTGATGCCATCACCAAAATGCCTGAACCGAGCGCATCCCTCACGTTATCAGCAATAATACGAAGGTCATTCGCATTGATACCATCAAGTCTGAATGCCACAGCCTTGACGCCATTGATGGTACGGGCAGCCTTGACTATCTCTTCTGAACTCGCTGCTGCGTTTTTTCCTTTGAGGGATTCAAGCTCTTTTTCTATATCCTTCATCTCACTCAAAAGTTTTGAAATTCTGTCTGCAGGTTTCTCGGAAACTTTCAGGTTTTCGCAGACGCTCCTGAGTTCTGCCTCTTCTTCGCGGAAAAAAGAGACCGCTGCCCTGCCGGTGACTGCCTCAATTCTTCGTATGCCAGCAGCAACGCTTCCCTCGGAAATGATCTTGAAAAGTCCTATGTCGCCGGTGGCGTGTGCATGCGTGCCCCCGCAAAGTTCTGAACTTACTTCAGGCACAGAGATAACGCGAACCAGATCACCGTATTTCTCGCCGAAGAGGGCAATGACGCCGGATGATAGAGCCTTTTTTGTCTCCATGGTCTGCATGTCGAGCGGGATGTTCCTGAGTATAGCCTCGTTTACCTCGTCCTCGACAGCTTCGATCATTTTTGCATCAAGAGACTGGAAGTGGGTGAAGTCAAAGCGAATTCTCTCGTCAGAGACAAAGGATCCTGCCTGCTTTACATGTTCTCCAACAATATTTCTGAGAGCAGCATGAAGAAGGTGGGTTGCTGTATGGTTTCTCATGACCGATAAACGCTTCTGTTTATCAACAGAGCCCCTGACGTTCATGCCGGCTCTGAGCGAGCCTTCGACAACCTTTATCTTGTGCATATGCATGCCTTCAACAGGCTTTCTGGTATCAAGGACAAGCACTCTGACATGATCAGCGCTTAACTGTCCCTTATCGCCGATCTGTCCGCCTGACTCAGCATAAAACGCTGTCCTGTCAAGAAGTACCTCTCCCTCAGACCCTGTTGACAGTTCATCAACTAAGTTGCCGTTACTGATAATAGCCAGCACCTTTGCATCGGCTCCGAATGAATCATATCCGACAAACTCCGTTGTATTATGCTTGCGGAAAAGCTCCTTGTATATGGAAGCTGATGCTGACGCTTCTTCTCCAACCCATGATGCACGGGCTTTTGTCTTTTGCTGCTCCATCTCCCTGTGAAAGCCAGGCTCATCGATCAACAGGTCATGCTCTGAGGCAACATCACGCGCAATGTCGAGCGGAAATCCATAGGTGTCGTAAAGTCTGAAGAGTTCACCCCCGGGGATATTATTAAGTCCGCTTTTTCGTGTCTGTTTAATCACATCGTTCAGGATAAGCAGACCCTGCTCCAGGGTTTTCATGAAACGCTCTTCTTCAAGCCGGAGCATCTTCTGAACTCTGGACTTTTCCTCGTTGAGTTCAGGATATATAGCGCTCATAGTCTCTGCCACAGCATCGGAAAGCCGGTAAAGAACCGGTTCGCTGATATCAAGGCTCTTTGCATAGCGCGATGCTCTCCTGATGATTCGTCTGAGCACATAGCCACGGCCTTCATTGGAGGGCACGCATCCCTCAGAAAGGAGAAACGTGATAGAGCGGATATGATCGGCAATGACACGGATCGCAATATCCGTAAGCCTGTCCGTATTGTAGGATCTGCCGGAATGTGTGCAGATTGCGTCTATGATGTGTGAAAAAAGGTCTGTATCAAAATTATTGTGTTTACCCTGCATTACAGCAGAAAGCCGCTCAAGGCCCATGCCTGTGTCAATGCTTGGCTTGGGAAGAGGATTGAGTTTTCCGTCTTTTTGCCTGTCGAACTGCATAAAGACCAGGTTCCAGATCTCAAGGAACCGGTCGCAGTCACAGCCCACCGCGCACTCAGGCCGTTTGCATCCGATATGCTCACCCTGGTCGATAAGGATCTCTGAACAGGGGCCGCACGGACCTGTGTCGCCCATCTGCCAGAAGTTATCTTTCGCTCCGAGGCGGACGATCCGGTTTGCAGGGATACCGGTAAGGTCTTTCCATAACTGTTCAGCCTCATCGTCATCTTCATATACCGTTGCCCAAAGCCTGTCCTTTGGCAGCTTGTAGTATTCGGTCAGCAGTTCCCAGGCAAAAAGTATGGCGTCATTTTTGAAATAGTCGCCAAAAGAAAAGTTGCCTAACATCTCAAAGAACGTATGATGCCGGGCAGTATGTCCCACGTTCTCGAGATCGTTATGCTTGCCGCCTGCACGCATGCATTTCTGGCTTGTTGTGGCGCGGCTGTAAGGCCTCATCTCCTCGCCCTGAAAAACTCCTTTAAACTGAACCATGCCTGCGTTTGTGAAAAGCAGCGTAGCGTCATTGCCAGGGACAACAGATGAACTCCGCACGATCTCATGGCCTTTTGATCTGAAATATTCAAGAAAGGTGTTTCTGATCTCAGCACTATTCATCATTACTTTCCAGTCCCAGGTTCATTGCTGATGATCTCGGAAAGCGAGCCGTCAGTGAAGATCAACCGTGTCTTAAAAAACTTAAGCTTCTCATAAACCCATTCTACGCGCTCCTTGCCAGCCTCGCCGGGAGAGAGGATTTTCACCGCATGAGGGCCGCCCCATGAGTATCTTACCTGGGCCCTGGTCATGCCAATAGTGACCTCGTTGTTTTTAATATGGTCCTGGACAGAAGAGGGATAGTCTTTTATCTCGTCCTGTGAGTAACGAACGGACTTGGTGCATCCTGCTGCAAGCATGAGTGAGATGACAGCAATACAGATTGTGATATTTTTCATTCTTCAGTTTCCTCGTCATTGTTGGTATTTTTCAGGACTTTCCTGATCAGGGCTGCAGAATAGCCCTTTCGCATCAGAGAGCCCATAAGACTTTGTGTTCTTTTCGGTTCAGGATATCTGTTTATACTTTTCTGTTTTTTCTCTATTAACTTCCTGATGTTCCGAAGTTCGTCCTCTTCATGATATTCAAGGGCTTCCTCAATGATCTCTTTTGATAGGCCCCGCAGCTGCATGAATTGCCGTGCTCCCTCAAATCCGAGAAGCTTATTGGTCATTGCCTGGCGCTTCAGATTCTCTGCAAGAGCCCTGTCATCAAGGAAGCCGGAATTCAGAAGATAGGCAACCGTGGTTTCTATCTCCTCAGCCTGATATCCCTTTTTTTTGAGTCGTTGCCGGAGCTCTTTTTCGCTTCTTCCGCGGTATCTGAGAAGAAGCAGGGCATATCTGCGCGAGTTACCTGCCGAACCGGTCAATCTTCATCTCGTCCTTACCGGGCTGTTGCTGATTCTCCAGTGATACATCGCTTGTTGACTGAATGCCCTTTACCTTAAGGGCAAAGTCATCAGGATTTGTGGCTCTTCTCAGCGCCTCTTCATAGGATATCAGTCCTGACTTGAAGAGATTGAAGAGCGATTGATCAAAGGTCTGCATGCCATAGTGAAGCGTGCCCTGGGCTATCGCATCGTTAATGGATTTCGTCTTGTCAGCATCCAAGATGCAGTCTTTGATGGTTGCAGTGGCTATCAGTATCTCAACTGCAGGCACTCTGCCCTTGCCGTCTGTTTTGGGGACAAGTCTCATCGAAATGATGCCCTTGAGTACTGATGCAAGCTGTATTCTCACCTGCTTGTGCTGATAGGGTGGAAACACGGAGATAATCCGGTTTACGGTTTCTGCTGCGTCGCTTGTATGGAGAGTGCTGAGGACGAGATGTCCTGTTTCCGCTGCGGTCAGTGCTGTCTGTATCGTCTCAAAGTCACGCATTTCGCCGACAAGGATGACATCAGGGTCCTGCCTCATCGCAGCCCGCATGGCCTTGCTGAACGATTCGGTGTCGCTGCCGATCTCCCTCTGGTTGACAATAGACCGCTTGTCCCTGTGCAGGTATTCGATTGGGTCCTCGATGGTCATGATATGATCGGTCTTGTTCATATTGATATGATCGATCATGGCAGCAAGGGTAGTTGACTTACCGCTGCCAGTAGTTCCGGTAACGAGGATAAGTCCTCTCGATTCCATGGCGATCTTCTTGATGATGTCCGGAAGCAGAAGCTCCTCAATCGTCGGTATTCTCATCGGAATGACCCTGAAAACAAGACCGACCGTGCCTCTCTGGATAAAGATGTTGCACCTGAAGCGACCAAGACCTGGAACGCTGTATGCAAGGTCAATGTCATTGCGTTTCTTGAATATCTCCCTCTGCCCGGGGCTCATGACCGCAAAGGCCATTTTCAGCGTGTCTTCCTGGCTCAGGCGTTTCTCGGTCGAAAAGGGGGATAGTTCTCCGTTGATCCTGAGGATAGGGTGGGAGCCCACCTTAAGATGAAGGTCAGACGCTCCCTGCCCATGTGCTTCTTTTAATAAGTCATTGACATCCATCTGTCATCTCCTGTTATTTCTTAAACTTGACTGCCTCGATGATTTTTGCTTCGATCTCTTTGGCCATTTCGGGATTGTTCTTCAGGAATTCCTTGGAATTTTCCCTTCCCTGACCTATCCTGTTGCCTGAGTAGCTGTACCAGGCTCCGGCCTTCTCGATAATGTTTCTTTCCACTCCAAGATCAACGATCTCTCCCATGCGGGATACGCCTTCATTGAAATAGATATCGAATTCAGCCTGTCTGAAAGGAGGGGCCATCTTGTTCTTCACGATCTTGACTCTTACCCGCCCGCCGATAATCTCCTGGTTATCCTTCAGATTCTCGATCTTCCTGATATCGAGTCTCATGGATGCGTAGAACTTGAGCGCATTTCCGCCTGTTGTTGTCTCCGGACTGCCGAACATGACACCGATCTTCATCCTGATCTGGTTGATAAAGACGACTGTTGTGTTTGACTTAGATATTGATGCAGTGAGCTTCCGCAGGGCCTGGCTCATAAGCCGCGCCTGAAGACCCGGAAGGGAGTCTCCCATATCGCCTTCGATCTCTGCCCTGGGAACAAGCGCTGCAACAGAATCTATAACGATAATATCAAGGGCTCCGCTCCGCACGAGCGCTTCAGTAACTTCGAGTGCCTGCTCGCCGGTATCAGGCTGCGAAACAAGGAGATCATCAACCTGCACGCCGATCTTCTTTGCATACGCGACATCAAGCGCATGCTCTGCATCAACGAATGCAGCAGAACCGCCTGCAGCCTGTGCCTGTGCAATGGCGTTCAGCGCGAGCGTTGTTTTTCCCGATGATTCAGGGCCGTAGATCTCGACCACTCTTCCCTTTGGCAGACCGCCGATACCGGTCGCTATGTCAAGACCGATCGAACCGGTAGGGATGGACTGTATTCCCTCCGGGATTGTAACCTCGCCGAGCCGCATGATAGAGCCCTTGCCAAAATTCTTCTCGATCTGGGAAATGGCCATCTCAAGGGCCTTTAATTTCTCTTTATTCGGTTCTTTGTTCGATTCCTTCGACATCTTTCCTCCCTGTGCCTATTGGTATCTCGGCAATGCTCGAATGTTCCGCGCCTGCCGGTTTAAGTTCGCTCTTCATGATATGTATGCTCTTTACTTTAACTGCTCCGAAATCAGTGGTTCTGAATTCTGTGAACCTTCTGAGCATTTCAGCGACTCCCTTTTGTGACCTTACTCTCCCGATCGTCAGATGAGGGGAGAAAGGCCTGGCTTCACGTGTAAAACCAAGGCCTGCGACTTCAGTATCAATCTCCTTCTGGATGCTTTGGAGAATATCAGATCTTTCAACGCAGACCCAGAGCACTCTTGGCCGCTTTTCCGAAGGGAAACATCCGATACCGATTATATTAATATAAAACGCATTGTAATGTAAGAGTTTATTGCTGATGCGCTCCTTTATCTTTGGGATCAATGATTCGTCTGTATTGCCAAGAAACTTGAGGGTAAGGTGGATCTTCTCTACCGGGACCCATGCAACATCAATTCCAGTCTTCCTGAGTTCGGCAATCAGCTCAGTAATTGACCTCCGTATGCCATCAGGCAGCTCAATCGAAATAAAAGATCGAATAGAGCCTGTTGCACAAACATTCTTCAAGCGATCAATTCCCTGAAATGCCCAGGGATATTTCGGGTTCATAGTCATGGGGATCACCTTGGCACCTTTCCTCGCTCATTCAGCATGGAAATGGCTTCCCCTTTTATCCCT
>CAMTUV010000032.1:0-49281 GCA_947085015.1 uncultured Nitrospirota bacterium
AGAACTTTCTTGCACAGAATGATGGAGGCAACCGCATAACAATAAAATGACAAGGTTGAGAGGAGGCTGTGGTTAAACGAATGAGAGAGGCGATTAGCTCATGCAGGACAGGTGCGGTTTCGTGCAAGATTCAGGTATTAAGTTACTTCTTGTTGTTAATCTCGTTCAGCAGTTCATCAGCCTTTATACGATCAAGACTGATAAGTAGTTCGTATTCCTTCATTGCGGCCTTCTTGTCGCCCATGATCAGATAGACCTTCCCCAGAGCGTAATGACTTCCGGCCTGGTAAGGATCAGCTGTTATGGCCTTTCTGTAGTGCTCTATCGCCTCCTGATATTTTCCCATCTCAGCGTATGACCACCCAATGCCGTATTGAGCAGCAGCGTGCAACGGATCGATCTTTAACGCGCCATTGAATGCCTGAATCGCCTCCTGATATTTTCCTGATCTGATATAAACCATGGCCAGATTATAGTGAAAGAGAGGTTCATCATGCTTCAGCCTGATCGCCTGATTGTAAGAAGCAATTGCTTCATCCTGCATCTTCATCCCTTCGTATGCAGCTGCAAGATTGAAATGGGCGTACGCATAGGAAGGCATAA
This sequence comes from uncultured Nitrospirota bacterium, assembly GCA_947085015.1. Classification (GTDB taxonomy): domain Bacteria; phylum Nitrospirota; class Thermodesulfovibrionia; order Thermodesulfovibrionales; family UBA6898; genus UBA6898. The sequence continues at coordinate 604 of CAMTUV010000032.1, forward strand.
TCTCTATTGCTCGTTTATAGGCAGCAGCAGCCTTGTTGTATTTGTGGCCCTCGTAGTAAGCGCCCCCCTCGGCAAGGAATTCAAACGACTCCTCTTCCTGTTCCCGGGAGATCTTTGGGCCTGATGAAGAAGCACAGCCTGTAACTATGGCTATCGTGAGGAGGCATGCGACCAGAAATAAGCGGTTCATAGGAGTTCCATCAATTAAGAGCAGTTCAGTACCCGACAGGGCTGCCTGATTCAAAAAGTTTTTGCACAATGCCAAGCTCGTCAAAGGTCAGGAGCGCAGGGAAAGATACCGCGTCTGACCGTACAATCGTCATAAAACCGCTGACAGCGTTGAGGATGCCCACCGCAACAACTACATCAGAGCCAGGCATGCGTATATCGAAAAATCCACTCCCAACCCTTTTGTTGATCAAGACATCAATTACAGCATTTGCATTCCAGTCATTAAATTCGATGCCGGTAACGTCATAGAACCTGAGATTCAGATCCCCCTCCATATTGGCTATGTCTCCTGGAATAACCTCCCAGTCCACAAAAACAATATTTGGATCTACTGCCAATGCAATAACAGAGTTTTCCCCATACTCCTCAGGAAGCCCTCCCAAAAAGATTTCCTCTGCTTCCTCTTTCGTCAAATCCTGGTTAGGGAGGAATATCTTCAGCCTCGCTTTGTGGCTCTTCAAGGGAATCCGCTCAGCCTCCTGCGTTACCATATCCTTCTTAACAGTTTTCTCTCCAGCAGAACTGATAGTGAATGATGGGCTTGCCGGAACTGAGATCTCCTTCTTTGGCGCAATACTTATTCTCCCCATCACAGCTGTTCCTGATATCTTTGGCCTTGAAACTGCCAGTGTTCTTTTGGTTCCGGCCTTTGCTGGTGTCTCCTTTATCCCGGACTTGGTCTCAATCTGGGGCATAGCCGCAGTCTTGACTGATTTATTGGGCACATTTATTTCAGTAGCCGACTTTGCAGTCTTTTTCTCGATCTTTTGAATAGGCCTGGGCTTTATTACAGCAACCTTGCTGACAATGGCCTTTGGTTTTGCCTTAGCCTTGGCTGTTACTGCCTTCTTCTTTGGAGTTTTTCTCTCTATTTTCTCAAGAGGCTTCGGTTTTATTGCAGTAACCTTGGCCTTTGGTTTTACCTTAACCTTTGGCCTTACCGCAACCTTAACCGCAGTCTTGCTCTTCGCCTTGCCCTTGGCCATAGATGTAACTACCTTCTTCTTAGGGGTCTTTACTGCAGGCGTAAGCTTGACTGCTGAAACCTTGCTGACAATGGCCTTTGGTTTTGCCTTAACCCTGGCCTTAGCAATCACTGCCTTCTTCTTTGGGGCCTTTTTCTCTGGCTTTACCGCAGGCTTTGGCTTTACTATAGAAACCTTTGCGACTGCGGCCTTTGGTTTTGCCTTAGCCTTTGTTTTAGCCTCAATCTTAGGCTTGCCTGTCACTGCCTTCTTCTTTGGAACAGCCTTTGTTATTGCATTGACTGTTTTTTTTGTCGGTTTTGGGGTCTTGGCTGCGGTCGGCTTTTGAACTGTTTTAGCAGGCTTCTTTTTAAGAGGGGTTTTCGCGGCCTTCTGAACCATGCCGGATGTCCCTTGTTTGGCTCCTTTTGTAGCAGGAGACGTAGTTTTTATTTCTGCCACTGTCTTTGTTGACAATCTCTTTTTTTCTATCTTCCTGGCCTTTGAAGCAGCCTTTATTGGGGATTTCGTTGCTGTTTTTTTAGTTTTGCCTTCAGGGGTCTTGGCGATCTTTTTGGAAGCGGCTTTTTTTGCAACAGTCTTTTTCGTTCCCTCTGCCGGCTTCGCGGATTTCTTCTTTAGATCTTTGGTTTTCATGAGGTCACCCCGTACGAGCTATTCTATCAAATTTGAGAGACAATTATACAAAATATCATCTAATGGGCTTCGGCCCAGTTGCGTCCATAGCCTATGTCTACTTTAAGGGGAACTGATAGCTCTATGACACCTTCCATGCCTTCCCGAACAATACGCTCTACATCCTGCAGTTCCGACTCAGGAAGTTCGAACAGGAGTTCGTCATGGACCTGCAGGATCATTCGCGCCTGCAGAGATTCCGCTCTCAGGCGTTTACGGATTGAGATCATGGCCAGCTTGATTATATCTGCTGCAGTGCCCTGAATAGGCGAGTTAACTGCCAGTCTTTCACCTAATTGACGAATATTGCGGTTCTGGTTCTTCAACTCCGGGACAGGTCGGCTTCTGCCAAAGAGCGTTGTAACAAATCCTTTTTGCGTAGTTTCTGCTATCAACTGTTCAATATACTGCTTTACTCCCGGATGGCGGTCAAAATACTGTTTGATGAACTGTTCAGCCTCCTTCCGGCCGATGTTTAGCGTCTCTGAGAGGCCGAAGGACGATATGCCATAGATCACGCCGAAGTTGACGGTCTTTGCAGTCCTTCTCATTTCAGGCGATACGGACTCAAGCGGAACACCAAAGATCTCGGCTGCTGTCCTTGTATGAATATCGATATTGTCCCTGAATGCCGATATGAGCCCAGCGTCATTGCTCAAATGAGCCAGAATCCTGAGTTCGACCTGTGAATAGTCAGCGGAAAGAAGCAGATTCCCCTGCTCTGCAACAAATGCAGCCCGTATCCTTTTCCCCCAGTCACCTTTTACCGGAATATTCTGGAGGTTCGGGTCGCTGCTGCTCAACCTTCCTGTTGCAGTTACGGTCTGATTAAAAGACGTATGCACTCTTCCGGTTTGGGGGTTCACGAGGCCGGGCAGTACGTCAATATACGTGGTCTTCAGTTTTGTGAGGCTCCGGTAAAGAAGGACCTCTCTGGGGAGTTCATGAGACTCTGCAAGCTCTTCGAGCACATCCACGCCTGTTGAAAACCCTGTTTTTGTCTTTCTGCCGGGGCTCAGGCCGAGCCCTGTGAAGAGAATGGCGCTCAGTTGTTTTGGAGAATTAATGTTGAACTCCTCGCCTGCAAGGAAATAGACCCTTTTTTCTATCGCAGCGATGTCAGTGGCAAGTTCCTTTGACATTTTATCCAGAAGGCCTTCCTGTATCTTTATGCCGGCAGTTTCCATGTCAACGAGCACCTTGATGAGCGGCATTTCAATGGAGAAATAAACTGACTCAAGCCCGTTCTCTTTCAGTCGTTCAAAGAGCAGGTCCTTAAGCTCAAAGGCAAGAGCAGCATCCTCTGCAGCATACGGTGTAGCCTCATCAATGGGGACCTCGGCAAAGCTCTGCCGCTTTTTCAGGACTTCCATAAAGGACTTTTTCCTCTTTGAAAGATATTCAAAGGAGACTTCATCAAGGCTGTGTCCTGCCTTGTTTGGGTTCAGGAGATACGCTGCGATCATTGTATCCAGCAGAGATCCGTCAACACTTACTCCGTCCTTGGCAAGCATCATCATGTCGTATTTGAGGTTATGACCGATTTTGCTGATACGCGCATCCGCAAAAACCGGGCCGAGGACCTGCAACACAATTCCTTTATTCAGCTGCATATTTCCCGACACAAGAGATTGCGCATGGCCCATTGGCAGATAATATGCTTTTTCCAGATCATTGCAGAGAGACAGACCGACAAGTCTGTCAATGAGAGGTTTTTTCCCCGTTGCCTCAGTATCAAAGGCCAGTTCGCTCTTTATTGATGCAGCTATTTCGCGGAGCGCGTCAGCCGAGAAGACCGTCTCGTAATGTCTGTTCGATGCCGTAAGAACAGCAGCCTGGGAAGGGAGGAGTTTCATGAGACTGGAAAATTCGAACTCCTTGAAGAACGAAAGCAGGGCCAGCCAGTCAGGTTCAAGAAGGGCGAACTCAGTGGTATTAAAATCTATCGGAACAGCGGTATCTATTGTTGCAAGCTTCTGGCTCATCAGCATGATATCCCGGCTCCCAATAATCATGGCCTTCAGCTTTTCCCGCCGTATACGTTCGGGATGTTCAAGGAGTTCCTCAATGCTGCCGAAAGAGGCCAGGAGTTCCTTTGCGGTCTTTTCGCCAATCCCCTTGACACCAGGGATATTATCAGCAGCATCTCCTGTAAGTGCCATGTATTCGGTAACCCTTTCGGGTCCAACGCCGAACTTCCCTGTAACGTACGCCCTGTCAAGCATTCGGTCTTTCATGGGATCATAGACCTTGACCCTGTCGTCAACAAGCTGCAGCATATCCTTGTCTGCCGTAACAATATAAACATTTGACCCTTCAGATGCCGCCCTTTTTGCTATGGTTCCGATAATATCGTCCGCCTCATATCCCGGCATCTCGAATACCTTGATATGGAGAGCTGATATCACTTTCCTGATATGCGGCAACTGTGCAACAAGATCCTCAGGTGTCTCCTTTCTGTTTGCCTTGTACTGTTCGAACATGATATGTCGCCCGGTCGTTTCCGGCGAGTCAAAAGCGACGACCAGACCTTCCGGTTTCTTGTCCCTGATGATCTTCAGGAGCATGTTCGTAAAACCGAGGATCGCGTTGGTAGGAAACCCTTTCGAATTCGTAAGTGATTTTATAGCGTAGTACGCCCGGTACACATAGGAGTTTCCATCGATAATATAGAGGTCCATGGATGAGATTATACCTAAAATTGACTAAAGATACGTTCTTATTTTAGAGTAGACAAACACCATCGGAGGTAACATTGGCGACTATTATTGAGGATATCAGCAGCACAAAAAAACGTCTTAAAATAGAGATTCCAGCCGACATTCTCGAAAAAGAATACAGCGGCTCTTTACAAAATGTCCGGCAACGGGCGCGCATTCCCGGGTTCAGACCTGGCAAGGCACCCATGAGCATGATCGAAAAGAGATTCGGCGGTGATATAAAAAGTGAACTTCTCGAAAAACTTATTCCGACCTATTATGCAGAGGCTGTAAAAGAGGCTAATCTTGCTCCGGTTGCCATGCCGAAGATTGAATCGAACATTGACCTCAAGAGAAATGAACCGCTGGTATTTTCGCTTACCGTAGAAGTTAGGCCGAAGATCGAGAATATGAACTATAGCGCTCTGAAAGTGACCGGCATTGCAGCTTCTGTTGATGATAAAGAGATCGACGATACGCTGAAGGGATTGCAGAATGACAAGGCAATGTTCGAGGCAGTTGACCGCGAGATCAGGGAGGACGACCTTCTCACAATTGACTATGTAAAGCTTGATCCTGCAGGAGAAAAAGAGATCGTTGCGCAAAAGGATCAGGTCATGAACCTCGGCAATAAGTTCACACCCCGAGGTATTCTTGACAGCCTGATAGGCAGGAAGAAGGGCGAAACTGTTGAGGTCACACTCCCGGAGATTGAAGGAAAAGAACTGAAAGAGGACTCTGACAAAGGGGAAAAACTGCGTATAACCATCAAGGAGGTCAAGGAAAAGAAACTTCCTGAGATCGACGATGAGTTTGCAAAGGACTTTGGCAATGACTCCCTTGACGCTCTAAAAGAGAAGATAAAGGAAGGGATCCTGGCTGCGAAGCAGGAAAATGCAAAAAAGCAGCAAAAGGCCAAAATTATCGACATACTGGTCGAAGGCCACACCTTTGACGTCCCGGAATCTCTTGCCGAAGCAGAACTGCAACATCTGATGAACAACGAGCGTCAAAATGACAATACTATGCCTCAGGCAGAAACTGCTCCTGAAAAAGCGGATGCAGTTCTTGCCGAAAAGCTCAGACCAAAAGCGGTTAAGAACGTCAAAGCAACGATCATTCTTGATGAGATAGCAGAGAAGGAGAAAATCCTTGTCTCTGAGGCAGAGGTTAAAGATAGGATATCGCTGATAGCCAAGCAGTTTCAGGCAACACCGGATGCTATAGTTAATCTCTTCATGACAAGAGACGGATCCCTGGAAAATCTCAGGCATAATATCAGGGAAGAAAAGGTGCTCGACTTCCTGCTGTCCAATGCAGAGATCACCAAAGGAGCGTAACATGAGCTTAATACCCATAGTAATAGAACAGACCGGAAGGTCTGAACGCGCGTATGATATCTATTCACGTCTTCTGAAAGACAGAATCATCTTCCTGGGTACAGCCATAGATGATCATGTTGCCAACACGGTCATTGCTCAGCTCCTCTTCCTGCAGACTGAGGATCCTGAAAAAGATATCCATCTTTATGTCAATTCACCGGGCGGCATCGTAACCTCAGGCCTTGCCATCTATGACACCATGCAGTATGTAAAGCCTGACATCTGCACCTATTGCATCGGCCAGGCAGCAAGCATGGGAGCGCTCCTCCTCACTGCAGGCACAAAGGGCAAGAGGTTCTCTCTGCCCCATGCGCGGATCATGCTTCATCAGCCGATGGGTGGGTTCCAGGGACAGGCAACGGATATTGAGATACATGCACGAGAGATACTGAAGGTGAAGGATACCCTTAACAACATACTGGCAGCACATACCGGTCAGCCGCTCGAAAAGACGCGGACAGATACGGACCGCGATTTTTTCATGTCCGGCTGGGAAGCAAAGGACTACGGTCTCGTGGACGAAGTTATTGATACCACCAACAAGAAGAAACAGGAGAGTCAGAAGTAATGGCAAGAAAAGACGACGAGGCCCTGAAGTGCTCTTTCTGCGGGAAGGGCCAGGAAGAAGTAAAAAAGCTCATTGCCGGACCGACCGTATATATATGTAACGAGTGCATTGAGCTTTGCAATGAGATCATAGAAGATGAGCTTACTGTTGAACCCAGCACGGATGCCCTGCCGAAACTCCCGAAGCCCAAGGAGATCCACACATTCCTCAACGATTATGTCATTGGCCAGGAAAAAGCAAAAAGGATCCTCTCTGTTGCTGTGCACAATCATTACAAAAGGATATACAGCCCTGGCGTATCTGAGGTAGAACTCCAGAAGAGCAATATCCTGCTGATCGGACCGACCGGGACAGGGAAGACCCTGCTTGCCCAGACGCTTGCAAAGCTCCTTGATGTTCCGTTCACGATCGCTGACGCCACCACCCTCACTGAAGCAGGCTATGTCGGCGAGGATGTCGAGAACATCATCCTCAAACTACTTCAGGCATCTGACTATGATGTGGAAAAAGCGCAGCGGGGCATCGTATATATCGACGAGATCGACAAGATCAGTAAAAAATCCGATAATCCCTCTATCACCAGGGATGTCTCTGGTGAAGGCGTTCAACAGGCGCTTCTCAAAATTATTGAAGGGACGATTGCAAGCATACCGCCTCAGGGGGGCAGAAAGCATCCCCAACAGGATTTCATTCAGGTGGATACGACAAATATTCTTTTTATCTGCGGCGGTGCATTCATCGGCCTTGACGGGATCGTTGAACAGCGCGTTGGCAAAAAAACCGTTGGCTTCGGCTCAGCCCTTTCACCAAAGAGCGAGAGGAAAACCGGCGATATGCTAAGCATGGCGGAGCCGGGTGATCTGATCAAATACGGGCTTATTCCTGAATTTGTCGGCAGACTGCCTGTTGTGACCATGCTGGGCGAACTGGACGAGGCATCCCTGGTAAAGATCCTTATGGAGCCCAAAAATGCGCTTACCAAGCAGTATCAGAAACTGCTTTCTTTTGACAACGTGAGGTTGAAATTCACGGATACGGCCCTTTCGGCAATAGCGAAGAAAGCAATACAGCGAAAGACCGGAGCACGCGGGCTGAGGGCTATTCTTGAGGAGATCATGCTTGATGTTATGTATGAGATACCTTCGCAGAAAGGCATAAAGGAATGTCTCATCACCGAGGATACAGTAATAAAAAATGAAAAACCGATGCTCCTGTATGAAAAGCAGGCAGAATCAGCCTAATATGGAGTCGCATTCAAACGCTAACTGCGTTGGCTTCGTTGTCAGCTCCTCAACATACTCAACAGTATGCCTGCGTCGCTTCCGCGTTGCCGCCTTGTTATCATCTTGAATGCAACTCCATATAACAAACCTGGAGTATCACCTGTCACGAGGGGGTTTTCTGTCTGCGATAAGGGATTTTTCGATGGCCTTGCGGATAGAATCCTTCAACTCTTCATCCCTGATGTCAGCAACCATAGAGGCTGCAAATGAAATCTCCTCTGATGAGAGCGTTCTTATCGGCTTCTCTGCCTCTTGCTTTTGTTTCCTTTTCGTGATTCTCCCGAGTCTGAACCTTACACCGGTTACGGCATAAGAAGAAAGCTTTCGGATGATCTCTTTTTTGTAATACGTAAGTTGTTGCATCCAGGCAGGCGATTCAACATGCAGAAGCAGTTCCCCTTCCTTAAGTGTTGCCGGGAACATATGCGTAGAGATGCTTTTTTCGAAGATGTCAGACCAGTCGTTCCTGATTCGCTGCAGCCTCACTCCGTTCTCGATCCCGAGTTGCTTCAGCATCGGGCCGAGAACGGTTTCAGCCTTTTTCATCAGACGACCTTTTTTACCGTACCCGTCCTCAAACAGCGTGTGCAGACATAGGCACGCTTGATCCCAGCGTCAGTCTGTATCCGCTTCCTCTGGAGATTAGGCAGTATCTGCCGTTTCGTCCTGTTGTTTGCATGGCTGACATTATTGCCAACCGTCTTTTTCTTGCCACATGCATAACAGCTTGCCACGTTCATTCCCCCTTTCAACATTGCATAATCATAGTTGGTTATGATAACATTTTAAAATTCTTGTTACAAGATTATCACCCGGCGCAGTTTTCTATCTGCAGCACGTCGCAAAGCTAAGGACAAAACAACATGGCAAAAGTCAGGATATACGAATTAGCAAAGAAGTTAAACAGAAACAGCAAGGACATCCTTGACGAACTTGCCGATATGGGATTTGAAGGGAAATCCCATTCCTCAAGCATTGATGAATCGATTGCGGACAAAATAGCACGAACCCTTGCCGCTTTGGAGCCCGCAGAGCCCCCTCCGCCTCCTAGTGAAGAACCAAAATCAGAGCCTGAACCTGTCAAGGAAGCTGCAGAAAAAGAAGAGCAGAAAGAAGAGGGAATAACGGCAGAAGTACAGGCAGAGCCTAAAATAGAAGCTAAGATCGAGTCTAAGGAGATCGCGAAAAAAGAGGAGCCCAAAAAAGCTCAAAAGCTGGCTAAGCCTCATAAAGACAAGATGGAAAGGACCATCAAACTTGAACCGACTCTGCCAAGCGAGCCTCCTCCTGTCATCATTGACGAACCTGAAGCTGACATTGTTTCTGCTCCGGTAACTCCTGAGAAAGATGAGGACGTTGCAGTTCCTGACCGGTTCAAGAAAGAAAGCGACGCTGAGAAGATAGAGAAGTTCAAGGCCAAGCCTGGACTTCAGAAAGCATTCACAAGCATCAGAAAGGTTGAACCGAGAAAATGGGATCCACGTACACAAAAAAGAGGATTCGGCGGGTCCAAATTTTCTCATAAACAGGATGATAAACAGGCTGTTCTCTCGACCGCTCCGAGGAAAAAGAACCTTAAGCTCCGCGAGGGCATGTCAGTCAAGGAATTCGCAGAGCTTATCGGCATCAAGAGCGGCGATGTCATCAAGAAGTTCATGGCCTTGGGAGATATGACGACTACCATCAACCAGCCGGTTGACACAGACGCAGCCCTGCTTATTGCTGATAGCTTCGGCATAAAGCTGGAACTCGCATCTGTAGAAGACGATTATCAGGTTGACGAAGGTACGCAGGAGAATGCAGCAGATCTCCGGTATCGTGCTCCTGTTATAACCATAATGGGACATGTTGACCACGGGAAGACCTCTCTGCTCGACGCCATCAGGGAAACAAAGGTCACAGAAAGCGAGGCAGGCGGCATAACCCAGCACATAGGTGCTTATAAGGTCAACCTTAAGGGAAAAGATATTGTATTCCTGGATACACCAGGCCACGAAGCCTTCACCGCTCTAAGGGCCCGAGGCGCCAAGGTCACGGATATTGTTGTGCTCGTTGTTGCCGCTGATGACGGCGTCATGCCACAGACAAAAGAGGCTATAAATCACGCTAAGGCCGCAAATGTCCCCATCGTAGTCGCTATCAACAAGGTCGATAAGCCAGATGCTAACTTAACCCGCGTAAGAAATGAGCTCTCAGAGCAGGGCATAATTTCAGAGGACTGGGGCGGCCATAATATCTTTGTCGAAGTGTCGGCAAAGAAGCGTACTGGCATAGAACATCTGCTTGAAATGATCCTTCTTCAGGCTGAAGTCCTGGAACTGAAGGCTAATCATGAAAGAAAAGCGAAAGGCACGATCATAGAGGCAAAGCTTGACAAAGGAAGAGGGCCTGTTGCGACCTTACTTGTTCAGGCAGGCACGCTGAAAATTGGGGATGCACTTCTTTCGGGCTCGCATGTTGGCAAGGTCAGGGCGATTGTCGATGATACAGGGAAAAGGATTCAGGAGGCCGGCCCGTCAACGCCGGTTGAGGTGATAGGGTTCTCTGAAGTGCCGTCTGCCGGCGATGTCTTTACCGTGGTTGATGACGAAAAACGGGCTCGCCAGATCGCCATGACAAGACTCCATAAGAAGCGATCTCTGGAAATAGCAAAGGCAAAAAAGCTTACCCTTGATGAACTCTACACCCAGATCAAGGAAGGTCAGATAAAGGAACTGAACATTATCATTAAAGGTGATGTACAAGGCTCTGTCGAAGCGATCAAGGATGCCTTTGAGAACATAACACATCCTGAAGTGAAAGTTAGGGTCATCCATTGTTCTGTAGGCGGCATTAATGAGTCGGACGTCATGCTCGCAACAGCATCGAATGCCATCATTATCGGCTTCAATGTGAGGCCTGAGACCAAGGCCGCACACACAGCAGAAAAAGAAGGTGTTGACATTCGGCTTTACAACATTATTTATGAGGCAATTGACGACGTTAAGAAGGCTCTTGAGGGCATGCTCGAGCCAACGCTGAAGGAGAAAATTCTTGGCAGAGCTGAGGTGAGGCAGCTTTTCCCGGTGTCCAGGCTCGGCACAATAGCAGGATGCTCTGTCGTCGATGGTTACATGACACGGGTAAGTGATGGCATCCGTGTCATCAGGGATAATGTTGTTGCCTATGAAGGCAAGATAGCAAGCCTGAAAAGACAGAAGGATGACGTAAAAGAAGTTCAGACAGGCTACGAATGCGGAATTCTGATAGAGAATTTCAATGATCTTAAACTCGGAGACATCATTGAAAACTATATCATAGAAAAGATCGCAACCAAGCTTTAGTCAAACTGTTCCCCATATCAGAGCGGCCCGTATTCACGGATCGTTATCTGCAGCCTATCTTTAGAAAAGAAAATCGTTTATTATATTTTTATGCACAGCATATCTTATGAGGTGATCTATGCTTCCCTATAAACGTTCGCAGAGGGTAGGCGACCTTGTCCGCGAGGAGGTTGCTGACATTATCATGTGCCGGCTCAAGGACCCGAGAATCGGTTTTATAACCGTGACCGGCGCAGACATGTCAGATGACCTCAAGAATGCGCGTATCTTTGTTAGCGTACTGAAGCCAGAAGACAGGGAGCAGACTCTATTGATTCTGAACGACGCCAAGCCCTTTATACGGTCGGCGCTCGGCAAACGGCTCAAGATGAAATTCACACCAAACGTAGAGTTCAAACTCGACACGTCCATTGAATACGGCTCCAAGATAGATAGCCTCCTGAAAAAAATCAAGACAGAAGATGAAAGTTCCTAAGAGCCTATTAGCTGTTCTCAGGAAAGAGCAGGTCTTCCTTCTGGCCACGCATATCAACCCTGACGGCGATGCATTGGGCTCCTGTTTCGCCCTTGCCGAAGCGCTTGCACTGCTCGGGAAAAAAGTCCATATCTTTGACAGGGATCCTGTCCCTGAACTCTATCGGTTCATGCCAGGGCACAAAAAATGCAAATCAACACTGGGGAATTTTCTCAAAAAAAATCCCCAGCTTATACTCTTGGACTGTAATAGCCCGGAACGGGCAGCCCTTGAGGGCTATACGTTCAGCAAGTCTGTTGTCATAGATCATCATGAGACTGAATCGCCCTTTGGTGACATCCGTTGGGTCGAACGGACGGCAGCTGCAACCGGCCTGATGGTTTTTTATATTATACAGGCCTTGGACATCCGTATTACAAAATCTATGGCAACAAACATATACACGGCAATAGCTGTTGACACAGGATCCTTCAGATACAGCAACACCAGTTCTGACGTGCTCAGGGCAAGCGCTGAGCTTGTCGAGGCCGGGGCTCAACCAGGCCCTATATCTGAGCATTTGTACGAGCGCTGGAAAAAGAACCGGTTTGACCTGCTTAATCTTTGTCTTGGCACGCTTGAAATAAGGGATAACATAGCTCTGATCCATGTTACCAAAGATATGTTCAAAAAAACCGGGACTGTCGAAGCAGATACAGAGAATTTTGCCAATGTTCCGCGCATGATCGACTCTGTTGCAATATCAGCACTTATCAGGGAGACCGATAATGGCCGCTGGAAGGTAAGTATGCGATCAAAGGGGCAGGCAAATGTTGCAAAAATTGCTGCGCTACATGGTGGAGGGGGGCACAGGAATGCTGCAGGGTTCAGGATCAAGACAGACCTCAGATCGCTGAAAATGACGCTCTTCGCTGCCGGCAAAACCGTCCAATCTAAGGCATGAAACAACAGAACATTTCTCTCAAAACATCTTTCTAAACGGGCACGCATTATTCATATCCATGAACATCATTATCAATTTCAATAAACCGAAAGGAATAACCTCTCAGCAGGTAGTCACGAAAGTAAAAAAACTGCTGGGAGTCAGGAAAGCAGGCCACACTGGCACCCTTGACCCTATGGCAACAGGGGTCTTTCTCATATGTTTGAACGAGGCTACGAAAATAAGCCGCTTTCTTCTTGATAAAGACAAGACCTATCATGCAAGGCTGAAACTGGGTGAAAGAACCGACACCCTTGATGCTGACGGCAAGCTCATCGAAACAAGGGATGTTCCGCTATTTACGGAGGAACATATTGTGAGGGTTGCAACGCAATTCATTGGTAAAATAATGCAGAAACCTCCAATGTATTCTGCTATTAAACTCAATGGCCAGCCCCTCTACAAACTTGCAAGAAAAGGCATAGAAGTGGAAAGGGCGGAACGGCCTGTTACGATTTACAGTATCGATCTATTACAGGTAGATCTCCCTTATGTTGACATAGCTGTTTCCTGTTCAAAAGGAACCTACATACGAACGCTCTGCGATGAGATTGGTCTTATGCTCGGCACGGGAGCTCATATCACTGCGCTCGAGAGAACAAGCATTGGCACCTTTACCATTGATGAATCAGTGACTTTTGACGAACTGCAACAGGGAATTTCCGATGACTCGTCCTGCGTGTCATCCATAGACCATGCACTCTCAGACCTTTCAGAGGTTATACTTGACGAAACTGATTTCAGTAAGGCCAGAAATGGCGTACCTCTGAGCAGGGAAATTGTTCACGGAATCCCTGACAATGTCTGTGTCAGACTGAAGGATCCTTTCGGTTCCTTGTTCGGGATTGGGATAACGAAATATAACAGAATAGCCATCGAAAGGAACCTCAATTTGTAATTTCACAGGCATTTCTTAAACCATTTTCTCAGGGTTTAGTTTGAACTCTCTGAAATAAATACAAAAAAATACTTGACAAGAGATTTTTTTTCTGGTATTCATAAGCTATGTTTTTTAGCGGAAAAGGATCAATAGGGTTAGACATCGGCTCGAGTTATATCAAAGCCGTGAAACTCAAGGAGTCAAAAGGCGGATACGAGCTTGAGCTTTGTCATCTCCATTCTCTGCCACCTGAACTCATTGTTGACGGCTCAATTATTGACTCTCTGCGCCTCGTTGACTCCCTGAAGGAGATGTTCAAAACAGCAGGAATCAAGGCACAGAACGCTGCGATTTCTATTTCGGGCCATTCATCGGTCATTATCAAAAGAATATCCCTGCCTGAAATGTCAGAGGAGGAACTCTCTGAATCAATTAAGTTTGAGGCAGAGCAGTATGTGCCCTTTGACATTGAGGACGTTAATCTGGATTTCCAGATCATAGGCCCCAAGGATGAACCAGGGCAGATGGATGTCATTCTTGTTGCTGTAAAAAAAGATATTATCAATGAATATATCCAGGTAGTCAAAGAAGCCGGCCTCACACCAATAGTTGTTGATATTGATTCGTTCGCTCTCGAGAATATGTATGGGATCAATTATGAGATTGAGCCCGGCAAAAACGTTGCTTTGCTCAATATCGGCGCAAGCACGATCAATATGAGTATCCTGAAGGGTGGCATATCGGTCTTTACAAGAGACAGTTCCCTGGGCAGCAATCTGCATACAGAGGCCCTGCAGAGAGAATTCAACATTACCTATGAAATCGCTGAAAAACTGAAGCGTGGAGAGTCAGTTGAGAACGTATCACCTGAAGATGCAAACGCAGTGATTGAATCAGCGTCTGAAGAGATCCTCAGTGAGATCAGCCGCTCCTTTGATTACTATCGGAGCACTACAGTACACGAGGATATCGCTGAAGTTATCCTCAGCGGAGGATGCGGCCTTATCAAGAATTTCGCTTCCATGATCGCAGAACGTTCGGGTATAGAGACAAAAATTGCTGAACCGTTCAAAAACGTCAGAATTCCCAAAAAGCTTGATGCTTCATATATTGAGGAAATAGCTCCTATGATGGCTGTAGCAGTTGGGCTTGCCCTCAGAAATCAGGGCGACAGATGATAAAAGTCAATCTAATACCAACGAAAAAGAAAAAAAAGCAGAAGCCTGTCCCGACCTTTCTGATTTACACTGTTCTTCTTACATTGGCTGTTGGAGCGATATTCCTCTATATCGCTTACCACTTCAGTTCCACGGTTTCAGCTAAGGAAGCAAAGGTCAGGGAAAACGAAAAAACTATTGTGGCGTTAAAAGAAAAAATAAAAGCCGTCGAGGACTTTGAAAGACTTAACAAAACGTTTCAGCAGCGCAAAGATATCATTGAAGAACTCGGGAGGAACAAGACCCGTCCGGTCAAGATACTTGATGAGGTCAGCGCGCTTTTACCTCCAGGAGTTTGGCTGACCACTGCGGATGTTAAGGGGCTGGATGTATCGCTTTCCTGCATAGCCTTTACAAATACGGATGTTGTCAATTATATCAATAATCTGAAGAATTCCAAGCTCTTTACGGATGTATATCTCCAGGAGTCAGTTCAGTCAAAGGCAGCCACAGTTACCGTGTACTCATTCAAATTGACGTTTAAGGTGAAAGCATAACATGGCAATCAAACTTGATATAAAGACCTTGCCCTCTTATGTGAAAATAATCATTGCCGTAATCCCGTCGATTATCATTGCTTTAGCGGTCCTGTTTCTGGTGATTAACCCTAAACTGGAGCAAATCAAAAAACTGGAAAAACAGATCGACACACAGAACAACGAAATAGCTTCCAGCCAGGCAAAAGCTGCCAAACTTGAAGTGTTGAAGATGGAAAATGAAAAACTGTTAACAAGGATCAATGAACTAAAAGAACAGCTTCCTGAGGAGAAAGAGATCTCGAGCCTCTTAAAGCAGGTTTCAGATATGGGAACTTCAGCAGGACTTGAGATAAAATCGTGGAGGCCAGCTCCAAAAACGACGCATCCAAGCGGTATTGTCTATGAAATACCGGTATCTGTTGATGTCATTGGGACATATCATAATCTGGGATATTTTCTCAGCAGCATTACCAGGCTGAACAGGATTGTCAATATTAACGACATGAAGCTTGGTGGACCTAAAAAAGAAAAAGACGAAACCATACTACAGGTATCTTTCAGGGCATCGACTTTTTCTTCTGTCCCTGACGCTGAAATAGGCAAGGCCGCGGCAGGTAATAAATAATGAGAACAGGAAATGTATCCATTATAAGCATTCTTGTAACAATTATTTTCATGCTGCCTGCATGTGGCAGTCAGCAACCGGCTGTTCCAAAAAAACCGGAGGCAGCAAAGCAGTCGCCGGTGGCAATCGCACCGCAAGCAACTGCCCAGCAGGTCGAGATAAAGGTCGAAAAGGAAGTATACGCTTATGAACCGAAAGGCCGACGTGATCCTTTTACGTCCTTGGTCGAGGTTAAGTCCACTGCAAAAAAGCAAAGAGGATCTTCTCCTGTTGAATCCTTTGATGTTGAAGAGATAAAACTTATCGCAATTGCCTGGGACCGGCAGCAGTCATACGCCATGGTAACCTTGCCGGACAATAAATCATTTACCATTCGAAAAGGCATGACCCTCGGGTTATATGGCGGAAAAGTCAGTGAAATCACACGGGATACGGTAATTATCACAGAACAGGTCAAAGACTACAAGGGTCAGCTCAAAACCAAGGATACTATACTGAAACTCCGCAAGGAGGAGGAATAATGAAAAACCATACACTCCTGAAATCATTTATAAGCATTTTTATGCTGATAACTCTGCTGGGTTGCGCAAATACGCAGGCAGTACAACAGTCATCTCAGGCAAGCGATGTTCCGGCCCTCACCTCTGTCAGGGTTAATGAAGACAGTCTTATTATCCAGGGCAATAAAGAGTTCACGTATACGCTTTTCAAGGCAAGCGATCCTTACAGGGCATCAGTGGAAATTCCTGACATGAACGCCGGTCCTTTTACTGACAAGATTATTTCTGACAGCGGCATTATCACCGAAGTTGTGCCTCAGCAGATCAATTCACCAAGGCTTATGACAAAGATAGACATTGTGCTGCAGAGCCCTTCGTCGTTTACCCCTGAATATAAGGACAACACGCTTATCCTTTCTATAAAAAAGGATGATCCAAAGATCCTCACTGAGGCCAACAACCCTGAAGCTGATTATAGGCCTTTAATAAGGCTTGTTGCGGTAGAGACACCGGCTGAAAAAGAAGCAGCCCCCGTCACATCCAAAGCCACAGAGGTAAACAGCATAACTATCAAGAAGTCTGCTGATACCGTAAAGGTGATCATCAGCGGTAATGGCACCATGATCCCTAACGTATTTCCTGTCAATGAGCGCATTGTCGTTGATATCCCTGACACGGCATTGCGCACTGCCATACCGTCTCAGACCATGTCACCTCTCAAGGGCATCAGAGCTGGAAAACACAAAGACAAGCTTCGTATCGTGCTTGACCTGAAGGAAAAAACAAATTTTGACGTAACTGCAATCGGCAATACCATCGAAATATCGCTCATGAGCAAGGAAGATGCACAGCCGCAACGTGCCTCTATTAATGCACCTAAAGCAACTGCGGTTGGTGGAGCGCCTGTTGTTATGGAACCCCAAGTCGTTGCGAAAGAATCAGCAGCACCTGCCCCTATCACAGAGGGTGTCTATAACGGGAAAAAGATTTCCCTTGATTTTCAGGATGCTGATATTATCCCGATATTCCGGCTTCTTGGAGATATCAGCGGGTACAATATGGTTGTCAATCCTGAAGTTAAAGGGAAAATTACCCTGAAACTCATTAATGTCCCCTGGGATCAGGCTCTCGACATTGTATTGAGGACCTTCCACCTGGCAAAGATCGTTGACGGCAATATCATTAGGGTATTACCGACCTCAGCTGTCGCGAAAGAGCTCGATGAAATAACAAAAACCAAGAAGGCCGAGTCGGAAGCAGGTGACCTGAAAACAAAGATATTTTCTGTTAACTACGCGGAATTGACAAAGCTTAAGGATGCAATAGACAAGGCCAAGCTTCTGAGTATTCGGGGAAGTATCTCTCTGGATGAACGTGGCAGCAGCATTATCATAAATGACATTGATGCGAAGATCGACAAAATTGGTGCACTTATCAAGGAAATTGATCAGGAACATATGCAGGCGCGCCAGGTGATGATCGAGGCGAAAATTGTTGAGGTCAATGTTAATTATTCAAAAGAACTTGGGATCAAGTGGGGTATGTTCTGGAGGAATCCAACGACCGGCGGTACTAATAATTTCATCATCAGCAAAGACGGCACAAACAATATGCAAACAATTGATTCGACAACAGGGGCGGCTACTACAACGATTGATCCCGTTATCAATCTTCCTGCTGCGGTCGGCGCCGGAGCAGGTGGCTCGATCGGCTTTGGCTATATACACGCGGCATCGAATCTTGTTCTGAACATGCAGTTATCTGCACTGGAATCGACAAAAAATGGGAAGGTATTGTCAAATCCGAGAATCATGACCATGAACAATGCAGAGGCTAAGATAACGCAGGGCAGGACGATTTACGTTCCAACAGCAACTGCAGACAAAATTGAGTTCAAAGCAATTGATGCCCTGCTCTCGCTGACCGTCAAACCAAGAATAGCTCCTGGTGGGGCCATTTTTATGGATCTTGACATTACCAAGGACGAACCCGGAACTGCAACAGCCGGCGGTGTTGATATCCTGAAAAATACGGTTAAGACCTCTGTATTGGTAAATAATTCGGATACAGTTGTTATCGGCGGAGTATTCAAGAACAGCGAGACCGATAGCACGGACGGTATCCCTGGCCTGTCCAAGTTACCTCTTATTGGAAGGCTATTCAGGAAGGAAGGAAATGCTGTCGTTACAAATGAAGTACTTATATTTATAACGCCAACCATTATTAATTTTCAAGCGCTAAAGTAAAAGAACTTTCAAAAAGAGGGGATGTCAATGTTGACATCCCCTCTTTTTTTTTGCATACTTCATAACAGATTGCCATGAATACTATCAGATTTCTTACATCAGGAGAGTCACACGGAAAGAGCCTTGTCGGGATTATAGACGGGCTTCCATCCGGTTTTGCCCTGGCAGCTTCTGACATCAACGATGACCTTCTAAGGCGGCAGGGCGGATATGGCAGGGGTGGCAGGATGAAGATTGAATCCGATCGTGCAGACATTCTCTCCGGCGTGCGCTGGGGAAAGACCTTAGGCTCGCCTATTACTCTCCTCATTAAAAATAACGACTGGGAGAACTGGCAGAAAGGGATGTCAGAATTGGTGGATGACGAGGGGTCAATATCGCCAGTTATACTGCCGCGGCCCGGTCATGCCGATCTTGCTGGAGCCATCAAATACGACACAAAAGACGTTCGAAATATATTAGAACGGTCGAGTGCAAGAGAAACTGCCATGCGAGTGGCACTCGGTGCTATCGCAAAAAAAATCCTCTCGGAATTCGGTATCGTTATCGGCAGCTATGTCTGCCAGATAGGATCTGCACGCTACAACAAACCTATTCCTTCTTTAGAGAAAGACCTTCTTGCTCTCTTTAGAGCTGCTGAACAATCGCCGGTCAGATGCCCTGACAACACTATTTCAAATAAAATGGTTGCATGTATTGACAAGGCAAAGCGGAACAAGTATTCGCTCGGCGGTTTATTTACTGTTTTTGCAATTGGACTGCCTATGGGATTAGGGAGTCATGTTCAGTGGGACAGAAAGCTTGACGGACAACTTGCGCAAGCAATAATGAGCATACAGGCAATTAAGGGAGTGGAAATAGGAAGCGGCTTTGAAATGATTTCCCAGCCCGGGTCAGAAGTAATGGATGAAATTTATTACAGAAAATCGCCAGACCCTGAGATAATGCCGTTCTTTAGAAAGACAAATCATGCTGGCGGAATTGAGGGCGGGATGACTAACGGCATGCCTGTTACCCTGACTGCAGCTATGAAACCCATTCCAACGCTAAGAAAGCCCCTTGGCTCGGTTGACATCATAACCAAGCGCCCTCTTGCTGCAGCTTACGAGCGTTCTGATGTGTGCGCTGTGCCGGCGGCTGCAGTTGTCGGTGAAGCAATGGTTGCCCTTACTGTTGTTAATGCTTTTTTAGAAAAATTCGGAGGCGACAGCAGAAAAGAGATATTACGCAATTATAAGAGCTACAGATCATATATTCGAAAATACTGATAGTCGTTCATTGCTTTAACCCTCATGCGCTTTGCTTTTTCTTTATCTGCCATCTAAAATATCAGCAATCTTATGGAATCGATATACTCCCTTAAAATTGGATCATGATAAAAAACATTGTATTGACTGGATTCATGGGAACAGGAAAAAGTGAAGTTGCCAGAGAACTGTCCCGACTTCGTGGTATGAGGCTTATCGATATTGACCGGGAGATTGAAATGTCCCAGCGAAAGTCCGTTTCCGAGATCTTTTCCAGTTACGGAGAAAATCATTTCCGAAAGATCGAGACTGCTGCGATCCTGCAGTTTGCGACAGAACAGGGAGTTATTATATCTACGGGCGGCGGAGCTGTTCTAAGAGAGGAGAACTTACAGGCACTGCGGGCAAGGGGCATTGTTTTTTGTCTTACGGCAAGCCCTGAGACGATTATGCGCCGTACTGCCGGCAATAATGATAGGCCTCTTCTGCAGTGTGATGACAGGCAGGTGACAATAGCCAAGTTGTTGACAGAGAGGCAGCCATTTTATGAAAAGGCGGGAATTATGATTAATACAGAGGGAAAAACCCCTTTTGAGATAGCTAACGAAATTATAGGAAAAATATCATGAACAAGATAAGGGTAGAACTGGGTGAGAGAAGCTATACCATTGCCACAGGCAGCGGCATACTGAAAGATATTGGAAAAAGCCTCGAACGCTTTGATTTCAGTAAAAAGGCCGCAATTGTCAGCAATCCGACAGTTTTCGATCTTTACGGTATGACGCTGGCATCTTCACTCTCAAACTCTGGCTTTGAAATCATTGAGATCATCCTTCCTGACGGAGAGGAGTACAAAAACCTCTCATCTGTCGCGAGGATTTATGAGCAGTTGCTCAAGATGCGATTCGACAGGAGATCGGTGCTGATAGCGCTTGGTGGTGGTGTTATTGGCGACATCACAGGATATGCTGCATCAACCTACATGAGAGGAATTGACTTCATTCAGGTGCCGACCACGCTTTTGGCACAGGTTGACAGCTCAGTAGGAGGGAAAACAGGCGTCAACCATATGCTTGGAAAAAATATGATCGGGACATTCTGGCAGCCGAGGCTTGTCTGGACCGACATAAGCACGCTCCATACCCTTTCACGCAGAAATTTCCTTGCAGGGATCGCTGAAATTATCAAGTACGGTATCATTTGGGACAGCGCTTTTTTTGATTTTCTTGAGAAGAAGCGGGAAACCCTTCTGAGCCTCAATCCTGACGATATTATCCATATCATCGGACGCTCCTGTGAAATAAAGGCCGATGTAGTGTCACGGGATGAACGCGAGTCAGGTCTCAGAGCCATATTGAACTTTGGCCACACCATCGGCCATGCTATCGAGACTGCCACGGGATATACCACATTTCTTCATGGTGAAGCACTTGCCATTGGGATGCATGTTGAGGCTATTATTGCCCATGAGGTTGGACTTATTGGCAGTGATGAAGTCTCCAGAATACGACACCTCTTAAAAACATTCGGCCTTCCCACCGAAATACCTGCAGGTATCGATATCCCAGCGGTCTTTGGAGCTATGAAACTGGATAAAAAAGCTGTTTCCGGTGATGTGAAGTTCATTCTCCCTGCGCGGATAGGCAAGGTCCGAATCCAGGGGAATATTCCAGAGAATGTAGTTCAGCAAGCTGTAAAAAAAGCGTTGTCAATATAGCAAGGCCTGATGATTTTATCATCGCCTGAGACTTTTATTTGACATCATGCAAGGCTTTGTATATCCTATGTAAAAAAGGGCGAAAATGAAATTATTTCCAAAAGAAGTTGATTTTTTTGAGATTTTTGACAGGGCTTCCCTGAATCTAACCAGGGCTGCTACTCTTCTTGTTGCGCTCATGGAAAACTTTGATAATCTCGATGCACGGGCAAAAGAGATATACGAAGTAGAACAGGAAGGCGACATCTTAACACATGAGATCATGAAAAAGTTGAACAAAACCTTTCTCACGCCAATAGACAGGGAAGATATCTATGCCCTTGCCTCACGGCTGGACGATGTTCTTGACCTGATATGGGGGGCGGTAGACAGGCTTTCGATATTTAAAATCAAGGAGTCTACACCCGAGGCTATTAAGATCTCAAAGGATCTTCTGACGACTACTGAGGTCATGCATAGGGCGATACATAAACTTAAGGAGAAGAACTACTCCCATGTCCAGGAGTATTGCATCGAGATAAACAGGCTTGAAAACAGGATAGACAGGGATTTCAGGGACGCTCTTGCGAAGCTTTTTGAAGAAGTGAAAGATCCAATTCTCATCATCAAATGGAAAGAGATTTACGAGCATCTAGAGGATTGCGCGGACAAATGTGAAGATGTGGCAAATATCATAGAAGCTATAGTCCTCAAGCATGCATGAAATAGTCATCTTCACTGTTGTTCTCGCCATTCTCTTCGATATCAGCAACGGTTGGAATGATTCAGCAAACGCGATCGCAACCGTTGTTTCAACAAGGGTTCTGACTCCTACCAAGGCGGTCATATTAGCCGCTACAATGAATGTCCTTGGCGCTTTTATCACTACTGCCGTTGCAAAGACGATAGGGAAAGACGTTGTTGATCCGATGGCCATTACAGAGATTGTTGTTGCTGCTGCCCTTTTTTCCGGATTTGCATGGAACGGTGCTATGACATGGATAGGGCTTCCTGTCAGTGCTTCTCACGCCCTTATCGGTGGGTTAATTGGCGCATCGGTTTCCTACGGAGGAGTAGGAATACTCAACATTTCCGGTATAACCAAGATATTTACTGCCCTCCTCACCTCTCCCATCATTGGCATCGTTCTTGGTTTTGCGTTCATGAAACTCATACTCAAGCTGTTCGGAACCCTGCCGGTTGGCGTAATAAACCGGCATTTCGGCAAGCTCCAGATACTTTCTTCCGCGTTTATGGCGTTTAGCCATGGATCAAACGACGCACAGAAGGTCATGGGAATCATTACATTGTCGCTTGTGAGCGGAGGATATCTTCAGGCAGTTGAAGTGCCTTTTTGGGTAGTCCTTGTTTGTGCCCTTGCAATGGGCCTTGGTACGGCGTTTGGAGGCTGGAAGGTCATCAAGACGATGGGGGTGAGCATGCTCAAGCTCGAACCCATTCACGGTTTTGCCGCGGAGACCTCCGCGACTGCGATCATCCTGGGAGCGAGCCACTTTGGGCTCCCTGTCAGCACCACGCATGTCATAGCAACGTCAATCATGGGGGTTGGAGCAACAAAGCGGCTCTCAGCAGTCAGATGGGGAGTTGCTGGCAAGATAGTCCTTGCTTGGGTATTCACACTGCCAGCCTGTGCTGTTCTTGCATGGCTCATCTGCAGGGCCTCCATGATATTATTTTAAGCGCCCTCCGGACCTGTCCTTACCGCTTCCCTGCCAATATAGTTACATGTTTATTTTGACATACGGCATCAAAACTTGGATAATACAACTGAATAAAGCCTAGTTAAATGCGGGTTTATGAAAAAAAAGACAATACTCATTTTTGCAAAAAATAATTCTGTTCTGACTTTTCTTGAATCCTTTTTCAAGCGTTCAAAAAAGTACCGCGGTTTGAGCTGCGACTCTGCAGGCGCACTGATTGACTGTCTTTCGATAAACTCCCCTTCTGCTATTGTTGCGGATAATTCGCTCCTGCCGCTTGTTTCCGGTCGGACGTCTGAAACCCCGGTGATCACCATGATTGCAGGCAGCAGAGAAAAGGGCATCGAAACGTCCATTGTATATAAAGCTGACCTTTATATACAAAGGCCATTTCTCGACAAGGATCTCGAGCACAAGCTGCAAATGATCATCGGACTGCAAGAGGCAAACAGTGCATTGAAGCACGAGATTCATCATCTTCAAACCATCAATGACCTTACTCAGCTCATATCATCTACACTGGACCCTAAAGAACTTCTGCACCGGATCGTCAAGAGGATCGCTGAGATTATGCCGGTCACGCGGTGTTCCATCATAAGAATTGACTGGCTCCATAAATATGCTCATGTTGTTGCCTGCTTCGAGACGCCAAATCTCACTGCCATCAAGCTAAGTCTCAAGAAGTATCCGGAGATTGAGGAGGCGTTGCTTAACAAGAAGCCGGTTATTGTCAGGGATATCGCGTCTGATCCGCTGATGGCGTCCGTACGCGACATCATCGCGCCCCTCGGCATCCGTTCCATTCTCGTTATGCCGATTATCTTCGAGGAGAAGGTCATCGGCACCCTGTTTCTGAGAACGTCGAGGACACAGCATGAGTTCTCGGAGAAAGAAATTCGCCTCTTAAAGACCATATCTGACGCCTCTGCAAATACTCTCCACAATGCCTTTCTTTTCGCGCAGGTAGAGGATGAGAAGACGAGGCTTGAAAAACTTGCCATCACTGACTACCTTACTGGCATTTATAATATCCGTTATTTTTATCATCGCATTATTGAGGAGTTCAGCCGCTCGGAACGTTACATTTTGCCTATCAGCTGCCTTATGCTTGATATTGATTTCTTTAAAAAGATCAACGATTCATACGGTCACAAGACCGGCGATGCCGTGCTGAAGGAATTTTCCCTGCTGCTGAAAAAACACGTACGCAAGAGCGATGTGCTTGCACGCTATGGAGGAGAGGAATTTATAGTCATGCTTCCCCAGACAACGGCTGATGGAGCTATAGCAGAGGCAGAGAGGATTCGCAGCGCGATCAAGGTCCATAAGTTCAAGAGCCTCAAAAACCAGATCGGCATAACCGTCAGCATCGGCATTTCAGCCTTCCCAAATACCAAGATCAAAACCCACGATGAGCTCATCTCTGCTTCTGATGATGCCCTGTACGAGGCCAAGAAGAGCGGCAGAGACCGTGTAATTGTCTTTGATTAACATATCATTCCCTGATCAGCGGCGCTGCCGTTGCATGAAGCAGGTGCTTTAGTCAAAGGTATGGATATCATCACCTCCCATCTCAATGCTGACTTTGATTCCCTCGCGTCCATGATCGCTGCAAAGAAGATCTATCCTGATGCCTTCCTTGCATTCCCGGGATCCCAGGAACGCAAGGTCCGGGACTTTATAGAGGTCTTCCGCCCCGCAGAGATCAGAAAGCTCAGGGATATTGATCCTTCTGAGATCAGGAGGCTCATCATTGTTGATGCCAAGCAGCCAGACAGGATCGGCATGTTCTCTGATGTAGCAAAGAACAAGGATGTCCAGGTCCATATCTTTGACCATCACCCCATTGAAAAAGGTGACATCCGCGGCAATGTCGAGCGGATAGAAACCGTAGGGGCAACTGCGACGATCTTTACCGAGCTGCTTAAGGAAAAGGGGCTTCACCCAGACCCAATGGAAGCCACCATCCTCGCCCTGGGTATCTATGAAGAAACAGGATGTTTTCTTTTCCCATCCACTACCGAGCGCGACCTGAGCGCAGTATCTTATCTCATAAGACGGGGCGCTATCCTCAATATCGTCTCAGAATACATTAAGACAGATTTAGGAAAGGAAGAACTGGAGATTCTCAATGACCTTCTGAAATCCTCCCGGGAACTGGTCATCAAAGGGATACGGGTCATGATCACCAAAACTTCGCGGGATGCCTATTTCGGCGAGGCAGCCCTTCTGGCTCATAAGGTCATGGATCTGGAGGATATAGATGCTGTTGTTCTGATATTGGGTATGCAGGGAAGGATTATCCTTGTTGGTCGCAGCAG
This sequence comes from uncultured Nitrospirota bacterium, assembly GCA_947085015.1. Taxonomy (GTDB): domain Bacteria; phylum Nitrospirota; class Thermodesulfovibrionia; order Thermodesulfovibrionales; family UBA6898; genus UBA6898. The sequence goes on from CAMTUV010000032.1 coordinate 26,140, forward strand.
GGTAAAAGAGCTTGATGTCGCTGCCCTCTTAAAAGAATTTGGAGGGGGAGGTCACCATGCGGCTGCATCAGCCACCATCAAGGGCGATTCCCTTGAGATCATCGAAGAACAGATTCTGAAGAGGATCCCGGAACATATAAAGCCGGGCAAGATCGCGGCGGACATTATGACAAGTCCGGTCATCACAATCCCCTGGGACAGCGCGATCAGGGAAGCAGAAGATACCATGACCAAGTTTGGGGTCAATGTAATCCCGGTTTTAAAGGATGATGAATATGCCGGACTCATATCACGGGAAACTGTCGAAAAAGCTATCTTTCATGGGTTCAAAAAGAACCCTATAGCTGATTTTTGTTCAACAGAAAAACTCACTGTAACAGCGGATACCCCTGTCAGGGACGTTGAGACCATGATGATAGAGAACAACCAGAAGTTCATGCCGGTATTGGAGGGACACAAAATCATCGGCGCCATTACAAGAACAGACCTGCTCAGAATGCTTTACGAGGAATTTCTGAAGAAACGTCGTAATGATAAAGAAGAAACGACTGATATTCATTTTTCGAGCCGCAACCTTTCCTCCTGGCTCAGAGACAGATTTCCCGGCGAGATATTTAACATACTGAAGCTCTCTGGAACGGTTGCTGAAGGGCTGGGTTTCAGCGCTTATCTTATCGGCGGATCTGTAAGGGACCTTCTTCTCGGAAAGGCAAATCTTGATATTGATCTTGTGATCGAAGGCGACGGCATCCGCTTTGCCAATATCCTGGCAGAACAGATCGGAGCAAGAGTCAAGCCTCATAATAAGTTTGGCACAGCCCAGGTCAAGCTGGGCACGTTGCGAATTGATATCGCCACAGCACGAACAGAATATTATGAATCACCGGCAGCACTGCCAAAGGTCGAAACATCTTCGATCAAGAAAGATCTTTACCGCAGGGACTTTACGATCAACACCCTTGCCATCAGGCTCAACCCCAATGATTTCGGCCTTCTCATCGATTTTTTCGGCGGTCAGCGCGATTTGAAAGAAAAGACCATTCGTGTCCTTCACAATCTCAGTTTTGTTGAAGATCCTACGCGTGCATTTCGTGCAATACGCTTCTCTGAGCGGTTCGGTTTCAGGCTGAGCAGGCACACTGCCTCACTGATGAAGTCAGCGATTGAGATGAACCTTTTTGACAAGCTCTCAGGGTCACGGATGTTTGAGGAACTTCTTTTGGCCTTCAATGAAACAAATCCCGCGCTTACCCTAAAAAGGCTTTTCGATTACGGTCTCCTGAAAGTGATCCATGAGAAGATTACCTTTAACAAGCAACTCGTGAGTGACCTTGAATCCACGGGCGAGACTCTTGCCTGGTATAACCTCCTTTATCTCGACGAAAAGATTGAAAAAGGAATACTGTATCTCATGACTCTCCTGTCCCACCTCAGTGATCATGAACGAACAGATGCTCTTGCGCGTCTTTCAACACCGCTAAAGGCCAGGAACATCATTCTTGAGGGAGTGAAACAGCAACGAGAGATTCTCGCCGGCCTTCCTGCAAAAGATCCTGTCAGCCTGTACCACCTTCTCTGTGAGAGGGAGCTGGAAATAATCCTTTTCTCCATGTCTTATACAAAAGATACAAGAAAGAAAAAGGACATTTCCCATTTTCTTGTTGAACTCCGAAAGGTTCGGCCGATTGTCAAAGGAAATGATCTAAAAAAGCTGGGGCTGCTTCAAGGCCCGATCTATTCAAAGATACTGCATGAACTACTGGACGAAAAACTGTCCGGAAGACTGAAAACAGTGAGCGATGAACTGGATTTCGTAAGAAAAACGTACCTTTCATGACAGGCTCCTCTGCAATACGTACTGTCTGGAGCTGTTCATTTATGTTTTCATCAAAAGAATTTGACGCTGCATATGAAATCTGTTAGGCTTAAATCAGCCCAGAAGTAAAACGGAGATAGTGCATGGACGAGACACTTCAGCAACTGATAGAACTTGCTTCATTACGAGGCAACAAATATGTGAAAGGGGCATCCACCCCAGCTGAATTGCCAAACAAGCTGGCTGAGTTGGGTGTGCTTCTGCTCGAAAAAGCAAAGATTATCCAGCATTCCGACAACAACAAGCTCAAAGAAGAGCTCATCGAACTCCAGAATAAAATCGATGATATGAGAAAAACCCTTTTCGCGAACAAACTGCTCATCAAGTAGAAGGCACCTGCACCGTAATTCAATAGCCTCGGGTGCAGATGAATATATCCAAGAGATCATTATTATGGACCCCAACAGACTTATTTCAGAAAAAAGCCCCTATCTTCTCCAGCATGCGTATAACCCTGTAGACTGGTACCCGTGGGGACAGGATGCCTTTGATAAAGCCGTAAGGGACAATAAGCCGATATTTCTTTCGATAGGGTATTCCACGTGCCACTGGTGCCATGTCATGGAAAAGGAGTCCTTTGAGGACGACCAGGTGGCTGGACTGATGAACGAGGCCTTTGTGTCCATAAAGGTGGATCGCGAGGAAAGGCCGGACATAGATAATGTTTACATGGCAGCCTGTCAGTTAATGGCAGGCAACGGAGGCTGGCCCCTTACCATCATCATGGCCCCGGATAAGCGGCCATTCTTTGCAGGCACCTATTTCCCAAGAAAGACCAGTTTTGGCAGGATCGGCATGGTTGACCTTATCCCACGCGTTATAAACATGTGGAAAACTGACAGGCCAAAACTCATGCAGCTTTCCGAAGAAATAACCGCCCAACTGCAGCGGGATAGCGCACCTGCATCGCCTGCGGAACCTGAAGGATCAGTTTTCCACGATGCCCTTGAGCAGCTAAAAGATCAGTTTGACCATACTAACGGAGGATTCAGTCAGGCCCCAAAGTTTCCCGCGCCGCATATACTGCTTTTCCTCCTGGGATATGCAGGGCGCACAGGCAAACAGGAGGCGATTCAGATGGTCACAAGAACTCTCGATGCCATGAGAGATGGCGGCATATACGATCATGTTGGTTTCGGCTTTCATCGCTATTCAACAGATGCTCATTGGCTTGTGCCCCATTTCGAGAAGATGCTCTATGATCAGGCGATGCTCTGCATGGCGTATACCGAGGCTTTTCAGGCGACCGGAAACAAAGACTATCAAAAAACTGCTGAGGATATTCTCTTTTATATTTCTCGGGATATGACCTCTCCTGAGGGCGGCTTTTATTCAGCAGAAGACGCTGACAGTGAAGGAGAAGAGGGTAAATTCTATGTCTGGACTCATAGTGAGATCAACAAAGCACTCAGCCCTGATGACGCTGACCTCATCTGTTCTCTTTTCAATATTCGGGAAGAGGGCAACTTTGTTGAGCAGTCAATGGATGAGCAATACGGCACAAACATTCTCCACAGGAAAAAGCGGCCTCATGAAATGGCGGATGATAATATGCCCTCTGGCAAAGAAATCGAAACGCGCACAGATAAAGCCCTTGCTCGGCTTTATGCTGTTCGAGAGTTGCGAATTCAGCCAGACAAGGACGATAAGATCATGGCAGACTGGAATGGACTCATGATAACAGCCTTTGCCAAAGCTGCTCAGATTTTTCAAAAGCCTGAATATGCAAATATTGCAGCCAGGGCCGCTGGTTTCATCCTGGTCAGACTTCGCACACCGAATGGCAGGCTTATTCACCGATACCGCAATGGAGAAGCGGGGCTTCCTGCTCATGCAGACGACTATGCTTTTGTCATTTCAGGCCTTATAGAGCTTCATATGGCAACTTCTGAACCTCGGTATCTTGAGGCTGCACTTGCTCTGAATCGCTTGTTTATCTGCCACTTCTGGGACAATGACCATGGCGGCTTTTTCTTTACCGCAGATGACGGAGAGAAACTGCTTGTACGCAAGAAAGAGATCTACGATGGAGCAATACCTTCAGGGAACTCCATGGCACTGTTTAATCTTGTCCGCCTCGCCCGTATGACAGGGGACCCTGATATTGATGAAATGGCCACAAAGACTGCGCGCTCATTATACGCCGCAGTCAGGCGGGCGCCGACAGCTTGTACATATTTTCTGACGGCACTTAATTTCAGATATGGCCCAACCCTTGGGAAGGAATTAAGCTGATGACAGAAAATTGAACAATTCATTGTGGTTTTGGCACATTATTTCGCGGTCCATAACTTACTTATCAGCAACAGAGCAGCTCAAGCTGCAGAGCACGTGGTATAATGACATTCGATGAACATGGAACAGAATAAAGCTAATCCCATAGAGATATTCCGGGTAGTCCTGGTCAAAGCAGACATGTTTCTGCATGTTGTCGCTGCCCTGTTGCTGCTTGTAGCCTGCGGCTTTATCTTCTTCTACGCAGTTCTCAATCTCGCCAATCCATCGCGTGACTCAATCATCCACCTGGTAAATGATGTCCTCCTTGCGCTGATCATCCTCGAACTGCTCTGGACCGTCATCAGGTTCCTGAAAAAGCAGAAGTTTATCCTGGCCCCTTTCCTCGCCATCGGCATTATAGCTGCGGTCAGAAGAATACTCCTGATAGAGGCCCAGACCTCATTCATGGAGCATGTGCCTTCTGAGAAGCTCTATGAATGAGGGCTGAGTGCCTTTGTGGTGATAACCCTGATGGTTGCCTATTATCTTTCTGTCAAGGCACAAAAGCTTGAACAGTAAAGAGGCTGTTAAAGCATGCCGAAATTCTGTTGATATCTTTCTGAAAAGTCCTCGTATGTGAAGCGGTGCTCCTGAGTGCCGTAGTGCTCCACAGCATAAGCCGCAGCCACAGAGCCGATCTTTGCCGCGTCCTCGATATTCTTATTCATTGCAAGGCCTTTCAACAGTCCGGCCCGATACGCATCGCCGGCACCTGTGGGGTCTATGACATCAGATACCTTTGCCGCAGGAATTGTTATGTCCCGGCCATTCATGCTGATAAGAGAGCCTTTATCTCCAAGCGTTGTAATGATCATCTTTGTCAGGCCGAGGATCTCGTCTTTCTTGAGGCCTGTCATCTTCATTATGACCTCGAGTTCGTAGTCATTGGTGATCAGCATCATGGAACCCTTTATCCAGTCCCTGAGTTGCTCGCCAGTCCATAAAGTCAGTGACTGGCCGGGATCGCAGATATACGGAATGCCCCTTTCCCTGCAGCGCGTAGCATAGCCGATCATATCCTGAAGATTGCCCGGGGCAAGGAGCATGACCGAGCTTTTCGGATCTGCTGAACTTATATCATAGCTCGTTGCCTGTTTCATGGCACCGGGATTAAATCCCGTGATCTGGTTGTCTGACTTGTCTGTGGTGATGTACGCACCGGCAGTGAACTCTTCCCGAATGATCGTGATGCCTTCATTGGATATGGCATGAGACTTCAGCCACTCAAAATAGGTTTCATAGTCTTTGCCGATCGTCGCTATGACCACCGGTTTTTCGCCAAGCAGGCTGAGAGAATAGGCGATATTGCCGGCCGTGCCGCCGAACTTCTCAGTCAGGCTGGTAACGTTGAAGCAGACATTCAGCACATGGATCTTGTCCGGCAGGATGTAGTCGGCAAAAGAACCGGGGAAGTCCATGATCCTGTCATATGCCATGGAACCTGAGATAAAGATATTCATTGCTGTTCTCCCATAACCTTCTCTTGCGTATGCAGTGCCTTCAGAACATCACCTGCCAGCTTCTTTGTGAAGCCCTTCAACCCTGCAATGTCCTCGACTGAGGCTTTTTTTATTGCATCTATACTACCAAAATGATCAAGCAATGCAAACCGCCGTTTTCTGCCAAGGCCGTAGATGCTTTCAAGCGGTGAATCAAACATCCTCTTTGCACGCTGCTTCCGGTGATAGCGGATCGCAAACCGGTGAACCTCATCCCGTATTTTCCGAAGAAGCAGAGAGGAAGGCCTGCTGTTATCAATGAGGATAGGTTCATTACAATCTTTCATGAATATCCTGTCAGGGTCTTTTGCGAGCCCGACAACAAAGGAATCAGGAATATTTAACTCTGCAAAAACATCCAATGCAGCATTCAGGTGCTCCCTCCCGCCATCAATGATGATCAGGTCAGGCAGCTCGCCTCGAAGGATTCCGGCATTCCCGGTCTCATCGCCCTTTGCCCTTTGCTCTTCGCCTCTTTCCCCCAGGCTCTTCACTGTTCTTCTGATCATCTCCCTCATCATGGCGTAGTCATCAGGACCCTTGACCTCGTCCATACTGATATTGCGGTACAGGGACTTATCAAAAGCACCGGCCTTCCAAACTACAAAAGCTCCGACAGCAGATGTCCCCGTTATGTTTGATATATCGAATGCACCGATACTCTCAGGAACCTTCTTCAGGCGCAATAGCGAAGCTATCTCTAACAAAACATCAGGATCAGCCTCCACCCTCCTGCTTCTCATGATCTCCCGGCTATTTTCCTCTGCCATGATCACAAGCTTTCGTTTAATTCCTCTCATCGGCATCTCAATTCTGACCTTGCTCCCCCTTCTGTCTGAAAGCCATTCAGCAAGCACAGTCCTGTCCTCAGGCATGGAAGAGCAGTAGAGCTCAGATGCAGGAAGGATCTCTCTTGCATAGAACTGCTCAATGAAATTTCTGAAAAGATATCCGTCCTTTTCACCAGCCGTATGCTTCTGCTCAAAATCTCTTGTTCCGATCATTATGCCGTTTCTGACAAAAAAGAGCTTAAACACCACAACATCATCCTGCCTGAAAAATCCGATAACATCAGCATCACCCAGTTCAGGTGAAACCACCTTCTGGGACTCTGACACTGACTGTAGTGCCCTGATCCTGTCCCTGACAAGAGCCGCCTCCTCAAATCGCATATCTTCAGAAAGAAGCGTCATCTTTCTTTCGAGTGATTCGAGCAGTTTTTTGTTTTTCCCTTCCAGTAGAAGCTCGACCTCGCTGATCATCTGCATATATTCTGCGTGGTCAACCTCGCCGGAGCAGGGGCCAATACATTTCCTGATCTGAAACTGAATGCAGGGCCGCATTCGCTTTTCGAGTGAATATCTGCAGTTAGGGATATGGTAGTGGTTTCTGATAAAGGAGAGGGTCTCCCACATTGCACCTGCAGGGACATAGGGGCCGAAGTACCGTGCATCATCCTTCTGGATTCTTCGCACTACCTCGAGGCGCGGCCATTTTTCATGCAGAGTGAGTTTCAGATAGGGATAGCTCTTGTCATCCCTTAGAAGAATATTGTACCTGGGCTTGTACTGTTTGATCAGGTTTGCCTCAAGAATGAGGGCCTCAAGCTCGTTGCCTGTTACGGTGAGCTCAAAACCTGCAACGCTCTTCATCATCGAAGACTTGCGTTCGTCAAGGCCCGTTGTTCTCTGGAAATAGCTTCTTATGCGGTTCTTCAGGACCTTTGCCTTGCCTACATAGAGGATCTTTCCCTGATCGTCCTTGAAAAGGTAAACACCAGGCTTTCGTGGGATTGTGGCAAGTTTTTCCTGCATGAGCTTAGATTAAGGATATGGGCTGGAAGTTTCAAGGGGCAATGGTCTGGACTGCATCAGTCCTGCCATTACCCCTTGCACGCTACAATGTGGAGAACAAGGTAAGATATTATTTGACCGTAGCCTTCAGCTTATCTATCTCTGCCTTTACCGCTCCGGCATCAGGCGCATTCGGAGCAAGCAAGAGAGCCTTTTCAAAATATTTCAGTGCCTGTTTGCCGTCCTTGAGGTCATACTCAAGCACCACACCCATGTTCTTATTGGCATTTATGTGATTCGGATTAAATTCCAATGCCTTTTGATATTCCTTTACTGCCATATCAGGCTTGCCGGATTCTCTCAGGCAGGTGCCGAGATCAACCCTGACATCAACATTTTTCGGATCAATGACAAGGGCTTTTTGATATGCCTCGACCGCTTCTCCGTACCGTCTTGTATCCATCAAAATATTGCCGAGTTCAATCCATGCGTTCATATTTTTCGGGTCCTTGGCAACCACTTCCTGCAGCATCTTTACCTTGTCAAATCCCTGAATCGGTCCGCTGCCTACAGGCCCCTGCCCGGTTTGTCCGACAGGCGGCTGGAACTGTGGTTTGGAATCATCCTTCTGCTGGCAGCCCAAAAGGGAAAATGCTGCGAAAACAATCAACACAAAGAGCTTTTTCATAGTTAATCTCCTGATAAAGAATTTCCTGTATTTTAACAAAATTATATGGTGCTGAAAAGTGAGCGTTAGGTCAAAGCATGTTTCGCCGATCAGCGTTTCATTAAAAAAGAATCATCCCGACAACGCGTCGGAAAAATAACGATGTTAGACTGAATCTGCTTTTGCTTCTTCAGTAAAACTGCCGATCTTCTTTAGTCTCCGGTACCTGTCCTCAACCAGCTTACCGGGCGTCCTGGTCTTGAGCTCTTCAAGGGCTTCAGAGATCTTGTCGGAAATGCTCTTTGCCATCATCTCAGGGTCGCGGTGAGCGCCTCCTGAAGGTTCGGGGATGATCTCATCAATAATCTTAAATCCAAGCAGGTCCTCAGAAGTCATCTTCAATGCCTCTGATGCGCGCGCGAAATCTTCAGGCCCGAGTTCGCTCTTCTTCCAGAGAATCGCGGCACATCCTTCAGGAGAGATTACCGAATAGACTGAATGTTCGAGCATGTAGAGCCTGTCAGAAACACTCAGCGCAAGAGCACCGCCGCTGCCTCCCTCGCCAATGACCACAGTAATGATCGGAACCCTCAGCCGCGACATACGCATGAGGCTGGATGCGATTGCCTCGCCCTGGCCCCGCTCCTCAGCGCCAATGCCGGGATATGCACCTGGTGTGTCAATGAGTGTAATAATCGGTTTTTTGAACTTCTCCGCCAGTTCCATGAGCCGCATGGCCTTTCGGTAACCTTCTGGATGTGGCTGACCAAAGTTCCTGTGTATCCTCTCCTTTGTGCCCCGACCCTTTTGATGGCCGATGATCACAACCGCCCGCCCGCCCTTCAGCTTTGCTATGCCGCCGACAATGGCCCTGTCATCAGCAAACCGTCTGTCGCCGTGGAGCTCGATGAACTCCTCGGTCATGAGGCCTATATAATCGAGTGTATAGGGACGATCAGGATGGCGGGCAAGAAGTGTCTTCTGCCAGGGAGTAAGGTTAGAGAATATCTCTGTTCTGAGGTCCCTGATCTTCTTTTCGAGCTTCTTGATCTCACTTGAGAGATTAATATCCTTGCCGTCAGAAAGCCTCTTTAGCTCCTCCATCTTGAGTTCAAGCTCTTCAATCGGTTTTTCAAATTCAAGGTAGTATTTGATCATGAGACGGTTATCGCTCCCTTGCCTATCATGGTTTCAAGTCTTTTCACAAGCGCTGTGTCAGGCTTGATAGAAATGCTCGTTGCTATCAGGGTCTGGGACTTGTCGCTCCTTATTCTGAGGTAGAGCTGGCAGTCGCCAGGATACTCCATGACCAAAGAGCGGATGTTCTGCAGACCCTCGCTGTTGCCTTGCGTTTCCTGAAGTGATATCTCCATCTTCCTGATGCTCTTCCTTCCTGCATCTTCAAGATTCGAGACTTCAAGCCCGCGGATTCTCACACCCTTTTCGTCCTTGTCAATGCTTCCCTTAACCAGGACTACCGCATCCTTCTTTAACCGTTCAAACACACTCTTATAGAGGGTCGGGAATACAATTACTTCAACGCTGCCCTCGTCATCCTCCAGCGTCAGGTAAGCCATGAGCTCTCCCGATGATTTCACGTTTTTCTTTTTGATTGTTCGCAAAATACCGCCGATAAGGACCTCTGCCTTGTCAGGCGCATGCTCAAGGGTTGACGTCTTCTTTGCCTTAAGCCTTGAAAGGAGCGTGTCAAACTTTGTCAGGGGGTGACCTGTGATATAGAAGCCGAGTGCTTCTTTTTCATTGTTCAGAAGCTCTGCCTCGTCCCACTCAGCACTAACAGGCGCAAGCTCCGGAAGTTCATCACAGAACATGCTCACCTGATCGGCATTTTTAGAACTCTTCCCATTTACATTGAGAAGGTCAGAGACCGATTCCATTGCTGCTGCGCGTGTAACGCCAAGAGAATCAAAAGCGCCGGCCTTTATAAGGCCTTCGAGTACTTTCTTGTTCACTTTTCTGGTGTCCACCCTCTTGATGAGATCAGCGATAGAGGTAAAATGGCCTCCAGCATTTCTCACCTCGAGCACTAATTCTATGGCAGCGCCGCCCACACCCTTTACAGCCTCGAGGCCAAAGCGTATGGAGTTGCCGATCACCCTGAACTCCCTGTCTGAGAGGTTGATGTCAGGCGGAAGCATCTCTATCTTCATCTTCCTGCATTCATTGATGGACTTTACGATCTTGTCAGTATCGCTCATATCGAGTGTCAGCGTTGCCGCCATGAACTCAACAGGATAATGTGTCTTGAGATATGCCGTCTGATACGCGATAAAGGCGTATGCAGCAGAGTGTGATTTGTTGAATCCGTACAGCGCAAAAGGAGCCATTACATCAAAGAGTCTCGCAGCCTTCTTCTCGGTGATGTTATTTTCTACCGCACCCTTGATAAAGACTTCTTTCTGTTTCTCCATCTCTTCGGTATTCTTTTTCCCCATCGCCTTTCTGAGCACGTCAGCCTGTCCCATCGAAAAATTGGCGATCCTGTTTGCTATCAGCATGACCTGTTCCTGATACAGGATGATGCCGTAGGTCTCGTCAAGTATCTCCTTAAGCTGGGGCATCATGTATGTAACTTTGGTCTCGCCCTTTTTCCGCTTGATGAAATCATCGATCCACTGCATTGGACCCGGCCGGTACAGAGCAACAAGAGCTATCAGGTCCTCAAACCGGTTCGGCTGCATCCTGAGCAGGATGTCACGCATACCCTCGCTTTCAAGCTGAAACACACCTGCGGTCTGTCCAGAACTGAGCAGGTCATAGGTCGGCTGATCATCAATAGGTATGGTCGAAAGATCAAGCTCATCTTTGCCCTGTTTGATGTATTTCAGGGTCTTTTCAATGACCGTGAGAGTCTTGAGGCCCAGGAAGTCGAACTTGAGCAGCCCCACCTTTTCGAGGGCTTTCATCTCAAACTGGGTCACAACGCTCTCTTCCAAAGTGTTCTTGTCGACATCACCCTTGCCCTGTTTGATGCAGTAGAGCGGGGCATAGTTTGTGATCGGCTCAGGAGAGATTACAACACCTGCAGCATGGGTCGATGCATGCCTGTTGAGGCCTTCAAGCCGCATCGCAATATTCAGCAGTTCCTTCACGCCCTCGTCTGTTTCATAAGCCTGCTTCAACTGGGGTTCTGCCTCAAGTGCCTTTTCGATGGTCATCTTCAGGTCATTCGGGATCAGCTTAGCTATCCTGTCTACCTCGGCATAGGGGATATCCATGGCCCGACCAACATCTCGAATCGCAGCTTTTGCTTTCATCGTCCCAAAGGTGATGATCTGGGCTACATGGTCTTTCCCATATTTTTCAGAGACATAGCTGATCACTTCCTGCCGCCTGTCCTGGCAGAAGTCTACGTCAATATCAGGCATGCTGACCCGTTCAGGATTCAGGAACCGCTCAAAAAGAAGCTTGTATTTGATCGGATCTATCTCGGTGATATCAAGACAGAAAGAAACAAGGCTGCCTGCAGCAGAGCCTCTTCCCGGCCCGACCGGAATACCTTTGCTCTTTGCGTGATGGATAAAATCCCATACAATCAAAAAATAGGACGTGAAACCCATCTTTCTGATCATGCTCAACTCGCTGTTCAGCCTGTCCTGGTAGGTCTGCGGAGCATCTTTCCCGATCTTCCGAACAAGGCCTTCATGGGCAAGGCGTGAGAGAAACACCTCGGTATCTTCACCCGTTTCAGCCTTGTACTGCGGAAGCAGGTTCTTGTGCTTGAGTTCCACATTACACCGCTCAGCGATTACGATTGAGTTTCGGATCGCCTCAGGCACATCCTTAAATGTCTCGATCATCTCCTGGGGAGATTTGAGATAAAATTCATTAGTGCTGAACTTCATTCGAGTGGTATCCTTGAGCGTCTTGCCGGTCTGGATGCAGAGAAGCACCTCATGGGCCTTTGCGTCGTCTTTCTTCAGATAATGGCAATCGTTCGTAGCTACGAGCCCGATATGCAGTTCCCTGCCGAGCGCTATGAGCTGATTGTTCACTTCAGTCTGCTCAGGAAGGCCGTTTGCCTGTATCTCGAAGTAATAGTTCTCAGGCCCGAGTATATGCTTGTACGCCAGGGCCCGCTCACGTGCCTTGTCCATCATACCCCTCTGGAGATAGTAGGGGACCTCTCCCTTCAGGCATGCTGATAAGCCTATCAATCCGCCGCTGTATTGTTCGAGGAGGTCCATATCAATGCGAGGCTTGTAATAAAAACCCTCCAAAGAGGCCTTGCTCGCAAGCGTCAGGAGATTCTTATACCCCGTGTCGTCACGGGCAAGGAGGATGAGATGGAATGAGGAGTATTCGTCCTCACTGGACTGGCTCTTGTCAAAACGGCTTCTTGGTGCAACATAGATCTCGCAACCAATGATCGGCTTGATGCCCGCATGAGTGCATTGGCGGTAGAAATCAACAGCGCCGAACAGATTGCCATGATCGGTCATGGCAATAGCCGGCATCCTGAATTCCTTTGCCTGTTTGATCAGGTCCTCAATGCGGATTGCGCCATCAAGGAGGCTGTATTCTGTATGCAGGTGGAGGGATACGTAATCCGCGTGTGAATGCATAGGGAATTGTACCCGATGGTCAGTTTGAAGGTCAATGAATGAGCAGTTTTTTCTGATATAATAGATACTTATGGAACAGGCTTCTACAGGATTAACAGCGCTCTTCGCCGTACTCTCAATCCCTGTGCTGATTGCACTCGTCTTTTTCGTCAAATTCATCTATCAGCAGACCATCGGCAAGACGATGAAGACGACACTGAAAGAGGATTACCAGAACGAGGCAGACCGTTATGAGAATACGGGCAAGTTCGTCTCTGCTGCTAATGTGTATGAGATGAAGCTGAAGGATCTGAAAAAAGCTGCTTCGCTGTATGAAAAGGGAGGGGATTATAGAAAAGCTGCTTTGCTGTATGATTTTCTGGGCATTTCTGCAAAGGCAAAAGAGCTGTACGAAAAGGACGGCAATATCAAAGATGCTGCAGAGGTTTCTATACGGGACGGCGAATTCGAGGAAGCAGCAAAGCTCTACAGCAAGGCAGGAAAAAAGATCGATGAAGCTGTCATCATGGAGCAGGCAGGCAGGAGGCTTCCGGCAATCAGGGCGTACCGCGAAGCAGGTGATTTCAAAAATGCTGCGCGGTTGCTTGAGGCAGAAGGCATGCTCAAGGAGGCTGCTGAGATGTTCGGTCTTATCCTCCGCGATAAGTCAGTTGACCAATCAACAATCGATGATTTTTATGCCTATGCCTTCAAGCTCGAAAAAACAGACCAGAGTGACAAGGCACTCGAAACATACAGGCAGATAGATCAGGCAGACCCAACGTACAAGGATGTAAGGGAAAAGATCCAGACACTCGCTCCTGCTGAGGGCAGCAGGGAAGAGGACCAAGAAGACACAGTGGGCAAGACATCTATCCGCAGCTTTATCAAGTCAGGCCAGATAGAACCCAAATACAGCTTCAAGCTCTGGTTCCAGATCCTGAAGTCGCTTGAGGAAGCCTATAGGGGCGGCAGACCCTACGGCTTCATAAGCCCGGAGAATATCCTCTTCGACACCCATAATAATCTCTCATTCCTCAAGAAGACACCTTCCGCCGCTTATGGTGCGCCCGAAAAGACCAAGGGCATGGAACTTGATGTGAGGGCCGATATTTTCTCTATGGGCGTCATCCTCTATGAAATGCTGACAGGCGATCTTGAAGGATTGGGAGCTGTCAGGGTCATTGATGTTGCTCATGATGTTCCTGAGTGGCTCGACGAGATCGTCATCAGATGCATACGCAAGGTGCGGGAGGATCGTTATCAGAGCATCGAGGAGATATTTACGGATGTCAAGAATCTGTCGAAGCTCAGAAAAGATACGGACAACTCCGCAGCATGAGCGGACTGGTTATATGGATCACCGGACTTCCCGGAAGCGGCAAGAGTACAATTGCTGATGCAGTGAAGCAGAAACATCCTGAATTCAGTATTCTTCGCATGGATGACCTGAGGAAAGTCGTAACTCCACAGCCGACATATTCCGAAACAGAAAGGAATATGGTCTACCGAAGCCTTGTCTATCTTGCAAAGACGATATCCGATCATGGGCATGGTGTGATCATTGATGCTACGGGAAATATGAGACAATGGCGGGAACTCGCCCGGCAGCTGATCCCTCTATTCGCTGAGGTCTATCTCAGGTGCCCGCTGGATATATGCAGGCAGAGGGAGGAACAGAGAGCAGAGACGCACGGAGCTCCAAAGGGGATATATTCAAAAGGAGCAACAGGTGCGCCTGTGCCTGGGCTCAACATTGCTTATGAAGAACCGCTGAATCCTGAAATAGTCATTGATGTGGAAAAGATCGCTGCTGTGGATGCCGCAGAACTCATAGTCAGATTTATCAAAAGATCCCAAAAGAAATCTTAATCTCATTGTTGTCTCTTCTTCCGTTACGAGGCAGCTTGAGACTGCGGCAGAGGAAGAACATCCTCCATTAAGAACAATAGTGCAGAATTACAGATCCTTGGGTGGTTTGGCCGTAACACCAAAAAGGTCGAACATCACGCGCACTGAAAAATCACCCGGCTTTTTGACTGCCTCGATCCTGATGCCCCAGCACTGGCTGCTGTACTGCACATACGCACCCGCCTGCCTCAATCCTTCGCCCTTTGCGTCGTACCGAACGTCCAGGCCGACCTGAATAGGCTTCACCGGCTGGACTGCTACTCCAGCCTTGAATACCATGATATTCTTCGCCATATTGTACCTCTGCCCAAAGCTGACGTTGCCATGAGAAAAGGGTATTTTGATATCAGAACTGATTGTCTGGATCTTTCCTGTATTGACATCGTAGGCTGCGCTGATCTTTGCCGGCAGAGGCTTCTGCATGCCCAGCTCAAATTCCAATGGTCTGAACGGCCTGTCGCCATTATACATATCAAGAGGCTGCGTGATCCGTGCTGTTACCATCTCCTTCCCCTTGACCAGAATTCTGTTGAGCAGACTAAGCTCCAGTCTCGACGTCTTGCCATGAAGTTCCCATTCGTCAAAGGTATATGAAAGGTCATTTGGCGAGTTTGATATATAGTGATAGCGGATCGTCGGTTCTATTACGTGCGTGAAAGAATCGTATTTCCTGAAGAGCCTTGTATGAATGTTGCCATCATACTCAACTGCCAGACTCTGATTGTTGCTGTTTGTTCCGGCATCATTGTAAAACTGATAGGCGGTTCCCCTTACCGCGACGATCTGGGAAAGAACAACATCGCTTCCGACTGCGTGAAGCACCGTGGGATACACGTCGAGCCTGCGCGCCGATACACCATTCTTTCTCCAGAAGTTCACCGCAGATGCCTCTGCCGAAACAAGGAAACTGCCGAGGCGCGTATAATTCATGATGTACCCGATCTCGGGTAATTTCTGCGGGATGTCGCCTGTGGTGCGCTTGAGATCGATCCAGTACTGCGCAAGGAGATAGGCACGTGCATTGTCAAAGGGGATATTGACCTCAGCCGTAGTCTCAAGAAAACGCTGTATATTTTTTTCATTGTTTGGGCTTATCTCCCGGTAAAATTCCTTATGAGAAGCGACCTCCCGGTAAAAATCCTTCTCGGTCACAATATTGGCATTCAGGAACAGTCCTATCCCGCCGGAAGATCGGTCGTCATGAAGCGCCTTGAACTCAGTGAAATCCCTATGAAGCTGATGATCCCGGATATGGTAGAGCCACCAGGCACTCTGCAGTCCACGGGGCTCGATAAATCTGTATTCCATTCCTGTGCCGATTCCTTGCCGTGAGTACGCATCAAGCACAAACGTTGCATCCCTGTTTTCTGCCATTGCCCAGAAGAACGGTATGCTGATGCCAAAACCGCGTGAACTGCTGTTGCTGATCGCGGGAACGAGAAAACCGCTCTGCCGTTCGTTATATACCGGAGCCCAGAAATAGGGAGAATACAGAACAGGGATATCACGAAGACGCAACGATGCCTCCCGTGCCGTGACCCGCTGCCCGACAACAAGGTTCATATCCTTGCCCCTGAAGCACCATGCAGCAACAGGGCCGTCACAGGTCGTAAAACTTGTTTCATCCTTGCTGTAAAACTCTTTCTCAGATTTTCTTTCTATCTCTCTGCCGCGCAGGTAGTAATTGTCATCCTTAAAAAAGATATCAGCATCATGGAGCTTGCCGGTCTTCTTTTCCATATTCAAATCAGCAGTCTTTGCAGTAAAGAAGGTCTGCAGATCATCGTACCGCACATTCCCTGTCGCAGTTACATCACCGGTCTCCTCAGAATAGACCATTTCATCTGCTTCAACCGTCGCATCTTCCTGCTCCACTTTCACTGATCCTTTTGCAACATACTTTCTCTGCTTCGAAAAATATTCAATGGTCTGCGAAACAATTGTTGTTTCTGCATCAGCGGCATAGCAATGAGAAGAAAAGGGTGAGGAGCAAAACGCAAGAATCAGGCATACGCAGACCCGGGAGCAGAGAGAACAGGCTTTCCCCCGGCTTTCACGCTTTACACTTGATGCTTTACGCTTAATCCGCCTCCGCGGACCCGCCGGCAGCCGGCGTTTCATGTTCGTTATCATTCTCTCAGTCTCGCAAGTACGCCTTTTTGACCAAGCGCTTCTTTTACCTCTCCTATCGTGTAGAACGAACCGGTCACTACGATAAGATCACCCTGCGTATAGAGCTGTTCTGCCATATTCAGGGCATCTGCAACAGTCAGGGCGGTCTGTGCAAGGTATCCGAGGCCGCGGGCTTCAGCAGCAAGCGTCTCAGGAGATGCAGCCCTGCCATACCCGGGAGCAGTAAAGATGATTTCTGAGGCAAGGGGAAGCAGAGGTTTCATGATCCCTTCCCTGTCTTTATCGTTCATAATACCCATGATCAGTATTATTCTGCTGTACAGGGCGAGCGCTTTTCTGAGGTATTCTGCAAGCACAACTGCGGCCTGAGGATTATGTGCGCCATCTATGAGTATGGGCGGATGATCCTTTACAAACTCAAGCCTTCCCGGCCAGCGGGCAGCTCTCAGCCCCTGCCTGATATCGCAGCTCATCTCCGGACATTTTTTCATTACTTCTTCTATTGTCCGCACAGCTAAGGCGGCATTCAGAGCCTGATGTCTTCCGGCAAGCTGAAGCGAAAGATCGTTGTATTCTTTAATGCCGTGGTAATTGAGCCTGATGCCGACAAGTTCGTCTGCAGTTATATCAGCCGAAAAATCCTTCCCGTATGCGATCAGCTCAGAACCGCACTTCTCTGCCCTTTGTTCCAGCACTGCTGCTGCATCAGGATGCTGTAACGCTGTGATTACCAGCACGCCAAGCTTGATGATACCTGCTTTTTCTCCTGCAATCTCACTGAGCGTAGAGCCTAAAAAATCGCTGTGGTCAATATCGATGGCAGTGATCACTGACACTTCGGGCATAAGAATATTAGTTGCATCAAGCCTGCCTCCCATGCCCACTTCAATAACTGCCCAGGCAACCTGCATCTTTCTGAAGTGAAGAAAGGCCATTGCTGTCGTTATTTCGAAAAATGTCGGCAAAAACTCCGGGATGGCCTCAGCAGTTCTGCGCACCTCGTCCGCAAGCCTCACCACTTCTGCCTCTGATATCTCTTTGCCGTTCACCCGTATCCTCTCGGTAAAGCTCACGAGATGCGGCGAGGTAAAAAGGCCGGTAGTAACCCCTGCTGTCCTCAATACTGAATCGATTATTGCCGAGGTCGAACCCTTGCCGTTCGTTCCTGCCACATGGATCGAGCGGAACGACTCCTGAGGATCGCCCAGCGCCGACAGAAGCCTTCTGATATTATCCAGACCAAACTTCATGCCGTATTTCTGGAGGCTGTAGAGATATGCTATCGTGCCTTCATAGCTCATGCAAGAATTCCTATGATCTCGCCAATAGTCTTTTTCAGGTTCTTCCGGTCAACCACCATATCTATCATGCCATGATCCAGGAGAAACTCTGCTCTTTGAAAATCATCAGGCAGTTGCTGTTTGATCGTCTGTTCAATGACCCTCGGGCCTGCGAATCCTATAAGGCTTCTCGGTTCCGCTATGATAACATCTCCAAGCATGGCGAAACTCGCAGTGACTCCTCCAAAAGTCGGGTCAGCCAGGACAGATATATAGAGGCATCCATTGTCATTTAATCGGGCAATGGCTGCAGACACCCTGGCCATCTGCATGAGAGAGAAGATGCCTTCCTGCATGCGTGCGCCGCCGGAGGATGCTACAGTGACAAGAGGCTTCTTTGCCTCAAGGGCAGCCTCTGCCGCCCGCACTATCTTCTCACCTACAACCGACCCCATGCTGCCGCCCATGAACGAGAAGTCCATCATAACCAGCATCACAGGAATTCCCTCTATGGTCGCTTCGCCTGATATGGCCGCCTCTTCGAGTTCGCTTTTTTTCCTGTTCTCATCAAGACGATCCTTGTACGAGATCTTGTCCCTGAAACCGAGCGGGTCTTTGGATGACAAACCTGTATCGATCTCTGTAAAGCTTCCTTCATCGACAAGCAGCTGAATGCGATCCTTTGCGCTGATCCTGAAATGATAATTACACTTGGGACAGATTCTGAGGTTCTTGTCTATTTCCTTCTTATAGATGATCTCCTTGCAGCTGTCGCACTTCACCCACAGCCCCTCAGGGATCTTGATCTTCTTCTCCGACTTTATTGCTTCCTTGCTTTTCTTAAACCAAGCCATTTCTCTGGGTTCCTTATGCTTCCGGGCATACTATGCTGCGGTGACTATTATACCTCATATGTGCGGCCATCTTTCACAATCTGTATGGCAACCTGCTTCTTTTTCTTTGTTTCCCGCAGTTCCTTTTCGATCCTCGCCATGTATTGCGGCTTGATATGAGTGATCAGTATCTTCTCCGGCCGGTGCTTCATTTTGTCTATTTCGACACCAAGAAGATCGGGCGTGAGATGGCCTGTCTTTATCGCAAGTTCTTCCATGCTGTTAGGAAACGACACCTCGATGATCATGACATGTGCCCGATCCGATGAAGCCCATATCTTCTGCGTAGGGCCTGTGTCCCCTGTATAAAGCAGGGTTCTGCCGGAACCATCCCGCATGATATATCCCACTGCCGGAACTGTGTGACTGACAGGATATGCGGTCGCCGAATATCCATTGACAATAAAAGGCCTTCCGGAAACAATGGTTTTCATCTTGAGAACAGGATCAATGGATGCTGATATTTTGGTAAAATCCGGCCAGAGTTTATCATTCAGGAGGTTATCGCGCAGGATCTTGAGCGTTTCTTTTGTGCCATAGAGAGTCACACTATGCTTCCTCTGCTTGATGACAATATTGTCTGCGAGAAAGGGAATGGCCTTGATATGGTCTAGATGGGAATGCGTGATCAGGATATGCCTCACCTCCCACTGCTTCGACTCCCCGAGCGAAGTCCCGATGGTTCCCGCATCCAGAAGAACCGTGCCGTCAACAAGGAAGGCAGGAGAATTGTATCCCGGCAGTTCTGCTCCCGAGCTTCCCAATACTTTCACGTTCATAGGCTTTCTCCAAGTTCAGGAAGCACCAGGATAAAATGTTCCACTACTTCGCCGTCGAACTGCTTGCCGGCGCATTTCTTCAACTCGTCAATGGCGGTCTGCATGCTGAGCGCCTTGCGGTATGGCCTGTCCGTTGTCATGGCATCGTATGTGTCTGCAACGGCAATGATCCGCGCAATAGGGTCAATGTCCGTTCCTTTCAGCTTATCCGGATAACCGGTGCCGTCATATTTTTCATGATGCCCCCTTACCCCTGGAATGATATCGCGCAGTTTTTTCACGTTGCTGAGTATCTCGGAGCCATATGCAGTATGCTCATTCATCTTACTGAGTTCATCAGGATCGAGCCGGTCATTTTTGAGCAGGATGCTGTCCCGGATCCCGATCTTGCCGATATCATGCAGAATAGCGGCAAGTTTGAGCCGCTCCATCTCATGAGCAGAAAGTCCCATTGCCCTGCCGATCCCAACACTGTAATGCATCACCCTCTGCGTATGTCCTCCGGTATAGGGGTCGCGCATTTCGATCGTCTCTGCAAGGGCCTGTGATGTTTCGTAGAAGGTCTGCTTCAGTTCCTCATACAGGTTTGCGTTCTCAATCGCAATAGCGACCTGGTTTGCAAGGGCAGACAGGCCTTCTCTGTCCTCGTCGTCAAATGATCCTTCGTTCTTGTTGATCGCCTGCAACACTCCAAGGATATTGTCTTTGGTCTTAACCGGCACGCAGATAATGTTCTTTGTATGAAATGTGCTTTTTGCATCAGCGCCACGGAAAAATCTGGGGTCTGATTCGACATCATGAATGATTACGCTCTCACCCTTTTCCGCAACCCATCCTGCGATTCCCTGTCCCTTTGCCAAACGGATCTCCTTCAGCGCACTGCCCTTATCACCAAGCGCCACCTCAAAAAACAGCTCGCCTGTTTCCTGGTCAACAAGCAGCAGGCTGCCGGTCTCTGCATTCACAAGACAGGTGGCTGCCTCGATCGCACGCTTCCTGATCTCACGGGTATCAAGCGTCGAATTCACCAGTGCTGAAAGCTCCATGAGTGTTTTCGACTGCTGGAGTTTTCTCTGAAGCAGGTCGCTCATCGTATGCCTCTGCGCAGTGAAAGAAGATACGTTTTCATATCTTCATCAGGCCCGTTGACCTTCTTGACGATAGCGCTGCCGATGATCACGCCGTCAGCAAACCGTGAAACCAGAGAGGCCTCATCGGGCGTTGAGATGCCGAAGCCGACTGCTATAGGGGTATTGCTGACAGACCTGATGCTATTCATGTGGGATTCGATTGCAGGATCGAGAGAAAGTTTCGAGCCGGTGATGCCGGTGATCGACACATAGTAAATGAATCCCCGTGAGGCCTGAGCGACTTTTTTTATCCGGTCCTCTGTGGAGGTGGGCGCAAGAAGGAAGATCAGATCAAAGGGTTTCTTCTTCGTGAGTTTCATCATCCCCTCTGCCTCATCAGGCGGAAGGTCCGGCACAATGATGCCGTCAACCCCTGCAGCGCATGCATCTTCGACAAACTGTTCCTCGCCATACTTGAAGATGGGGTTATAGTAGGTCATCAGGATAATGGGGATCTGCGTTGTCTTTCGCAGATCAGCAACAAGATCTATTACAGTATGCAGTGTCGTGCCAGCCTCAAGCGCCCTCTGCGCAGCAGCCTGTATCGTGGGTCCGTCTGCAAGCGGATCAGAAAAAGGCACACCAAGCTCGATGATATCAACCCCGCAGTCCTCAAGGATCCTGACCATCTCCTTTGTCCTCTGGATGTTCGGATCCCCTGCCATGATGTACGCAATAAACGCCTTCCTGTTGTCTTTCTTAAGCAACTGGAATTTATTGCTGATGCGGGACTTCATATCTGCACACCCTTGATACGCGCGACATGCTGCACATCCTTGTCTCCCCTGCCTGAAAGGTTCACGATGATGATCTCGCTCTTCGAAAGTTTCGGCGCCAGCTTAACTGCCTCTGCGAGGGCATGGGAGGACTCAAGCGCAGGGATTATACCCTCAGTCCTGGCAAGCATATCAAAGGCAGCAAGCGCTTCGTCATCAGTTGCGTAGGCATACTGAACCCTGCCTGAGTCTTTAAGGAAAGCATGCTCCGGACCGACAGCAGCATAGTCAAGGCCTGCTGATACAGAGTGCGTGCCTAACACATTACCGTCATCATCCTGAAGCAGATAACTTTTCGTTCCCTGCAGTACGCCGATCGAGCCTCCGGCAAACCGTGCTGCATGCTCACCCATGGCAATACCCCTGCCGCCTGCCTCTACACCGATCATGCGAACGGGATTTGTGGCTGGGGATTCGGTGTTGGCCAGAAATTCGTAGAAAAGACCTATGGCATTGCTGCCGCCGCCAACACAAGCAATAAGATAATCAGGAAGTTTTCCTTCTGCAGCAAGTATCTGTTTCTTTGCCTCTCTGCCGATGACAGACTGAAAATCACGAACCATCATGGGGAAGGGATGGGGGCCGAATACCGTGCCCATCACGTAATGGGTTGTTCTGACGTTCGTTGTCCAGTCTCTCAGCCCTTCATTGATCGCATCCTTTAATGTTTTCGAACCGATCGTGACCTCATGCACTTTGGCGCCGAGGAGCCTCATCCTGAAGACATTCAGGGATTGGCGCACAATGTCATCAGAGCCCATATAGATCTCACACTCAAGCCCGACCAGGGCAGCGCCTGTGGCTGTAGCAACGCCATGCTGTCCTGCGCCTGTCTCTGCGATCAGTCTCTGTTTGCCCATCTTCTTTGCAAGCAAGGCCTGGCCGATTGCGTTATTGATCTTATGCGCGCCCGTATGCGCAAGATCCTCACGCTTGAGATATATTTTTGCGCCGCCAAGATCAGCGGTCAGCCGTTTCGCGAAATAAAGCGGTGTAGGTCTTCCGATATAGGTCTGCTGGAGCAGCCTGAGTTCATCATGAAACTCCCTGTCCTTTTTTGAGGCAGCGTACGCAGCCTCCAGTTCCTGCAGCGCAGGCATAAGGGTCTCAGGCACGAACCTGCCGCCATACGCGCCAAAATAGCCCTTTTTGTCAGGTAATTTCTTGATAGCCAGCCCCCCCCCTCATTGATATCGAAAGAATATGCGACAAGGATCTAAAATAAAAGCCGGTTTATTATATCCCAAATGGGTCAAATAACAACATAAAAAGCTCATTTGACAATGCTGCCAGTGCAGTTGTCAGGCCAGGCAGTCTTGCTTCTGTTTCTGAATTTCAGAGTGAAGGGCAGCCGAGGAAAAATAGCGTTGCAGCTTTCCGGGTGAATGCTATAATGGTTGCCATGAAGACGGAGAAATCTCAACTTCGTATAAGCGTCATTCTGCTGCGAAGTTGCTGAATGACGCGTGAAGGACTATGCCGCTGCGCACGTTTATGGCAATTCGATTATATTGTTACGGTATTGCTATCTGAGGATGAGGGTAGTATTCAGAGTGTATTGCT
>CAMTUV010000033.1:0-35199 GCA_947085015.1 uncultured Nitrospirota bacterium
ATGTAGCTTTTTAAACCCCTTCTTGTTGAACAATCGAAGTCATTTTACAATCTCCTTTTGGCATACCGTCGGCATGAGCCGGCGGATATTTGTATTCAGAGGAGGTTGTACCATGGACACATTGAGAGAGCAAATGATGCAGGATCTTCAGTTGAAAGGCATCACCCCCAGGACCCAGAAGAGATATCTCAGAGAGATTGGCATCATGGCGGATTATTTCGACAAACCGCTTGAGGAGCTGGGAGAGAAGGAAGTAAAGGATTACCTGGTTCATATGCTTGAAAGCAGGAAGGTATCAAGAGGGACGTACAGGGGCTATGTGGCCGGAATCAAGTTTTTATATAAGACAACCCTCAATCGTGAAGAAGTAGTAGAGAAGATCAAATATCCAAAGGCCAAAAAAACTCTGCCCGTAGTGTTGGATCTTGCCGAGGTCAGGACGATGCTGTCCGTCATGGAGAATCTTAAGCACCGGGCGCTTTTGACGATCACCTATTCCGCAGGGCTGAGAGTAAGCGAAGCGGCAAAGTTGAAGGTAACCGACATAGACAGCAAGCGGATGATGGTGCGTGTGCAGCAGGGCAAAGGCAGGAAGGATCGCTATAGCATCCTGTCACAGGCCGCCCTTGAGGTATTGCGGCAATACTGGCGTCAATATCGTCCAAAGGATTGGTTATTCGAAGGGCAAAAAGACGGCACTTCTCTGTGCTATACGTCAATACGCAACATCTTCATCGAAGCCAAAAAGCGTGCCGGGATAATAAAACCGGCAAGCGTGCATACACTAAGGCACAGTTTTGCCACTCATTTGATTGAAGCGGGGACCAGCTTGCACCATGTTCAATTGCTGCTCGGCCACAGGTCTGCCACGACCACAACCGTCTATCTTCACGTAAGCAAGACGAACCTGGCACAGGTCACCAGTCCCCTCGATAGTATACCCGAAGATATTTAGCGGTATCTTTTGTGCGGACGTCTCACGGCGTCGAGTTGGCTGATATATTCCGTCAGCACGGGCCGGAGTATAGGAGAGTTCACCGCATGCCGCTTACTCACCTGCGGGTCATGCGTGCTGTCGAGGTATGCAGGACGGCAACCCTGGGCGGGCATAAGGACAGGTGCGACAGTTGTGGTCATATCGAGATATCCTACAACTCCTGCCGAAACCGGCACTGCCCAAAATGCCAGATCCTGCAGAAAGAGAAGTGGATTGAGGCCAGAAATGATGACCTTCTGCCCATCCAATACTTTCATGTAGTCTTTACCGTTCCCTCAGAACTCAATCCCCTGGTGATCATGAATCAGAAGGTCATGTATGATCTTATGTTCCGCTCAGTCTCTGAGACTCTTATGGACCTCTCAGGCAATCCTAAACATCTTGGCGCACGGATAGGCTTTATGGGAGTCCTTCACACCTGGGGACAAAACCTCATGGATCATCCTCATATCCACTGCGTTGTTACCGGAGGAGGACTGTCTTCCGACGGCACACACTGGGTGTCGTGCCGTAAAAGGTTCTTCATCCCTGTCAGGGTGATGTCGGCATTGTTTCGTGGAAAACTCCTTGCTCATATCAAAAGCACCTTTGAAGCAGGGGATCTTATCTTCCCCGGCGGTATCGGTCATCTGAAAGAACTTCATGTGTTTGAGAGATTCAGGAAACAGCTCTACCATAAGAATTGGGTCGTCTACTGCAAACCTCCCTTCGATGGGGCCAAGGGGGTCTTGCAGTATCTTGGCCGATATACCCACAGGATCGCTATCAGCAACAACCGCATACTTACGGCTGAGGACGGCACGGTAACCTTTCGCTTCAGGGACTACGCAGACGATAATAAACAAAAGACCATGACGCTCAAAACCGATGAGTTCATCCGAAGGTATTTGCTTCATGTGCTGCCTGATCGCTATGTGCGTATACGTCATTTCGGATTGTTGGCCAACAGAAGCCGCAAGGATAATATCTCCTTATGCCGGAAGCTTCTCGGTACGTCAGCAGTCATAGAACCGGACAAAATAAAGAAAGAGACCTGGCAGGAGCAATTACTGAGGATCTGTGGTATCGATGTTACGGCCTGTCCTGTTTGCCAAAAAGGCAGAATGTCCAGAGTCGATGAGTTACCCCCCTCCAGATGCCATAGTCCTCCGGATCAATGCCGATGAATACTTCTGACTACCTAAAAATATCCCCATGCGAAAAAAGATCTCCATTTCGCCATACCAGCCTATTGCCAAAAACACCCGTCAATGTGGCCCTCATATTGAAAAGCCGGACACATCAGTTCATCTTCCATATACGACTATGTCCATGCAGCCCTCAACGACAGCAATACACTCTGAATACTACCCTCATCCTCAGATAGCAATACCGTAACAATATAATCGAATTGCCATAAACGTGCGCAGCGGCATAGTCCTTCACGCGTCATTCAGCAACTTCGCAGCAGAATGACGCTTATACGTTTTCAATTGCCGGTTCAAGCCTGATCAGTTTTTTGACAGGCTTGCCGCCCTTGGAGAAGGTCAGGAGCTGGGCTGTGAGATTTACCGACATATGAAGGGCTTCTTCTGCCTGTTCGAGCATGGCAAGCGACTTTTCCTTCTGGTCGAGGGTCATCTTTGCCATGGAGATGTAGCCAAATACACCCTGAAGCAGATTGTTGAAGTCATGAGCTATGCCGCCTGCAAGTGTGCCGATGGATTCGAGTTTCTGTGTCTTGATGATTTCCTGCTCCAGTTTCTTTCTCTCTGTAATATCCCTGATGATCCCGAGAGCGTGCCAACGGCCGCCAATGTTCATGGCAGAGGTCGAAATCTCGATTGGGAACTCCATGCCATCCTTTTTCATGGCAACAATTTCCACAGACCTGTTGATTACCGGGCCCTGTCCTGTTTTGACGAAGTTCTCGAAACCTTTCAGGTAGTCTTTGTGCAGCCGTTGGGGGGCCAGGAATATGTGGAGGTCCTTTCCGATTGCCTCGTCAGTGGAGTAATGGAATATGCGCTCAGCGGCTGGGTTCCAATGAACGATCTTTCCCCGATCATCCATGAGCAGGATCGCGTCAGATGCAGTCATGGTAATCGCCCTGAACCGCTCCTCGCTTTCCTTAAGCGCGTTTGCTGCCCGCTTTCTCTCGGTGATGTCGCGGACGATTGCCTGCAGACAGAGCGAACCTTCCAGTTCGAGCCTGCTTAGCGTGACCTCCACATCGAAGAGACTTCCGTCCACGCGCATCGGCTGCCATTCGAAGACCTGAGGAAAGCCGTTCAATGCCGCCTGGATCTTTTCACCGGCGACCTCGGCCGACAGCCGCCCATCGGGCTGTCTTTCCGGAGCGAACTCGGCGGGAGATCTGCCGATGATTTTCTCTTTCGGGAGCCCGTACATCTCCGCGCCTCGATTGTTGCAATCCCTGAACCCCGTGCCGTCCTGAATGAATATCCCATCGCTTGCAGCCTCGAAGAGCGTCCGGTATTTCTCTTCGCTCTGTTTAAGTTCCAACTCAGAACGTTTCCGCTCTGTGATGTCCACGAACGCGGCAACCATGGTATTGGGTGCGATCTGGAACGCATGTAATTCGAAGGCGCCCTTGATGGTATTGTCTTCGTACTCGATGTCTTCTGTCGCCCACGTCTTGCCGAACGCAGCCACGTCGCGGTACTGCTGCGGCACTTCCGTGTCCTTTAGAGGCTGTTGTCCACTCCCAGGATCTTGTCCGCCGCAGGGTTGTCACCGATAAAGACGAGACGGCCATCAGGCTCAAGACGGTACATGTGAATACCGAGCGGGAGGGATTCGAAGATGCGGCGTGTCGTGACCTCGGATTCCGGCAGCGAAGCTCCTGCCTTCCGTTGCTTGGTTTTCCTTATTTTCTCGTCCATACCAGTCGTATTTTACGGTAAGAGAAGGTCAATAATAAATCCTTTTTTGAACGCATGCCGCATTTTGCAATTTTTGTGAAGCGGCGTTACCATACAGCATGGACGGCTTGAATCGGGTAAAAACCATTTTACGGGGGCAACGCAGCGATCGCATTTCACGCGCCGTGTTCGGCGGAGGGCTCTGGTCATTCTGCCAGGCAGGGCTGCGGATTGAAGACATTACAAAGTCCCCGTCTCTATTTGCAGAAGGGGTCGCCAATGTTTTTGGGGCTCTGGACACGGATATTGTCTTTGCAGGCTCCGGCCTGAACTCCTTTCCTGCTGAAGCCATTGGCGGCCAGCTTGAATTTCGTGGAGAACAGGCCCCGCTTCTTAAGTTCCCCCTTATCCAGAAGACTGAAGACGCCTCCTATTTTGCCCAGATCGATATCGGACACTCTCTTCATTCCCTGGCCCTGGTGGAGATGATCGCAGGTCTGAGGTCCCGGCTTCCTGACCGGTACATCTGTGCTACATCATGGGGACCTTTCACCTGGGCCATGATCCTCTGTGACTGGAACCTTCTTCAGGATAAGGTGGTGACAGACAGGCGATTTGTTCAGGAGGTCTGCGATCTCGGCGTTCGCCTTTCCATGGCCTTTTTTGAGCCGCTTCTTGACCGTGGCTTGATCGACGGCATCTCAATACCTGACGGTGCGGTTACGCTCATTTCCAATGACCTTTATCGTGAAGTGATCATTCCTTATGAAAAAAAGCTCTTTGATCTGGTGAGGCAGCGTGGTGTGAGGTGCTTCCTCCATCAGTGCGGCAATATCAGTCAGCAGTTCCCTCTGTATCCTGAAACCGCAGCTGACTGCATAACGGTAGATGCTGGCGTTTCGATCGGTGACGTGTACAATCTGTATCATGACCGTCTTGTGACCGCCGGCAATGTGGATGTGATCAATGCGATCTATGGTGGGCAGCAGGAACAGCTCTGCAGTGCGGTTGCAGAATCTGTTGCATCAATATCCGATCCCCTTTACCGGTATATCCTGATGCCATCTTGTGATCTGCCTCGTGATACGCCCATCGAAAAGGTGAAGGAGTTCCTCTCCTGTGCTGATAGAATTGCTGTATAGTGCCGAGAAATTCCTGTAAAATGGAGTCATGAAAAAACATCTCGTATTTGTAGGCGGGGGGCATGCGCATCTGACCGCACTCTACCGAATAAGGGATTATGTTGACCGGGGCCATAAGGTTACAGTCATCAGTTCCTCATCCTATCAATATTATTCCGGCATGGGGCCCGGCATGCTGTCAGGCATATACAGGCCGCAGGATACCCGATTTCATATCAAAAAGATGGTTGAGGACCGCGGCGGTGATTTCATTGAAGACAGAGTAGAGGGCATCAAGCCTCAGGAGAGATCGCTTTTGCTGGCATCAGGAAAGAGCATCGGGTATGATGCGGTCTCGTTCAATATTGGCAGCGAAGTCTCCTCCGGATCAGCAGAAGAAAAATCAGGGCATATTTTCACGGTCAAGCCTATTATTAACCTCCTCGCTGCGAAGAAGGCTGTCGAAAATGGTATAGGTCAAAAGACGCTGCGTATTACGGTCGTTGGCGGCGGGCCAGCAGGGGTCGAGGTTACAGGAAATGTATGGCGGCTGGTCAGAGATATTGGCGGCAGTGCTGAGATCACTCTTGCAGCCGGAAGCAGGATGCTTCATGCCCTTCCTGATCGCGTGCGAAGCATTGCGATGGCATCTTTTCTGTCCAGAGGTGTAAATATTCTGGAAGGAAGGCGTGTCAAGGTAATCGAGAAAGAGCAAGTGGTATTTGATGACAATACTCTTCAGAGATTTGATATAGCCCTGATCGCAACCGGTGTGAGGCCGTCAACGCTCTTCAGGGATTCAGGGTTGCCAACCGGTCCTGACAATGGACTTCTTGTGAACAGCCAACTTCAGAGTATCGCGCACCCCGAGATATTCGGCGGTGGCGACTGTATAAGTCTTGAGGGACATCATTTGGCAAAGATCGGTGTGTACGCAGTCAGGGAAAATGATATCCTCTTCAACAACATGATGGCATCTGTTGAAGGCGGAGCGCTCGGGACGTTTACGCCCCAGAAACAGTATATGCTCATTTTTAATCTTGGCAACGGTAAAGGGATTTTCTGGCGCAAGAATCTCATCTGGCACGGAAGAACAGCATTTCTGCTGAAGGACTACATTGACAGAAAGTTCATGAGGACTTTCCAGGTATCCGGCGAGTTGTCTGAGCGCGAATAGAAGTTGCTGTCAGAAAATGGTTATTCTGGATTCTAAAATCAGCTGTTGTCTTGAGAGGGTGAAGGTTGCTCTGTACTCTTTTGCATGCCCTTAAGCTGTTCAAAGGTTTCTTTGCTCACATCTTTCAGACAGTCAGGGCATATGCCATGAGTGAATTCCACATCTAAATGATCAGCCATATAGATATCCACCATCTTCCAATACCCTTTGTCGTCACGGATCTTCTTGCACCAGGCACAGATCGGCAGGAGTCCGCTCAGAGTCTTAATCTCCAGCAACGCAGTCTGAAGTTCGGCTATAACGCTTTCCCGCTCAGCTTCTATCTGCGTACGAGCCGCTATCATATTGTTGAATGCATTACCCAGATCACCTATTTCATCATGTGATGAAACGTCAAAGCGAACGTTGAGGTCGTTGTGAGAGGCCTGAACCGCTGTCTCTGCGAGCTTCAAAAGGGGTTTTGTGATGATCCTGGCAAGGATAGTGAAGACGACCCCTGCGAAGATCATGGTTACAGGGATCAACCACGCAATTGACCAGATAATCTCTTCTGTCTGTTTCTTGATAGAAGTGTTAGAAAGACCAATATGGAGTTGGCCGAGTTCTCCTTTCAGAGTTCTCCTTTCAGAAGAGGCATGGCGATATCAATCAGCGCACCCTTCTCTGTTGAGAGACTTACTATGGCATAGTCTTGTCCGATTGGTACCTGATTTATATTCTTCAGTTCCGTCGGAAATCCATTCTCAAAGGTGTGGGCAACAATGCGTCCACTCTTAGTGGTTACAAAGACATATTCGATATCCTGCTCATCTCCGAGACGGTCCTTGAGCATCAGTTCCAGAACAAGAAAGTTTTCTGTCAGTAACTGATTGACGACTTCCGGTGACATAAGGTCTGCGATCGTAACGCCCCGAAGCTGAAGTCTAGTCTCAAGCTTCTGATAAACCGCAGTCATATTGAAGACAAGAAGTATGGCTCCGGAAATGAGCAGGACCCCGAAGGCAGACATAAGCAGCTTTGACTGTATCGTGTAAATTCTTTTCATGAAGCGGCTATTTCACCTTTTTTTGCTTTTCGATCCAGGTCTTCATCTCACGGATTGAATCATAGGCTTTATCATCAATGGTTACAAAGCGGTCGATATGCATTTTTTTAAGAATTTCGGACCCTTTCTGATCTGTATGGGCCTCAAGAAAGATCCTGCGGAGCCGTTCTTTCAGTTTGGGATCAAGTCCTTTTGGGACAACAACCGGGGGTATTCCATACGGCGGCGATTTCAGGATGATGCTGGTCTTTGACGTGAATTTTGGGGATGTGATGTTGGTATATTCCCATATCAGGCTGTCAACAGCAGCTCCATCGACCACTCCCTCGGCAACTGCCTGAATAGACTTGTCATGTGTCCCGAGATAGGAGTATTTCCCAAAGAAAGAATCAGGCGTTTCTTTCATTTTTGCAAGCATGTACGTTGGCACCAGCTTACCAGAATTGGAAAGAGGGTCTGTGAAGGCGAAACGTTTTCCCCTAAGATCGCTCAGCTGTTGAAACGGACTTTTCTTGTTCACAATTATGTATGAATAGTAGACCGTCTCTCCATATGCTACAGGAGCAACAAGGAGTTCCATATCAAACGCCTTTTTGCCGTCTATATAGGGGCCACCGCAGACAAAGGCCAGATCAACCTGTCCTGTTGCAACCAGCTTATTGATCTCGGCATAATCCTCGCGGTCTACAAATTCGACGGGTTGGCCCATCTTTTCGCCTATATAATCAAGGAACTGCCGGTAATAGGCAAAGCCCTCGCGCGGTGTTATCATGCCCCCCACGGCGATTCGTATTGCCTTGCCGTTATTTTTTTCAGATGCAACGACCGCCTCGCGCTTTTCCAGACTGATCTTCTGCTGGGGATTTTGGTTGCAGCCGATGAAAAGCTGCAGCATCGCAAATATGAGAAGAAACCTGCATGTGTTCGATAGGATCATTGTACCCCTCCGTATAGCTATAACTTTAGCATATGCGTTTATAAGATTGTCAAATCCTTGCTATTATTAAACCGGCAATCAAATAGTTTAATTTTGTCATTCCGGCTCGTCCGGAATCTTTCTTTGTTTTCGATGTGTTACGCCGTCCGATCCCCGACAAGCGAGGATGACGGCTTGCGATATTATATTGCCGCATTCTCCCTGAGCGAAGCGAAGGGAGAATAAGCTATTTAATAACATAGCGGCGCCGGATTATATGATGCTGTCAGGTTAGTCTTTTAGTTACTGTGGAAATGTTTCAGGTCTTCAAGCCTGTCAATGTCAGAAAGTGTGATCGTGCTGATATAACTCAGCTGTAATTTCCTGATCCTGCAGACGGTCGTCTCAAAGACCCTTTTCGTGCTCCAGGGAATACCCTGAAATATCTCGCTATGCGGCTTTTTCATGCCGATCAGATAATAACCGCCATCTGCTGCAGGGCCGATCACAATATCTGCCTGATCAAGGGCTGCAAAGGCCTTGACTATGATCGCTGAGTTCAGAGCAGGGATGTCAGCCCCGGTCAGGACAACTTTATCAGCGCCGCGCGCCAGCAACTCCTGGATCGCATTGTCCATCCTTTTACCAACGTCTTCACCGTTCTGAAGCATGAGATGATTTCCCGGAAGCCACTGTTTAAAATCGTGAAGCCGCTCAGGTGGATCGTACAAGACGATGCGTCTGTAAGCAACCGGAGTTGCCTCACCTCTTGAGCAGTTTTCAGAGATTCCCCTCTTTGGCGGCTCCGTCCGGCCTACTGTTGGCAAAGAGGGGGTAGGGGAGATTTCTCTGCATAGCGAATTCTCGTTTAAATCCCCCCATCCCCCCTTTTTCAAAGTGGGGCACTGAACGGGGTGGGGACGAAAAGAGACTGGGTCGGTCTGCTTTAGTATCTGTACAGCCAGCTGACGATATATCTCAGCAGCCCTGCTGTTGCCGATCTCCTTTGCCAGCCGCGTCTTTACCCTGCCTGGCTCAGGATACTTGATCATAATGCCGTAGAGATTCCGGCTCATCGGTAATAGAACCGTGCAAGCCGCTCAGGGCTGACTCCAAGGTGATACATCAGCATTGTCATCTGGTTTATGGCTGCAGTTCTGAGAAGGCCCTTGCTGACCCATCTGCGGCCTGAGGTGACTGCTTTTTTCCCAAGCACCGCGATGCTTCCAAGTTTTTTCATGCGGCTGATTATATCAACATCCTCCATGAGCGGCATTTCTTTATATCCTTTGAGCTGTTGAAAAAAAGTCTTTCTGATGAAGATCGCCTGATCTCCATACGGCAGCTTGAAGATCCTGATGCGCATGCTGACCCATGTCTCTACAAGTCGGTATTTCGGTGATGGGTTATCGATACTAAATGTGAATGCCCCTCCGACAACATGCGGATCATCGAGGGCTGCATTAAGCTCAGTTGCCCAGCCCTCATCGAGAACCGTATCAGCGTGAAGAAACAGAAGAATGTCGCCAGATGCGACCGCACTGCCTGCGTTCATCTGAGTTCCCCGGCCTTTCGGAGTATCTATTACTGTGACGCCTGTAATGTTCTTGGCGGTCTCTTTTGTCTGGTCCGTGCTGCCGCCATCTGCAATAATGATCTCACCTGAAAAACCTTCTGATCTAAGAGATTCTATGCATCGCGCTATATTCATCTCTTCATTCAGCGTCGGAATGATGACAGAAATCATCGTATAGAGCTCGTAAAGGGCATGACCAAAAGACTGCGGAGCCCGAGTTCCTCAGCCTTGCGGTATGGACCGAGGCCTATCACAATGCCCTCCTGGTCCACATCTTTCAGCAGGGTTCCTAACACCCTGTCCCAGACCGAGAGGATAGTTCCGTAGTTCGTATTCCGCTCCCGGATCACAACGGAGTGATGGATGCGATGCATGGATGGGGGAACAAAAAGAAGCCAAAAGATCCTCTCGACCCATATCGGCACCCTGATGCTGCTGTGCTGGAACTGTGCGGTCAGTCCCAGGAGGGTTTCAAAGAGGATGACACTCACCACATCTGCACCGATAAGATAGATCAGCCCGATCTTCATACAGGAAGAGATCGCCAGTTCACCGATATGAAAACGGCTCGCAGTCGATACATCCATATTCAGGTCGCTGTGATGTACGCGGTGTAATCGCCACATAAGAGGGATTTTGTGATTCAGGAGATGCCAGACATAAAATACGAGATCCATGAATATGATCGACAGGAAGACCTTCTGCCAGAAAGGCAGACTGAATGAGTTCAGCATGCCGAGATGGTTTGCTGAAACATGCAGAGCACTGTTGATTGTTGCTGCAGCAAAGAGGAGGCTAAGGACTATGCTGTTCAACAGTGTGAGGGAGATGTTCGTCAGGAGTCTCTTCGTCTTGGCAACTGATGGCTGTCGGTAGGGTTTCAGATACTCGAAGAGGAGAAAAAGAAAAAAACCTCCCCATGAGATAATTCCCCTAACGATCGCGATGCTGAGGTTTGTCATGAAGAGGCTTGCGGCAGTTCAGATGCTGCATCTTTGTCGAGCAGCCATGTGATAGTTCCAGCTGCAGGTTTTATCATGGCTGCCGGATATCCATTGCCTTCTTTTTTGCCTAGCAGGGCGCTGACGATCCCTGCCTTTGATGGACCGCTGATAAGGAAAAGCACCTGTTTCGCAGAATTCAGCACTGGAAGGGTCAGTGTAACACGCCAGTGAAGTGCGGTGGTGGAGAAGACCGGCAGGGCAAGTCGCTGTTTTTCTCTTAGGGCCTCTGAACCGGGGAAGAGCGACGCAGTATGACCGTCTGGCCCGACACCGAGCATGATAAGGTCAAAAATGGGCATCTCTTCCCTGAAATGTTTTTTCATGGCAGCCTCGTAATATCCGGCTGCCTCCTCGGGCCTGAGTTCGCCTTTTATCCTGTGAATATTTTCATGGGGAATCCATATGCTTGAGATCAGCTCATCGTATGCAAGCCTGAAGTTGCTCAGCTCATGGTCGCGTGGTACACACCGTTCATCCGACCAGAAGAGATGTACCTTGTCCCATGCTATCTTCTTCCGGTATGCGGCGCTGAGATGTTGGAAGAGCTTCTGCGGAGTAGAGCCTCCTGAGAGTGCAACGGAAAATCTGCCCTGTATTTCGATGGCCTGTTCAGAGGCATCTATGAAGAGCTTTGCACCTTCATAGGCTAACTCCGCGGGATTTTCAACAATCCTGAGAATCTCGCTCAGAGCGGTCTCCATGCGCGTCCGTCTTTTTGCAAAAGCTCAGCAGCTTCAGCAGGACCGTCGCTTCCGGAAACATACGCATGAGGAGTCAGGAATGAGGAGCCTTCTATCTTTTCGAGCAGCGGCGTCAGGAGCGACCAGGTCTGTTCCACGCCATCATCCCTGACGAAGAGCATCTGATCTCCCTGCATGCAGTCCAGGAGGATGCGCTCATAATCGCTCAGCGCCACGAACTTCTGATATGAGAAATCCATGTTTACCGGGCTGAGGCATAATTTTGTGCCCGGGTTCTTTGCCTGAAAGGTGATATCGATCCCTTCACCCGGCTGGATACGTATGACGAGCGTGTTCGGCTTGATCTCTTCTTTCAGGGCGTGCGAGAACATCAGATGCGGCACACCTTTATAGTGAATAGATATCTCGGCTTTTTTCTTCGAGAGTCTTTTTCCTGACCGGAGATAAAAAGGCACACCGTTCCATCTCCAGTTGTCGATATGGACCTTGAGCGCCGCATAGGTCGGCGTCTGCGAGTCTGGCGCAACGCCTTTTTCATGTCTGTAATCATTGACCCTCTTCCCGCCTACTAAGCCATTTTCATACTGGCTGAGAACAAGACAGTCCTGAAGACTGCTAACAGGGAACGGCCTGATCGATCGGAATACCTTCACCTTTTCATCCCGTACGCGCTCTGCCTCGAAGACCGAGGGCGGCTCCATGGCCGTAAGCGCAAGAAGCTGGAAGATATGGTTCTGAAACATGTCCCTGAGTATGCCGGCCTTTTCATAATATCCGGCCCTGTTTTCGATACCTATGCTCTCTGCAACTGTGATCTGAACATGATCGATATAGCGCCTATTCCAGAGCGGCTCGAAGATCGCATTGGCAAACCGGAACATGAGGATGTTCTGCACGGTCTCTTTTGCAAGGTAATGGTCCATGCGATAGATCTGGCGCTCAAGAAAAGAGGCCCTGAGCACAACATTGAGCTTTCTTGCAGAGACAAGATCAGAGCCGATCGGTTTTTCTATGGCAACATGGGTGAACCCGCCTTCTTCTTTTGAAAGTCCGGATATGCCGAGGTTCGTGATGATCAGCTCGTACACAGTTGGCGGCACTGCAAGATAGAAAATACGATTGGCCAGGGTCTGATGAACCTGTTCGAGTTCTGTTATGACTGCCCTCAGGTTCGTGTAAGAGGCAGGATCGTCATAACCTCCTGCATGGTAATAGAGCCTTGCAGCAAACGCATCCCACGTCTTTCTGTCAAACTCCCTACCCATAGCCTTTTCTATGGACTGGCGGATCAGTTCGCGGAACGAGCTGTGATCCATTGCTGTCCTCGCAGTCCCAAGGATGCAGGAGTTATGCGGGAGAAGGCCGTCTCTGTCCAGGCGGTACAGCGCAGGGAAGAGCTTCTTCTGGCTGAGGTCTCCAGATGCTCCGAAGATCACCAGCAGAAACGGTTTCGGGATCTCAATGCTGCAGCTTTCGTACGTAGCGTATGCAGGGCTGTCAGTTATATTTTCTCTGCTCATATTATTTCTTTTACCAATATATTTATAGGTAATCT
The DNA here is from genome assembly GCA_947085015.1 of uncultured Nitrospirota bacterium. Taxonomy (GTDB): domain Bacteria; phylum Nitrospirota; class Thermodesulfovibrionia; order Thermodesulfovibrionales; family UBA6898; genus UBA6898. Next base: position 12,957 of record CAMTUV010000033.1, read on the forward strand.
GACACACTTCAGAAATCTCCCCTCACCCCTCTTTGTCAAAGAGGGGTATGATACCTCCCTTTGGCAAAGGGAGGATAGGAGGGATTTTCCTGTCAATGTCTTCATAAACCTTAACCTTTCTTTTTCCTGACTGCATGGCCGCCGAATTCATTGCGCAGTGCAGCCAGCATTCTGTCAGAAAAGGCATTGGCATCTCTTGAACGGAATCTCTGGAAGAGGGAGGCAGTAATGACCGGAGCAGGGACCGCGGTGTCTATTGCCTGCTGTACGGTCCATCTTCCTTCTCCGGAGTCATCAACATATGCTTCGAGCTGCGCGAGCCGCTTATTTTTTTTGAAGGCTTCTTCAGCTAATTCAAGAAGCCAGGAACGGACAACGCTGCCCTGGTTCCAAAGGTGCGCTACTGCGCCAAAGTTCAGATGTTTAGAATACGGAGATGCATCCAGAATCCCGAAGCCCTCACCATAGGCTGACATCATGCCGTATTCAATGCCGTTATGCACCATCTTTACGAAATGGCCTGCACCTGCAGGGCCGCAGTACAGATAGCCGTCTTTTGGCGCAAGGGTCCTGAATATGGGTTCAAGTTTTTTGCAGATCGTTTTTTCGCCGCCTGCCATAAGGCAGTACCCATTCTTTAGCCCCCATATGCCGCCGCTTACGCCGGCATCAATATAATGTATGCCAGCCTTTTTCAGTTTCTCTGCACGCTGCATATCATCTTTATAAAAACTGTTTCCGCCGTCAATGATCGTATCGCCATTTTTCAGAAAAGGCAGGAGACTGTTGATCATATCATCTGTCGGTTTCCCGGCGGGGAGCATGATCCAGACAAAACGCGGTGCTTTAAGCACAGAGACAAGTTCCTCAACAGAGGAGGCAGCCCTGGCCCCTTTTTTCGCGATCTCCCTGACCTTGTCAGGTGTCCTGTTGAACGCCACTACCGTATGTCTGCCGCGAAGCAGGCGGAGCGCCATATTCATTCCCATACGTCCCAAACCAATCATGCCGATCTGCATAGTTCCTCCGTGTTGATACTAATACGGTTATTAGTAATGCCCCACAGGGTGTCATTCCCGCTTGTCGGGAATCCTTCCGTATAGAGGGATTGCGGACAAGCCGCAATGACAGACAAAGAGACCTCACTAACGGTTTCCTTAGTATGATAAAATTGTATCAGAAAAGCAGGGGCCTGCAGGATTTATTTTCAAGAGCAGGCATTGTACATAGTGTTGGCATGTCTTTTTTGTCTGTATGAAACATTCGTTCAACTTGGTAATATATGGCATGATGAAGCTGAAAACAGCGACTCTTGTTGTTGTGATAATAACCCTCTTTTCTGTTGTGGTCTGGGGTCAGATGAACCCTGTCATGTTCAGGGAAGATTTTAATGACCTCGAAAACTGGAAGCCGCTTTATTTCCCCAAGATAAAGCAGCACTCAATGTACACGATCGTCAAGGAAGGTACTGACAGTTTTCTGAAGACTGAAAGCAATGCCTCTGCATCGGGAATAATATATAAAAAGGAATTCAAGGTGTACGATTACCCTAGGGTGAGGTGGCGCTGGAAGGTAAGCGATGTCTATGTTAAAGGTGATGAAAAGTCAAAGGCAGGGGACGACTATCCCATCCGCATCTATATCATCTTCAAGTATGATCCTGAGGCTGCTTCTTTTGGACAGAGGATCAAATACGGTCTTGCAAAGACGATCTATGGCGAATACCCGCCTCACAGCAGTCTGAACTATATCTGGGCGAACAAAAAACATGCAGAACGCTTTATCACCAATGCCTTTGTGGATGAGGCGAAGATGGTGCTTCTGGAGGCAGGATCTGAAAAAGCGGGAAAATGGATAGAAGAAGAGATTGATATCCTCGAAGACTACCAAAAGGCTTTTGGCACAAAGCCGCCTGCCATTGCGAGCATAGCGATCATGAATGACTCGGACAACACAGGTGAGCGCTCTGAATCTTTCGTCGATTATATTGAGATATTCCGGTAGCAGGGATGCATCTATAATGAACTGGAGAGGCAGAAGGCCGCTCGATGCTCAGTGGATTGCTTATCAGAGATGTTTCTTGATTATTTCCGGGATCTCCTTTATCGCAAATGGTTTTGAGATGAGGTCAACAAACCCTGCTTCCTGAGACTGCTGTATGTTCTCTCCAGGTGCAAAGGATGTGATGGCTATGACCTTTATACCTTTCGTGAGGGGATCCTCCTTTAATAGCCTTGTTGCAGTGATTCCGTCCATGATCGGCATCATTATGTCCATAAGAATCAGGTCAGGCCCGTGCTCCCGAGCCATAGCGACTCCCTCTGCACCGTTAGCAGCAAGGAGCGACTCAAACCCGTAGTATGCCAGCACATCCCTGAGCAGGATCCTGTTCTGTTCAAGGTCATCAACAATCAGTATTTTCTGCGTCACTGGAGAAACCTCCCTGACCGCCCGATTCTTTTCATGGCGTTCACCCCTGCATCTTTTTGTATATATCTGCGAAGCGCGAAGCAGTCTCCCTGAACGCCTGAAATATTTGCGGGTCAAAATGTGACGGCATGGTCCTGCCGTCTCCTTCAGTGATTATCTTGAAGGTCGTGTCATGGTCAAAGGCCGGCTTGTAAACTCTCTTGTTGCGGAGTGCATCGTATATGTCAGCTATATTCATTAATCGTCCCGTAAAGGGTATCTGGTCCCCTCTTAATCCGTAAGGATAACCTCCGCCATCCCATCGTTCGTGGTGAGAAAGCGCAATTTCCTTTGCCATGGTAAGCCTGAGGTGGTCGCCGATAATTTTGGCGCCATATAGCGGATGCTGTTTGACCAGGCCGAACTCTTCTTCTGTCAACTTGCCCGGTTTTTTCAGGATTTCAGGAGGGATATGGAGCTTGCCGACATCATGCATAAGGGCCTGAAGTTTAATTATGCTTGTAAACTTTGCCGGCATGCCGAGATGTTCGGAAATCAGTCCGCAATATTCGCCGACACGCAGGATATGATTGCCTGTATCCTCATCATTGACCTCAGCTGCACGTGCCAGAGAGTGGACTGTGTACGCAAAGGCGGCGTCCGTATCCCTGACCTGCTCTGACAGGGACTTCAGGAAAAGGCTCTGCATGACGATACTGTTTAAAATCGCAGCATCATATTCAGTCACCTCTCTGCCATAATTAAATGCATGGATGCAGATCTCGCTGCTGTGGTAGCTGACAATATTCTCGACTTTCGCATATGCCGACTCTACCATACTGACAAGCGGTCCGATGTCTGCAGCTTCGAGCTGACCCTGATTAAAAAAGCCTGTTCTGGGTTCGCCTCCGGGCGCAACAAGACAGCGCTTTAAGGGAAAGTCCAGGGCAGTTCTCTTTTGCAGACCATTATCGGCTTCATATAAGAACCACTGGCGTCCGTCAGTCTCATCCGAGATGCCTATGACTATCCTTTCCGGTTTGTCGTCATCGCCGGCAGAGTGTTGCAATATTTGGCCTACAATAGCGTCAATTTTTGCTATCAGCTCAAAGTTCAAGGGGTCAAAGGACTTGACCATCTCCTCGCCAAAGAATATGAGATCGTTGATGTTGGCATAGGCACGGTGGAGGCTGTTATGGAGTTCCCTTATCCGCAGAAGCATCTTTATCCGTGCAAGCACTTCTGCCTGCTCAAAAGGCTTTGATATGAAGTCTTCTGCTCCTGCCTCGATGCTCTGTATCCGGTCCTGCTTTGACTGCAGGGCTGTTATCATCACCACAGGGATGTCTCTGTAGCGCGAATCCTCCTTGAGCATTCTGCAGACATCAAAGCCATTGAGATTCGGCATCATCACATCCAGAAGCACGAGGTCAACGCTATGTTCTTTAATCTTATTGAGTGCCTCTGCGCCGTCAGATGCCTGAATTATCTCAAATCCTCTCGGCACGAGCAATGCCTCAAGGAGCTTGAGATTTGTCGGTTCATCGTCAACACAGAGAATGCAAGGCTTCCCATTAATCATTGCTGATCCTTTCCTGTTCTTAGATGCAGATCGAGTATCCTCGGCAGACCCCTTGTATCGATCGGTTTCGAGATATAATCGTCAAATCCGGCCTCCATGACCCGATCCCGGTCACCCTGCATGGCATAAAGAAGTGAGCGCTATGATCTTGATATGCTTTGTTGCCGGGTCATTTTTGAGGATAGTGCCTGCCTGAAAGCCGTCCATTACAGGCATCTGAATATCCATGAGAATAAGATCAGGCAGATGTTCGCTTGCCATACGGGCGACTTCCTTGCCGTCAGATGCCTCCAGGACCTCGCACCCATGGTATTTAAGCACGTCCCGTATCAGCCGCATGTTTGTCGGATTGTCTTCAACAATGAGAATCTTTTTCATAATGTCCCCTTTCTAATAAAGAATTCAGAATAAAACACTACTGTCATTCCGGCTCGTCCGGAATCCTTCTTGTTTTCCCCTGTCATATGCCTTTCGGAAAGATTCCCGACAAGCGGGAATGACATATAAAAAAACAGGTTTTCTTGCCTCATTCTGACTCCTGACTTCTGGATTCTGAATTCTTGTTCTGCCTCATTGGTATTACAAATGCGACCGTGGTCCCCTTGCAAAATCCGCTCTTGACCCAAATCCTGCCGTTGTGGAGCTCAATCAGCTTTTGTGCCAGTATCAGGCCGAGGCCTGTGCCTTTATATCTCTTGGTATAGGGCGCTTCGAGCTGCTGAAATGGTCTGAAGAGCCTCGGCAGATCCTCAGTTTTTATGCCGATGCCGGTGTCGGTAACGCTGATTTCTATGAAATCAGCGTCGAGTTCGGAGTCCTTAGTTCGGAGTTCTGAGACTTTCTCTTTTTCATTCTGGCTTCTGGCTTCTGGCTTCTGGATTCGTCGCGCAGCGACACGCACGAAGCCTCCTGCTGGCGTGAATTTGATCGCGTTATCGAGCAGGCTGACCATTACCTGCCGGAGTTTGGCGCTATCAGCATCGATTTCTGTCTCCGGCGGCAATCCGCTCTCCAGCGAAAGGGTTACACCCTGTATAAGCGATTTCTCGTTGAACGCTTGGAGCGAGGATTTCAGGAGGTCCTTGAGAAGAAGCCTGTCCGCGTGAAGCTCCATTTCAGCTGATTCCAGCCCCGCATACTGGACGACCTCACTGAGGGTCTTAAAGAGCCGGTTTCCGCCCTGAAGAATCGATGCTGCATAGTCTTTCTGCTGTTCGTTCATCGGGCCGCTTATGCCGTCGAGCAGGATCTGCGAGAAGCCGATTATGGAATTGAGCGGTGTTATCAGCTCGTGTGAGATGTTTGCGAGAAACTCCCCCCGTGCCCTGTTTGCTGCCTCTGACAGTATCCTGGCCTCCTCAAGTTCCAGAATGCGACATTTAAGATCCTTGTTCAGCTTCTTGATCTCTTCCTCTGCCCGCTTGCGCTCGGTAATATCAAAAACGATTCCGTCAACACCCGCAAATATTCCTTCCGTGAAGCGCGAGACCTTGCGGTCAATAAGATAACGAAGTTCTCCGTCTTTTCTGATAATTCTGTACTCTTGTTCGATATGCAGCCGTTTGGCAGTCATCTCTGCTGTTTCACCAAGGCCCCTGTCCCTATCCTCAGGATGGATGGTCTCGATCCAGCTCACCCGGCCGGAGTTGAATTCTTCTTCAGAATAACCGCAGAGTTCTTCGCTTCCGGAAATAATCTCGATCGACCAGTCAGGCCTTTTGCGATACACCATTCCCGAAATGTTCAGCAAAAGGTCTTTGTATTTTTGCTCGCTTTCCCTGAGCGTCTTTTCGGCGTTTCTAATCCGCATCATTGCCTGAACTCGCGACAGGAGTTCTTTGGCCGGAACAGGACGAGCAATATATCCGTCGGCTCCCGCCCCTAATCCGTCCACCAGTCTGTCGGAGGATGTTTCAGTGCCTGAGATCAGCATTACATACGTGCCTGTTAACGTCGTGTCTGCCTTAATCTGCTTACATACTTCATTCCCGTTTATATCAGGAAGATTCACATCGAGAAGGATCAGGTCCGGATGTTCTTGTTTGGCCATGCGGAGGCCTTCATTCCCGGTTGAAGCTTTGATGACCTCGTAACCCTCCCTGCGCAGTATTTCTGAAGTAATGGAGAGCAGTTCGGGATCGTCGTCAACGCAGAGAATCCTCGATTGTGAAGTAATCATATGGCTCCTCTCTGCGATTCCCGATTGTCATCCATATCGTCTATTCCTCCTCAAGATACTTTTTTACTGAAAAAAGGTAGATTGTCGGCATAGAAAGCCTTGATTCAGGCAAGAAGTTATCTCTCAGGGATATTGTAACCATAACTATCGAGAACCTTTCCCTTGAGAAGATCGAACCTGCGGCTGCTTAAGAGGTATTACAAACACAAACCTGCTCCCTTTTCCGAACTCACTTTCCACCCATATTTTGCCGCCATGGAGTTCAACAAGCTTTTTGGTCAGCGCAAGCCCGAGGCCCGTGCCCTCAAAGTTCTTGGTATATGCTGATTCAAGTTGTGTGAATTCCTGAAAGAGCTTAGGCATGTTTTCAGTTTTTATGCCGATGCCGGTATCTTCGACGCTGATTTCCATAAAATCACCGAGTTCGGGGTTGTCAGTTCGGAGTTCGGAGACTTTCTCTTTTTCATTCTGGATTCTGAATTCTGGCTTCTGGATTCGTCTCGCAGAGACCCGAACTGAGCCCCCATCCGGCGTGAACTTCACTGCGTTGGACAGGAGGTTGAAAAGTATCTGCTTGAGCTTTCTCTCGTCAGCCTCGATCACAGTGGCAGCCTCAGGTTCTACTTCCATTGCAAGCTTTATCCCATGTTTCATCGCCTTTTCCTTTAACATGGTCAGGGATGTGTCGATAATACTCTTAAGCGGGAACCGCTCCAATTCAAGCTCCATCTTCCCTGATTCAACCTTCGAAAGATCGAGGATATCATTGATGAGGTTCAGCAGGTGTCTGCCGCTGCTGAGGATGTCATTGATATATTCCTTCTGCTTGTCATTGAGCGTACCGAAGAGTTGGTCCTGCAGGATTTCAGAAAAACCTATGACCGAATTTAGCGGGGTTCTCAGTTCATGGCTCATGTTTGCAAGGAAGTCAGACTTGGCCTTTGATACCTCCTGTATCTTCCTGTTGGCCTCTGCAAGCTCCTGCTGCTGGGCCTGCAGTTCCTCGTTCATTGCCCTGAACTCTGTGTTTACGGACGCGAGTTCTTCGTTTATGGCCTGGAGTTCATCGTTTGAATTCTGCAGTGCAGTCTCGCTATGCTTCAGATTCCTGAAAATAAGATCGTACGGCTTGACTACGCCCGTGAATACAATGGCCCTGTAAACCAGATAGGTTGAAAGTATCTTGAAATAATGGCCGATGAGATTAGAGATACCATAAACGCTGATATAAAACGTAAACATAAGCTCCGAAACTATTGTCAGAAAAATGGACGCAGCCAACAGCCGGAAAACATCTGCATCAAAGGCATCGCGCTTCCTGTATAAGGCCATGAGAGAGGTCAGCAGGATTGCGGAGATGATGTACTCACTGATTTTTTTGAAAGGGGTCAATCCTGTACCCTCAACAAAGCAGTCAGGGAAGTAACCGCCAAAAATGGATAGCGTGAGGAGGCCGGTTGTTGCGATAAGGCAGGTTACGACAATTCTATAGTCGAGCTTCCTGATTATGAACAACGGCGCAATAAGAAGGGAAATGCTCTGAACATACCGTGCAGCTATCCACAGTTGAGTGGGAAGGTTGGCGCCGAACCCGCTGAATATGCCCATGCCTTTGTACGCCAGGGTGTGCAAGAGGTCAAGGCTGCCGACAAAAAGATAAGAAATGCCCAGAAACAAAAGATAATGGTTATCAAGAAACCGTCGTGAATTCCATGCAACAATAAAAATAATCCAGAATATTACAATGCTGAAGATCTCGGCAACGCTGTGGAAAAGCAAAAAACTGTAAAGACTGGTCACGTACAAGCCCAGCAGGGCGAGAATGCCTGACAGGAGAGGCACATAATTATGTCTTATCAAAGACAATGGCATATCACTCCTTCATCGCTTGCCGGCCCTGTACGCAGAACAGTCGAGCCCCCGGTTATCCTTCACGAAATTCAGAATTTCGGCGAATGAGTCTGAGGAATAAGTGCTCCCGCCTTTTTCAACAACAGTAACAGCAGTCATATCTTTGTCCCCTCCAGGAGGTCCAACTGACTAATTCATATACCTAACTTGTACCACCTTTTAAGCTGGATGTAAAGAAATACCGTGTTGACTCTGTATAACTATATGGATTAAAAAGATTCATGCAACTCGTCAACGAAGTAAAAGCTTACATAGTGACGCAAAATGACTATCCTTGTTTTTCCAGCAGTTCCGCTGCTCAGATCTGTAAGGCTTCAGTTATGAGGGGAGCAGTTTACTATTGAACAAATCCCTCCTAACCTCTCTTTGCCAAAGGTCCCGATAGAATCGGGATTTAGCAAAGAGGGGCGAGGGGAGATTTTATGATGATTTCCCCTCTTCACTGAAGGGTTACTCAGATCTTCAGTTTGTCCTTGACGACCCCATCATTTGACCATAAAATGAAGAACGAACGAATGCGACATAAAAAACAGTACAAAGGAAAACAGATGGGACATACGGAACATACAAACAGGCAACACCGTCTTATTTTAAAGAGGATCGCCCACAGGGTGATGCTCGAAAAGGGACTGCTTCCTGATTTTTCGAAGGAGGCGGAAGGAGAGCTTGCCGGCCTTAACGCGCCTGCAACAGCGGACAATGAACAGATCCGCGATCTCAGAGACCTTCCCTGGGCTTCTATCGACAATGACGATTCGCGTGACCTTGACCAGCTCACTGTTGCAGAGAAGATGCCGGATGATGCTACCAGGCTCCTGATCGCAGTGGCTGATGTGGATGCAATCGTCAGGAGCGGTTCAGCCATTGATGCGCATGCAAAGCATAACACCACCTCTGTGTATACTGACGGCGAGATATTCCCGATGCTCCCTGAGAAACTTTCTACGGATCTTTCATCACTTAACTTTCATCAGGACCGGCTTGCCATTGTGATCGAGATCGTTATTTCGATTGACGGCACGTTTAGATCATCAGACATCTATCGTGCAATAGTCCGCAACAAGGCAAAACTTGCGTACAACAGTGTAGCTGCCTGGCTTGAGGGTGAAGGGCCGTTGCCGGAGGCTGCTGCCGGAGTTGAAGGTCTTGCGGATAATCTCTTGTTACAGGATAAGGCAGCGCAGAAGATGAAGGCGTTCCGGCATGAGCATGGCGCATTGAACTTCGAGACAATCCAGACCAGGGCATTGTTTGACAATGATGCGATACGGGATCTTGAAGAACGCAGACGAAACCGTGCTATGGACATAATCGAAGATTTCATGGTTGCGGCAAACGGCGTGACAGCCCGGTACCTTGCCTCTAAAAAGTTCCCGTCGCTGCGCCGTGTGGTCCGTATCCCCAAGAGGTGGGAGCGGATCGTTGAAGTAGCTGCTGATCAAAATTACTCGCTTCCCCAGAGGCCGGACTCAAAGGCGCTTGAGCAGTTTCTTGTAAAGGCAAAGGCTGATGACCCTCTGAGATTCCCGGATCTTTCACTCACTATAATAAAGCTGATGGGTGCAGGTGAATACGTTGCCGAATTTCCGGGACAGACAGCTCCCGGCCACTTTGGATTGGCAGTAAAGGACTATTCTCATTCTACAGCTCCCAACCGACGCTATCCTGATCTGATAACCCACAGACTCCTGAAGGCTGCCTTGTCAGAAGGAGCGGTTCCCTATCAGAAAGAGGAGCTTGAGGCGCTTGCAGAGCACTGCACTGAGCAGGAGGATGCTGCCAATAAGGTGGAGCGGCAGGTAGGCAAATCTGCTGCTGCGCTTCTGCTGGAATCAAGAATCGGGGAGAAGTTCGATGCCCTTGTCACGGGCGCGGCTGACAAGGGAACATGGGTGCGCATTTTCCATCCGCCTGTGGAGGGCAAGCTGATGCAGGGGGTCAAAGGCGTTGATGTGGGAGACAAGATTCGTGTTCAGCTTATCCGCACAGATGTTGACCGGGGGTTCATAGACTTTAAGAAAGTCAGGTCCGGCCGGGCCTGAAAATAGTGTGGGCAATCCAGCGATCGCCCACACTTGTAAGCTTGTTTTAGATTCAGCGGAAGAGTCTGGATGCTATTGCTGCAACGTGTTTGCCCTGGAAGCGGGCACCTGCAAGTTCGTTGTCTGTCGGTGTCCGCTCACCCGAGGTCCCTGCAATCGTAGATGCACCGTAAGGAGAACATCCGGTGATCTCGTCATTTTTCATCTGGCCCTGAAATGCATAGGGCAGGCCGACTATGATAAATCCGTGCGCCAGAAGAGGAACATGGAACGTAAGAATAGTCGATTCCTGTCCGCCGTGCTGGGTGCCTGAACTTGCAAAAACACTGCCCACCTTTCCGACAAGCTTTCCGCTCATCCAGAGTTTTCCCGTAGCATCAAGGAACTGCTTCATCTGGCCGCACATGTTGCCGAAACGGGTCGGCGTGCCGAAAATAATGGCGTCAGACTCAGGCAATTCGTCGACCGTGCAGACCGGGATATGAGCAAAGGCTTTCTGAGGCTCAATAGCGCCCATTTTCGCAAGAATTTCCTCGCTCAGGGTCTCCGGCACGCGGCGCAGGATCACTTCAGCCCCTTCGACTTCCCTGGCGCCTGCGGCTATAGCTTCAGCCATCTTATAAATGTGACCGTACATCGAATAGAAAACAACCAAGACCTTCATATGCTGCCTCCTTATTGATTCAGTATTGTCAGTCTGTGAGTTTATATCCAAGCTTTTCGATGTTATCCTTTGTGATCCTGACGAGCACTTCTTCTGGTATTTTAGCGTCATCGAACGACATTGCGATCATACCGTTTTCAACGTCTATGGATTCAACGCCGTCCATGTTGCCGATAAACCTTCTCAAAGCGAGAGAACATTCTTCACAGAAGTGCTTTTCTACACCAAAGGAAACCTTTTTCATGATCTTTTGCCTCCCTGCAGTCTTGCGGTCATGGCCTGCTCAACAGCACCCTTATACAAAGTATAGCACCAATAAAGCCATCCGGATGACAATCTTTACTTCACAATGTCAGGAAAATATCTGATATTATGTAACAGATGCCTCTGGCCGGAACGGATGCTGATTCACCTTCTGACAGGGACGAGCAGCGCAGAGCTGCAAGGGGGAATAATGCTCGAAAAAAAGAACCCTGTAAGGACTGCTGCATGGAAAGCACTGAAGGCGCATTTCAGTGTGATGAAAGACCGGCAGATGAAGGACCTGTTTATCGAAGACCCGGATCGTTTTCAGAAATATTCTGTCCGGTTCGAGAACATGCTCTTCGATTATTCCAAGAATATCATTACTGATGAAACTCTCAGGCTGCTGCTGGATCTTGCCCGGGAGGCAGGCGTTGGCGGGGCTGTTGAGAAGATGTTTTCCGGCGACCGGATCAATGAGACCGAAAATCGTGCGGTGCTTCACACTGCGCTCAGAAACCGCTCCAATACGCCTGTTATCCTGAACAACAAGGATATCATGCCTGAAGTGAATGCTGTTTTGGGCCGGATGGAACGGTTCTCCTCGAAGATCATTGACGGACAATGGAAGGGCTATACCAACAGGTCAGTGACCAATATCGTGAACATCGGCATCGGAGGCTCTGACCTTGGACCGGTCATGGTGACAGAGGCGCTCAAACCGTATGGCAAGCCGCATATCAGGACGCACTTTGTATCGAACATTGACGGCACCCAGATCGCTGAGACGCTGAAGGCTCTTTCCCCTGAAACAACTCTGTTCATAATCGCGTCAAAGACCTTTACCACGCAGGAGACAATGATCAATGCCCACACTGCACGCAGGTGGTTCCTTGAGCAGGCGAGAGATGAATCTTATATAAAAAAACATTTTGTGGCAGTCTCGACAAACGAGGCAGAGGTGCAGAAATTCGGCATAGCACCTGAGAATATGTTCATATTCTGGGATTGGGTCGGCGGCAGGTATTCCCTCTGGTCAGCTATCGGGCTTTCGATAGCCTGCTCCATAGGCTTTGACCATTTCCGGGAACTGCTTGAAGGTGCGCATGCCATGGACCGGCACTTCAGGGAAACGCCGCTCGACCGGAACATCCCTGTCACCCTTGCACTGCTCGGCATCTGGTACAACAATTTTTTTGGAGCAGAGACCAACGCTATCCTGCCGTATGACCAATACATGCACAGGTTCCCTGCATACTTTCAGCAGGGAGATATGGAGAGCAACGGGAAATATATCGACCGAAAGGGCAGGGCGGTTTTGTACCAGACCGGGCCGATCATATGGGGAGAGCCGGGCACGAACGGCCAGCATGCCTTTTACCAGCTTATCCACCAGGGCACGAAACTGATACCCTGCGATTTTATAGCGCCAGCGATCAGTCATAATCCGGTTGGAGATCACCACGCCATACTGCTTTCGAACTTCTTTGCCCAGACAGAGGCACTCATGAAGGGTAAGACATACGACGAGGTGGTTGCTGAATTAGAGGCCTCAGGAAAGTCCGCGAGAGAGATCAGGAAACTCGCACCCTTCAAAGCGTTTAGTGGCAATCGACCTACAAACTCAATCCTTCTGAAGAAGATCACTCCGCGCACGCTCGGGAGCCTTATCGCCATGTACGAGCATAAGATCTTTGTCCAGGGAGTCATTTGGAATATATTCAGCTTTGATCAGTGGGGTGTTGAACTCGGCAAGGTGCTTGCAAAGAAGATACTTGAGGAGATGCAGAGCAATTCTGTTGTTACTTCTCACGACGCATCAACGAATGGGCTGATGAATGCCTTGAAGGATATGAGTAATTGTTCCTGATGCTGTTGTACAGAAAGTTGTTTAAGGAGAAGACCTAAATCCTATCCCGCAAGTTCCTGAATCTTCTCTTCCATATCCTCCGGCACAGGTGTTCTGAATTCGAGGTGCTCCCTGGTGATGGGGTGGGTGAAGCCGAGGAGTTCTGCATGGAGCATCTGCCGCGGAAAGGTTACCTTTTTTCTGTTAAGTTCTACTGAAGTCTTTGAGCCATAGGTCCTGTCACCCAGCACAGCATGGCCGATTGAGGCAAAATGGACGCGTATCTGGTGTGTCCTTCCTGTGCCCAACGTTGCCTCGATCAGGGTTGCTCCATGAAATCGTTCTATTACTTTCCATGCTGTGAGTGCCTCTTTACCCTGTTTCGACTGTGTAGACATTTTCTTTCTGTCAGACTCAGACCTGCCGATTCTCAGTGATATCTCTCCGTTGTTATCTTTGAGATTGCCGAATATGAGCGCTCTGTATCTTCTGCTCATAGTACGTTCACTGAACTGCTCTACGAGGTCATAATATGTCTTGTCTTCAAGGGCTATAACCATTACGCCTGAGGTGTCCTTGTCGAGCCTGTGTACAACACCGGGTCGCAGCGGGCCGCCGATAGATGCGAGTTTTTTTGCATGAAAGGCGATCGCATTCATGAGGGTTCCCCTGCTGTGGCCTGCTGCCGGGTATACGACCATGCCTGCCGGCTTATTCACCACTATAAGAAAATCATCGCTATAAAGAATTTCGAGAGGAAGATCCTCGGATAAAAGCTCTTCGCTCTGCTCGACCATGGAAAGGCGGACCAGATCATTGGTCTGAGCCTTATAGTTGGCTTTGGACGGGTCCCCATTGACAGTAAGCAGCCCTTTTTCGATCATCCTCTGCACCTGTGAACGGGTCAGTTCTGAAAGCTCTGATACCAACAGGTCGAGACGAGCTCCGGCGTGTTCTGAATCAATATGAAATGTAGTCTGAGGCATGATGGTAATTTTACAGCAAAAGGCAGAACTTTGGTGTTCTTTTATGATCCTTGAGGCTGTGGGAGGTGATACAATATGACTATAGACTTGAAAGGAAGGTAACGTGTCATGACAGGTGAAAGAATTTTAGAGGAAATCCCGGGTTTGTATAAGATAATTCCCCTCAAGGTATTCAGAAAGACACAGAAGGTAACCTTTGACTTTGTGCCGATCGGCCTCCTTCCGAGGATCGACGCCATTGACCGTGTGATCCACGAAAGCAATGCATCTTCTCCAGCTCCTGTAGGCACTGTTGAAAGGCCTTGGTACATGCACCCGCATCAGGAAGACAATCTTATCGTGCTCTACGGCACGCGTCATGTCGAGATATACACACCGCAGCATGGGAAGGTCGAAAAGTTTACGGTTACACCTCATGAGATATTGAAGGACAACAAGGTTATTCATGTGGGAGGCGCCATGCTCGGCTGGCCGACAGGCGTATTTCATCGAATCCAGTCAGACACTGAGGGGTCGGCTTCGCTGAATCTTGCTGTGCATTATGAGGGCTTTGATATCCGAACGAACTTCAGCGTGTATAACGTCGATATCACTACCGGCGAATACAGGGTGATACGCGAGGGACATCTCGATCAGCCGACTGCGTGATGTTTGGACTGGCGCCATGTGACAGAAGAAACAATCAATATGAAACCCATACAGACACCAATAACAGGCGAGGAAGGGCAGGGGGAGCTGAAAAGCCCCTTTGAGGCCCTTGTGCAGTTCTATTATGCCTTCAACCACAGAGACATGAGCGCGATGGCGGACAATTGGGCGCAGACCGAAGAGATTGCTATGGATAATCCCCTGGGTGGGATCAAGCGAGGCTGGTCCGAGATCCGGCCGGTATATGAAAGGATATTCAACGGCCCTGCCAGGGTTTACGTCGAGTATTACGAGTACACGATCCACGAAACGCCGCACATGTTCTACGCAGTCGGCAGGGAGAGAGGCTATTTCCGCTTTGAGGACAAGGAAGTGAAGCTTGGCATCCGCACGAGCCGTATCTTCAGGAAGATCGCCGGCAGTTGGAAGCAGGTCCACCATCACGGCTCCATCGAAGATCCCACACTCCTTGCGCAATATCAGGCCGCGGTTCTTCACGTTCAAAAGTAGCTTCGCACCATTTCCCGGGCTGTTCCATTATAGTCTTCGACCCATATCTCCGAATCCTAAGTTCTTCGGCTTAAATCCCCCCACATTGATACTTCTATAAATGTATAGAAGCCATCTCAAAAATGTCTGTGCTATACAAAAAGACGTTATTCATAGTTGGATTGTCATTCCGGCTTGTCCGGAATCTTTCAGGAAAAAAAGGATTCCCGACGCGTTTCACTTGCGGGAATGACAGAGTCCTTGTGTTGTCGGATGTATTTTTGAGATGGCTTCCAGTCAATAACACGCTTGACAGTCATATAATCATATGTTTATATATACACATGTCAAATACGGTAAAACTGATAAAGCTTTTTTCTGATGATACCCGCCTGAGGGTCCTGATGCTTATTTCTCGCAAGGAGCTTTGCGTCTGCCAGATCATGGGCGTGTTAGGCATTTCCCAGCCGCTGGTTTCGCGCAATCTGGCGATCCTGAGCAATGCAGGGCTGATCAGGGAGCGAAAAGACGGCAAACTTGTCTTCTATTCCCTGAATGAGGATATGCCCCTGTCCCACAGGAATGTAATAGATCTGTTGCAGGAGATGACAGAAGGTGATAGAACATACTCAGGGGACATGAATTCCCTGAAGGACTGCGAGGCTTTTCAGAAGAAGGCAGGCAGGTGCGATATGAAGACACTGAAGGAATTCATGCATAGGAAGACAAAGACGTTAGCAAACAAATCCGGGAGGATAAACTGATATGCTTGCCAGCAAACGATGGACATGGATCATCCTATTAACTCGGCAACAAAATATCAGAAGCCGTCATCCTCGCTTGTCGGGGATCGGACGGCGTAACACTGCGCATACAAAGAAAGATTCCGGACGAGCCAACAGTAGGCTGGACGGAGCCGCCGGAATGACAAAATTCGGGTATCTATTTGCCGGTTTAATAATTGTGTTTCTACTGACAGGCACCGCTGCATTTGCAGAAGAGCGGGTAATTTCCCTTCATGATGCCCTGATGCAGGCCTTGAAAGGCAACTCTGAGATCAGGGCAAATGAGCAGGCGCTGTTAGCGGTAAAAGAGGATGTGACCATTGCGCGGAGTTTTCTGCTCCCCCGTATCGGTTTTGAAGAGCGTTTCATGCGGACGAATAATCCGACCTATGCGTTCATGGCAAAGCTGAATCAGGAGCGATTTGCGATGACAGACTTTGCAATACCGTCACTTAACAACCCTGAGCCTGTGTCAGATTTTCAGACAAGAGTTTCTTTTGAACAAGCTGTTTTTGCACCAAAGGCATATATTGGCCTGAAGATGTCCAGAAAGGAATTCGAGGCCAAAGGAGAGGACATTGAACGCAAGAGAGAAGAGGTTGCTTTCTCGGTTTTTAAGACCTATCACGATTCCCAGACAGCACGTGCGTTTGTTTCTGTCACAGAAAAGGGAATTGAAGACGCAAAGGAACATCTCCGGATAGCAGAAAGCAGGAACAAGGCCGGTCTTGGTCTTTACTCTGATATGCTCAGGGCTCAGGTTGCCTTGAGAACTGCAGAAGAACGAAAGGTTTCTGCTGAAAAGAATATGAAGGTTGCAGGGCGGGCACTCGGGCTTATGCTTGGCCTGACAGAATCCATTGGCGTGCAGGATCAGAGGCCTTCTCTTGTGCTGAGAGACCTTGAGTATTATGACACCATGGCTCAGACACGAAAAGACCTGAAGGCCCTGGAGGCGCGGCATACAAACGCAGAGAATAATTTGAAGTTGGCAAATTCATCGTATCTTCCCATCGTCGGTCTTGGCGGCACATACCAGTTGAACAGCCATAAGGCCGTCTTAGGAGAAGAAGGTCAAAGCTGGCAGGTGATGGCCTTTCTGCGGTGGGAGCTTTTTGATGGCCTGAGGCGTGAAGCAGAACGCACAAAGGCAAAGCATAAACTGGCTGAGGCAGGAGAATATCTCGAGGGCATGAAGAAGCAGATATCGTTTGCTGTGTATGAAGCATATCTTTCTGTTGAGGAGGCGAGCAAAGGACTTGAGCTTGCAAAGGCAAACCTTGCCTCTGCAGAGGAAGGCAGGAGACTGGTGAAAGTGCGTTATGAGAACAGTCTGTCAGCTGCAGTGGATATGCTTGATGTGCAGACCAGCCTTGATGCGGTCCGGGCAGATGTTGTGGCAAAAGAGGCCGCGTATCTTACTGCAATTGCAAGGCTCAGTTACCAAAGCGGAACGATCATGAAAGATCTGGATATAGAGAGATGAGGAGAGACCATATGAAGCGTTTTGGATTTATTACTATACTCTTGTTGCTTGCTCCTGTTGCCCTGTTTTCCGGCTGCAAGGGCAAGGCTGGTCATGAGACAACGGAGATCAAGCGGCCGCAGGTTTCAGGTGTAACGGTCGAGGATGTGAAGTTTTCGCAGGCTGATGAATATATCGAGACCTCGGGCACTGTGAAGTCAAAGACCACGAGCATTGTGGCCAGCCGCATCATGGGTACAGTCACCTCTCTCAAAGTGAAAGAGGGCGATAGGGTGTCTGCAGGACAGGTGCTGGCAACCATTGATGACAGCGATCTGGTGCAGAGGGTCAGGGCAGCGGAGAAGGGCGTAGAGGCGGCTAAGCAGCAGAAGGCCCTGGCAGATATAACGTATCAAAGATACAAGAATCTCCATGATGAAAAGGCGCTTACCGGACAGGAGCTTGACCAGGTCGAGACACAGAAAAAGGTCGCGGGTATGGAATATGAAAGGGCGCAGGCAATGCATCAGGAGGCCCGTGTATATCATGGATTTACGCGCGTAACCGCTCCGGTATCAGGTGTTGTTACGGAAAAGAAGACAGATCTTGGGAGCACAGCCGTGCCGGGCATACCGCTCTTTATCATAGAAGATACCTCAGGGTACAGGATGGAAGCGAACCTTGACGAAAAACTTGCAGGCAAGGTGAAGCAGGGCATGGAGGCAAAGATATATATAGAAGCCCTGGGCAGAGAAATACGAGGGATTATCACAGAGGTTGTTCCATCTGTTGATTCGATGACAAGGACTTTTCTTGTAAAGATCTCGATCAGCGGAGAGGGTTTGAGAAACGGTTTCTACGGAAAGGTTTCTATCCCTGCAGGGAGGAAAGAAGCCTTGCTGGTGAACAAAAAGGCGATTGTTGAAAAAGGACAGCTTACGGGCGTCTATGTTGTTGATGCTAATTCTATCATGACATACAGGCTGATCCGGCTGGGCAGGTTATATGGAGACAGGGTCGAGGTTCTCTCCGGTCTGAATACCAATGAAAGAATAATTGTCGACAATGTCGAAAAGGCAGTTGATGGAGGAGTTCTGGTCAGTAGGGAGTAAGGAGTAAGGGAGACAGTAAGCTATGAATCATGAGAGATCTGTTAGGGACAATAAGGAATTGAGATGAAAGCTATAGGAATATCAGGAAAGATTGCAATGGCGTTCATACAGTCGAAGCTGACGCCGTTGATCGTAATGGCATCACTGCTTCTTGGCGTCTTTGCTGTTATTGTTACCCCGCGCGAGGAAGAGCCACAGATCGTTGTGCCGATGATAGACGTGATGGTCACCTATCCCGGAGCATCGGCTAAAGAGGTTGAGGAGCGCGTCACAAAGCCTATGGAGAAGTTTCTCTGGGAGATCAAGGGTGTTGAGTATGTGTACTCCATAGCAAAGCCCGGCATGAACCTCACGATCGTGCGTTTCTATGTTGGCGAAGACATGGAAGACAGTCTTGTGAAGCTTTACAACAAGCTGATGTCAAACTATGACAAGATTCCGCCAGGCGTATCGCAGCCGCTTGTGAGACCGAAATCCATAGACGACGTGCCTATAGCGACCTTCACGCTCTGGTCTGAGCGATATAACGGATATGAGCTGAGAAGGGTTGCTCAGGAGCTTTGCAACGAGATCAAAAAGGATAAGGATGTATCTGAAACAACAATCATCGGTGGTCAGAAACGCCAGGTAAGGATCAGTCTTGATCCTGCGCGCCTGCGTGCATATGCCCTCTCTGTCCAGCAGATCATGGGCATGCTGCAGAAGGCGAATTCCCTGATGCCTTCTGGTGCTTTTTCGTCGGGTAATAAGGAATATCTCATAGATACCGGAACGTTTCTCAAAAATGTGGAAGAGGTCGGTTCAGTTGTGGTGAGCATGAGCAACAACAGGCCTGTGTACCTCAGGGATGTGGCTGTATTGTCTGACGGGCCCGAAGAGCCGGCAGATTATGTTTTCATGGGCCTCGGCCCTGCTGCTGAGGCAAAGGGCATAGGCAGCATGCATACACGGGCAGGACAGCATGAGGCGGTTACACTCACGGTCTCAAAAAAGAAAGGCACCAATGCAAGTGCAGTTGCTGAAGACGCTATCAGAAAAATAGAAGCGCTGAAAGGCAAGGCCATACCTTCTGATGTTGAGATAACAACAACAAGGAACTATGGTGAGACGGCAAAGGAGAAATCCGACGAACTCCTTCAACACCTGCTCATAGCATCTCTGTCTATTGTGATTCTTATAGCGTTCGCTCTTGGCTGGAGAGAGTCGATTGTGGTAGGCGTGGCAGTTCCTGTCACTTTGGCGCTGACCCTGCTTATCAATTACCTCTATGGCTATACCCTGAACAGAGTCACGCTTTTTGCCCTGATCTTTTCTATCGGCATACTTGTTGATGATGCCATTGTTGTTGTCGAGAATATCCACCGTCACTTCAGGATGCACAGGATCGACCCGCTCACTGCTGCGTACGCAGTAGATGAGGTCGGCAATCCCACAATCCTCGCTACCTTTGCGGTCATTGCTGCACTCCTTCCCATGGCATTTGTAACAGGCCTGATGGGCCCTTACATGAGACCCATACCTGTTGGCGCCTCTGCTGCCATGATATTCTCGCTCCTCATTGCCTTTATCGTAAGCCCGTGGATGAGCTATAAGGTGCTGAAGAATGTTAAGCGCAATGACGAACCCGGGGGCGGGCATGAGGAGACCGGAAGATTCGCATCGTTGTACGACCGCATGCTCAGGCCACTGATCGATAACAAGGCAAAAAGGTCCTCTGCTCTGGCGCTTGTGCTTCTGCTTCTGGGCCTATCGCTGATCCTGATACCGATGAAGGCTGTGACGCTGAAGATGCTGCCTTTTGACAACAAAAGCGAGCTTCAGGTGATCGTGGACATGTCTGAGGGTGTTACTCTCGAACAGACCGCAGCAATGGGACGTGAGATGGGTGAGTATCTTAAGACCGTGCCTGAGGTGACAGACTTTCAGACCTATATCGGCACTGCTGCCCCTTACAACTTCAACGGTCTTGTGCGACATTATTTCCTGCGCGCAGGCAGCAATGTTGCAGATATTCAGGTCAATTTTGTGCCCAAGTCTGAGCGCAAGGCGCAGAGCCATGATATCGCGAAGCAGCTTCGGCCTGAACTGAAAAAGATCGCTGACAGATATCATGCGCGGCTGAAGGTGGCGGAGATACCTCCGGGACCTCCTGTCCTCAGCACGCTTGTTGCCGAGGTATATGGACCTGATCTGCAACGCCAGACCGAGATAGCCAGGGGCATTCGTGACATCTTTGAAAAAACTGAAGGTGTTGTTGATGTCGACTGGTATGTTGAAGATGACCAGCAGAAGATCACCTTTGACGTTGATCGTGAAAAGGCCGGCCAGCACGGCATTACAACAGAGACCGTATCTCAGAACCTCAGAATTGCATTGAGCGGTATGTCTGCCGGCCTCGTGCATATGGAAAAGGAGAAAGAGCCTGTTGAGCTTTTCCTGAGGATGCCGATAAGCGAGCGGTCAGATATTACGTCGCTCAGGGAGATATCAGTACCTTCGGAAAATGGCCAGCCAATATCTCTTTCAGAACTTGTGAAGATGCGGGAAGGGGTAGAGGATAAGACTATTTACCATAAAAACCTCAAGAGGGTAGTTTATGTTACCGGTGATGTTGCAGGCACAGCAGAAAGCCCTGCGTATGCTATTCTCAAGATGAAGGAGAAGGTCAAAGACCTCAAGCTTGCTGAAGGATATGAACTGAAGCAGTACTCCTCGGTCCAGCCCTGGCTTGAAGACCGCTATTCCATGAAATGGGACGGTGAGTGGCATATCACATACGAGGTATTCCGCGACCTTGGCATTGCGTTTGGCGCGGTGCTGGTGCTTATCTATGTACTTGTTGTCGCCTGGTTCAGAAACTTTGTGACTCCCCTGATTATTATGGCTCCCATACCCTTGACGCTTGTTGGTATACTGCCGGGTCATTGGATATTTGGTGCGTTCTTTACAGCAACATCCATGATAGGCTTTATAGCCCTTGCCGGCATTATCGTAAGGAACTCAATTTTGCTGATCGATTTTGTGCAGACTGAGTGGAGGGACAGCAATGATCTCAAGGCATCGCTCATAAAGGCAGGAGCTGTCAGGTTCAGGCCTATTGCCCTTACTGCAGCAGCCGTGGTTGTGGGTTCTTTTGTGATGCTCTTTGACCCCATATTCCAGGGTCTTGCCATTGCGATGATGTTCGGCGCTGTGGCTGCTACTGCCCTGACTCTGGTGGCCGTGCCTCTTCTGTATTATGAATATTTTAAGAGCAGGCCATGTCCTTTGGGGGCTGCTAGCGAGATTGAAGAGAGTGACACTGAAAAGTTATAATGTGGCGGCTTCCTGGCCGTTGGATTTTATATCCTCGTCATCTGGAATTTCTCCTTTTGTGAGATGGGCTTGATGAAAAACATAGCAAAAAGTATGCTTATCGTGTATAATCAATGTATATCGCAACTAAGAAACAATTTAAAAACGGAGGTAAATGATCATGAATACAAGTGCCCCAACGTACAATAGATGCTCCTGCGAGAAGTGCGGGAGCCATTATGCGACAATCATCAATTCTGATGAGGAACTGCAGAAGGAAGCCTGCCCGAGCTGCAAAGAGAAGAAGCTGAAGCTTGCCGGCCCTTTGAGCGCTGAAGAGATGAGCGGTATGTTCTCCGGCGGTGGTTGAAGCCCCAGAGGCTGCTAAGACCGGTTCGGTCTTAAAAGAAAAACGATAAGGGCGGCATGCTGAAGAGCATCCGCCCTTTTTTATGGTGCGCCCGTCAGGGCGCACATACTTGGAGGTGAAAGTCCTCTATGGACCCTGATGACGGGAACCATTAGCTGAACCGCAAGGGCTGCCGCCGTGAGGCGGGGTCTGAAGGAAGCGGAAGGCAAAACCCC
>CAMTUV010000034.1:0-73885 GCA_947085015.1 uncultured Nitrospirota bacterium
CAGAGCCGGTCTGGAAAAACTGGACAGAGACATAAGTGGTAAAGCTGCTCTAAAGTAGAAACGAGGGGTATCAGAGATTGAGTCAAATCGAGATCGCCCCGTATAGGGCAAATGGCGAAGTCGTTTTCCCTATATAGAACGGAAAGGAGCAGCAGCGATGGCAAAAAGACCGAGAAGGAATCACAGCGCAGCATTCAAGGCACGTGTGGCAGTAGAAGCATTGAAAGAAGGACAGACCCTCATTGAATTGGCAGAGAGGTTTCAGGTGCATTCCAATCAGATCACGGATTGGAAGAAGCAGCTTTTGGAGAGAGCCGAAGAAGTATTTACCAAAGACAAGGAGACAGCATCCGGTCCGGACGTTAAGGAACTGCACGCCAAGATTGGGCAGTTGGCGATAGAAAACGATTTTTTATCACACGCGCTCGGGCGCATAGTCGAGCCGAGCGCAAAGAGATGATAGACAGGGAGCATACGTTGTCCCTGACCAGGCAGGGCCAGATACTTGAGTTATCCCGGTCAAGTCTGTATTACGAGGCAGTGCCGGTAAGCGACAGTGATCTTGAGTTGATGAGGCTTATTGACGAGATTCATCTGAAATATCCCTTTATGGGAAGCAGGAGCATCCGGGATCAGCTTCAGGACAAAGGATATAAGGTAGGCAGACAGCATGTCAGCACTTTGATGAAGAAGATGGGCATAGCAGCCATGTATAGAAAACCCAGGACGTCGAAACCTCATCCTGCCCACAAGGTCTACCCGTATCTTCTGAGGGGTCTGGAGATTATAAGAGCCAATCATGTCTGGGCAACCGACATAACGTATCTGCCAATGGCAAGGGGGTTCTGCTACCTCGTAGCTATTATGGACTGGGCAAGCCGGAAAGTTCTGGCATGGAGGCTATCCAACACGCTGGATGCTTCCTTCTGCGTAGAAGCACTGAGAGAGGCAATTGCACGATACGGAACTCCCGAAATCTTCAATACGGACCAGGGCAGCCAGTTCACGTCGGATGACTTTGTTGGAGTTCTGCAGGATCACGGTATCAGCATCAGCATGGACGGCAAGGGCCGGTGGATGGATAATGTATTCATAGAACGTCTTTGGTGGAGCGTGAAGTATCAAGATGTATATTTGAAAGCTTATGAATCGATTACCGAGGTCCGGAAGGGTCTGACCAAGTATTTTGACTTCTACAACCGCCAGCGTCGGCATCAGAGCCTTGACCGAAGAACACCGGATAATGTTTACTGGAGCACACTACCTCAGCAACAGGTAGCGGTATGAGGCAGAGCAGCTTATCACTTAAGAAATGCTTTCAACTGTCCAAACAAACCCGGCCACTGCTGTCCATAGGTTAGCTGACACCTTTGAAAAATCTCCCCTCACCCCTCTTTGTCAAAGAGGGGCATGATACCTCCCTTTGGCAAAGGGAGGATAGGAGGGATTTTTCAGTCATTGTCTTCATGCTTTTGAACTCTTTTTCATAGGATATCTTCAACCCTTAAGCAGCACCCAGACCTGCAAAACGGCATTTGAATATATCCCGGCAAGGATATCATCTCCCATAACCCCTTTGCCATTCCTTAAAGCTGTTTCTACTCTTCTTATCATAAGTGGCTTAAATATATCAAAAAATCTGAACAATAAAAAAGCTGCTGAGAGTAACGCAGGAGTATGCGGAAGAAATAAAGCTGCAACATAGAAACCGATAAACTCATCAATAACGATCTTTCCGCTGTCCTTCTGTTTTAACTGTTTTTCAGCAGCCGTTGCAGCTATTGACCCGATAATAGAGCCCATAATAATAAACAAAAAATGCCATTGAAGGGACAGTGGAAAGAACCAAAGACATAGCAGTCCTGTTAGGCTGCCGAACGTTCCCGGCGCAAACGGAATATACCCTATTGGCCCAAGTGTAGCAATATGCTTTAACAGTGCCTGCATAACCGTGCGTATTGTAACACTATACATATTTGCAAATCTTGGTTAAAGTACTAGCTGAACTATCCCTGGTGTAAGGAGAATATAGAATTTATGAGATGGTTATATTTCATGCTTTTATTCCCAGCACTTGCCTTTGCAGGTGAGGACTGTTCAATGTTAGGCGGCACGTGCAAGGAAGTCTGCGCTGCTTATGAGGAGGCAGCAATAGGCGCGTTTCTTGACTGCTCAGACAAGCAGGAATGCTGCGTCAAAAAAGAGACCTACAAAACCGGTGATAAAAAGATCCCTATTGAGGACATAGAGAGTAATCAGAACTACAATACAGAGAAATACTGCCTATGAAAAGTACGGATATCTTCTTATGAAATACAAGGAATTCTGGGTCTTTCTCTTCGTTCTTGGAACGCTTCTTTTCAACTGGCCTTTTCTTGATATCTTCAGCTTGGTCTTGCCCTACTATTTTTTTGGTGTCTGGAGTCTTTTCATCCTTGTGGTATGTATTGTCGCAACACTGAAGGAGACAAAGGGCAGGGACACGGATGTTTAAAGGCTGGATTGTCTTCGGTCTGATCCTCGGCTATCTCTGCCTTCTTTTTCTGATTGCCTATTTTGCCGAGCGGAGGGAGCGGATCGGAAAAAGCATCGTCTCTAACCCTTATGTGTATTCCCTTTCTCTTGCTGTTTATTGCACCTCCTGGACGTTCTATGGAAGCGTAGGAAAGGCAGCCACATCAGGATTCTCATTTCTGACCATCTATCTTGGTCCCACGCTGATGGCAGCATTATGGATGGTCCTCCTGAAGAAGATCATTCACATCGCAAAGGAAAACAGGATCACCACAATATCGGACTTCATAGGGGCGCGGTATGGCAACTCCCTGTTTCTTTCTGCTTTTGTCACGATCGTGGCGGTCATCGGCATTACCCCCTATCTTGGACTCCAGATCAAGGCCATTATCAGCACTCTTACGGTTCTCTCAGGCCAGACAGCGGGCATTGCTGCTGCAGGGTGGTATATAACCCTTCTTCTTGGTATCTTTGCTATCATTTTTGGCGCCCGCAGGCTTGATGCATCTGAACGTCATGAAGGACTGATTTTTGCGATCGCCTTCGAGTCCATTGTTAAGCTTATGGCGTTTCTGGTTGTTGGATTCTATGTCACGTATGTTCTTTTTGGAGGGCTCGGAGACATCTTTGACAAGATAAAAGAATCGGCATACGGTGACCTCCTGTATCTGGGAGGTGGTACTCAGGTGAGTTATATGGAATGGGCATCGCTGCTTTTTCTCTCTATGACCGCTATCATGTTCCTGCCGCGCCAGTTTCATGTCGCTGTTGTGGAAAACTCTGATATTTCCCATGTTTCGAAGGCCATGTGGCTCTTCCCGTTGTATCTTCTGATCATTAATATCTTCGTTATGCCTGTTGCATTTGGAGGGCTCCTGCTTGGCGGAAGACAGGCCGATGCTGATATGTTTATGCTGACGATACCGATGGGGCAGGGAAATTCGATGATTGCGCTCCTGACGTTTATTGGTGGATTTGCTGCGGCAACAGGAATGATCATCGTCGAATCACTTGCGCTTAGCACCATGGTGATGAACAGTCTTGTGATGCCGGCCATTTTTCGTTTTAATGAGATGAGGGGTTTCCCTTTGGTAATTCTGAACCTCAAGCGGGTTGTCATTCTCGCCTGTGTCTTTCTTGGATATATCTTTGCCGTTTCGATCGGAGAGTTCTATTCGTTGGTGGATATCGGACTGAAATCCTTTGAGGCAATGACAATATTCGCGCCGTCCTTAATCATAGGCCTGTATTGGAAGCGTGGAAACAGGATCGGAGCTCTGGCTGGGATCTCAGCAGGCTTTATTGTCTGGTTTTACACACTTCTTGTGCCGGCCATGCTCAAGGCAGGAATCATCGAGAATCAGGGATTTTTCTCAATGATCTTCAATTCAACACTCCTGAACCCTCATGCACTTTTCGGATTGCAGGGTCTTGACAAGTGGAGCCATTCGCTGTTCTGGGGACTTTTTTTTAACCTCTTCTTCTATGTAGGTCTCTCAATTCTTACAAGGCAGACTCATGAGGAAGAGCGCCAGGCCCTGATATTTGTGGAGTCCTATGCTCCGCAGGCCTTGCCGGGCCGCGCAGATTATTCTTTGCAGGAGATCGAGGTTGTGCTTGAGCAGTATCTTGGCAGGCGTGACGCAGCCGGGATTGTGGATGGTTTTCTTTTCAGGAACCAGGTTCAGCGGGAGAATCTGTCTTCGCTCGATCTCAGCAGGCTCAGAGATGAGGCGATGCGCATTCTCTCGGGCTCCCTCGGTTCTGCCATAGCAACGATTATCCTCGAGGACAAACTCCTTATTACAGAAAAGGAGAGGGGGGACCTGTCTCACTCGATCAAACAGATGACTGATACACTCAGGCTTTCGCGACAGGAACTTCAGGAAGCCAACCGGAGTCTGGCATATCTCAAGGAGTTCAGCGAAAATATTATAGAAAGCGCTCCGGCAGGCATTGTAACGATTGATGCGGCAAAGCGTGTGACGTACTGGAACAAAGAAATGGAGGCGATTACCGGCATTGCAAGAACTGATGCAGCGAACAGGACTATTACCTCTTTGCTGCCATGGATCAGCATCAAAACCTTTGAAAAGAGTGAGAAAAGGGAAGTGACGCTCCAGACCCCTGCCCAGCAGTACTTCAAGATCGACATCAATCCTTTTACTGATCCGTCGGGAGGATTTGTTGTTATCTTTGAGGATATTACTGAAAAGAGAAAGATGGAGGAGCAGCTCCTCCAGGCATTGAAACTTGCCAGTATCGGCAAACTGACTGCAGGCATTTCCCATGAGATCGGCAATCCTCTTGCTTCGATATCATCCCTGGTGCAGGAACTGAGGTCCATTCCCGCAGAATCCCACGGTGAAGAGCCTTTCTTCAGCGATAGCCTGTCTACCATCAACAGCCATATCGAACGCATAGCCCGGATCGTAAGAAGCCTTGGCGACTTTGCCCGCATATCAACCAAGGAAAAGGTCATGAGCAGTATCAGCGAGATACTCGACAAAACATTGAGCCTCGTGCGTTATGATAGTCGCTTTAGAGGCATAGACCTGTCCATGGATATCGGAGCGATCCCATTGATGAAAGTCAATCCTGATCAGATACAGCAGGTGTTTATGAACCTCATTATCAATGCCCTTGATGCCATGCCTGCAGGCGGCAAACTCTTGATTCAGATGAAGACAGAAGGGGGATCTATTTCTATTACTATCCGGGATACAGGGCATGGTATTGATAAGACGGTAATGGAGAAAATCTTTGATCCTTTTTTTTCGACAAAGCCGCTGGGCAAGGGAACTGGGCTTGGCCTCAGTATCTGCTATGGTATAATCAGGGAGCATAACGGAACGATAATCATTAAAAGCAACAGGGGAGAAGGAACTGTATGTACTATCCGGATGCCTGTTGCATCTTAAAAAATGAAATGAGCGAGGATACTTCATATTGAAAGCAGGAGACTTGATGATCCACCCTCAGAGATTTCCTGGGTTTGACAACTTGATTAGCTATGTCAATAGTGTCAATCTGTAGGGAGATATGGCTGAACGTCTGCTGATTGTTGAAGATGAGGAAACACTCCGCGAGTCCCTGAAGCGCGTTTTTATACGTGAAGGATATGACGTTGAGGCTGCTCCTGATGCCGAAGCAGCACTTGATTTTCTACAGGACCGCTCCTATGACCTAATTATTACCGACATCATTCTGCCCGGAATCGACGGCATTGAGCTACTGAAGCGCTGCAGGGAGCAGAACCCCGATCAACTGATCATCGTCATGACCGCCTTTGCCTCCCTTGAAACTGCTGTTGAGGCCTTAAGGGCCGGTGCATATGATTACATTATAAAACCCATAATCCATGAAGAGATTAAGCGCATATCAAGAAATGCGCTGCGCGAACTTTCTCTCAGGGCTGAAAATGTCATTCTTAAAAAACAGATAGGGGAGCGGTATGATTTTGAACATATTATAGGTCAGAGCAGGGCTGTTTTATCCCTGATTGAGGAAGTAAGAAAAATTGCTGATTCGAAAAGCAATGTTCTGCTATTAGGCGATACCGGAACCGGCAAGGAGCTGTTTGCACGGGCGATCCATTACAGCAGCTCCCGGAAAGACAAACCTTTTATCCCTATCAACTGCAGTGCCATCCCTGACAATCTGCTTGAATCAGAACTTTTCGGGTATATGAAAGGAGCTTTTACCGGAGCGGTATCGAATAAGAGGGGACTTTTTGAAGAGGCTGATGGCGGCACGATATTCCTGGATGAGATTGGAGATC
This sequence comes from uncultured Nitrospirota bacterium, assembly GCA_947085015.1. Classification (GTDB taxonomy): domain Bacteria; phylum Nitrospirota; class Thermodesulfovibrionia; order Thermodesulfovibrionales; family UBA6898; genus UBA6898. The sequence goes on from CAMTUV010000034.1 coordinate 6,296, forward strand.
TTAGCCAGCAGCTCCAGGCAAAGCTGCTCAGAGTTATCGATGACCGCGAGATCAGACCGCTTGGTGGCGTGCAGAGCAAAAAAGTGGATATCAGGCTTATTACAGCAACAAACCGGGATTTGGTGAAGACGGTTGCTGATGGATCGTTTCGTGAGGACCTTTTTTACAGGATCAACGTGATCAGGCTGGAACTGCCGCCGCTCAGAGATCGAAAGGATGATATTATTGTTCTGGCCAGCCACTTTTTGGAAAAATATGCAGATGAAATAGGCAAAGAGGTTCGCAGGATCGATGACGCTGCTGCAAAGATACTCATTGATTATCACTGGCCTGGCAATGTGCGGGAGTTGCAAAATATCATCGAAAGAGCTGTTCTGATCACTGATGGGCCTGCACTTCTTGCTGATCATTTACCCGCAGGTTTAAGAATTGCGAATCCCTTTCTTGATGTATCGCTCGACAAGGCGCTCTCGATAGAAGACTATACGAAAGAATTTATCACCGTGTACCAGAGCAAATGCAATGAGCAGCAGCTTGCGGATATGCTCGGCATTACGAGAAAGTCTCTCTGGGAGAAGAGAAAGCGCTGGAATTTGCCACGGAAGTAACATGATATATTCACGAGAGAGGTTGTGTTTTATGCTTGCATGCGCAACGATTCCTGATCCATTCTCTGTCTTGCACTGAATTTATTATTAGGGAGCTGCCTAAAATCACCATTATTAGGCCGTCATTATTGAATAAAATTACCGCAACATAGTTTTTGCTATAACTCATTAAATAATAATTAAAAAAAATTTTGTGTTACTCCGTCATGTTTTATTTGCTACATAAAGTAATTTAAGTGTTGCTATATAACTAAATGTTTTATAATGATAATTAAAAATACTTAACTTAATGATACATTAAGTAGCAAAATTGTCTTCTAAGTCGCTTCATTTTGTATCGAAATTGGCATAATTAGCTCTTAAAATCAAATAGTTGCATCGAAATGATCTTGTTAGGCATATAAGTTGCTGTGACATGGACCAGATGATACAGGAAGAGATAATAGATTTTCTCAGTAAGGTGCCGCCTTTTCAATTTATTGATGAAGCAGCGCTGAAAAGTATTGCGCAAAATGTCTCTATGGACTATTACCCAAAGGGTACTGTCATTATGAAACAGAACGAGCCTGCCAGTGAGCATCTCAGGATAATAAAAAAGGGTGGGGTCAAGGTCTCTATAGAATCTGAAGCTGGTGCGGAGGTTGTGATCGATTACCGGGGTGAGGGTGATACCTTCGGTTTTCTGTCCCTGATCGGCAAGGATAAGGTCAGGGCCAATATCGTTGCAGTAGAAGATACGATCTGTTATCTGCTTGATAAAGATAATGCCCTGAAGCTTATGAACAGTCAGCCGGTGTTCACTGAATACTTTCTCAAATCCCATCTCACAAAATATATAGACAGAACGTACAGCGAGATGCATAACAAGAGCATGATGTATGGCGGATCTGACCGCATCCTCTTCACCTCGCAGGTCGGTGATATAGCTATCAGGGATGTCGTTTCTGTAAAAGAGGATGCCACCATACAGGAGGCTGCCCAGGTCATGTGCCAGAACAAGGTGAGCTCTCTGGTAATTTACGATCAAAACGATTTCCCTGTAGGGGTTATTACAGACCGTGATCTGAGGGAAAAGGTTGTTGCAAAGAACAGATCCATAGCAGACCAGGTGAAGAACATCATGAGTCTGCCCCTTATACGGGTGGATGCCACTGACTATTGTTTTGAGGCTGTTCTGAAGATGATCAAATACAATATCCATCATATACTGGTAGTCAGGGACGGCGTTCTCAAGGGCGTTATTACGAACCACGACCTCATGCTTCTTCAGGGCACATCCCCTCTCTCTTTTGCAAAGGACATCGAAAACCAGCATACACTGGACGGCCTTGCGCCACTTTCAACCAAGCTAAACAAGATCATCGGCCTGCTCCTGAAAGAGGGCGCAAAGGCGAGCAATATCACGAAGATCATCAGTGAACTGAATGACAGGCTTGTGAAAAAAGTGTTAGAGATCGCAGAGAAAAAATTCGGAGCACCCCCTGTTTCCTACTGCTGGATTGCATATGGAAGTGAGGGCCGCAAAGAGCAGACCTTCAAGACAGACCAGGACAATGCGCTTATTTATGCTGACCCAAAGACGCCTGAAGAGGCGGAGGCTGCCAGCAAATACTTTTCCGAATTTACCATATATGTGCGTGATGGCCTTATAAACTCCGGTTTTCCTCCCTGCGAGGCCAATTATATGGCATCGAATCCCCAGTGGTGTCAGCCGATCAGCATATGGAAGAAATATTTTCTGAGCTGGATACAGCACCCAAATCCTGAGGCACTGCTCCGGTCGGTCATCTTTTTTGACTTTAGAGGTCTGTATGGCAACCTCAGTCTGGCCGGTGAACTGAGGGAATATCTTATACATAATCTCAAGGATCAGAATATTTTCCTTGCGCGGATCGCGAGTCTTATCCTCAGGAACAGGCCTCCTCTCGGCTTTTTCAGGTCTTTTACGGTAAATAAGGAGGGTGAACATAAGGATCAGTTGAATCTTAAGCTTAGCGGCATAGGACCGCTTGTTGATCTCATACGTCTTTTCGCCCTTGAGTCAGGCATTCATGAGACCTCAAGCATGGAGCGGCTGCAAGCCGTGAAGGAGTCGCATCCCATTGCGATCGAACTTGGCGACGAGATAGAACAGGCCTTTGAATTTATTAACCTTCTGAGAATCCATCATCAGCTTGACCAGATGGAGAGGAAGGTGCCCCTTGACAACTTCATTAATCCGGAGAACCTTTCCAATCTTGAGAGGAAGTCTTTGAAGGAATCCTTCCAGCTTATCCTCAAGATACAGGACGGCATAGCAGAGATATACCGCGCTGGGATGGTTGGCGGCTGATGTTGAATTTATTCAGGAAATTCGGCGGCGGTCTTTTGGCTTCATCAGGATTAGATATGTCCATGCCGATAGACTCTGCTCCCTATGTGGTGATGGATACGGAACTGACAGGCCTGAACTTCCGCAATGACTCTATTGTTTCTGTTGGCGCCTTGCGGATGACCGGCACCAGAATAGAAATAAGCAGGCCTTTCTATGAAGTGGTAAGGCCCAGCACAGATCTCACATCAAAAAGCATTATTATCCATGAGATCACACACTCAGAGACCGAGCAACTACCTGGCATTGAGGGTATCATGGAGGGATTTCTCAGATTTTGCGAGGGCGCAATAATTGTTGGACATTTCATCTCTCTTGATCTGAGGTTCCTTGCAAAGGAGATGAAAAGGATCGGCTTCGGTTCTTTGAAAAACCCTGCAGTGGATACCTGTGTTATTCATGACTGGATGAGCCAGAACAGGGGTGATTTCAGTAGCAGCTATTTTAGCGGTTCGGAGAGCAAGGACCTTTTTTCCCTTGCAAAGAAGTTTCAGATTCCTGTAAATGGTGCGCACAATGCGCTTATGGACGCATATGTTACAGCGCAGCTTTTTCAGCGCTTTATTTTCATGCTCATAAAGCTTGGAGTCAGGACACTCAGAGACCTTCTGAGAATCGGAAAACCTTAACAATAATACAAGGAGGTGATGCCAGGGGAGGGTTTTGTGATGTTTTGCTTAGGGAGAGGTAAAAACAAGAAAAAATGAAGGAGGAACAATGGCAAAAGAATTAGCAGGGTTAGACCAACAGAAGCTTAAAGATTACTGGAAGTACAACATCAGGCTCACGACCATAACGATGATCATATGGTTCGTGGTGACGTATGTGGCAATCTTCTTTGTCTCAGAGCTGAATAACATTGTTATTCTCGGATTTCCGTTTGGTTACTACATGGGAGCTCAGGGCTCGCTGATCATTTTCGTTATTCTTATCTTCAACTACTCAAACAAGATGAACAAGGCAGACGTAGACTACGGCGTACAAGAGGAGGAAGGGTAAGATGATCGGAGGAAAAGGATTTTTAGATAATTTAGGAAAAATCTACGGTATATACACAGGCGGGTTCATTATCTTTGTTATCGGCCTTGCCATAGCAGAGCAGATGGGCTTGTCAAACCAGATGATCGGTTACACCTTCATGGGTCTGACCATCGCTCTTTATGCCTTCATAGGCATATCCTCAAGGACTGCAAAGATCTCGGAGTATTATGTTGCAGGACGTTCTGTGCCGCCTATTTTTAACGGCATGGCGACCGGCTCTGACTGGATGTCTGCAGCGTCCTTTATCGGTATGGCAGGCACAATCTACGGCCTCGGGTACGACGGCCTTGCATACATCATGGGTTGGACCGGTGGATACGTTTTGCTTGCAGTATTTCTCGGCCCGTACCTCAGAAAGTTCGGCCAGTACACGATCCCTGACTTTCTTGGCGCACGTTTCGGCGGCCATGCAGCACGGTCAATCGGTATCATTGCAGCAATCACTGCGTCATTCACCTATCTGATCGCGCAGGTCACAGGTGTTGGTATTATCATGGGCCGCTTCTTGGGTCTTGACTTTGCCACCGGCGTCTTCGTCGGTCTGGCCGGCATTCTTGTCTGCTCCATGCTGGGCGGTATGAAGGCTGTTACCTGGACCCAGGTTGCCCAGTATATCATCCTTATCATCGCCTATATGATACCTCCTGTAGTTATGTCGCAGAAGGTGACTGGTGTACCGATCCCTCAGATCATGTATGGCGGTGTACTCCAGAAGATCGATGCCAAGGAGAAGGAGATCAATGCAAATCCGAAGGAGATAGAAGTTATGGGTCTCTGGAAGGAAGATGCAGCCAAGATTGATGCAGACATAAAGGGACTTCCTGCATCACTCGGCGCAAAAAAGGCTGATCTTGAGGCAAAGCTTGCAGCGCTTCCTCCTGAGGCAACTGCTGCTGACAAGGAGAAGATCACAAAGTCCATAGCAGGGCTCCCAAAGACTCCTGAAGAGGCAAAGGAAAAATGGACTGCTTCCCAGAAATCTGCCGTGGCAAAATCCAAACCGATCAAGCCGTGGCTCCAGCCCTTTGCAAGGCTTGATATGAAGAACATGCTTGCTCTTACCTTCTGCCTGATGGTAGGAACAGCTGGTCTTCCGCATATCCTGATGAGGTATTATACGACCCCATCAGTTCAGGATGCACGTAAATCAGTAGGCTGGTCGCTCTTTTTCATCTTCCTGCTCTACTTTACAGCCCCGTCTGTTGCAGCCTTTGCAAGAAACGAGGTCTTGAGCAATGTCATCGGACTGCCTATAGCAGATCTTCCGAAGTGGATAGCAAACTGGGGCAAGGTCGGCCTGACCTCGTTCAGGGATATTAATGGTGACGGCATCCTCCAGTTCTATGAATTCACTATCGGTCCGGACGCGATCGTGCTTGCTACACCGGCTATCGCTGGTCTTCCTTATACGATTTCCGGCCTGGTTGCAGCCGGCGGTCTTGCAGCAGCGCTTTCCACAGCAGACGGTCTGCTTCTGACCATCTCGAATGCCCTGTCTCATGACCTGTATTACAAGATGATCAACCCCAAGGCATCCATCAACGTGCGGTTGGCAGTATCCAGGACTCTGCTTGTAGTTGTTGCGCTGATCGCTGCATGGGTCGCAACGTATAAGATCACGATCATTGTTGAACTGGTCGCCTGGGCCTTTTCTATTGCTGCTGCTTCGTTCTTCCCTGCGCTTGTTATGGGTATCTGGGACAAGCGGTCGAACAAGTGGGGCTGTCTCGCTGGCATGTACCTCGGCTTCTTCTCATGTGTTATTTACATGGTAGGCAGCCGTTTCTACGGCCTAGACATCTGGGGCATCAAGACCATTTCCTCAGGCGTCTTTGGCATTCCTATGGGCTTCATCGCCTGTTATGTGGTTTCAAGGATGACTGCTCCTCCTTCGCAGGAGCTGCAGGACTTTGTTGAGTCCGTCCGTATTCCGAGGGGCGCAGCAAAGGAGCATGAAGAAGGAATGGCCACAGGCCACTAAGAAAAGGAAGGCTCAAAAAGTCAGCCCCCTGGCAACAGGGGGCTGATGCCTATAAAAAATGGAAATACTAAAACAGATATATTACTACTTTGACTACACGCTCCAGTTTTTCATGTGGCTGGTGATCGGCAGGGTTGCGGCCCAGTTGGTCATCCGGGATCCAGGCAATATGATTCTGAACATGTTCATACGCTTTACTGATCCGCTTTACAACCTCATTAAAAAGATATTTCCTTTTTCCCGCGTTTCTGAGGGGAAGAAACAGACTACGTGGGGATATCTCGACGGCTTTGTCCCCATAATATTGATCCTCGGCATCTATATTGTCCTTCGTCCTTTGATAAGGATCATTGTCGGCGTCATCATTGTGAACTACAAGTAATATGAACTCGTATAAAGTCGTCATTCCGGCTTGTCCGGAATCGGCTGTTCTTGTAACGCATTGAAAAAGAAGGATTCCGGACAAGCCGGAATGACAGTATGAGGGTGTATTAGGACTTTTTTCGAGACTGTCATTACCGATGCTTATAAGCAATTAGCTATTGCTTATACCTATTGTTTATATTATACTTATTTGCCATAAAAACCCTGTATTCTGCCGCAAACCCTATTTATAAAGGAGGAGTTATTGTATGTCAGATGCAAAGCAGATGGAAGTGTTGAGTAATGAGAAGCGAACGTTTCCGCCGTCAAAGGAATTCAGCGCCAAGGCTCATATCAAGAGCATGGCAGAGTATGAGACGCTCTACAAACGATCCGTAGAGGATCCTGAGGGCTTCTGGGGCGATATGGCAACCCAGAATCTCACCTGGTTCAAAAAATGGGACAAAGTGCTGGACTATGATTTCAATAAACCCTACATCAAATGGTTTGCGGGCGGCAAGCTTAATGCGTCTTATAACTGTCTTGACCGGTTCATCAACACGCCGACCCGGAACAAGGCAGCTATCATATGGGAAGCTGATGACGGTTCATACAAGACCTACACGTATCAGCAGCTCTTCATGGAAGTTAATCGGTTTGCCAATGTATTGAAAAAGCTGGGAATCAGGAAGGGCGACCGGGTGACCATCTATCTTCCGATGATACCGGAACTTGCGATAGCAATGCTTGCCTGCGCCAGGATTGGCGCTATTCATAGCATAGTATTTGGCGGATTCAGCGCAACAGCGCTTCGTGATCGTATTCAGGACTGTCAGTCATCTCTCGTCATCACAGCCGACAAGGGCGTGCGCGGCGGAAAGTTCGTACCGCTTAAGACGAACAATGACGCTGCAGTCGAAGAATGCCCGACAGTGCAAAAAGTCATTGTCGTAAAACGCGGTGACGGCGAAGTGGCAATGAAGCCCGGCAGGGACATCTGGTGGCATGATGAAATGGCTTCTGCAGAGATCAAAAACTACTGCGAGCCGGAGCAGATGGATGCTGAAGATCCGCTCTTCATCCTCTATACCTCAGGTTCTACTGGAAAACCGAAGGGCGTTCTCCATACCACCGGCGGATATTGCCTTTACACAAATCTGACGTTTCGTTATATCTTTGATTACCATGAAGAGGATATCCACTTCTGCACCGCTGACATCGGCTGGGTTACAGGCCATAGCTACATTGTGTACGGCCCGCTTTCCAATGGCGCGACCAGCCTTATGTTTGAGGGTGTTCCTACGTATCCTAACCCCGGCAGGTTCTGGAGTATTGTCGAGAAGCACAGGGTAAATATCTTCTATACAGCACCTACTGTTATCAGGGCGCTGATGAGAGAGGGTGAGAAGTGGGTCGAAAGCTGCGATCTGTCATCTCTCAGAGTTTTGGGATCTGTAGGCGAGCCGATTAACCCTGAGGCATGGATGTGGTACCATATTCATGTTGGCAAGGAAAAGCTGCCTATTGTTGATACCTGGTGGCAGACAGAGACAGGCGGGATATTGATAACACCGCTGCCTGGTGCTATGACCCTGAAGCCCGGTTCTGCAACGCGGCCGTTCTTCGGTGTTGTGCCGAGTGTCCTAAAAGATGACGGCACCCCGGCAGGAGCCAACGAGGGCGGAAAACTTATTATCGAAAAGCCATGGCCAGGCATGCTGCGCGGAACATACGGTGACCCTGAGAACAAGAGGATCAAGGAAGTTTATTTTTCGCAATACGCAGGCAAATACTTTACCGGTGACGGCGCAAGGGTAGATGAGGACGGCGATTACTGGCTGATGGGCCGTATCGATGATGTCATCAACATCTCTGGCCATAGGCTCGGCACAGCAGAAGTTGAATCAGCATTAGTGAGCCACGAGTTGGTTGCAGAGGCTGCCGTTGTCGGTTATCCTCATGACATTAAGGGTGAGGGTATCTATGCGTATGTAACACTCAATCAGGGCATTGAACCGACTGACGCGCTGAAAAAGATTCTGATCGGGCATGTCAGGACGGTGATAGGTCCTATTGCCACACCGGATAAACTTCAGTTTGCTCCTGGGCTGCCAAAGACGAGGTCTGGTAAGATCATGAGAAGGATTCTGCGCAAGATCGCTCACAATCAGGTTGATGAGCTTGGGGATACCTCAACGCTTGCCGATCCTTCAGTAGTAGAAAATCTAGTCAAGGAAAGGCTGTAGATTTGCAAGGGAGGGAGAGTGATATCTCTCCCTCCCTTCAGTTTGTTTACGATAGGCACGACTTGTCAGTAGCTTGATTTCATATAAAATTGGCTGCTAATTTATCTTTAAATCTTAAGGAGATGGAAGAATGGAAAGAGGTCAGAGTTTTATCTTGGTTGTTATTATGGTCCTTGTAGTTGCATTTGGGCTATACGGATGTGCAGCAAAACCAACAGGCCCAAAAGATTAGGATGCTGTCAAGGTCATTCAGGCTTTTATAGAGGGAGGCCCCAACGGTCAGGCTTTCAAGTCGCCGGTCGTAATCTTAGAGAAGGGGCAGAAACAGCCGGGCGGCGATTATCCGGTAAAGGTTGAATACACCCTTGCAAATTCCGATGGCACAACAAAAAAAGTGACGGCTACCTTTAATCTATCTTCGACTGTTAATGATATGGGCGCAAATGCCTGGAATGCTTCAGAGGCAAAATAGTATCACCTCACGCGATCAAAAACTATTATAATATCTTTGTACGGGAGCAGGCGTATGCCTGCTCTTTTTTTGATATTACTCACGACAAGGAGATGTATGGTAATTGAACACTTGAAAAAGTTGATAGGAAAAGAATCGCTCATAAAGAAGGCTGATATTGCTCGCCTGACTGCATTGCCGGCGGAAGAGAGGGAAAAAGAACTCCAGTCAATACTCTACGAGCTTGCCTTTAAAGATGCTGCAGCCTTTGTTTATGACAACGTAAGGAGATCTGAATCGCCATTCAGCAATCTTGATAGAAACATTTTCATTCATGAGATGCTTATTATAAACTTTTGGATGATGCGCAAGGTTTTCTCGATGTACATAAAGGACATTGCAGATAAAATGCATTTTCGCTACTTTGGATCTCTTTCTGATATCGACGAGAGAACAGCCGCCTTGAAGCCTAAGTTAAAGGCCTATAATCTCTGCTGGGATGAATATACCGGACACCACGACGAGTTTGGACTGAAGGTCGGAGAGACCCTATTTGGAAAAGGAGTTCGATATCCCGAAAAAAACGTATCTTTCTGGATAATTACGTACACTGATGACAGTATTAAGAAATACATAAAATTGAGAAAGCAATGTCTTGAAGCCGGCCTGATTCATAAAGGAGAATGATAATGGACAAGTTTATACTGAAAAGGGATGACTCTTTGCTCGTCATCGTTGACATTCAGGAGCGCCTTGCAGTTGCGATGACCGAGAAGGAGAGGGTGTTCACGAATACCCTGCACCTGATCGAGTCTGTCAAACTGCTTGGAGTGCCGCTCCTTATAACTGAACAGTATCCAAAGGGGCTTGGGCCGACTGTGCCTGAGATAAGGAATGCGGTGCAGACTTATGCGCCGATCGAAAAGATCACCTTCAGCTGCTGCGGGGAGGACTTCTTTAACAATGCGGTGGCAGAAACAGGAAAGAAGCAGATTATACTCGTTGGCATGGAGACTCATGTCTGTGTATTGCAGACATGTATTGGTCTGCTTCAGGGAGGGTATGACGTTCATGTGGTGTCTGATGCAATATGCTCAAGAACAAAGCAGAATTATAAGACAGCGATTGAATATATGCGCGATGCCGGGGCTGTCATTACATGCACGGAAACTGTCCTGTTCCAACTGCTGATGAAAGCAGGTAGCGAAGAATTCAAGGCTATTTCTAAACGGATAAAGTAAACAGTCGGGATACGGTAACAGGACAGGGGCTGATGTCAGGTTATTTGCTATCAGCCAACATTTATGCATGAATTATTGAAAGATGCAAAAGAATTGTCTTTATTTTGTCATTCCGGCATGTCCGGAATCTTTCTTTGGAGAGACTCCAGACCAGCTGGAGTGACAGATAGCAGGGCAAGAGAATAGATCATTCGTTATGCGCGAATCAATAGCTATTATCTTTGTCGGTTTTCTTTTGATCATGCTCATAGCCTTTGCGCTGGAACGGTTGTACCGGGAGGTCTTCTTTTTTGAGGGTATCCGTCTGGGAGGCCGTTTGCACCGATGGCTGTACGACAGATGGGCGCCAAGATACGACCGCGATAAAAAGAATCAGAAGAATGACGTCCAAGCCTTGATCAATCCTCTCTTCGAGAAATTAACCCAGAATGCTGCGATCGGACCTGAAACCCTTGTGCTCGATATTGCAACAGGGACCGGCCGTTTCCCCGTTGCACTGCTGAGCAAGGCAGAGTTTACCGGCAGGGTAATAGGACTCGATATTTCCCGGAACATGCTTAAGCAGGCATCCTCAAAGCTCACGAGATATGGGAGCAGGGCGGTCCTGCTTAACCAGTCTGCGTTGCCTTTACCCTTTCCTGATGGCGTCTTTGACGTTGTGAGTTGTCTCGAGACGATAGAACTGTTGCCAGACACTCACTCGCACTTGCGCGAGTTTTATCGCGTCATGCGGCCTGGTGGCATACTGCTGATATCAAGGAATACTGGAGAATGGGGAATTCGAGGCGCTGTCTGTCTGCCTGAGGTGTTTTCTGATCAACTCTCTGCTGTTAGTTTTGAGCAAGTAGAAATAACTCCCTGGTGGAAGTGGTTTGATCTTGTCTGGGCCAGGAAGCCCTGCCAATAGTATTAAGAATTGATTACATATCTACCCTATCATGACAAAACTCAGAATAGGGTAGATATGCATTGAAATCAGTCAGCTACAGTATGAACGATCTCTTCAACCTTTTTTGCCAGGTCTTCAGACGGAACCACCACAACTTTTTTTCCGGCTATGATCGTCTCAAACCGTGCAGCAGAAGCAAAAGCGGTATGCGCATCGCCCAGTCTGGAGTAGATGCTCTGAACCTGTTTAGGCTTAAGGCCTTTGCTTGCAGTAAAGGTTTTGAAGTTAATCTCCTGGCCATTTTCAAACCAGGCAAGCCCGAACATGCTGGGCGGTTTGCCGATGTACACATAGACTGTATTGGATGCAGGAACGAATTCCATGGTGTCATGGATCTTGCCCACAAAGGGCTCCAAAGATGATCTGAATTCGTTCAGTTTTGCTGCTGCGGGACTTGAAGTGTCGAGCTGCGGCAGTTCTACTTTTTTTCCGAAAAGATTTCCGAATAAACCCATAAGCGACCTCCTTTTATCAAAAAGTTATTACTAAAGAAGTTACTGCTGAATCTGATCAGTTTCATCCTTTCTGACAGTCTCCACCAAAGATAATGCTGATTAAATCAGCTTGCAATTTGCCGCTATCTTGATTTGCCTTTTTCTTTAGACAGGAAATCAGCCAACTTATCAATGTCGTTCGTTTCAAGCTCTTTAAGCCAGATAGTTGCGTCCTTTCGAGAGCGATCCTCATGAAGCGTGATAACGAGCCGCTTCTTGTCGGGACGTGTAACGCTTATAATATTGCGGTAACGAATAAGTTGCTTTGTGCGAGACTGGTGTACCTCCAGGAAATCTTTATGCACTGATACCTGAGGTTGTCTGCTCTTGATCAGGGTCATTATACACATGCCTGCGCCAAAGATCACCATAAATCCTACGGAAGCGGAAAGCGGTTCATTTCGGGAAAATGACTGAGCACTCAATAAAACTCCGATTATTGCCAGACCGGCATACAGTGCAAGGAACAGGTATACTCTATTTCTTCTGGTATATAGTTTCGTTCCGATCATGTAGTCTCTTTACCGAAACTTAGAGCCTGAACCAGCTCTTTTTTTCTTTCACTGAGCCAAGCAGGTCCAATACATCTCTGAGCAGGTCTGAAATCTCTTTCTGTTGCCGCCGCAGTTCCCTGATTTCTCTTATATCTTTCAGCTCAGGTTCTATTACTGACGTTCCCTTTAAAAAAGCGATCTCGTTCTTTATTGAAAGGACCTCTCCTTTTAAATCTGATACTGATTCTTGAAGAAGTACAATGGCATCCGAGATCTTGCTGAGCGTCCCTGAGACCACTGCCAATTCATCGGTCATGCCTTCAATCTTTTCCACGGGAAAGGGCTGCGTATAAATCCTTGGTGTTTCTTCTATCGCAGGTAGCTCTTCTATCCTCGGCGCTTCCTGGACCATCTCAGTCAATGTAACAGCTGGTTCCGAAGGAGCAGGTTCTTCAGATATCAGCTCCGGCGCAGGAGTGTCTGTTTCGACTTCCGTAACAGCAATATGCCCCGAACCACTCATGAACTCAGGTTCATATGCCGCTTCCAGAGGCTCAGCTTCTGCTATTACTTCACTTTCCTCTGCTTCGTGATCAGGCACAATCTCCAGTTCTTCTGCGGATTCAACGGCACTGATCTCGAACATTGGCTCTATTGATGGAACAGGACCTTTTACCTCGATCTCATCCGGTTCCGACCAAATTTCCTGTTTTTTGGGCTCAGCTGTAACTTCTATTAAAGGTGCTGTTGATACTGCCGTCTCTTTTTTCAGTTCAACAGGCTGTATTTCAATTTTGTGCTTCTTTGAAATATCTTTGAGTACGAGTTTCGTAATCCTCTTAAATGTCTCTTCAACACCCATGCCGTTTATGGCAATAGCTTCAAGGACTTCATGATTACTGTTCTGATTCAGATCCTGATTGAGCTCCTCAATTGAAAGTATGTTCTTGAGATCCCTCTTATTGTATTGCAGTACGATCGGTATTGTATCAGGATTGATATTGTTCGATACGAGATTTTCGCGCATATTCTCGAAGCTCTCGATATTTTGATCCTTCATGTCCTTCTGCGAGTCAGCCACAAAAAGAACTGCATCTGCTCCCTTCAGGACAACTTTACGGGTCGCATTGTATCTGACCTGACCTGGAACCGTATACAGCTGAAAGCGAATCGAAAAATCACGAATTTTGCCGAGTTCAATCGGAAGAAAATCGAAAAAGAGGGTGCGGTCCGACTCAGTCGCAAGGGAGAGCAGTTTCCCTTTTGTCTCGGGATTAAGGACAGTATGAAGGTGCTGGAGATTTGTAGTTTTACCGCTTAAGCCAGGGCCGTAATAGACTATTTTGAGGGTGATTTCCTTGGTTGCATAATTAAACAGCGCCATTTTTATACTATAGCATAAACACCGTTTCTTGTCTGATTTTTTACCCTGTACATTGCTTCATCAGCGAGCTTTAACAGTTCTTCTTTTGATTTTGCACTTTCAGGATAAGAGGCCACTCCAAAGCTTGCTGTCATCTTGAACGAATAACCGTCCCTCTTGAGAAAAACATTGCGTTCTATGGATCTTCTTATCCGTTCTGCTATCATACTCGCATTTCTGGGCGGTGTCTGTGGAAGAACCATGACGAATTCATCTCCTCCATAGCGGGCAACGATATCCACGGTCCGCAGGCTTTTTAGGAGGAGTTGCCCCATCTCCACAAGGAGTTTGCTGCCGACAAGATGCCCATAACTATCATTTATGAGCTTGAAGTGGTCAACATCCATAAATATAAGGGAAAGGGATGTATGATGGCGGGTTGCCCGTGAGATCTCAAGGTCCAAAGAGCGGTTAAGATAGCGCGTATTAAAGAGTTTTGTAAGGTCATCAGTTATGGACATCTCTGTCATTTTCTGATAAAGCGCAGAGCGTTCTATGGCAATAGCTGCATGATCAACTATGCGTAGCACAAGATCAAGGTCTTCCTTTGTGAAGGGGTCGCTCATTGTCTTGTTTACAACCTCCAGCACGCCGAGAATAATTCCCTTGTTCATGATGGGCACGCACATGATGGATTTCGTTCTGAAGTTGATTTCCTTGTCGATCCTGTTACTGAAGCGAGGGTCTTTTGAGACATCCGGCACAATAACAGGTATCTGCTCCCGGGCGACCCAACCGGCAATGCCCTCTCCCAATTTGAGCCGCTCCTTCTTGATTTTTTTTCTACCCTCTTTTTTCCCTGTTGTTTTCTCGAAGATGAGTTCGCCGGTTTCTTCATCAAGAAGAAGGATTGACCACGCCTCTGCTTTTATAAGGGTTTTGGCCTTTTTCATAATGGTGCCGAGCACCTCATTGAGTTCAACTGATGAAGTGAGTGTCTTGCTTACCTCTTCAAAAAAATCAAGCTCTTTCTTTGTGATATCAAGCCTGTTCTTAAGCGTACGATTTTCTGTTATCAGCTCTTTTTCATGCATGATTTTTTTAAGAGCGAATTCAAATTCTTTTACTGTAGGCGCGTAAAGAGGGCAGATAAGCTCAGATTTCAGCCAGGGAGAGATGCCGGAAAAAGAAGGGTTGTCAGAGAGAACAATCTTGGGTGTCTCCTTGAACTTCCTGAGGAACTCTTTAAAGGATGATTCCCTGCTCTGCGCTTTCTCTATAATCATCAGATCTGGGCTGTCCTCAGTCCGATACCGCATAGTTCCAATCGAACGAAATCGAAACAGGATCGCCCCTCTATCGATAAGAAGCTCTTCAAGCTCCCTACTGATGCCGGCGGAGCCTATATAAAAGACCTTACTCATTTACCCCACAGCATTTCTTGTATTTCTTGCCGCTGCCGCAGGGACAGGAATCATTGCGGCCGACTTTTTTCCCTTTTTGAACAGTCTGCGAAGAGCTGCTTTCACCGCGATTGTAATTCACTGCCGCTTTTTCATTGCGCGTCTTTATCCGCTCTTCCTGATTTCTCTGGACACGAACCTTGAAGAGTCTCATAACAACGTCTGTCGCAATCCTGCCTGAAAGCTCCCCAAACATATTAAATGCCTCTTTTTTGTATTCTACGAGCGGGTCCCGCTGCGCATATCCTCTCAGGCCAATGCCCTCCTTGAGATGATCCATGGCCAGAAGGTGATCCTTCCATTGTGAGTCAACAACCTGAAGCAGTATCCATTTTTCCATGTACCGCATCATATCGCTGCCAATTTCAGACTCTTTCCTGTCGTAGAAGCTCCTTGCTTCTGAGGATAGGCTGCCTCTCAGATCGTCAATGGTATCCGGAATTTCCTGCACGGTAAAATCAAGAAGTCCATAGATGGAATCCTTTAATCCCTTAAGATCCCAATCCTCTTTCTGTTTATCCTCAGGACAGTGAATTGCGAGAATCTCGTCAATGTTCTCATCAACCATGCCGAAGACCCTCTCCTTAACTTCAGCCTCCTGAAGGAGTTCACGCCGGAATGTATAGATCTCGGTTCTTTGCTTATTCATGACATCATCGTATTCGAGCAGATGCTTTCTGATGTCAAAGTTCTGAGCCTCTACACGCTTCTGGGCATTTTCAATGGCCTTTGAGACCATCTTGTTTTCGATCGGTATGCTGTCATCCATGCCGAGTTTACCCATAAGATCTGACACACGGTCAGAATAGAATATCCTCATAAGATCATCTTCCAGTGAAAGATAAAAACGGGACGCACCAGGGTCTCCCTGCCTGCCTGAACGGCCTCTGAGCTGATTGTCTATTCTTCTTGCCTCATGTCTCTCTGTGCCAAGGATGAAAAGACCTCCGGCTTCAAGGACTTTCTTCTTGTCCTCTTCACACTGCTTCTCAGCCTCAGCAAGTGCAGCGCTCCACTCATCTTCTGTATGGTCAGGCTTATCCCTGAGCATATCCCTGGCTATCGCGACCGGGTTTCCGCCGAGGACAATGTCTGTTCCTCTGCCGGCCATATTTGTAGCAATTGTCACAGCGTGGCTTCTGCCTGCCTGGACAATAATTTCTGCCTCTTTATCATGGTATTTGGCATTCAGAACAGAATGCCTTATGCCACGTTTCTTAAGAAGGCTGCCAAGCAGTTCTGACCTCTCGATTGAGATTGTTCCAACAAGAACCGGCTGCCCCTTCTTGCTGCATTCTTCTATCTGGTTAATCACAGCATCAAATTTGCCCTTTTCGGACTTGTAGATCATATCAGGGTGGTCTTTTCTGATCATCGGCATGTTTGTTGGTATGACCGTTACATCAAGATTGTAAATTTTGGCAAACTCCTCTGCCTCGGTTAAGGCAGTCCCTGTCATGCCCGAAAGCTTATTGTACATTCTGAAGAAATTCTGAAAAGTGATAGTGGCAAGGGTCTGATTCTCGTTTTCAATCTTTACCCCTTCCTTTGCTTCAACGGCCTGATGAAGGCCGTCAGACCAGCGTCTGCCTGGCATGAGCCTTCCCGTGAACTCATCAACAATGATGACCTCACCATCTGTGACCACATAATCAACATCACGCTTAAAGAGGTTGTGTCCCTTGAGAGCCTGCAGGATGTGATGGACCAGATCAATATTCGCAGGGTCATAGAGGTTTCCTGCTCCGAGGAGTTTCTCTGCCTTGATGTTACCTTCTTCTGTCAGAATAACGGTCCGGGCCTTTTCATCAATAGTATAATCTATATCCTTCTGGAGCCGCGGAATTATCTTGTCTATCTTGTAGTATTTGTCTGTTGACTCCTCTGAAGGTCCGGATATGATGAGCGGCGTTCTCGCCTCATCAACAAGAATACTGTCCACTTCGTCAACAATTGCATAATTGAGCGGTCTCTGAACAAACTGGGCGCTTTCATACTTCATGTTGTCTCTTAGGTAGTCAAAACCGAACTCATTATTCGTGCCATACGTGATGTCTGCGCCATATGATATCTGGCGCTGTTCATCAGTAAGGCCATGCACGATTATGCCGGTGCTCAGGCCCAGGAAGTTGTATAGAGGGTTCATCCATTGTGCGTCCCTGCGCGCAAGATAGTCGTTTACTGTAACGACATGGACACCTTTGCCCTCGATGCCATTGAGGTACACGGGAAGGGTGGCAACGAGCGTTTTTCCTTCTCCGGTCTTCATCTCAGCGATTGCGCCCTCATGCAAAACGATTCCGCCTAGGAGCTGAACATCAAAATGCCGCATCTTCAGCACGCGCCTTGAAGCTTCTCTGCAGACAGCAAATGCTTCAGGCAGAAGCTCATCAAGGGTTTCTCCTTTGCTGATGCGGTGCCTGAACTCTACGGTTTTTGCCTGCAACTGGGCGTCTGAAAGGGGTGAAATGCTCTGCTCGAAAGCATTTATCCTGTCCACAATCTTTGAAATTCTGATAATCTCGCGGTCATTTCTTGTTCCGATTATTTTTTTCAATATTCCAATCATGCATACATATTAAATGAACAGGACCATTATTTCAAGAAGAGAGTGACACTAAGCACTTGAAAATCAAGGAAATTTGATGAAAACAGCAATACCATGGTAAATTTTAGGATGAAGAAATTCGTTTATATCTATACATACGGCTGCCAGATGAATGTTCATGACTCCGAGAAGATGCTTGGCACTCTTGCGCAGGACGGGTACACAGTTGCAAAAGAACCGGAAAAGGCAGACCTAATTATTTTCAACACCTGCGCAATACGGGAAAAGGCAGAGCATAAATTTTACAGCCAGCTCGGCAGGATAAAGCATCTTAAAAAGGATAATCCTCTCTTAAGAATTGCTGTTGCAGGCTGTGTTGCCCAGGATTCCCGGCAAAAGGTTATGAAAAGGGCACCGTATGTTGATTTTGTCCTTGGGCCCCAGAATCTGCATGTTGTCAGAAATCTGGATAATGCAAAGAGAAACCTCTATGTTGAGGAAAATCCTGATATTGCTTATCAGGAATACGAGATGAACAGGGAAAGCGCAATACGGGCATGGGTGTCTATTATGTATGGCTGTAATAATTTTTGCACCTACTGCATAGTCCCTTACACACGGGGAAGGGAGGTATCGCGACCGAGCTCAAGTATTCTCGCTGAAATCAGGGGTCTTAAGGAGAAAGGATACAAGGAGGTTACCTTGCTCGGTCAAAATGTAAACTCATACCTGAGTGACGTGGACTTTGTCGGACTTCTTCGCCAGATCGACAGCGTAGGTATTGAGCGCGTGCGTTTTGTGACATCACATCCAAGGGATCTCTCTTTTGCACTGATAGACGCAATGGTTGAATTGCCGAGTCTCTGCAATCATCTGCATCTTCCTGTGCAATCAGGCTCTGATAGCATCCTTCAGGCTATGAACAGGCGATATTCCTATTCCGAATATAGGGGAAAAATTGAGTTGATTCGCAAAAAGGTGTCTTCAATTACCTTATCTACGGATATTATTATTGGGTTTCCGGGTGAAGGCGAGAGTGACTTTGAAATGACAGTGAAGGCTGTGGAGGAAATAGAATTCGACGGCATGTTCGCCTTCAAGTATTCAAAGAGAAAAGGCACAAAAGCTTATGACATGCAGGACCAGGTGCCGGATGATGTTAAAGCAGAGCGGCTTAACAGGCTCCTCAATATCCAGGAGGATATTGCCCTTAAAGGGAACAGGGCACTTGTAGGGTCTGTTCTGGAAATACTTATTGAGGGGCTTTCAGCAACAGATACTTCAATGCTGATGGGCAGAACCAGGTCTAACAAGATCGTTACCATCGACAATAACGGAGCTTCTGAAGGAGATGTCTTTAGCGTAATCATCGAGAAAGCCCGCCACCATTCCCTGCACGGGAAACAGCTCTCATAACTTCCTTTATGCAGGAAAGGAAGAAAAAGGTTGCAATTCTGACCCTGGGATGCAGGGTAAACCAATCTGAGAGTTCTGTGATAGAGGGAACACTAAGAAAGCATGGCGTGTCTATTGTCACATTAGGAGAAAACCCGGATTATTGCATTATTAATACCTGCACGGTAACAGGAAAGAGCGCTGCCAGTTCGCGGTATCTCATCCGGAGGGCAGCGAGGACAGACGCACAGGTCATTGTGACCGGATGTTTTTCACAACTGGAGCACAATGAAGTTTCTGATCTTCAGGGCGTCTGCGAAGTCGTCCCGACCAGTGACAAAGAAAAGATAATATCACGTGTGCTGGGGTACGATGTTGATCCGGTATATTCTCTGCACGATCGTGCACGACCCTACCTCAAGGTTCAGGATGGATGTAATTTCAGATGTACCTACTGTGCTGTGCCACTGGCACGGGGAAAGTCCAGGAGTCTGCTCATAGACGAGGCGGTGAAGAGGGCATCTGATATTGCATTACAGGGTTATAACGAGATCGTTCTGACCGGAATTCATCTTGGCAGTTATGGGAGGGATCTTTCCCCCAAAACAAGCCTTGCTATGCTGATCAGAAATATTCTTTCAAGGACATCGATTTTCAGAATCAGGCTAAGTTCGATCGAAATCAACGAAATCAACGATGAAATTATTGAACTTTTAAGTGATACCAGGGTTTGTAAACATCTTCATCTTCCCCTTCAGAGTGGCAGCGATATGATCCTCAAGCTGATGAACAGGAATTACACAGCCAAAACCTACCGGAAGAAGCTGCTGCGCTTTGCAGGCATATCTTCAGGCATTTCACTTGGCACTGACGTGATCGTAGGATTTCCGGCAGAGGGGCATAAGGAATTCATATTGACCTACGAACTTATAAAGGAGTTACCATTTTCCTATATTCATACTTTCCCATACTCAGAACGAAGTGGCACATTGGCAGCAAACTTAAAGCCCCGGATAGCAGGCAATATTATTTCTGATCGCGCTGAGGCCATGAAAGCCCTTAGCAGCGCCAAGAAAATTGCTTTCGCATCTGCACAGGTAAATAGAATCCATGATGCCATTGCAGAAGAGGAAGATGCTCAGGGACATATGGCTGCAACATCAAGCAATTACCTTAAGATAGACATGAAGGGCAACAGACTGAAGAGGGGGAGTGTGATATTTGTTAGGCCTGTAGCTGTTAATAGTGACCGTCTTAGAGGAGTTATGATTAGTTAGTCGTAACTCATTGAATTCACGGACATAATAACCTGCCTAATACATAGACAACATAGCCTGAAGCTGTATCAATGACGCTGCAGCATACTTTTTCACTGTGATATTAACAACATATAAACAGGAACTGTTCATATGTTGTGTCCGATAAGATATATTATGTTAAATATCGTCTAAGATTTAGTTGATCTAACTGTTGAAATTAGGTCGCCTTCTGACCCTTTTGTGCTTAATGTATTATGTTTAATGTAACTTTTAATTGTATTCAACTTGTTAGTGCTATTCTTTATGTAATACTCTTAATTAGCTGAAATAGATAGATTATATGAAGTGAGTGGTCAGGCTTATAGGAGAAATAGTAATCTCATGGTTTACGTTCCTGTTACGACTGTGTTGTAACATAGGGAAGCTCATTTCGTAGCAGGCTATCTATTATACCTTCCTTGACATTTGCCTACATCCTGATTTATAAAAGACGCACGCGGGCGTAACTCAGTGGTAGAGTGTCAGCTTCCCAAGCTGGAGGTCGTGGGTTCGAATCCCATCGCCCGCTCCAGCAATTCCTCATATACAGGAAATGAGTTTAATTATGACTGAAAAAGGGTTGGTACATATATACACAGGTGAAGGTAAAGGAAAGACATCGTCTGCCCTGGGCCTTGCGCTCAGATCGAGAAGCCGCGACAAGCGGATCCTCTTTGCTCAGTTTTTCAAAGATAAGGATGAGCAGAGTGAACTTTCCCTCCTTGAACAGTTGGGGGTTAAAATAGTTGTTTTTGACGCAATTAAATCTCCTTTTTTTTATCCATCAATTGATCGAGGCTATCTTAGAGATGAAGCCAAAAAAACCCTTGATATTCTGCGAGAGATGAGTTCCTCCAATGCCTTTGATCTTATCGTGCTGGATGAGTTCATATGTCTGGTTTCAGAGGACATAATCTCAGAAAACGAAGCCATAGCTTTTTTGCAAAAAAAACCGACTTCTCTTGAACTTGTTCTTACTGGCAGGGGTGCAACGGAAAGAATAATGGCAGAAGCTGACTACGTGACATACATGAAACACATTAAGCACCCCTATGACAAGGGGATAAAAGCACGAAAGGGCATTGAGATCTAATTCTCCTGCTTGAATTGTTTTCGTGCGTAGAGTATCCTCTGGAAAACTGTGAGATGAGTAAGTCCGGCGAGCACCCACAATGCCGGCACTATATATCCACTGACCGCACCCACGAACAGCAGAATCAGGCGTTCCGGTCGTTCCATAAGACCGTGACTGCATGACACACCAAGCCCCTCTGCCCGGGCTCGGGAATAACTGATGATAAGCGAACCAACAAGAGCAATAAGGGAAAGAAGCACGCCTGTCATATGTCCAGCATTTCCCAAGTTCCATGCAATTGCAAGAAGAATGACAGAGTCGGAATACCTGTCAAGCACAGAATCAAGGAAGGCGCCGAAAGATGAACATTCCCCTCTGCTTCGGGCAACAATACCGTCAAGCATGTCCAAAAGACCGGCAGGCAGCAGGCAGAGAGCTCCAAGGGTCAGGTTATGAGCAAGTAAAAAGCTTGCGGCAACAGTAAGGCTGAAACCTGTGTAAGTTATGAAATTTGGGCTAAGTGGAATTCTTCTGGCAATTGCTTCCAGTGGTTTGTCCATAGCATGACCAAATTTTTCGCTCAGCATACCAGAAGATCAGCTGCTGCGTTCTGCTCTGATAAACTCTTCGACCATTTCCCTTGCGAGGTCATCCGAGAACTGCCTGGGGGGATGCTTCATGAAATAAGCGGACGGTGAAATAAGCGGTCCGACTGCCTTTCTGTCCCTTGCAATTCGGCAGCACCTTATTGCATCGATCACAACACCTGAACTGTTTGGGGAGTCTTCAACAGAAAGCCGCATTTCAAGATGAAGCGGCATATTTCCGAAACCCCTTCCCTCTATCCTTAAAAAACAGACCTTGTTATCATTAAGCCAGGGAATATAATCCGAGGGCCCTATATGGATATCCTCATGAGAAAGCGGGGACTGCATCTGAGACTGGACTGCCTCAGTTTTGGATATCTTTTTCATGGCAAGGCGCTTAGGATTGAGCATATTAAGAAAGTCAGTATTGCCCCCTACATTCAACTGGTAAGTATGATCTATTGTTACACCCCGGTCCTCGAAAAGTTTAGTAAGGCTGCGATGGATAATTGTTGCGCCGATCTGGCTCTTTACATCATCACCGATTATGGGAATTCCTTTTTCCTTAAACCGCCTTGCCCATGACTTTTCCGATACGATAAATACCGGAATGCAATTTATGAAGCTGACACCTGCCTTCAGACACGCTTCTGCATAAAATGCCGTGGCCTTTTCAGAACCAACCGGAAGATAGTTCAGCAGGATTTCTGCACCTGTAGTTTTCAGGACTCTGGCAACATCAACAGGCTTTCTGTCCGCAGGAATAAATCTGTGATCATCCGGGTACTGCTCCATGTGGCCGGCAACACCGTCAAGAATATTTCCCATGCTGACGGTTACTCGTGATCTCCGGCTCATCTTCTGAAAAGATTTTGTACAATTTGGCTTTGCGATGAGGGCTTCATGAAGTGGCTTGCCGACTTTGCGCTTGTCTATATCAAATGCAGCGACAACGGTAATGTCTCCGGGCAGATACCCGCCGAGATCATAATGCATCAATCCCGATAACGAAGCACTTGTTGCGCTTTTTTTGTAAAACTCAATACCCTGGAAAAGAGAACTCGCGCAGTTACCTGCGCCTGCAATCGCAATACGGATTTTATTCATTTTGAAGCGGGTTCCCCTTTAGAGCTATTTTTATAGTTAACAAAGATTTATATATTAAAGATTCATTCGAAGTCAAGGAATAATGTTTACCATTTTCCCCTTGCCATTGTTATTTTTTATGCTCTATAATACACATCCTATGAAAACTAAGATATCAGTCATTGGTGCTGGAAACGTTGGAGCAACAACGGCAGAGCTCATCGCAAGGGATGGGCTTGCTGATATTGTCCTCTTTGATATTTACGAAGGCGTTGCCAGGGGCAAGGCTCTTGATATGACAGAAGCATGCCCCCTCTGGAATTCGTCAGCAACCGTAACGGGCACAAGCCACTTTGAGGAGACAGCAGAATCGGACATTATCGTGATCACCGCAGGTTTCCCGCGTAAGCCGGGGATGAGCAGAGATGATCTGCTTCATGCCAACGCTGACGTCATTAAATCAGTCACTGAGGGAACAGTAAAATACTCCCCTAGCAGTATTATTATTGTTGTTACCAACCCTATGGATGTTATGGCATACACAGCCATGAAGGTGTCGGGATTCTCAGCCCAGCGGGTGATTGGCATGGGAGGAGTGCTCGATTCTTCGCGATTCAGGGCATTTGTAGCAATGGAACTCGGCGTTTCCGCTGAAGACGTGGAGGCTCTCGTCTTGGGTGGGCACGGAGATCATATGGTCCCCCTTCCCCGTTTTACCACAGTCAAAGGGATCCCTATACCTGAACTGATAAGTAATGACAGGATTGAACATCTCATCGAGCGCACCCGCAACGGCGGCGCTGAGATTGTAGGACTGCTCAAGACCGGCAGTGCATATTATGCTCCTGCTGCCGGAGCGGTCCAGATGGTAAAGTCAATCCTGTTTGATGAAAAGAGATTGTTGCCATGCTCTGCTTATCTCGATGGGCAGTATGGTGTTTCTGGCATTTTTCTTGGAGTGCCGGTAATTGCTGGGAGAAAAGGTGTAGAAAAGATCGTAGAACTTCATCTTACGGAAGAAGAAATGATCATGTTCAATCAATCAGCTTCAGCGGTAAAGACCATGGTCGATACGCTGAAACTATTTTAAGAGACTGAGGAGAATAACGTGGAAAAAACATTATCGATCATAAAACCGGATGCGGTTAAAAGAAACATCATCGGCGATGTTCTAAGAAAATTCGAACAGAGTGGCCTCAGGATAGCGGCAATGAAAAAGATTTCTCTAACAAAGGATGAGGCAAGAAACTTTTATCTTGTCCATAAAGAGAGGCCTTTCTATGATAGCCTTACAGATTTCATGTCCGAAGGCCCCATTGTGGTGCTGGTTATCGAAGGTGACAGTGCCATAACACGGGTAAGAGAGATCATGGGAGCTACTAACCCGAAAGAAGCAAAGCCCGGAACCATTCGCGCTGAGTTCGCAACTGATATCGAAAGAAATGTCGTGCATGGATCAGACTCTCCTGCATCTGTTTCTTATGAGATTCCTTTTTTCTTTTCCTCTCTCGAAATACTATAAGTCCCCCTTACCACAATGGCACTTTAGCGTTTATGCATTAACCGTGAAGTGCCATTGTGCATCATTCTAACCCCTTGCGAAATAAAGCTTTATTGACAATCTTCAGATGAACACAGTAAAATTCAGTAGGAAGAAAAAGGCTCTCAATAGGAGTTAATAATGTTTGAGAAATTTACAGAACGTGGAAGAAAGGTTATTATCTTTGCCAAGGAAGAAGCAGAGAAACGACAGAATGATTACCTTGGAACTGAACACCTTCTCCTGGCAATACTGAGAGAAGAAGACGGTCTGCCCGTTGCTATACTGAAGAAAATGGGCTTGACCATAGAGGAACTGCGGATGGAGATTGAAAGGAATCTTCCTGCAGGTATGAATCTCCTCAGCTTTGGCGATATTCCGTTTACGCCCAGGGCAAAAAAAGTCCTTGAACTGGCAGTTGAAGAAGCGAGACTGCTTGGTCATAACTATATAGGGAGTGAACACCTTCTTCTTGGCCTCATTCGTGAAGATGAGGGTATTGCAGGCAAAATTCTCCGTAACCTGGGAGCCAATCTTCTTGGTGCCCGTCAGCTTACCATTAATCTCTCGATGAAGTCGTATGTTCAGGCACGGGAGAAGAAAAGCAGCACCCCTGCCCTTGATGAATTCGGCAGGGACCTTACCATGATGGCAAAAGAAAATCGTCTGGATCCCGTGATAGGCAGGGAGGATGAGATCGAGCGGCTGCTCCAGATACTCGGCAGAAGAATCAAGAACAACCCTGTCGTTATCGGTGAGCCCGGTGTCGGAAAGACCGCAATTGTTGAAGGGCTCTGCCAGCGTATTGTATCTGGCGACGTTCCGGAGACACTTATCGGCAAGAGGATCATTTCCCTTGATCTCGGTGCGCTGATCGCGGGAACAAAATACCGGGGCCAGTTTGAAGAAAGACTTAAGATTGTCATGAAGGAAATTGTTCAGGCAGATAATATAATTCTCTTTATTGACGAACTGCATACGCTGATAGGAGCCGGAGCCGCAGAAGGATCTATTGATGCCTCCAGCATGCTGAAACCTGCATTGTCCCGCGGCGAGATTCAGTGCATCGGAGCTACAACGCCTGACGAGTATAGAAAATATATCCAGAAAGACAGGGCTCTAGAGCGAAGATTCCAGCCCATACATGTCCAGCCGCCTGATGTGAATACAACCGTAGATATTCTTGAAGGATTAAAATCCCGCTATGAGTTTCACCACAAGGTTAAAATTGCTCCGGAGGCGTTGAGCTCATCTGCCAAACTGTCTGACCGTTATATACAGGACAGGTTTCTGCCTGACAAGGCCATCGATGTGATTGATGAAACAGGAGCTCGCATTAAATTAAAACGCCTAACGCCGCCTTTTGAGCTAAAGGATCTCGAGTACAAACTGAATAGGCTCTCAAAGGAAAAAAACTTGTACATTAAACTCCACGACCTGGAAAAAGCATCTGCTGTTCGTATGGATGAGGACAAGCTTAAGAAGCTTTTTGAACAGATGCAGAATTCATGGAAGGAGCGCCTGAGCAGAGAAATACCGGTAATGAATGAAGATGACGTTGCTTATACCATCGCGAAGATGACAGGCATCCCTATCGTTAAGATAGAAGAACGGGAATCAGAGAAACTTATGAGAATGGAAGACGAACTTCACCACCGCATTATTGCACAGGAAGAGGCGATAAGAGCTGTGTCGAGGGCAATCCGCCGCTCCAGAGCAGGGTTGAAGAGCATCAAGCGTCCGATTGGTTCCTTTTTCTTCCTCGGCCCTACTGGCGTAGGAAAGACTGAACTTGCCAAGGCGCTTGCTGAATTCATGTTCAACGATGAAAGCGCTCTTATAAAAATTGACATGTCAGAATACATGGAGCGGTTCAATGTTTCGAAATTGACTGGAGCGCCTCCTGGCTATGTCGGATACGAAGAAGGAGGCATGCTCACAGAGCGGGTGAGAAAGAAACCCTATGCGGTTATTCTGTTCGATGAAATCGAAAAGGCTCATCCTGATGTTTTTAATTTGCTCTTGCAGGTTCTTGACGAAGGTGTCCTGACGGATAATTTTGGAAGAAAGGTCGACTTCAGGAACACGCTGATAATCATGACCTCAAACCTCGGCGCGAGAATTATCGAAAAGGCTACGCCATTGGGATTCCAGCGTCATGAATCAGGAGAGATCTATGAAAACATCAAAGAGAATGTTCTGGGTGAGCTGAAAAAGACCTTTAATCCCGAGTTTCTGAACCGCGTTGATGAGATTGTTGTATTCCATCCGTTGGACAAGAATCATCTCCTTTCCGTAATCGATCTACTTGTAGAAGAAATGAATAAAGAGCTTATCGACCAGGAGCTTGTTGTTGAGTTGTCTCATGAAGTCAAAGAATGGCTGCTGGATAAGCATTACAAGCCTGCTTACGGTGCTCGACCGATGAGGAGAGCAATTCAGCGCGAGATTGAGGACACCCTGTCGGAAGAGATTCTAAGGGGTAATTTCAAGGGTGGTCATAAGATTAAAGTGCTGCTTGAGGCAGGAATACCGGTATTTGTCATTGCGGATGAGGCATCTGTTCTCTCCGGGGTTAATTAGAAAAGAATGTTCGCTCAGATGAAGCGCCTTGTCAGCATACTAACTATGCTATTCTTTGCTGGAACTCTAGTTTTTTTTGTCGCCTGTTCTGAGAAAAAAGCGGATGTAGCAGAGGGCATTCTCGCTCCGAATATCGATGTCAGTGATGCCAGAACGGGGCAAGCACTAGACGTCTCTCATCTTAAGGGTAAAGTCGTTTTTGTTAATTTCTGGGCATCTTGGTGCCCGCCGTGCAAAGAGGAGATGCCTTCAATAGAAGCACTATACAGGGAATTGATGAAAAACGATGCATTTGTCATGATTACTATTCTCTATAAGGACGAGGCAAAGACGGCGATGAACTATATGCAGGCATTCAGCTATACGTTCCCGTTATTCACTGATAATAACGGCATCTCGGCCAAACGTTACGGAGTAACGGGCGTGCCGGAAACATATCTGATCGACAAGAAAGGAACACTGAGAAAACGGGTAATCGGACCTGCTGACTGGTATTCAGCTGAGGCAAAGGCGTATATTAACTCACTTCTGTCTGAATAATGGGAACCCCGCACCCGCCCGAGAAAGCACTACTCTTTTTGGCGCTTCTCTTTGCATATAAAGAAGTCATGGCCTCATCTCTGCCGATATTTGAAGAGCGTTTTGGCAAAATCCTTTTTGAAAGCCCTGTATGTGCCTGGAGCCACTCGCATTATTACGATAAAGAGCTTGGATCCCCTGTGCTCAGGCGCTTTATTTTCTTTAACAGCCTTTTTGATGCTTCAACGCTGCCGGAAATAAAACTTGAGACAAACAGTTTTGAGAACGCATTTTCTGAAAATGGAAAAAGAAGGATCAATATTGATCCGGGGTATGTCACGTCTTCAAAGGTGGTTCTTGCATCAGCAAAGGACTATTCTCACAGGCTCTATCTTGGGAAGGGCATCTACGGGGAGGTGGCTCTATACTTTCAGGGAAACAGATATAATCCGATGCCCTACACTTACCAGGATTATAAGGAACCAAAAGGGCTGGACATGTTCGAAAAGGCGAGGAAGGAATTGAAAAAGCTGACGGGAAGTGTCAGACAATCACCAGATTATCCCGGTGTATTACCTCATCAGAATATTTGAACCCCAAAAGCTCTTCTATTTCAGTCGTCTTTCTACCCATGATTTTCCTCAGGTCAGATGAAGAATAATTGATCAGACCCTTGGCAATCCTCTTACCCTTAACGGAAATGCAATGGACAGAATCACCAATCTCAAAGGTTCCTTCGACCGAGACAATGCCTGACGGAAGAAGGCTTTTGCCGCCATCCCTGACTGCGCTGACTGCTCCTTCATCAAGGATAACACTCCCCCTCGGTCGACTGCTGTAGGCAATCCACCCTTTTCGCTGAGACAGTCTGTCCTGCCGGGGCAGGAAGCGGGTTCCGTAATGCAGTCCCTTGACCGCCGATATAAGTAATCCTGGCTTCTTTCCATTGATAATGTTCACTGCAATCCCATGCGATGTAGCCTTCCTGGCTGCAATTACTTTTGAATACATCCCTCCGGTTCCTACACCGCTTCCTGCATCTCCAGCTAACTGCTCTATGGCGGGCGTAATCTCTTCTACATAGGAAATAATTTCTGCTTGAGGATCGTTTTTGGGGTCATCCTCATAGAGACCGTCGACATCGGAAAGGATAAAGAGCTGCTCAGCCTCTATCATGATCGAAACAAGTGAGGCAAGATTGTCATTATCTCCGAACTTTATCTCGTCCGTCGTGACCGTATCATTTTCATTAATCACAGGTATGATGCCGTATGAGAGCAATGTCATTAGCGTATTCTTAGCGTTTATATATTTCTTTCTGTCAGCAAAATCCTCCCGTGTCAGAAGCACCTGGGCAACCTTCTTTCCGTTGCCCGCAAAGGCCTTTTCGTATGCCCACATCAGACTGCTCTGTCCGACAGCCGCAGCCGCCTGTTTAAATCTGATGTCGGTCGGCTTTGTCTTCATGCCGAGTTTTTTCATTCCGGCTGCAACAGCCCCTGACGAAACAATGACGACATCGCTGCCTTCAGAGGCAATGATCGAAATGTCATCCGAGATTCGGTCGATCATAGTCGTGTCAAGTCCCTCATGGGCAGACGCGATGATATTGCTTCCTATTTTAACGACTATCCGTCTCAACCTTTTCCCGCTCCTTGATAAGGACATCCCCAAGATACTTGAGCAGTTCTTGTGTCCCTTTTCTCGTAACAGAAGAAATAGCAAAAAAAACAATATGATTAGTTTTGCAATATTCTCTGAGCATGTCAAGTCTCATGGAATCAGGGGCTGCATCAACTTTTGATGCAACAACCGCGTGCCTCTTTGAGATGAGTTCGCCACTATACAGATTTAGCTCTTGCCGGATCTTCTGATACTGCTCCACAGGGTCTGCTTCAGACATGTCGGAGACGTCAACAAGATGAAGAAAAATACTGGTCCGTTCAATATGGCGCAAGAACTGAAATCCAAGTCCTGACCCCTTGTGAGCACCTTCTATAAGCCCGGGTATGTCTGCAACGACAAAGCTTGTGTAGTCACCGAACTTCACGACACCGAGATTAGGAACAAGTGTGGTAAAAGGATAATCAGCTATTTTAGGCCGCGCCGCCGAAATAACTGATATAAGAGTAGACTTGCCGGCATTCGGAAGGCCGACCAGTCCGACGTCGGCGAGAAGCTTTAGTTCCACGACAAGATACTTCTCTTCGCCTTCCTCTCCTGGCTGCGCAAAGCGAGGCACCTGCCGTGTAGCAGTTGCAAAATGCTGATTACCCTGCCCGCCTCTTCCTCCGTGTACAGGAACAAACTCCTGAGCATCCGTGATTAGATCAGCGATAACAGCACCGGTTTCCTTGTCCTTTATTACGGTTCCTAAAGGCACAGGAATGACAAGATCATCTCCATCCCTTCCGTGCATTTTCTGGCCCATGCCATGCTGGCCATTGATTGCCCTGTACTCACGCCGATACCTGAAATCCAAAAGTGTGTTCAGGTCCTTTGCAGCGCGAAAGATAATATGACCACCCCTGCCACCGTCACCCCCGTCGGGACCTCCCCGGGGAACGTATTTCTCTCTCCGAAAGCTGACGCATCCGCGCCCTCCTCTTCCAGCCTGCACAAATATCTCTGCATAATCGACGAACTTCATCTGAAAATAAAAAAGGCAGATTTACATCTGCCTTTTCACTCCTCCTGGAAACCGGACTTATTGTTGAGCTACGGAATAAACGCTTATCTTAAGCCTTATACTATCTTTTCTCTCGAATTGGACAATTCCGTCGATAAGTGAAAAAAGCGTATCGTCAGAACCTTTCCCCACATTATTCCCTGGATGGAACTTGGTTCCTCTCTGTCTGACAAGGATATTTCCTGCCCTGACGATCTGGCCGCCAAACTTCTTTACCCCTAATCTTTGAGACTGGCTATCACGCCCGTTCCTTGAACTGCCTACTCCTTTTTTGTGAGCCATGCTATCCTCCGACTACAATGTCCTGAATTTTTACGAGAGAGTACGGCTGACGGTGCCCTCTCAGCTTCTTGTGTCCCTTACGCGGTTTTTTCTTGAAAATAATAACTTTTCTGTCCTTATCGTCTCCTAGAATCTCCGCTTTGACAGACACGTTCTTTACATAAGGATTGCCGATTGTGGTCGTTTCGTCCTTTGAAACGAATAATACCTTGTCAAAGGTGACATTCATATCACCCGAAGTTGCAAGTTTCTGGACCTTTATGGTGTCTCCCGGTGCTACCTTAAACTGAAATCCTGCTGCATCAATTATCGCATACATAGTTAACTCACCTCCGATCTGTTATTTAAAACGATTATGATAGAAAAAGTCAATATTTTCATGGCAGAAACCAGAGCAGTGAATATATTTACAGGAGATATTCTGCGAGGTTTATTTTGTATTTGTTAGGGTCCATGGTTTTACTGATCGAACGAAGGAAGACTTCCTTTTCATTTTTTTCGGTTAGATCGACGGTCAATCCCTTGATTCTGTTGCCCCTGTTGTCAACAATAACCATGACCCTGGGACGCGCCGGAAATACCTGGCTACTCTCACAGACCAGTCCAAGCTCCTTCGTATCAAGCATGACAAGGGTTCCGATAGGATAGACGCCGACCATATTAGTGAAGAATTTAAATAGAAGAGGATCGAGCTGTGTGCCTGCTCGCTCCATCATGATACTGAGAGCCTTGTCAGGTGCCATAGGGATTCGTGAATAGACCCGTGCTGATGTCATTGCGTCATACTGGTCAGCGAGACTGACAATACGGCTGTACAGCTCAAGATCGAGGGGCTTGCGCACCTTCGGATATCCAGAAAGGTCGAAGTTCATGTGATGCTCAAAGGCAACAATAGCAGATTTTATGGTGAGGTCATCAAATTTTTTGAGTTTCAGGATAGCCTTAAGACCCCAGACAGGATGCTTTCTGATTATCTTCCACTCATCATCAGTGAAATTGGACGGCTTATTGAGAACCTCATTAGGAATTTCCATCTTGCCCAGGTCATGGAACAAGGCAACCATGCCAAGCTCCGTAAGCATTCTTCGATTGAGGCCCAGCCTCTGGCCAAGAGCTACAGACAGAATGCTAACGTTTACAGAATGATGATACGTATATTCGTCATAATCCTTTATGGCAGTCATCCCAAGAAGCATCTGCTCTTCCTCGAGGATTTGGTCTACCATGGATTCAACAACTCTCTTTGCCTTTTTTATATTCACCTTCTCCCCGGCTTTCATCTTATTCATCACGCCATGAGTAAAGGAAACGGCATTAAAATACGTCTTTTTTACCATCTTTTTGACATCATAAGAGTCTTCTTCGACAACTTTTTGCAGTCGTCCTACAGTAATGGTTCTGACATTGGCCATTTTTTCTTCAAGTGTGGTGAAGGGTTCCTGAGAGAAGGCTGCTGCGATACAGGCCTTTATTAAAGTTTTAATATCCTCTGATTTGATCTGATTTTTAAAGACGACGCTTCCGAGTTCGCGCTTCTTGAATTCCCTGGCCAAAAAGTCAAAATTGAGTAAATATTCCAGCGAATATCGTATGCGATATTCGTTAATATAAAAAAACTCTCCTCGCAGTTCGAGAGTAACAATCTTTTCCTGCTCAACGAAGGTGTTGAGCATTGCTACAAGTCGGCTCATCGAGGAAACAAGGGCAATGTTGTTTGCATCATGTATTTGGGATGTGCGCAGCACAATAGAGAACTGATTGATAAGCTCCTTGGCGTGCTTATGCAGGTCACGATCCTGGTTATTGTCCATGTTCCAGCCTTTTGATGGCAGTATAGGAAAACTCTCTGATCAACTTGCTGTTTTCTCCCTTGAATTTCTGCAGCAGAGAGATAGCATCCTTGTTGCCGAGAAGACCGAGGCCATATGCTGCACATGCTCTGGCCTCATCAGACTTGGCACTTCCAAAGAAAAACGATTTCTTCTTTAGGGTTTCCGACAGAAAAGCAAACACTTCCTTATCCTTCCAGTGGGAAATAACCTCGAAGTATTCCTTCTTTTCTTCGAAATCCTTGTCCTTGAAAATCTTGTCATTGATGCGGTCCATTATGATCCTTTTTGCTGCCTCAGACGATACTGTTCCCAGTGCCCTGAGCGCTGCTGATCGCACCTGAATCTCCGGGTCCTCAAGACATTCCCTCAGTGTCTGAAATACGCCTCCGCCGCCCAGTTCTCCCAATGCCCTTATTACTTCCTTTCTGACCCTGATGTCAGTATGCCGCACAGTCTTGAGCAGGAATTCCACAGCTCGCTTGTCAGAAATCTTTCTGAATATGTAAATAATATTTCTTACAACAAACCAGCGGGAATCGTTCAACCCCTTCGAAAGGGCCATAATATCCTTTGGGCCGATATAGATGAGCGCGTCGATCACCAATTTTCTGGCATGGATACTCTTCAGTTCACCTAAAATATTCATCAAGGGCGTGACCGCATTCTTGTCCAGATGCATTACAAAGTCCTCAATGATCTTGTCCTCCAACTCCTGTCCTGCATCAAGGATACTGCCAAGAAGATTTATAATGGAAGCACTTCCTGCAAAGGATATTATCTTTCTGAAATATTTCTTTATCTCCTCATCTACGCTCGCGTCATTCAGGACACCCTGCAGGCGTGCTAAGATGCTTGTGGCCAAAGGTATATTGCTCTGAGTCATTGAAAATTCAATTGTACTCATGAAATAGCGGGAGAGGTCGTCGAAATCATTACGCGATTCAGCAAGATACATAAGTTCAAAAAGTATAACAACCAATTTATTTGTCTTGTCCTGTGATTCTCTCTCCAATTCCAGCATAAGGTGCTGCAGGTCTTTGTCACTGAGCGGAACTATAGCTACGTCATTAGAAACCTCATCTTCCTTAAACGCATCTTGATAAGCCGTCAAGATATTGTCAGGATCATTGGCAACTTCCTCAATATGCCCGATAGCATTCACTTCGTAGTTATCCTCATCAGCAAGGATCACGTCATCAGCAATATGCAGTATGTTCTGAAAATCCTTTTCCCATAAGAGAGTAACAATGTCGTCGTCCAGAACCTCACGGTCAAAGTCCATCGCCGTGATCTTCAAAAAATCCTCCATTTCATCGGCAGCCAGGCCCTTCTTGAAGGTTAATTCTCTTAGTCCATCCTTGAACAGGAAGAGAGCGAGATTATCCTCTTTCTCTTCATTGTAATAAACCTGTTCGTTTTCCCACATGATCTCATCCTGTCGTATCTTCAGGAGAAGGTCATCACGGTAGTCAAAGTAATCTCTGAAACGCGCATACGTGTCCTCAAGGGTTTTGACATAAATAGGGTTATTCGATGGATACATTCGTATCATCTTCTTTGACTTGAGCAGCGCCTGAATAACATCTTTCGCTGCCTTTAGATCGTCTTGAATTTCCATGTTAAATATTTATCACAGGCACAAGAGGTTGTCAATCACACTAAACCAGCATTATCCTGCGCTCCCGCGCAAAGGTTCTTATAATTACTGTTGCAAGATACAACCGCTGAAGCTTAAGATTCCTCATCCTTATCGCTGCAATATCATTGGCCGGGAATTTTTCTGAGCGGAGAACTTTCTGGGTTTTGTCGATCTCATAATAGAATTCTTTCAGGGTTTCGGGATCAAACGGCTTCAAGAAAATAGGATTTACCGCAATATACCCTTCTGCTACGTCCATAGTAAGCGCTTTATTGCTCTTCCCTCGAACGTTAGCCATGACTTTTCTTTCTGAACATAATTCTTGACAGAAGTATCCCGACTTCGTAAAGCAGAATGATAGGTAATGCCATGAGCGTCTGATTAAAGGCATCAGGCGTGGGCGTAAGCACCGCAGCAAGAATAAAGGCTGCCAGGATCGCATACTTTCTGTTGCGTGCAAGAGTTGAAGGCGTGACAATGCCAAATCTGGTAAGAAAGATGATCACAAGAGGCAGTTCAAATATTACACCAAAGGCAAGGATGAACTTCAAACAGAAATCGATATAGCTGCCCACCGAGAGCATCGGTGTCATCTGTGCAGTTTTGTATCCAAGCAGGAAGGTCATGGCAAAAGGAAGAATGATTATAAAGCAGAAAACTGCACCAACCGTGAACAATAGAACAGCAAAAAACATGAACGGCAGAAAATACTTCTTTTCCTTCGGCAAAAGTCCAGGCGAAATGAATTTCCAGAATTGAAGAAAAATAACAGGCAGGGACAGGACAAGGGCTGCCATGAATGCGACCTTGAAATGCATCCAGAAGGCCTCTGCAGGGGCAAGAAAAACAAGCGGTGTCGGAGGTTTTTCTGTAAACTCAACATAGGGAGTTGTTAAGGACAGTTTAATCTCTGCCTGTAAGGGAAGAGTAAGGGCACTGAAAATCTCCGTTGAAAAGTTAAAGGAAACAAAAAAAATGAGAAGAACCGCTCCAAGCGATACGAATATCCTCTTCCTGAGTTCTGTAAGGTGTTCTGTAAGCGGCATTTTATACTCTTCCAATTATCCCTTTTCCTCTTTTTTCGTAACTTCAGATTCAGGAAGAAGATGATCTTCCTTTTGATCATCCTTCGGAAGGCTATTAATAATGTCCGCATCAGGCAATTTATAGTCTACATTAAGTTCGTTTTCGATCTGGCTTTTTGCGATGTAAACGCCCCTCTTAATCTCTGCCATCCACTTACCCATGGTTTTGGCAAGTTCAGGCAGTTTTTTCGGTCCAAAGACAAGAAGGGCAACGACAAAGATGATAACCAATTCCTGGAATCCGATATCAAACATAATCCAGCCTTAGACTTCCCTACTCTTCCTCATAGATTTTCTTGACCTTCTTTTTTCCTTTGACATTGGTGAAACTGATCGAAAACAAGAGTCTGTATTCAGGCGATCTGGCCTTAAAATCAGCACCCACTCCAACCGTTGTATAAACAGAATCCGATGTCTTAATACGGTACCCGAAGTGTGCCTCTAATTGATCATATTCTCTTGAAAAATGTAATTTCCTGGCAAGAAACTCGGCAAGAATATCTGAATCGTGCGTAGCTGAAAACTCAATTCCAGAAGAAAAAAGCATCTCATATTGAAGGCTACCCTTGCCAGGCTGTACAAAAAAGACATTGAAATTTCCGCGAAATGGTCCGAGTCTTTTGCTCAGGATCAGGCCCAAGCCGGTTCGGCCGCCGCTTGTAAGGCGATCATGTCCCACAGGAAGCGATGCCGTAAGGATGTAGGCAAGCGAAGGACCATATTTGCCCTCGTCATAAAAGCGGTGTTTGAACCCAATGGCAACATCCTCGACTCCATCAACTGACCCAAGATAGTCATATACATAGGGAACTGTGATCATGAATTCGAGATGATCACTAAGACCATAAGCTCCCCTGAGCTGAACCCTGTAGAAATCCGGCTCCTTTGATTGTTCAAGTAACAGCTCGATAGATGCCTTATTTTTAGGAAGACTTTCCGGGCTGAATGTTGAAAAAACGCCATCAGGAGCAACGGGTTGAAGACCCGAAATATCAAAAGCGAAAATCTCGCCGGAAAAGAGAAAAAAAGCAATAATAATAAGGATTTTATTCACTGCTTGAAACATACCAGATACCGCTGATTACTGTCAATGCGGTATTCTTTTTTCTCCCCGCGCCTCAAAGGCTTTATAGCGCGTCGTTGACAAAAAAATAGCACTGACCCTATAATTAAAAATTCTATTCAGGAGGTCAGTCATGTCTGAGAATGTATTTGAGACAACATCGGCAGCGTGGGATAAAGAGGTGCTGGGCCACAACGGCATTGTTATGGTAGATTTTTGGGCAGTCTGGTGCGGACCTTGCCGCATGATCGCTCCGACGGTAGAGGAACTTGCAAAGGAATATGGAGAAAAAATAAAGGTTATGAAGCTCAATACAGACGAAAATCCTGAGGTAGCAAGCAAATACAAGATCATGGGAATCCCCTGCATTGTCTTCTTTAAAAATGGACAGGAAGCTGACCGTATCGTTGGAGCGGTTCCTAAGCCTCAGCTTAAGGCAAAGATTGACAGCCTGCTCGCTTGAGCTTGTGATGCCCCCGCGATAACGCAGATACTTTACATGAATAAGAGCTATCTCCTTCTTCTCTTTATTGCGTTTAGTCTCGTCGCTGTGGCGTGCAGCAAAACGGACAGCACGTCTCCTGCTGTATCAACGGCTGAACTCAATGCCGCGGCACCTGACTTTACGCTTATGGATCTCTCCGGCAGGAACATTTCACTCTCCGATTATAAGGGAAGAGTGGTGCTTCTTGAATTCTGGGCTACGTGGTGTCCGCCTTGCAAGGCTTCAGTTCCTGGTTTAGTAGAACTTTATAGAAAATATGAACAGAAGGGTTTTATTGTAGTAGGGGTGTCCACAGACACTGGTTCTGATGCGCTAGAAAAGGTTCGGCAATTCTCGTCCTCGTATAACATCAACTATCCTGTTCTTCTTGCGAATGAAGCCACCCCAAAACTATACAATGTTATAAGTATACCGACCAGTTTTCTGATCGGGAAAGATGGCAAAATTGTCGATATATACAGGGGCTATTCTGATGCGTTCGGCAATAACGTTTCGGCCCATATAGAGAAACTCCTCTAATGTTCGATAACATCAGCGAAAAACTTGAGTCTATTTTCAAGAAACTCAAGGGCAGAGGCCTTATCAATGAGGAGGACATAGACGCAGCCCTGAAGGAAGTAAGGCTGGCCCTCCTTGAGGCAGATGTGAATTTCAGGGTTGTGAAAGACTTTGTCCAGAGAGTAAAGGAAAAAGCTCTTGGCAAGGAAGTTTTTGAAAGTCTCACCCCTGGACAGCAGGTCGTCAAAATCGTCCACAATGAACTCTGCACCCTTCTGGGAAGCTCCAATGTCAAGATCATGCTTTCCCCAAATCCGCCAACAATTATTATGATGGTCGGCCTGCAGGGCTCGGGCAAGACAACATCCGCAGCAAAGCTTGCCAAATATTTCAAAAAGGAAGGAAGACGCCCTCTTCTTGCGGCGTGCGATCTTCAGCGGCCAGCGGCTATTGATCAGCTCCTGGCTCTCGGCGCACAGATTGGAGTTCCAGTCTTTGTTTCACGCGATACCAGAGACCCGGTAGCTGTATCCCTTGAAGCTTTAAAGAAGGCACGGACAGAAGCCTATGATATCCTCATCGTTGACACTGCCGGACGGCTTCATGTTGATGAATCGCTTATGACAGAACTCAAGAACATCAAGAATAGTCTTGAGCCCAGAGAGACTCTCTTTGTGGCTGATGCCATGACCGGTCAGGATGCAGTAAATATAGCGAAACAGTTCAACGATCAGATAGGAATTGACGGTATCGTTCTTACAAAAATGGACGGCGATGCCCGTGGGGGCGCAGCTCTTTCTGTTAGGGAAATTACTCAGAAACCTATCAAATTTATCGGTGTTGGCGAAAAGATTGACATGCTCGAACCCTTTCATCCTGACCGTATTGCCTCGCGAATTCTTGGAATGGGTGATGTTCTGAGCCTTATCGAGCATGCCCAGCGGTCCTTTGATGAAAAGGAGGCAGAGACACTCCAGAAGAGGATTACTGAAGATTCTTTTACGTTTGACGATTTGCGGGAACAACTCAAGAAGATCAGGAGTATGGGACCACTGGAAAGCATTTTGGGAATGATCCCTGGAATGAATAAGGTAAAAAACATGCAGGTCGACGAACGGGAGTTTGTAAAGATTGAAGCGATCATCAGTTCCATGGCCAGAAAAGAGCGGTCAAACCATAACATCTTAAACGGAAGCAGGAGAAAACGTATTGCCATGGGTAGTGGAACAACCGTGGCTGATGTCAACAGGGTGGTCAAACAGTATGTTGAGCTAAAAAAAATGCTCAAGATGTTTAAGGGCAAAAAAAACATTAAGCTGCCACGGTTCTTTTCCCTCTGATATCCTTTACTTTTATCAGTTATTTATATTAATATTCTAAATAATAACAGGAGGTGTTTTTTTGGTAAAAATTCGACTTACAAGATTAGGGTCACATAAGAAGCCTTTCTATCGGATGATCGTAACGGATTCACGCACTCGCAGAGACGGCCCTTTTATCGAGATTCTGGGCACATATGATCCCCTGAAGGAACCATCAGAGATCAAGATCGATGTGGACAGGGCAAAACACTGGATCGAAAAGGGAGCTCAGCCGACCGATATTGCAAAAAAGCTTATAGATAAAGCCGGCGCTTAACATCAGATTATCCGCTTTAGGGATCACGATGATGAAGGAATTAGTCTAAAACATGTCAAAAAGTTCCTGTGGACAAGCCCGAAGATGCAATTGTGCATAAGATTGATGTTGAAAGAACGACGGTTTGTGGGCAACGTGTGGCAGTAAATACCGTGGGCAAAATTATCGGCAAACAGGGAAAAACAGCGCGCGCCATGAGAACAATCCTGAGCGCATCAGGAACCAATATAGGCAAGCGCTGTGTCCTCGAAATCCTCGAGTAAGGAGAATCTTTCTTAAACCTTATAGCAGTAGCACGCATCATAAAGGAACGGGGGATCAAAGGAGAAGTGAAAGCCTTCCCCCTTTCAGACGCAGCCCGCTTACTTCCTCCTCTGACTGAAGCGTATATTGTCTTGCCCGCGGGAACGGTCCAGAAAAGGATATTACATTCCATAAGGACTGACAGGGAATTCCTCATCATCGCATTTCAGGGCATATCCAATTGCGAAGAGGCTTCGTCCCTGAGGAATGCAATGATCGAAGTGGATGCATCAATGCTGCCTGCCTTGGGGGAAAATGTATACTACTACCATCAGATTATAGGTCTTTCAGTAGTTACTGTTGATGGAGAAACGATAGGAAGGGTTGCGGAGATCATGGAAACGCTTAGCAATGAAGTATATGTCGTTCAGGGCGCAGACAAGGAATATCTTATCCCTGCAGTAAAATCTGTCATTGCAGATATAAATCTCATTACAGGCACAATGACCATAACCCCAGTAGATGGTCTCCTGGATTGATACGCTCAAAGTCATCATAAGCATGTATTCGACTACATCACATGAATAAGCGCTTCAGTATCATAACGATTTTCCCCGAGATGGTTAACGCCTATCTGGGGTGCAGTATACTGAAACGTGCCATTGACAGACAACTCATCAGTGTTGCTGTACATAATCTTCGGGATTACAGCATCGACAAGCACCACACGGTTGATGATTATCCATACGGCGGCGGTCCAGGTATGGTAATGAAGCCGGATACGTTTTTCAGGATCATGGAAGAGCAGTGGCCGACCAGGAAAAATCTCAAGGTTATCATGCCATCCCCCCGCGGCAGAGTCTTCACTCAGAGCATTGCCCGGGAGCTTGCAGATGAGCCAAAAGAGCTTCTTTTTCTCTGCGGCAGATACGAAGCCATTGACGAAAGAGTAAGTGATCATCTTGCTGATGATGAAATTTCGATTGGCGATTACGTTTTGACTGGCGGAGAACTGCCTGCTTTGGTTATAATAGATGCCGTTTCCCGGCTCTTGCCAGATGTACTTGGCGATAGCCAGTCGGCTGAAGATGAGTCTTTCAATCATGGATTGCTCGATTATCCGCACTACACACGTCCTGAGTTGTTCAGGGATATGAGTGTGCCTAAGGTGCTGCTTTCGGGCAACCATGAGGAGATACGTAAATGGAGGATAAAGCAGTCGTTAAAGGCCACGATGCAAAAGAGGCCTGATCTGCTGGAATCATACAGTCTCTCGGTTGAAGAGAAATTACTTTTGGAACAGATAAAGGAGGAAGCAACATGAATATTATCAATGCAATCGAAGAGGGGTTCAAGAGAGATCTTGGAGTCTTTAATGTCGGAGATACCGTTAAGGTATATGTAAAAGTCGTGGAGGGTGACAAGGAAAGGATACAGCCTTTCCAGGGCCTTGTCATCGGCAGGAAGGGCTGCGGTACCCGCGAGTCCTTTACTGTCAGAAAGATCTCGTTTGGTGTCGGCGTGGAAAGGATTTTCCCTGTCTGCTCTCCCTCTGTTGACAGGATTGAGGTCATCAAGCAGGGAAAAGTCCGGCGAGCAAAACTGTATTACATCAGGGATAAGAAGGGCAAGGCCGCAAAGATCAAAGAGAAAGACTTTGCCGCGAAATAGCCCTGTATGGATATTTACCGGTATGACGATTCTTTCAGAGATGAGGGATTCGCTGTCATTGCCGGCATAGATGAAGCAGGACGGGGTCCCTTGGCGGGCCCCGTCGTAGCAGCTGCAGTTATCCTTCCCCCGCATATCAGAATACACGGCCTCCGTGATTCCAAAAAAGTCCCTGAAAAAGAGCGAACCCATCTATTTTGGGAGGTTCTTGTATCTGCTGATGCTGTTGGTGTAGGCATTGTCGATAACCTGGAAATTGACAGGACAAATATTCTCAGGGCAACGAAATCAGCAATGAGGCAGGCAGTTGATGATCTTTCCTGGCCTCCGGACGCTCTGCTTGTCGACGCGGTAACTATTCCTGGCATTGCATTCAGGCAGTTTCCGATCATCAAGGGCGATGCGAAAAGCGCCTCAGTGGCAGCCGCATCAATTATTGCAAAATATGTCAGAGATACGCTGATGCTTCACTATGACAGCCTTTACCCTGATTACAATTTCAGAAGACATAAGGGGTATTGCACAAAGGATCACATGAAAATGATAGCGCTGTTAGGCCCCTGTCCTATACACAGAAAATCATTCAGGCAGGTCATGACAACAGGGCTGCCTTTTGCGTTGTCTTAAAATCTTTCATTAGCCTATAATTACTGCATGGATTTTATTGTTGACCAGGAACGCATCGACGAAGCTCTTGAACTGCTCTGGGTCCTCCAGGAGGACAATCACAGGGACATGAATCATTTCAAATTAAGTTCTGATGATGATGATACTGATGCCATGATTGAAACCCTGCTGCATCACGGCCTCGCGTCTGTTGCCGGCGCTGATATCACTCTTACAGACAAGGGACAGAAAAATGCACGCGGTCTTATACGGAGACAGCGGCTTGCTGAACGACTCTTCACCGATGTATTCGAAATGCCTGACGATACTGTCGTGAGCGATGCCTGTAAGATGGAGCATATCCTTAGCGAGGAACTGACTGAAAGCGTTTGTACCTTTCTTGGCCATCCTCCTACCTGCCCCCACGGCAAGCCTATTCCGCGGGGTGAATGCTGCAAAAAATTCAAGGTTGATGTGACACCTGTAGTGATGCGCCTTTCCGAATTCGCAGTCGGCGCAAAGGGAAGAATTACCTTTATCGTGCCTTCTGACCCATCAAGACTCAGTAAGTTGAACTCTCTTGGCATAGCTGCCGGAAGTGTAATTAAGCTGATCCAGAAAACGCCCTCATTTGTCCTAAGCATAGATGAAACTACCGTTGCCTTAGATCCGGAAATCGCCAAAGAGATTTATGTCAGGAAGGCCATAACCTGATCCCTTCGGATCAAGCACCTTTACGTTTAAAAACCATGACTTCACTGCAACAGAGATTGTCTCGAGCGCATACTGCCCAGGACGAAGAACTCTGGACACTGGTTCGTGATACTCATCCCCAAGTCATTCTGAATCTAACGCTCAACAGAAGCCTGAATGAGGAAATGGCTATCTACCTTGCAAAAACCAGAACCACACCTCCTGAGGCCTTGGGCTTTCTCGCAGGAGATATTCGTTTTAAGGACAGTTACAAGCTGAAACTTACCCTCTGCAGGAATCCGAAGACGCCGCCGAGGGTAAGTTTTTCAATGCTGAAATTCCTTCGCACTTTTGATCTCGGCGACCTGACAAGAGACCAGGGTGTTCCTGTGACCATTCGTCAGAAAATCGAACTGATGCTTACAGAGAAGATCCCTTCCATGCCCTCAGGCGTGAACATAGCACTTGCCAAAAGGTCCAACAGCACCATTGTCATGGCGATCATAGCTCGGGGAGACAACAAAGTCGTCAATGCATGTCTGGACAGCCCTGTCATTACCGAAACTCATCTTTGTGAAATTATCAATAGACGAGGAGCTAAGCCTGTGATAATTCATATGATATCCAAACACCCAAAATGGTCGTTGCGTTATGCAATTAAATACAGTCTGATAAGAAACTTCCATACTCCCATGGCGCAAGTGACACACTTTATACCCGATATGAAGACCACTGATCTGAGGGAACTTTATTGCTCTGAGAGTCTCCCAAAATCAACCCGACCGTTTATTTTTTCAGAGCTGAGAGAGCGCTGCCAGTCCGTTGAAATGCCCGAAGAAGAGATATATGAGATACCTGAAGCCGATGATCAGGATAAATGAGATGATTTTCCCTGACATGATGCCTTTATCTTCTCCTGTGAGTTCTGGTATCTTCTACCTATGCCGTTAAAAAAATTGCTATGCATTAGTTTCGCCCTTCTGTTCATTCTGTCTTCAGGGGTGGGCGGATATATGTTCATTGAACACTGGCCCTTGCTTGATTCCCTCTACATGACCGTTATTACCATTGCTTCCGTGGGATTCATGGAAGTCCACCCGCTCACAGAACAGGGCAGGATATTTACCGTATTCCTCATACTTGGAGGCACAGGCGTTCTTGTTTATGGTGTTTCCACAATCATTGCCATTATCGTTGAGGGAGAGCTGACAGATGCGCTGAGGAGGAGAAAGATGCAGAATAAAATTGCTGCTATGAAAGGTCACTTCATTATATGCGGAGTCGGACAGACAGGTAAGCATGTACTGGAAGAGATGATCAGAACGCGGAAAGATGTTGTTGCCATAGATAGGGACCCGGTAACGATCAAGCTTCTTGATGAGCAGGGCATATGTTATGTGCAGGGTGATGCAACCCACAATTCAGTGCTTCAGGCAGCTGGGATTGAACAGGCCCAGGGGATCGTAACCGCACTCCAGTCAGATGCTGAAAATCTTCTTGTTGTTTTTACTACAAAAAGACTTAATCCGGCTATAAGGGTTATATCCAAGGCTGTTGAGGAGGAGTCTGAACAGAAGCTTCGTATGGCAGGGGCTGACAGTGTTGTAATGCCAAACTTTATCGGCGGTCTCAGAATGGCATCGGAACTGATCAGGCCATCAGTTGTATCATTCCTCGACCTTATGCTCAGGTCGCAGGAGAAGACTGTAAGGGTAGAGGAACTTACAATTGATGAGTTATCACCGTATAGAGACAAGACTCTTCAGGCAACAGGCATATTGTCAAAAAAAGATGTGACCGTCGTAGCGCTAAGCAGGCAGTCAGAGAACTCATACGAATTTA
Organism: uncultured Nitrospirota bacterium; assembly: GCA_947085015.1. Taxonomy (GTDB): domain Bacteria; phylum Nitrospirota; class Thermodesulfovibrionia; order Thermodesulfovibrionales; family UBA6898; genus UBA6898. Next base: position 50,278 of record CAMTUV010000034.1, read on the forward strand.
ACCCTTCTGAGAATGTTATTTTAAAGCGCGGCGATGTTGTCATTCTCATGGGCGATATTAACGCCATTAACAGCATTAAAGGTGCAGTGAGTTAATTGTGCGGTATCTCTGAAATCTTGCGTTACATGAAGATTGGCATTGGTAATTAATCAGGCTTCTTTCTTGCTCCGGATATCATAGGCTTCCTTAAGGGAATCGCCTAAAAGATTAAAACTGATAGAGGTGATGGCAATCATGATGCCGGGAAAGAAGACCATCCAGGGCGCTGAATTGATAAAGACCCTGCTTGCACTGATCATTGAGCCCCAGGTGGCAGTGGGCGGCTGAGCGCCAAGGCCAAGAAAACTGAGTCCTGCCTCAGTAAGGATATATCCTCCTGCCTTCAGCCCTGCCATCACAAGGGCAAGAGGGATGCACTGGGGCAGGAGATGGACAAGCACCACCCGTGCAGGGCTGCAGCCCAAGGCGCGGGCTGCCTCGATGAATGCAGACTCCTTCAGAGATAAAACATGCCCCCTGATCAGCCGTGCAAATGATGTCCAGCCAACAGCAGAGAGCGCAATCATAACCGTGGCGATTCCTTCGCCAAGGATAAGGGATATACCTATGGCAAGCAGGAATGCAGGAAAAGAGAGAATAAGGTCAACCAGTGCCATCAGGGCAGTGTCAGTCTTTCCGCCTGCATAGCCGGAAACCAGGCCCACTGCCATGCCAATAGTCATGCTCATAAGCGCCGCAATTACCGAAATGCCGACAGAAATCTTTCCCCCATGCAGTATGCGTGCAAGAATGTCCCTGCCCTTATTGTCTGTGCCGAGCATGTGCCTTAATGACGGAGGTTCTTTGAGGCTGTTAAGGTCTATGGCATCCGGGTCATACGGCACAAGAAGAAAAGAAAAAATTGAGAGGGAAAAAATCAGAAGGAGTATGCCAGCAGATATCTTACCGGTCAGTCCCATGAACCCTCACCCTTGGATCTGCGTAATGGTAAATAATATCAACGATTAGATTCATCAGCACAAAGACAATTGTCCCTACCAGAAGACATCCCATAATGACAGGATAGTCCCGCTTGATAATGCCTTCCATGGCATACCGCCCTATTCCATCCCATCCGAAGATGGTCTCGGTAAGGACTGCACCGTTAAGGTAGCTCCCAAACTCAAGTCCGATAACTGTAATGACAGGTATCAGGGCATTTTTCATGATATGGACCGCGTTAATGGCAGTTTCAGTTATGCCCTTAGCCCTCGCTGTCCTGATGAACTGTGCATCCATCACATCAAGGACTGTAATACGGGTTATTCTGATAAGGGTTGCAAGGGCAGGAAGCGAAAGGGTTATTGCCGGCAGAACGAGGTATTGAAGGCCGCCTGTTCCTGAGGGAGGCAGAACTCTCAGTCTGAGACTAAAAAAAAGCATAAGCAGTAGTCCGCTCCAGAATACCGGCATACTGATGCCGGAAACAGAGAGCATGGTAATGATTTTGTCGGCAGCCTTTCCCTTGTTCAATGCAGCGATGAATCCTAACAGCACGCCCAAAGGCGTTGCAATAGCCATCGCAGCAAAGGCAAGGACCAGGGTATTGGGGAACTTCTGACCAACTTCGTCAACTACCCTCCTGTTCGTATAATAAGACCGTCCAAGCTCTCCCTGCAAAAGAAGTGTGATGTATCCGGCATACTGTCTGATTATGCTTTTATCAGCGCCGATCTCCTTGCGGATCTTTTCGATAATCTCGGGACTGGAACGTTCACCCACAAGGCTGAAGACCGGATCTCCTGGCAGTGCCTTGGTCAGCGAAAATGTTATGAAGGTTATGCCCAGAAGAAGAGGTATCATGAGCCATAGCCTTCTGATGATGAACGGTCTCAAAATGAAATCTCCAGGCCCTTGTCTAAGCTGTAAATAGGATATATGCCGTAATTCCTGATAGTTGACTGTCTTATAGTGATATCAGTCTTATGCCAGAAAAAAACCCATGGCACATCTGCAACGATTGCCCATTCCGCTGCGTTGTAATAATGATCGCGCTCTTCCCTGTTGGAGCTTTTCTGGCCTGCCTCTATCAGGGCATCTACTGCCCTGTTTGTATACCGTGTCCTGTTGCCGCTTGGGCCATGATTTGAGGAATGAAAAAGAGGAAAGAGAAAGTTCTCGGGATCAGGGTAGTCAGCCCACCAACTGATCCAGAACATGTCTGCCTCACCTTTGTTGATAGCTGCCTTGTAAGAACTCCATTCAAGCTGCTTTATAATTACTGAAAGACCTGCGTTACAAAGATAGGATTGAATGATCTCGGCAATATCGACGACCTCTGGATCAGCCGTAACATATAACTGTATCTTTTTTCCCTTCAAGCCTGCTGCTTCGATAAGTTTTCTTGCAGTTGCAGGATCGTAAGCCGGCGGAACAGGCGCATTCCAGCGTCGCAGGATATCAGGGATAGGGCCATGAGCCAGCCTCCCTCTGCCTTCATAGAACGTTTCAAGGATCCTCTTCCTGTCAATAGCAAAGGAGACCGCCTTTCTTGCCCTTATGTCGTCAAAAGGGGGACGGGAGCAATTAAATCCAAGGTAATAGGTATTAATACCCTCCATAGAAGAGACAAGGTTTTTACCTGTATCTGCTTTCATGATCCTGCGATATTCAGACGCCGGAACAGAGATGACATCAAGATTGCCAAGCTCGAATTCCGTTATAGCAGTAAGGTCCTCAGGAATGATTCTGTACCGAAGCCCTCTGACCATTGCCATACCCCCGAAATAATCCTCATTTCTGTCGAGCAGGAGATGATTGTTATGCTTCCATTCTGCCAGGCGAAAGGGCCCGGAACCGACTGGATGAGAAGCAAAGTCTTCTCCCCATCTTTGCACCTCCTCTTTCGGTACCACATAGGCTGCAGTCATGGTGAGGAGATTCAGAAAAGGAGAAAAAGGCTTTTCGAGAATTATCTGGATGGTATAAGGGTCTGATATCTTTATACCACTCACCTCAGCGCTCTCGCCTTTCATAAAGGCCTTTGCGCCCGATATCTTGTCCAGTATCCAGGTGTTGGGCGATTTGCCCCTAGGATCAAGGATCCGTTCAAAGGAATATTTCACATCAGCGGTTGAAATTATGCGACTGTTCGAAAATGTGACATCTCTTCTCAGACGAAACGTATACTTTTTCCCGTCAGGACTGATATTCCATGATTCTGCAAGGTCAGGAATAACTTCCAGGTTTTTATCAAGTCTGACGAGGCCGTTAAATATTTTGGCTGCAATCAGTCCTCCGGTAACATCAACTATCAGCGCAGGATCCAGGGTCGTGGGGTTGTAATTAATCCTATAATGAACATATCCGACGACCCTGTCACTTGAAGAGCAGGCAACAAGGCATAACGCGAGACAAAAAGAGAGCGTCAGGGTAAAGAGTTTGCTCTCAACCCTGCGTGTCTGTCCCAACGTCTTCTTTCTCCTCGTCCTCGATATGGCGGAATATTTCGAAGACAGAGATGAAGGCAGCCATGATGAGAGGGCCCATCACAAAGCCGATCATACCAAAGAGTTTTATGCCGCCAAGAACGCTGAACAAAATCAGCACCGTAGGCATTTTGGTGCGGGAGCCGATGATCAGCGGTCTCAGGATGTTATCGATTATACTGATAACAAAAACACCGAAGAGAAAGAGCCCTACGCCCTTAACATAGCTTCCGCTGAGCAGAAGAAAGACCGATCCTGGGCCCCATATTGAGAAGGTGCCGAGAAGGGGAACAAAAGACATGACAGCCATGGCAACTCCCCACATAACAGGAGATTCCATGCCAACGACATAATAGGCAAAACCACCAAGAGTGCCCTGAATGAGCGCAACCGTTGCGCCACCGTATACGGTTGAAAAAATCATGTCCTTGACCTGTGTTGCCAGCCTATCTTTATGCCTTTCGCTAAAGGGCATAAAGTCGCGTGCCTTTGAGAGAAACCCTGGGCCGTCCTTCAGAAAAAAGAAGATCGTAAAAATCATAAAGAGGAAGTTTGCCAGGATCGCCAGCACATTTGTTATTTGAAGAGACATGTTCTGAAGAAGCGTCCCCCCGGCTTTTCTGATACTTTCCAGGATGACTTTTTCTGAGGGTAACTCTCCCATGTAGGAACTTATTTTCTGGTAAAGCGGTGAGGAACGCAGACCTTCATAGAACTTCTGCACTGATTCAAGGCGGTCCTGATCGATACTGGCAAGAAATGCCTGTGTTTCATGAACGAGCAGCGAGGTGAGATATGAGACCGGACCCAAAATAATGATAAGGATAAGAACTATGGTGATCAACGACGCAACAGACTTGAATCTCACATATCTGCAGATAAAGGCATACACTGGATAAAAAACGATAGCAAAAACCATAGCCCAGGCCACTGCGGTAAGAAAAGGGCTTATAATCTGGTATGCAAGATAGCCGAGCAGGGCAATAAGAAAAAGAAGCATGGGAGTAGAGAATCTATTTTGGGTCATGACACTCCTTCATAAAAGAACTGAAAACTGCTTGTGATAATTCGGTATTCATTCTCTCGGGATGCCACTGAACCCCGAGGAGAAAATCATAGTCGTTGAGATAAATACCTTCAATAATGCCATCGTCCGCATAGGCAAACGGGGTGAGCCCCTTGCCTATGACTTTCACTGCCTGATGGTGGCTGCTGTTCACCTCAAAATCTCCGCTTTCCAGGAAAGGATTTGCGTGCACCGCAAGAGAATGAAGACCCTTCCGGTGATCGAGCGAATCCTTTTTCTGTAATTGAATATCCTGATACAGAGAACCCTTAAAAAAAAGATTTATCACCTGCATGCCGTAACAGACGCCAAGCACAGGCTTCTTTCTTTTTGTAGCTTCTTTTAAAAGATAAAGTTCAAAGTCCGTTCTTTTCTGCTCCTCATGACTGATCTCATATCTCTGATCTTCATTATACAGCAGGGGATGAATATCTTTACCTCCAGGGATGAGAAACCCATCAAAATGATCAAAAAGCCCGTTTTTTCTTGAGTTGGGATAGACGAACTCTGCCATGCCCCCTGCCTTCTGAATCGCCTGGATATAGAGATGTGGCTCATTCGGGAAATTATCCCTGTTGCCTGTGGTGACAGCAATCAGCGGTAATGATCTCATGGTCTTATCGTGTCAGCATCCGGCCCGAAAACTTTCGGGTGGGTTTATTCTCCCAAACAGCAGCTGACCCATTGACCAGAACATAAGGAATACCTATCGGCTTCATAAAGGGATCTTCAAACGTTGCCCTGTCAGATATTGTATAAGGGTCAAAGATTACGATGTCAGCTGCGTAGCCCTGCCTGATCTGTCCTCTGCCGATAAGGCCGAATATCGAGGCAGGAAGCATTGTTGCCCTACGGATGGCTTCTGTCAGGGTCATAAGCTGCTCATCTCTTACATACTTGCCGAAGAATCTGGGGAATGTTCCAAAGGTCCGCGGATGGGGCTTGCCGAGCCGGGTCGGCCCATCAAAGCACCGGGCAGAACTGTCAGAACCTATAGCACAGAAGGGGAGAGAAAGAAATTTACTGAGATTATCCTCGCTCATTGAGAGGAATATGGCGCCGACCCGCAATTTTTCCTCAAGCAGGATCTTAAAGACAGCCTCTATCTCATCGCAGCCGAGGCGTTCACCTATTTGCGTTATAGTCTTTCCCTCCATCCATGAATTTGCGGACGAGACAACTGAAGATATAATAACCCGTTTCCAGTAGGTCCTGTTTTTAGCCTGCTCAAGTAATTCACTTCTCATCTTTAAGAGCATTTCATTCGATCGCAGCCTCTGCAGTTCTTCTTCATTGCCACCTTCAAAGGCCCAGGAAGGCAACAGAGAGTCAAGGTCTGTGCTCGACGCAATATAGGGATAGCGGTCACAGCTGAGTTCTATCCCCTGTTCTCGTGCTTCTCTAAGTAAGGCGATAGCAGCATCAGCCTTGTGCCAGTTCTCCTGCCCTGCCGTCTTGATGTGAGAAATATGTGCCCTGATACCGGCTGTACGGCTGACAGAAATAATCTCCCGAATAGATTCAAGAAGCGCTGTTCCTTCACTCCTCATGTGGCTGGTATAGACCAGGCCGTAGGGCTTCAATACCTCTGCCAGTGCGATAAGTTCATCAGTCCTGCTGTATATGCCGGGGGGATAGATAAGGCCGGTTGAAACACCTATCCCGCCCTCTTGAATTGAAGTATCGAGCAGATTTTTCATACGTGAAAGCTCAGTTGCAGACGGCTCCCTGTTATCATAACCGACCACTGATCCCCTTATATTGCCATGACCAATCAGCATCGCAGTATTCAAGGCTAATCTCTTTTTTCCAATAACCTCACAATATTCCCTCACCGAATTCCATCGTTCGCTTATGCCAAGTTCCTTGAGATCATCCTCGCGGCGCTCAACTGCTTTTCCATAAAGAGGAGCAGCTGACATGCCACAATTGCCATTTATCTCGGTAGTCACCCCCTGATAAATTTTCCCTTCAGCGCGATTATCAGCAATAAGAGTGAAGTCAGAATGGGCGTGACTGTCGATAAACCCGGGTGCTACGGCCATACCTTTTGCCGAAATTATCCTTTCTGCATCGTTTTCGCTGAAGGTCCCGATGGCAAGAATCCTGTCGTCCTGCACGGCAATATCTGAGATAAAAGGCTCTCCGCCTGTGCCGTCAAATATAAGCCCATCCTTTATGATAAGGTCAATTCTTCTTTTCATGCAGATCAGCTTCCAGGAAGAAGAGTTCAGGGGAGTGGATGCTCTCCACAAAAAGAGGCAGTATAAACAGCGCCATAAGCCTTGCCTTGCTCAGAATACTTCGTGCCTCACCTTTTTGTATGTTTTCTGCATAATGATGTGACAGAGCATCTTTCAGGATCGGAAAACATTTTAAGGTAAGGCCCATCGTATGAAAGAAATCGTTTATCGGCATACCTATCTTTTCAAAAGGCTTGAGCAGACTTGCCATGGCGCTGACGACCTGGTCAGTTGTTGTTTTTGCAATAAGGAGCTTCACGCCCCCTATCATGAGGAGAATCCTCAGGGTCCTCAGCGCAGCAAGATGAAGACCCTCCTGCGTAATCATCACCGGTCCGGCAGTAAAGCGAATCCTGCCGGAGTGGAACAACGCATTACTGATAAAGGTAAAAGTCAGGAACAGGAGTATAGGTATCCAACCTGCCTTCAGCATCCTGAATGGCACAGTGATCAGGCAAAGACTCAATACCATAAAGAGCGCTGCATAAAATGCCAGATCAGGCAGTAAAAAAAGGGAGACAACAAAAAGAAGATACAAAACTATACGAAACTCAGGGGACAACTGTTCTGCCGCTCTGTGCCATGGTCTGCCCGTCAGGGACTGCAGTCATATACTTATTTATTCCTGCTGCTATCGATTGCGCAAGTTCAGACCGGTATCCGTCTTTTGAGAGGAGTTTCTCTTCAAGAGGGTTACTGATAAATGAGACCTCTACAAGCACTGAAGGCATCTGCGCCCCGAACAGTACATAGAAAAGTGCCTGTTTCACTCCATGATCTACGATATGGCTATAGCTCCTGTTTAGGCTGCTCACCATGTTCTGCTGGACAAAATGGGCAAGTTTCAGTGACCCTTCGCGTTTGTCGTCCCTTCTGAGGTCGCTCAGCATGACATCGAGCACATCTTTTCCTTCATTCAGCTTTTTCATTTTCTTCAGGGAAATTGCATTCTCACGCGCAGCGACCTTATTCGCTTCCTCATCGCTCGTCCAGTTCAGGAGATAGGTTTCGATACCTTTTGCCTCACGCCGGGGGCTCGCATTTGCATGAATCGAAACAAAAAGATCGGCGTTCTTACTGTTTGCAATCGCAGTCCTCTGTTCAAGCGGAATAAAGACATCGATTTCCCTTGTAAGGAATATCTCGAAATTTGGGTCGTTTGCAAGGATTTTTTTCATTTTCAATGCGATATCGAGCACAACATCTTTCTCATAGAGGTTCTTCGGACCGACCGCTCCTGGGTCATGTCCTCCGTGTCCCGGATCGAGCACAACCCTTTTTTTAACCGATGCAGCCTGCTTCTTGCCGTAAACGTCTATGATAAGACGAATAGGGTCTTCCATGGTCAAGATCTTGTAGTCCGTCATCTTGTCCAGATCAAGAACAACACGCACAATGCTCTCACTAAACTGCCCTGCCCTCACGGTCTTGAGCATACCATTACTTACGGATATGGTCTTCTGGAGTTCCTTTTTCAGAGCGCTGTTTTTTATATCAAAATAAAGCCTGTCAGGATTTGCAAGCCTGTTCTTGGCATAATCAGGAATATCGGTAAGGCTTATAACAACCCGCGTATAATCAGGATATGACCAGTAGCGAATATCGGTTACATCAATCTTATCTGTCGCAGAAGAGAAAGAAGGGAAAAGAGTGACCATCGCAAGGAAAAGTAGAGTACTCACGCCAGAAAAAAACTTTATTTGCCTGAATCGCCCTGTGTTATTCTCCATGGCCTATATTCTTCAGACTGCCTGTACTGCTTTTATTTCCGGAATCTCATTCTTAATGCTCGTTTCAACGAGGCTCTTCATCGTAAGGGTCGACATGGGACACGTTCCGCATGCACCCGTCAGTTTCACATACACAACATCATCTCTCACATCCAGAAGCTCTATATTTCCACCTTCTGCTTTGAGACTTACCCTGACCTTATCCAGAACTCGCTCAACCCTTTCTTTCAGCATTTTTACTCCTTCATACTTACTTAGCTATATTATTAGTATAATGCGATAAATTATTCAAGTAGTTTCTCACTATTCAGGCGCTTTCCCCTTAAATTAAAAGAAATATGTGGTTCAGGCTCTCATATAATTCACACCCTTTTCTTCGCCTTCTATTTTGAATATTCTGTCACCTGATATACATTCCTTAAGCCATCCAGGATCCACATGATTATAAAATATCGGCAGTATCATCGCCTTGTTATCACGGCAGCCGAGAATATTAGCCTTAAGTGCATCGTCTCGCTCAATGATTTTTGTGATCATTAAGGGCTTATAAAGCCGGATGTACGTATTGATATTCACTCTGTCGGGTTGAAGCCTCCGAAAAAAATCAAGGCACCATTTCAGCAGTTCCTCCTCCTCATAAGGGAATCCGGTCAGAAAATCTACTGCAATACGTATCCCATTCGACTGGGCACTAAATATGATCTTTTCTGCCTCAGCCCAGTAAAGAGGACACTTGCTGAATGAATCAATAGTCAAAGTGATAAGATTGACTCCGGTATCCTTCATGAGCCTGAAAAGTTTCTGATTGAAATTAGCAGGTTTTATGTACAATGCCCAGTGCATATCCATATTTTCCTGCCGTAACGCAGAGCAGAACTCAATCGCGTGGTCCAGATCTTCATTAAACTCAGCGTCGCAGAGATGAAACTGCTTATACCCCTTCTCAACAAATCCCCGGATCTCATGAACCACATCCACTGGTTTCTTGAATGCAACAGGAGAATCAGCCTCAATGCAGTAAACGCATGAGGAACTGCATCCCTTGTGCGTTTCAAAGCCAGCTATTCCGCCCGAATCGTAATACTTCCGGTAATCTATCGCAGATGTAATTCTTGGGCAGGACGAATATGGCCGAAATAATCCCTTCCATATCCTCTTCACTGCCTGCCCTGCGCGCAATGCACTGAGAAGTTCAAGAATAACGCCTTCGGCAGGACCAGCTATGGCATAATCGGCTCCGAGGTAATCAAGAATACCTTCAGGGTTAACTACAATGCCGGCGCCACCTATAATGACCTTAAGGGATTTCTTGATTTTCAGATAGCGAACAATGTCGCGAATGGAATCCAGATAAAACTGATTATTATGAAACAGGACACTGTCAACGTTTCTCACCGTCAATCCGCAGATATCCGGCATGAATTCAGAGACATACTCATCGATAACAGCCTCGGCGTTGTCATGAAATGTGAGATCAAGAAGTCTGATATCATGCCCTTCCCTGACAAGGATAGCCGAAAGATATTCCAACCCAATTGGAGGCACAGGCGGTGACAGAACACGGTTCGGATTAATCAGCAATATTTTCATGCAATGTCTATCGAGAAACCTCTTTACTCTTTAATGGCTTGCGTGCAGTTTTCTTGGAAGTCTTCCGCGGTTCTTTTTTATCAGCCTTCTTTTCTGGTGATGCTTTATGCTTTTTGATTGGTGCCGCCTTGACTGAAGGCTTATTTGTTTTGTACAAAGGAAGACCGCAGCAGAATATGGGCTCAACACTCTTGAACCCTGAGCTGTTCACAGTTACTTCTATGCCGCACTCTTTGCATGTATAAACCGCCGTCATTCTTGTCGCCATACGATCCTCCTGATCAGATTATTTTGAATATATTAATCCATAAAGAAAAGATAATAAAGGCCTGTTCCGAATGCATTCGGAACAGGCCTTTATAAATGTTATTGAATCGATATCAGGGATTTGAAAATGTTACAACCAGGGTATTTCTTATGCGGGCAATATCATAGGTAATTCCAGAAGGAAGTAATTCGATATAGATATTAACCAGGTTCTGGCCACCGGTCTTATCCTCTTCAATAAGCATCTCGCCGACATATGTTGACGTGAACTTGAATGCTTTTTCAGTGCTGTTTATTGCAGGTTTAATTCTCAGCTTAAGCCATTCCTTCCCATATTTTGATTCAATTTCGTCGCCATAGTCCAGGTTGCCATTAGGGTTTGTGATGTTGATGACAAGCATTGACTTGTTTTTTGCCTCAATAATAGAAACCTTGCTTATGTTGTATAGAGCTTTGTCGGTTTTCTTTTCTTCCTTCTTCACCGCTTCTACAGCCGGTTTTTTGGGTTCATCTGCAGCCGGTTTAGCAATCTTCTTCTCAACAGGCTTTACAGAAGGAACTTCCTTCCTGGTAACGTTCTGCATAGTCTCTATCGGCTTGTTTTCTGTCGCTCTTACCGCTGCTGCCGGAACATCCTTTTTTGCCGTTTCTTTTTTAGGCTCTATTTTTTTTGCAATTTCCTTATTTGGTTTCGGAGACTGCTCGACTCTCTTATTCTTTGCCGGCTTTGACCCTATTTCAGCAGGCTTCCTGAGCTCTTTCTTGTCAATCCTTGCAGGCGCATGAGAAACCTCCTGTTTCACATCATGATCGCTGACCGAGATTCTGCTCGTTGTTCTATCAGATGACATGCGAGCTGAAACCTGGAATGACTCGGCTTTGTCATACATAACATCAACAACTGCAATTCCATTGACAAAATCCGATGGAGCTACTCTGGAATGACTCAGGCTGCCATTTCCTGATGTACTGAGAAGGACATCAAAGCCAGTGAGATTGAAATTCCTTGCAGGGTTGTTATATCTGTCATAGGCCTCAACCCTAATCTTAAACTTCTGCCCTGAAATTGCAGAATCAGGGGTCACGACAGCAAAGTGATCTGCAGGAGCGTTTGCGATCTGTATTTCAGTAGTCTTGCCCGACTGCTCGCGATTCATTTCCTTTGCTACTATCTGAAATTCTTCGGCTTTTTCATAAACAACCTTGACAAGAGCCTGACCGTTGCGGAACATTGAGGAATTCACCACTGCAGGTTCGAGTTTCGAATTGCCTGTGGTTGATAATCTGACTCCGCTTCCGCTTGAAGCATAGGCTGTTACCACATTATCGTACATATCGTAAGCTGCAACGAGGAGTTCAAAGGGTTCACCTGCTATGCCTGTCTTGGGAGCCTGCAGTTTGAAATAGGCCAGTTCGGCAGGAGTGACCTGGATGGTTTGAGTTGCACCTTTGCTGCCAGAAGCAGAATCCTGAAGATCGATAACAACATTACCGGCTTTTTCAGATATAAATGCTGCAGATGCAAGGCCATTCTTGAAATCCATGGCTCCGCCGTGCATCTTAACCGAGGATGTTCCTGAAGAGGTTACTTTGATATTCTTGCCGATATCAAGATCCTGTACGGTATTTTCAAAGATATCCTTGGCAACGATCTTCACGTCAAAACTGGATCCAGCGCTGACCACTGCAGGCGACTGAATAACGAAATGATCAAGTTTGTTCGGTATTACCAGAAATTCCCTGGTGATCACTGGAACTGAGGCCCCCGCTTCCCTGATCGAAAATGTCACTTTTCCAGCTTTCTTGTCATTGATGACAATATTGGCTATACCCCCAGCAAAGGACGAGGCACCGAGCACGGACGGCTGGGTAATTGCCAGGCCGCTCACATCAACCCTGAATTCCTTGCCCGTTTCCGAGAAATTGGTAATAAGATTCTTGTTCGAATCATAGACAGAGACTTTAACAACAAAGTTCTCTCCTGCAACTGCCTTATCAGGCATCTGCAGGGTAAAATGATCGAACTGGCCGGGCTTTACAACGACAGTCCCAGCAAAGGCAACACTGCACAGATAAAGCATGAAGACTGATGCAATGAGAAGTGCAGTATACTTTTCTGATGCTTTTTTCCCTGGCGCCATCCGTTATCCCTCTATGAATTTATTAAGGTATATAGAATCATATTTTGATGCTCTATGTCAAAGGAAAATAACAAAAAATCAAAATGGAACAACCGATATACCTTCGCCTGTGATATTCTTCTGCAGTTCCTCATCCAGAACAGCATCGGTCATGAAAAATACTCCTTTCAGGGACTTAACAACAAAGCCTGGCACAAGGAGACGATACCGAGTTTTTCTTGGCGAAAGGGATAAGGCATTTTTTCTGGGCGAACTGGTATACGTAAGTGAAAGAAGGGACATGATCTTTTTGATCATATCTTTTTTTCCTTCCCAGGGCTCAATCCGCACAATATCAAGACCGAACTTTTGGACATACTTCATCTCCTGGTCAGAGACACCAGAAAATTCTATGATCTTCCTCTTGTAGCCCATGTCAACAAGCAGGTCAGCGCGTATATTGAAGTGTAACTCCTTTTGCGCTGAAAGATTGATGTTTTCGTCACGAGAAAAAGGATAGCCCACAAGTTTGAGCACGCTTTCGACAAATGCTTTTTCAGACAGATTCATCTGCATGTCAAGAACCGTTCCAGGGTTTCTGTTTACATATTTTCTATCCTGCTCTGACAGTTCGATGACCCGTATGTCGCGGTTCATAAACCAGGTGACGATTTCCTGTGGCGTCTGGTATTCGCTGCTGTCAAGAACACTGATCAGTGAGATGTCACTGTCCATGGGCTTGCCGTTCTTGCCATGAACAAGAAAATCAGCGTAATACTCGACCTGTGCTGCACCTCCGGAAACCATCTTACTGCTCTCCTGAAAGAGATACCCTGATTCCTGCAGCAGGATGGGAACAATGCCTCTGAGATCAACGTTACCACTGGGATTCACTACCCGGTATTCAGGCCATGATATCTCAAGCAGATTCTTCATGTCGTCAGGAAATGCTCCTGTATAGTCAATCACGAGAATGCGTTCGTTATGAAGGTCAATGATTGGAAACAGGCCTGTATCAAAGGAGAGGTCACTTTTTTCGCTAAGAGAAAAATATTTGAAGCCCTCTTTTTCCAGGGAAACATCCTCACCGAGTGAAGAAAAAAGTTTCTGAATATTTCTCAGGAGTATATATCTGTCAATTTTCAGGGACTCCTGTTTGGTAAGGCTGACTGGTGTTTTCTTCCGGGTAATTCTTTGTTTCAGGCCGCTAAATTCGGCCTTTTCCCGAAACAGCGAAGGCCTGTCAACAGCCTTCTTCAGATGCCTGACCGGCACCCTGACCAAGGTTCCCTTTTTCAGTATGCTCACGCCCTTAACAGAGGGGTTAAGTTCAATGAATTCCGTGAGAAACAGGACAACATTGTCATCGCTGATCCCGTATCCGGCAGTTTGGATCAATTCATCAAGAGAAATGTTTTTCTGAAGCTTTAACGCGAGGACCCTGTTGTCACGAGTTTTCTCAGGCGCTGCCAATGCAATTTGTGAAAAAAACTGCAGTACCAGCATAACTGCAAGTGCCAGGACTGTTCGTAACATTAATCGGTTGCCTCCTATCGTTAATCCCATGGAATCACAAGAGGCGCTGCGTCCTGAAGGCCGCTTATGGACAGCCCTGAATAGAGTTTATTTCTGTCAACAGCAACGATCGTCCTTACAAAAACGATTGCGCTGTCTCTGCCGCAAACATTCATTTTAGACATAATCCTCGTAGTCTGTTGAAGTCCTTCCACCGGCTTAATGAACGTGGTCCCGCCTTTCTTGTCACGTAACGATATCATGTTAATGGGAGACGTTGCAAATGCATCTGGCACGCAATTTCTCTGGTTTTTCACGGTAAGTACAAGAAAATCTGCATTATTCAGGTCATGTTTACTGATAACACCAGTCAGTTCAGCCGGGTCAACAAGCTTAGTAAGTGTTATCTCATAATCATCGACCCTGGTGGACACAGGCAGTAAAGTGTAGGACTGCCCCCGATTTCCGGCAAGGAAATAGAATAAAATTCCCAAAGCAAGAGCAAGCAGCACAATGCCGGCCCCGAGAGGATATAGGAACTGAAGGCGCCATTTCGGAAAATCCGCTGCAGGATATGACCCCTCAGGGAGAATTTCTTCAAGCGTGGCCTCGATCAGTTTATCCTCCTGCATATCCATTGCAGATATACGAACATCAGGGATTGATTTTCCGATCAGCGGGATATTGTCTTTTTCTGTTACGCCCTGCTCTCCATTACCAACCACCGAATCCATCACTTCCCTGTGAACTTCCGGGTGAAAAAATGTACCGTCAAGAATGACATGAGGATCGAGTTCCCTGATCCTGGCAAAAAGCTCTGCTACCTTTTCTGACTCACCCCTGCTCTCGTAAAGCTGCGCCAGCATATGCAGAAACTTCTTCTCCTCCATTATGAGGCCCATTTTTGAGAGGATTTCGATGATGCCGATATAGGCTTTTTCCGAAACGGGCGAGATCTTCAGAATCTTCTTGTACATCGCTATCTTCTTATCTTTTTGAGCAAAGTGAAGCTTGTCACATGCTTCATAAAAATATGTGACGGCCCGCTGTTTGTCATCATTTTTCAGGTAAAGGTCGCCAATATAGTTCAGGTTTTCCGCAGTAAGGGGTTTTTTCTTCGCAAGGGCTATCTGTCTGTCAATGTCGATCATCGTCCTGCTGTCTCAAAAACTCAATGTCTTTTTTTAGAGAATGCAGCCAGTCATGAAGGGATTCCTGTCGTCCAGACAGCTCAGCAGATAGCTTCTTCTCGATCTCTTTTCTGACTTCTTCGAAGGAGCGATAAGCGGGCTTAGACGAAATAGCCTGAATGATCATAAACTCATTATCAACTGAAATGATGTTACTGATCTCCCCCTCCTTGAGGCCTGCAATCTTCACGCGCGCCCAGTCAGGCAACCTGGATAGAGACATTTCCTTCATTACAGCAACAGCAGCCCGTCTTCTGGCTACAGTGTCAAAGGTCCTGCCATCCTGCACCTCCTGCATTATCTCAACTGCGATAAGGCTCTTTTCCAGTTCATCAGCCTTCCCATATCTTACGCTGAGAACTCTGATTCGGTTATCTCGACCTTGAAGATACTGATCTCTGTGCTTTTCGTAGTATTCCCGAGCCTCTTTCTCCGATATGGCAGGGGCTGCAACCCTTTTCCTGATGAGGCCATCGATGGCAAGGTATTTGACAAGATATGCGCCTTCCGGAGCGTTCAGTGCATACTGCTTCACTAATGTATCCTTCACGGATGCATCATCTGAGGAAGTACCTTCCTGGGCCTTTCGTGCAAGAATCTGCTCGGTTATAAAATCATCGATGATATTTCCGGTCCTCCAGGGAACATTCTTAACCTGAATCTTATCAGTAACATTTCTTGCAGTCCTACCCTCGCTCATTACTGCTGCTAAATCATACCGTTCTTTGCCTATACGCAGAAAAGGCTTCTCGAAATCAAGAGACTGTGTTCGCAGTGTTGATACTTCGCGGATCAGGTCTGAATTTCTTGTTGCATGCTGCTCATTCATCCTTTTCATCTCATCCAGATCTGCCTTCATCTGCTTCTGCTCTATCCTCATCCGATCGACTTCAACCTGGAGCAGGTCTCGAGATTCCTTGAGTGCCTTTGCAGTAGCAATCTCCTGCTTCCCATCTTTCAAATCCTTTTCCATGCCACCCTTTTCGACCATAAGCCTTGAAATGAGAGACTGTTGCTCCTTGACCTTCTTTTCCTGCTCGTCAAACCGTGCAGCAAGATCTTTTCGTCCACTTTCGAGGACTGCACCCTTGTCACGTTGCGAGGTCAGAGCTGCAATCTTCTCTTCGCTGCTGTTCAGCCTGATCTCCAACTGCTTCTTTTCATTGTTCAGAATCAGATTATCCTGAAGTATTTTCTCCGCCTGACCACCCTTGCCCTGTGCATCAGCATATAAACGCTTTGTTTCGTCAAGCCTCGCTGCAAGCTCCTCTTTATCTTTTCTTAACGTCTCTAAAACCTCAAGCTGTTTTTTGAGTTCATCGCGCTCCGCACTGATCGTCTGAGTATCAGCATCAAACTTCGCGCGCTCTTCTGTCAGTCTCTGTTCCAGATCGCGCTTTTCAGCTGTTGTGCGCTCATCACGCTGCTTAATGCCGGACAGGACCTTAGCCCTCTCCTCTATGTCCTTGAGCCTCGTTTCCAGATCACTTTTTTCAGCCCTGAGCTTTGCGATCTCCTTGTCATTCAGCGCAGCAACCTTTGAAAGCTCTTCCTGCTTTTTTCTGCTCTCTTCGAGCTGCGATAAAACATCCTTGGCTTTTGTTGACCGCGTATCAAGGTCCTGCAGCTGCCTTCGTAGACTGTCCCGCTCAGTCTCCAGTTTTCGTTTTTCATCTTTAGTATTGCTATTTTCTACTGCAAGCTTTGTCTCAAGCTCCTGCCGAGAACTCTGCAGCGTTTTTATCTCATTTAACAGGGAAGCCTCCCGATCTGTCACCTTGTCTGAGAACTCCGCCACTCTTCTTTTTTCTTTAGCCAGTTCATCCTGCAGTGCTTTCTTCTCAGTGTCTGCAGTCCTGTTCCGCGCTTCAAGTTCCTGAAGCTGCTTGGCCTTGTCCAGTTCCGTGCCCTTGAGCGTCTTTTCCAATAGCGCTGTCGACTCCTGTGACTTGGCAAGGCTTTGATCTCGCTCCTTAAGAGCTGCATCTATCTTCTGCCTGTCATCTTGAAGCTGCCTGATCTGCGTTGTTGCGTCACGCAGCTTCTTTTCCAGTTCCCTGGCTTCTGTAAGGAGTGCCTTTTTCTCCTTTTCTGCTTCCTTATCCCTGTTGAAAGCATTTGTCTTTGCTTTTTCCTGATCCTCAGCTAACCGTAATTCGAAGCGCTTCTTGTCATCAAGAAGCGCCGTGTTATCCTTCCTGATTCTTTCAAGCTCAGCTGTGATAGATGCTATTTCTTCGCGCAGCTTCTTGATATCTCCGGCCTGCCCGGCAAGATCGTTCTTTTCCTTTAAGCGTGTTTCCAGGGATTTGATCGAAGACTGCAAGCCGTCCCTCTCACCTTGCACCCTGACAAGCTCAGCTGCACTATGTTTCAACCTCTCCTCATCTGCAGAATTAGAAGTTTTGCGCTTTGCTTCATCAGACAAGAGCCTCTTCATGGTCTCGTCTTTTCCCTGAAGCGTAACAGCAAGATCGTTAGCCCTCTTCTTCTCAACAGCAAGCTCTTCCACAAAGAAGACTTTTTCAGCTGATAGTTTAGCGATCGTTTGATTCAGACTCTCAATATCCCGCTGTTTCGCATACTGAGAATCTGTTGCACTTTTCTTCATGGCCGCCATGGCTTGATGCGCGTCTGCAAGCGCCTTGTCCTTCTCTTTTAATGCAGCGTCAAGTGAAACATTCTGGGCCTTAAGCTCTTTTGCAAGCAAATCAAGCCGTTCCCAGTCTTTCTGGCCCTGTTGAATCTTGCTGGAGAGTTCTTTGGTGATAGCCGCAATTTTCTCCTCGCTTCTGGCAAGCTCAGCAGAAAGACTTCCGCTTTTTTCCTCACTGGCCTTGAGTCGCAATTCGAGAGCTCTCTTTTCATCAGTCAATCCTGTCGATTCCCTAGCACCCTTTTCAAAGGTAGCTGCCTTTCGTGCAAGGTCATCTCTGACTCTTTTCAGCTCATCAAGTTGAGCTTCAAGGGCATTTTTGTCATCAAGGGCCTTAGACAGACCTTTTTCTGTAAGCTGTCTCTTCTTTTCTGCCTCAGATAATTGTTTTTCAAGGTCAGTCACTTCTGTTTCAAGTTTTTTTATGCGGTCTTCATTGCCCGGCATTTTAGCGTCCGGGGTTTTCGCTGTCTTTTCCCTGACAGCATCGGATTTATCAACCTTTTGCAGCATGTTTTTAAGGGTTTCCAGCTCTTTCTCGGCAAATATGGCATAAGAACTTTCAGGAAAGACCTCTCTCAATTTCTGAAAACCCTTGGCAGCCTCCTCAGCCCTCTTGATCTGCATGAGCGACTTGGCCCGCCAAAAAAGAACAGAATCAAGAGCAGAACTCGCAGGATATTGCTGAAGAAAGAGGTCAAAGGTCTCAATGGCCATCTCAGGGTTGAAGGCAAGGTAATATTCATAGGCCTTCTCAAACAGTTCAGCCTCCTGCATCTTGGCAAGGGAACTGCCGCTGAAGCAAAACATTGCGAGGAGCAGGCAAATTAGTGCTGCAGTATTTTTATAGAAGATCTTTCCCATAATTTTTTCATCCATACGTTAAATGCTTCCTCTCGTTTTTCTTCGTATATCTTTGCATACAGCACATCTTTCACCTTATCCAAGGGAGTATACACCACTCCTGTTCTCTTCGCTATCTTGAGGATATATACGCCATCCTTTGTCCAGATCGGTTCACTCACCTCACCCTCCTTCAATGAGAATATCTTCTCATCAAGAACCGGGATCATTGCACCCCTTTCAAATTCTCCCAATATGCCGCCAAGGCTTTTCACAGACTCGTCAGCATACTTGTACACCTGTCGTTCAAAAGATTCGCCATTCTTTATCTCGGAATAGACCCTCAGGGACCTGATCTTCAGATCTGTAATCTCGGTCAGACTCGGTGTAGTGCTCAGTTTCATAATAATGGCCATGACAAGCACTTTTTCCGGGCTTTCCAGAAAACGGTTCCGGTGCCCTTCGTAATAACGCGACAAGTCGCTGTTGCTCACAATAACTTTTGCGTTGACTTCTTTTTCAATACATTTCAGGGATATGATGTTTTCCCTGAGCAGAGTCCTGTATTCGGACAGGCTCAGATTTTCCGCAGCGATTTTTTTCTCAAACTCCTTTTCCTGAATGCCTGCATCTTTGAGAAAACTGACAATGCTTTGACTGATCTCTTCTTCGGTTGCGTCATAGCCTTTGCGTTTTGCCTCCTGAAGGATGAGCCGCTCCTCTACCAGGGTTTTCAGGTAGGGTTCAGTAACCTTCTCCTTCTCAGCTGCCTGATCGGTCCTCGAAACGAAGCGGCTGTAATCAAAGAGTGTGATAACCTCACCATTAACTACTGCAAGAACTCTGTCTACTGTCAGGGCAAAACAGGGGCTACTGAAAAGAAAGAGCGCAAAAAAAGGGAAAAATATGGCAGTGAATCGTGTGGCTTTGTTCACCTGTCCGCCCTCCTGCTGCCATGTCTCTGAAAGATTTCTGCAAGACAATCATATGTATTCGTTATGTGGTCAGGAATGACCCTGACCTCACCGACAACAGTCATGAAACTGGCGTCTCCTGCCCACCTGGGCACAATATGCAGATGAAGATGCTCAGCAAGACCGGCTCCTGCAACCTTGCCAAAATTAATACCCACATTAAAGCCTTCAGGGTTCATTGCCTCACGAAGGGAATCAATACAGAACTGTGTTGTTTTCATCAGGTCCAGAATTACTGCATCCTCCAGGCCATTCATGTCCGGCCGGTGCTCTTTAGGCAGAACCATTAAATGACCATTATTATAGGGAAATGGATTCATCAGGACAAAGGCATGACTGGTTCTGTACAGAAGAAGATTATCCCTGTCCTGCGTATCTGCAAGCTTCTGGCAGAATACACAGCCTTCGGGCTTTGGCGATGTTTTGATATAGTCCATTCTCCATGGCGCCCATAATATGTCCATGTTCTTACCCTTTGCGGTCATGCACGGCCGAGTTGCCCAGGCGGGCAATGACCTTCTGGGCATCAGACCAGGTGAGCATTTTGTCTTTGGGATTTCTGAGCAGGTAAGCCGGATGAAATGTCGGCATAACAGGAACGCCTCCAAAATCCATGAAATGACCGCGTGCCGAGGTGATCTTCAGCTTCGGGGAGTTCATAAGGGCCTGTATGGCTATTCTCCCGAGCGTCATAATAACTGTTGGTCTGATGATCGATATCTGCTTTTCGATGAATCCCCTGCAGACAGCAATTTCGTCTTCTTCAGGATCACGGTTCATAGGCGGCCTGCACTTGATGATATTTGCAATATAAACATCCTCACGTTTCATCCCCATTTTTTCGATCAGGCGTGTCAACAGCATGCCGGCATCACCCACAAAGGGTAGCCCCTGTAGATCTTCTTCCTTCCCAGGCGCCTCGCCTATGAACATCAGCCTTGCCTCTGGATTGCCCGCTCCAAAAACAATGGTATTCCTCTGTTTTGAGAGCTTACACCTCTGGCAATCGCCAATATATCCCCTTAATTCCCTAAGTTGTAAATCCTTATCGCCCGTCTGATCAGCAGGCAGGCTGCGTATACTCGCTTCTGTACTGTTTTCCTTCACAACCCGCGCAGGCCCTGCTTTTCCTGGTGTACTCAGTGTTATCGGGAGATTCTCGAATCCAAGGGCCTGATAGAAGACGAGAAGGCTCTTTATGTCTTCAACTGCAAAAGGCATGTCTTTAGCGTTCTCCCCACTTCAGCTTTGTGCGGAGCACGTCGAAATATTTTCTTCCTCCTGCAACGAGAAGCCTTGCTTTGTAATCTGCCCTGACGACTTCAATGACATCATCGGTCTTTAGCGCACACCCCACCTGTCCATCAAGGGTTAGGAAGACATCTTCACTTGATGATCCGAGTTTGATGGCGATTGACACCTTTTCTGACAGCACGATCGGCCTGTTAGTAAGCGTATGGGAACAGATAGGCGTCAAAACGATATTTTCGATCGTAGGGTAAAGAATCGGTCCGCCTGCAGACAGGGAATAGGCAGTGGAACCGGTCGGCGTAGAGATGATAAGGCCGTCTGCCTTGTACGTCGTCACATAGGACTGATCAATGCTCACCTCAAGGTCAATGATCCTTGCAAGGGCTCCCTTATTTATGACAACATCGTTTAATACGGAAACCTGCTCGATAACCTCCCCGCCTCTGCGCAGTGTAGTCTTCAGCATAAGACGCTCTTCCAGGACACATCCACCGGAAAGCATTTCTTCGACCGCCGAGTAGATTTCTTCCTTATTTACCTCTGTCAGGAATCCGAGGCTGCCAAGATTAATGCCCAAAACAGGAATTCCGGCAGAGGCAACGAGACGGGTTACACCCAACATAGTCCCATCTCCGCCCAGAACTAAAACCACTTCAACGTGGGAGGGAATATCGTTTCTGTCGTATCCCCTGATGTTCAATTGTGCGGCTGTGTCCTGATCAACAAAGACCTCACAGCCCCTCTGCATAAGCCACGGCAGGAGATCCTTCAGGATATCCTGAGGTTCTTTTCTGCCAAGCTTACAGATTATGCCAATCTTTTTCATCGATACCATCTATCTCTATTTCTCTCTCGTTTAAACCTTTATGTAAAATTCTTACAGAAAGTGCATCTTTCGGCAGTTCGTCTTCAGCATGCTCCGGCCACTCGACCACAGTGACAGAGTTTTCTCCTATGCAATCCCAAATCCCAGTACTTTCCAGATCCCTGCTTCCCGCAATGCGGTACAGGTCCAGATGATAAAATCGGGGCGAACTTTCGTATTCCGTAATGATCGTAAAGCTCGGGCTGATGACAAGGTCCCGTTCTATTCCGAATGTACGGGCAATTCCCTTGACCATGGTCGTCTTCCCTGCGCCAAGTTCGCCGTACAGCTTGACCAGCATGCCGGCCCTGAGCAATCTGCCGATCCTAAAGCCAACAGTCTCTGTTTCAGCCGGGCTTCTGCTGAGCAGTTTCATTGGTCATGCTCCTGATGATATCGATCTTGCCGATAATACCGACAATCCTGCCAGCCTCTATCACAGGCACAAGATGTACGCCTTTTTCGAACATGATCGAGGAAACGTCCTGAATACTTGCATCAGGGGCCACAGATAAAACCTTTTTTGTGCAGATCTCACCTACAGTCGAAGCAGTCATCCTTTTGATCTCCTCCTCAACGCTGTCCGGTCTGCCAAGGGAAATGATGGCATCGAAAATCCTCAGCACCGTTGGAATATGAAGGCGTGTATTCTTCCGTATGAGATCGTTTTCCGTGACTATGCCGATGAGAGCACCTTTAGCATCTATCACGGGAGCTCCACTGATCTTCTTTTCTATAAAAAGCCTGCCTAATTCGTCAACACTCATTCCCTCAGTCACAATGATGACATCCTGGGTCATTACATCCTTTGCTTTAAGCATAGTTCACCCTCTATTTTTTCAATAATTTTAGCATGTTAGGGACCTATTGTGAAAGTAATTATGAGGGACCGCGAGTTCCTGCAGGTAAGGGATGCAAAAGGGCTTACATTCTGCTCCCTCGTCTATTAATGCAGATGGGACGAGTCTGAGCCAAAAATCAGCTTGTTCAGAAGCATCGTATCAGTCAACTCATTCATAACTACTAAGTGGCTTCAGAAAGTTTCTCTACAGGATGCCTCTGAAAGGTCTTCATATTTCTCTCACCACTTTCTCTATTCTTTTGTTAATATATGAACCATGGGCAAGCAGGAGAAGCTTTTGCTTAAGATAGTCAGCGGGACTTCCGATGCAAATATACAGTTCGATGAATTATGCAGTTTCTTGAAGCACCTTGACTTTGCAATGCGGGTCAAGGGAAGCCATCATTTATTCAGAAAAGAAGGGATTGCTGAAAAAATCAATCTCCAGCGTGATGGGAATATGGCAAAACCATACCAGGTAAAGCAGGTCAGAAACGTTGTTGTGAAATACGGTCTGGGGGATAAGCTATGAAATTTAAATACGAGATCATTATTTACTGGAGCAGGAAGGATGAGGTCTTCATTGCAGAAGTGCCTGAACTGCCTGGATGCATGGCACATGGCCCGACCCCTGACAAAGCCCTGAGAAATGCCGGAGAGGCAATTCAGTTGTGGATCGCAACGGCAAAAGAATTTGGCGACTCCATCCCCGAACCAAAAGGAGAGCGCTTGATGTTTGCATAGGCTGTGCTCTATGGTCTATGTGTCTATGGGTTAGACTTGCTTATTGACATGCTCACTCTTTCTTGGCTGGTTCATAAGGCCCTTAGCATAACCATTAGTAACCATTAGGGTCAGGTCTGCATTCTTGACAAGGCAAGCGCCTTGCGGACACGTTCAATTCTCCTTTTAAGGGTCCGGCTCTCTTCAAGCCTTGCAGTGAATCTTCCGCTCGCCTGCGATACCGCAGACTCACCTATACCAAACATA
>CAMTUV010000035.1:0-21199 GCA_947085015.1 uncultured Nitrospirota bacterium
CGGCATTGTTGACGATAATTCATTGTTCTAAAAGTACTTTCTTTGCTAAGTATCTTTTTGCCTGTCATTCCGGCTCGTCCGGAATCTTTCCCCGGCTTAAAAAGGATTCCACTCCACAAGGGAGTGCAAGCCGACGCGCTTCACTTGCGGGAATGACAACTTGAACCCGACTTTGACGTGACCCTGGGGATCGCTAATATATTCTTATCAAAGGGGCATGTTGAGGGAAAGGGTAAAAAAGGATAAGATTGGAATTACTTCTTGTCGATCTGTTTTATGATGTCAGCTGCTGCCATGGCTCCCGGAATAAGCGTGCCGTTAGGGAAGATAACCGCAGGCGTGCCGCTGATGCCGAGCTTTCCTGCAAGCTTGATATTGTCATCAATCACCGTGGTCTCACAGCTTGGCGCTGGCAGAGGCTTCTTTTCATAGGCAGCCTCAAGGAGTTCAATGGATTGCTCGCAGATGATCGCCTTTGATTTTGCGTATGCCTCTTTATGCATGGGCAGGGGGAAGAGGATGGTATAGAAGGCTATATCCTTCCTCTCCGCTACGACCGTCTTCATCTCCTGATGAAGTTTTCCGCAGTATGGTCAATCAGGGTCAGAAAAAACAATGATCTTGTTCCTGGCAGTCTTATCACCAAGGACTATTGCATCCTTAAGCGGGATCTTTGAGACATCGACCTTGTTGATCTTCTGGAAACTTTCCTGGGTGAGGCTGGTCCTGGCCTTAAGGTCATATATCTCCCCGCGCGTTATCGGAGAAATAATATGTTTCTTTGCGTGGTCAAGATACACAATCGCTTTTTGCCCGTTCATATCAATGCCGATCTCCCAGAGGCCGGCCATCGGGCTTTGCTTCACATGGATTATCTTTACATTCGGGATGAGTTCGTTTAGGATGCCTTTTGCCTCTTCAGCATTAAGGGCATCTCCCTTTGCAGCAGCACATGCCTGTGTGCCCATGGAGAGGATAACAACAAGAGCAAATGTCATTAACCAAAAGTAAGTCTGTTGGAGTTGCCATATCTTGCGCATTGGTTACTATAGCACATATAATCCCTCTGATGGTATGCTAAAATTCCTCAAATCGAATGCATCAGGGATGACAAAGAAAAAAATCATATACAGCACGATTTTCCTGGCCGGCCTCCTTCTGACCGGCCTCCTTGTCCTTGCGTACAACGCTAACAAGATCCTCAAATATGAACTCCAGCAATTCCTCGGAGAGGGCTTCTCTGTACATGACATCTCACTCAGATGGGATGGCGTTGAGGCCAATAATATCCGCCTCCTAAGACCTGACAAAAAAGAGGCCTTTTCAGCCAAAAACCTGGATATACAGGCGAATCTGCTCGGACTTCTGAAACAGGAAAATGTCATATCCAATGTCACCCTTGAATCCCCCCTTCTGTTCCTCGAGATCGATAAAAATGGCGAGATCATATTCCCCTGGCCTTCCCGGAACAAAGATTCGGCAAAAGCAGGATCTAAGGGCAAACCGTCCGGCAAGGCTGCCCTTCCCTTCCTGATACATAAAATCGAGATCAATGATGGAGCGCTCAATTACCTTGACAGGAAGGCATCAACTGCGCCTGTCCTCATCCAGTTGAACGGAATAGATGCCACGCTGAAAAATATATCCACGCCGCCTGATAACCGGATAACGAGCTACAAACTCAAGGCCGCTGTTTCTGGCATGTCAAAAAGAGGCTCAATCTCTTCAGATGGAACGGTCAATCTCGTGACAAAGGATACGAAGGCGAAACTCACCGTCAGGGACCTTGATCTGACTATCCTGAGGCCGTACTACGAAAAAAAGGGAGATGTTGAGGTGACCCGTGGCCTGCTTTCCCTTGATGCTGAGATCACTATCAGAAATAATAAGATCAGATCATCCGGGATAATCACGATCAAGGAACTTACGTTCAAGCAATCCGGGGGACGTTTTCTGGGGCTTCCGCTTCTTGCGGTAATGCAACTGCTGAAGGATAGCAAGAATCAGATAGTGCTTGATTTCACGATCGAGGGAGATCTGAAGAATCCGAAATTCAAGATCACCGAGAGCCTTGTCCAGAAGCTTTCACTGTCCCTTGCAAAATCTCTCGGCATGCCGATCGAGGCTATCGGCAAGAGCGTCCTCGACCTTGGCGGGTCAGCCCTGAAGAAGATATTCAAGTAGAACGTATCAGAAGTTAAGCGGCAGTCCCTCGGTCTTTGTGATAAGCCAGGTGGTGCGTTCTTTTTCAAGGGAAAATTTCATATGAAGTGGTTTTGGGAGATCTCCTGCAATATAGCTTGTGTCGCTTCCATGGGTTGCCAATACTCGAATATCCAGCTCGGCCGTAGCAGCCTTGTCCTTTATCTCAATGCGGGTGATCTCATATTCGATCTTGATGTTGTCCATGTTCTGGAAAAGTCTGGTCATGCCTTCCTTGATAAAGAGATAGGTAAGGCCGTATTCATCCGTATAATTGAACGATACCTTTGCCATGACCTCGTCAAGCTTCTCCTGTTGAACTGCCCTTGTACCCTCTCTGAAAAGTTTCTTAATCCTGCTCTCGTCTGAGGGCCAAAGAAAATAGACAATGACCGGAGCTATGATGAGGATAACGAGGAATATGATCGTTTTTCTGCTCATGATGTCGCTGAGATTATAGCATCCCTGAGCACCTTGAGCAGCTGGTCGAGATTTTCGATGCTGATATTGAGCGGCGGCATGATCACGATAATATTGCCAAGAGGCCTGATAAATACACCGTTGTTCCGCGCATGGTATTCAACCTTCCATCCGACCTTATCTTCCCAGTCATACGGCTGTTTGGTCTTCTTGTCCAGAACGAGTTCAATTCCTGCCATAAGCCCTTTGCTCCGGACATTGCCGACATGGGGCAGTTCTTGCAGTTGCCTGAGCCAGGCATCGAGGAGTTCGATTTTCGGCGTCATATTTCTGAGAGTCTCCTCATTCCTGAATATATCAAGGCAGGCAACTGCCGCTGCACAGGCAAGTGGGTTTCCTGTGTAGGAATGACCATGGAAAAACGTCTTGAGATCCCTGAACTCACCAAGAAATGCCCGGTATATTTCTTCTGTTGCAAGCGTGGCTGCAAGGGGCATATATCCGCCGGTTATCCCCTTGGAAAGACAGATAAGGTCGGGAATTACCTCCTCATGTTCACAGGCGAACATCCTGCCTGTTCTTCCGAATCCGGTTGCAACCTCATCAGCAATAAGGAGAATGTTATATTTTGTGCAGAGCTCGCGTACTCGCTTCAAATATCCCGGAGGCGAAACTATCATCCCTCCCGCTGCCTGGACCAGGGGTTCTATGATCAGGCCTGCCATCTCATGGGAATGTTTTTTCATCATCTCTTCCAGTTGATCCGCGCAGAAGAGGCTGCAATCAGGATATTCCCTGCCAAGCTCACAGCGATAGCAGTAAGGCGAAGGGGCTTTATGGGCAGGGAAAAGGAGCGGGCCAAATACCTTATGGAATATTTCTACCCCACCCACACTCACAGCTCCAAGCGTGTCTCCGTGATAAGCATTGTTCAGGTACACAAAGGATGTTTTCTGTTTTTCGCCCAGATGCTGCCAGTACTGAAATGCCATTTTAAGAGCAACCTCAACAGCAGTTGAACCGTTGTCCGAATAAAAAACACGGCTGAGGGTTAAGGGCGAACGGCTATATGCATATTGTATTTCTTCTCCCTTTGCCCTTTGCCTATTGCCCAGCGCCCTGTTTGTGATCTCGACGAGTTTCTCTGCCAACTGTATTGCCGGTGCATTGCTCAGGCCCAGAAGCGTGCTGTGGCTTATTCTGTCGACCTGTGCCTTTATGGCATCATCAATCTCTTTTTTCCTGTGACCAAAAATATTGACCCAGAGAGATGAAACTCCGTCAAGGTACCATTTCCCGTGAATGTCTTTGATGAAACAGTCACGACCCTCGGTAATGATGACAGGCGTGGCCTCTTCCCACTCCTTCATCTGCGTAAAGGGATGCCAGATATACTTCCGGTCAGCATCTTCGAGGTGTCTGTTATCTTCCTGAAGCCCCATGTATGTTATGCCCCTTTCTGCTGCTCGTAAAAAAAGTAAAAGACGATTCCGGGTAGACTGCCGATAAAGTTAGAGAAAAACCACGCCAATGAAAGCGAGGTCGCAGCCTCCGGCGAAATGCCGACCAGACCGAGCAGAATAACAAACGCCCCTTCACGGACACCAAGGCCGGATATCGAAATAGGCAGGGCCACGAGAGTTATAACGATCGGAAGAAAAACAGCAAGGAGGAGCAGAGAGATATCTTCTCCCATTTTGGAAGCAAGGATGATCACGTTCGCAAAATTAAGCACCTGGACACCCACAGACAAAAGCAGGGTCTTTGCTATGACTGCCCTCTGCCGTTTTATCACAGAGAAATATTCGTAAACACCGGTCATAAGCTTGAATCTCTTGCCGAGCCGGAGTCCGAAAAACAGGACACTGCCAATAACAAACGACACAAAAAGAACGGGCATGAGCCATTTGTGCGGAGAGTCCCCAAAGACCTTGAGACTGAAAGGAAAGGCAGAAATGCCAATTGCCATGAGAGTAACAAAGCCAAGGTACCGGTCCATGAAAACAGCAGCAAGCGTAACGCTGATCTTCCTGGCGTCCTTGTTCAGATAATACGCCCTGACAGCATCACCGCCCACAACACCGGGCAGAAAACTGCTGAAAAAAGCACCGATCATATACAGCGAAAACAGTCTCTTCAGCGGATATTTGTCAGGCAGGAGAAGCTGCCACCGCATGGTAGAAAAAACCTGGGACAGGATATACAGTGATGATGCGCTCAGGAACGTGAAAAGCCCTATGCTTTTCAGGATATGGATCACCTGCGCCATATCAGCCTTTCTGGAGATAAGATAAAAAGAGAAAGAACTGACTGCAAGCTTGAGGATAAGAATGAGGACTTTCTTATTTTTGACCAGGGCCAATAACCTTTTTGATAACATAAATAGGTTTTTTCTGGGTCTCGTGATAAACACGCACCATCATTTCTCCAAGAAGGCCCATGCCGATGAACTGGATGCCTACAATGATCAGCAGCGAACCGAGCAGAAGCAGCGGTCTGCCTCCAATGTCCTTACCTGCAATAACCTTCTCTATCGTGAGATAGGCTGAGATCAGAAAACCGAGCATGCCGCTGGCCAGACCTATGGGGCCGAAGAACTGCAAAGGCTTTGTTGAAAAACTCTGAAGAAACTTGACCGTGATCAGGTCAAGCACGACCTTCATGGTTCGCGAAATGCCGTATTTAGATTTTCCACGCACCCTCGGATGATGTTCTGTTTCGACCTCTGCAATGCGCACGCCATACCAGCTCGCAACAGCAGGAATAAACCGGTGCATTTCGCCATAGAGCTTGAGATTCTTGATGACATCCCGCTTATATGCCTTGAGCGAACAGCCGTAGTCATGCAGCTTTACGCCGGTGACTTTGCTGATAAGCCAGTTAGCCATGATCGATGGGAGCCTGCGCGACAGAAAAGGATCTTTTCTCTTCTTTCTCCAGCCGCTCACAAGATCATTATCCTTCATCTGTTCAATAAGCTTGGGAATGTCATTGGGGTCGTTCTGAAGGTCCCCGTCCATTGTGATGATGATGTCGCCCCGCGAATAATCAAAACCAGCTGCAAAGGCCGCAGTCTGGCCAAAATTTCTTCTGAGACTAAGAATTATGACCTTGCTGTCCCCTGCTTGAATCTCCTGGAGAAATTTCAGGGTATTATCAGTGCTTCCGTCATCAACAAAAAGCACCTCATAATCAGTGCCAAGCGTGTCCAACACCATCTTCAGGCGGCTGTGAAGCTCCTGAACATTTTCTTCTTCATTGTAAAGTGGTATTACAACAGATATGGTCATTAAAAGGTCTCCGGCTGCTGTGATGCAAAACTCTTGAAATCATAACATGTGGATACGCTATATTGCAGGATTTTCTTCTTTCGCGTCTCTACCTCTATCACCCTGTGATCGCAGGAACTGAAGGCACTGGCCACCTCTTCAGGCACATTTACTTTCTCCCCTGTCCTGACAAAGATAGCATTCTGGCCTTTCAGATTTTCAAAGCCAGGCCACAGATCATACTGGTTCATCCTTCTGCCGAGATTAACGCAGTATGTGACCGGATGACCCTTCATATAAAAGGCCAGTTCGCTCGCCACCTGGTACTTATCCGAAAAAACAAAGACCGGCCCCTTGGCAGATATGTCCTGATAAAGAACTGACACTTCCTCTCCCAGTTCTTTCCATCCCGCGAGCTTCCTGGAAGGATCAAATTTATCGGGAAGTTTGAGTATGGACGGAATATGGGCATAGAGCGTTACCAGCATGGCAAGGGATATGGCACATATCACGGTAAGGCGCAGGGATTTTTTCAGGCTGTCCCATCTACTCACGTACAGGGCAGAGAAGGCAACAAGCCCGGAGATGTATCCGGTCATCGCCCAGTTCGCCTGCACCTTGCCCTGAATGCTTTTTGCAAGAAAAAAGGCTATCGTCGGCAGAAAGAACCAGAAGAGAAAAGCCCCTTCTTTTGTCCTGCGCAATTTCAGGATCGCAAAGATAATCATCACAAAAAGCAGAGGTGTCACAACGCCAAACTGAGAACCGAGGAATTCGCCGAACGACCAGACTGAAAGCACAAGCCCCTCACGCAGATGGGCCTGTCCGGCAGTGTGCTTCAGCGTCACCCATCCACGCGAAGCATTCCAGAATATCACTGGACTGAAAACAAGCATGCTGATCAAAAACGCCAGATACGGGCCAGGGGTCTTCAGGAGCCGTCGCGCATCCTTTTCGAAAAGACAATAGAGCCCAGCCGAAAACAGAAAGAATGCCATGGTGAACTTTGTGAGCAGGCCAAGCCCTGTTGATATGCCCAGCAGTATCCATAACAGGGAGGATGCTCTTTCACCTGCAGTGGAGAGCTCTTGCCTGAGGATACGGTGGAAAAGATAGAGGGAGAGTATCCAGAAAAAAATGAACGGTGAATCTATCGTCAGGAGCATGCCGAAAACAGAAAAAAGCGGGACAACCTGAAGCAGAAGGGCCGCGGCCAGGCCTGTCCTCTCATCATAGAGCTCCTTGCCGAGCCTGAAGAGCAGGATACTGCTGAGCGCTGAAAGAAGGACTGCAAAAGCCCGGATCCCGAGGACTGTATTGCCAAAAAAGAAGGTGCCGATGCTGATAAGCCAGGCTATCACAGGCCCTTTTGAATAGTAGCTCCAGTCAGGACGGCGGGACCATTCCCAGTAATGAGCCTCATCAGCCGAAAGGTCAAAGGGCCCGGTCATTATATAATAGATTCGGAATATGCTCAGCATTGCAAGGGCAAGAAAAAGAGCCTGCTCATAGGAGCGTTCTATTACTATCTTTTCTGACCATCGGTAAAGATAAACTGCGCCGTATGCTGCAGCTGTTCCGACAAGAGCGCCTGCGGCCACATCAAACGGATAGTGAACGCCCACAAAAACTCTCGAAATTCCGATAAGGGCTGCAACAGCCACAAACACCAGGCTCAGTCTGTTTCTCAGCAGAAACCACGCGGTCATGGCAAAGGCAAAGGCATTCGCTGCATGGTTAGAGGGCATGGAATACGACTTGCCGCAGCCGACAAGGAGATGGACATTGTCAAGCGCATTGCAGGGCCTCTGCCGCATCACAATATCCTTTAACAGGTGGCCGCCTGCATCAGCAAAGGCAATGGCAAAAAGCCCGGCAATCATTACCGGCAATACACGCGGCTTCTCTTTCAACCACAGCAGCAGCATAAAAGGGAGAAAAACAAGAAATGGCTGAGACGTTACAAAGGGCATGACCCTGTCGAAAAAAGGGTTATGCAGGTTCTGGTTTACAAAGAAGAAGAGCGCGGTATCAATGTCAGGAAGGTTCATTCAGATAGGCCCTGACTTTTCCCCTCAATTCTTCCAGCTTAAAGGGTTTTTCAATAAAATTTTCAGCAGCGGTCCTGTTCGATCCGCCGCTCATGAGCAGCACCTTGATTTCGGGCGAGGACTCCTTCACCCTCGCGATAATATTTTCTACAGTGTCCTCATCCATATGGAGGTCCGTGATCATCAAATCAAAGGGCGCGTTTCTAAGCGCTGCAGCAAGTTCCTCCATATTCTGCGCCTTGGCTACAGAATACCCGATCCTTGTGAGCGCTTTTTCAACGGTATCCAGGATAAGCAGTTCATCGTCAATAACAAGTATTTTACCGGACATAACTTGCGTACTTTAACATTATTCAGGGCAGAGGGAAAACAGAGGATGGGGCGAACGCCAAAGGGCTAAAGGCTATTAAGCTCTATGAGGTTCCTCGAAAGCGTAATCCTGCCCTTGCGCTCAAAGTCCTTGAGAAGTCTGCTCACAACTTCCCGGGAACTGCCGAGGTCGTCTGCAATCTTCTGGTGGGTTGCTGTCAGTCTGTTATTTTCAGATTTTTCCACAATATAATCCATCAGCCGCCGGTCCATACGGCCAAACGCTATCTCTTCTACAAGGGCCATAACCTCAGCAAGCCTCTGACTCAGGATATTGAAAACAAAGTTTCTCATCTCCTCATAGTCAGCAACCAGCCTCCTGAAATCATTCGAGGGGATAAGGAGCATCTCGCCCTCTTCCATGGCAACTGCCTGGGCAGGATAGGAAAGGTTCGAAAGGATACAGGATGCGTTAAGGATGCAGGTTTCGCCCCTTCCTATCTCATAGAGTGTTATCTCTCTTCCGCCTTCACCTGCCTTGTATACTCTGATATCGCCTGACAGCAGAAAGGCGATCGCAGCACAGGCATCGCCCTCTCTGTATACCTGAAGGTCTTTGGGGAATTTCTGTAAGCGCGCAACTGAAAGCAGATCAGCAGTCAGCTTTTCCGTTGCTTTTGCAAATATTGGAAAGGCCTCAGTGAACTGTTTCTTTGTCAGGGTTTCCATGTGAACGCTCCTCTCTCAGAAGATTCTACGTTGTTGCCGATACCAAATCACTACACCGGTAACGCAGATATCGGACAGGGTATAAGCCATTGAAAAATATGGTGCCGGTGGGGAGAATCGAACTCCCACGGGGTTGCCCCCACCGGATTTTGAGTCCGGCGCGTCTGCCAGTTCCACCACACCGGCACGGTGTGTGAGTAGTTAATTCTAAAGCAAGTCCCATAGCCCGGTCAAACAACCTTGTGAGTATTTCTTAACGTTGCAGAGAAATAACGAGCTTGCGATTGAGAGCCTTTGCCACTCTGTCCAGAAGCTCAAGTGAAGGCATCCTTTTGTCTTTTGGGCTTTCGAGGCGGGAGATGACCTGTTGGCTGGTTTGTATCTCTTTTGCTAACTCTGCCTGTGTGAGGTGTTTTGCTTTCCGCAGGAGAGTTACTTCCTGAGCAATCTTCCTTTTTGCTTCCGCCTTATCAAATGCAAGCCGGAACTCTCTGTCCTTCATCTGTCTGTCAACATGCCTGTCAAGATCGCTTTTCATTTCCTTGCCTCCAATAGCTGCTTCATACGTTGTTTTGCAGTCTCAATTTCCTTTGCCGGGGCTTTCTGGGTCTTTTTCAGGTATGCGTGAAGCAATACCATTTCACTGCCCTTGAGAACCACATAAAAGATTCTATGCTGGTTGCCATGTATTTTGATCTTAAGTTCCCATAATTTGCCTTCTATCTGACGGAATTCAACACCGACGGCATCTGTGCCGTATTCCTGAACCCCCTTTAAATTAGAAAGTATTTCTGCCTTTTCGTCTTTGTTTTCAATATCGTCAATATAGTCTTCTACCGGTGATTTTCCAGAGGGTTTTCTCCAATAGTTGACGATAAATTTCATGCTTTTATATTACAACCATTTGGATGTAATGGCAAGCAGTGATTACTGCAGCAATATTGCAGGAGAAGTGCATGTTTCAACGAAAAAATAAGGAAGTCCCATCATCCGGTCAAACACCCATAACCGGCTCAATCTCTCCTGAGCAAAATTGCAGCAGACACTATGGAGAATCTCAACTCTGATCGTCCTGTCACTGTTAATTTGCTATATCATCAGAGCAATGAACGAACCGGGAAGCCTTCCAATAGCCCGCACCATGACCCTCTGCTTTTTTTCATCTGCCCATGCTCAGCGCATGACCGAGCGCAGGGATGAAATCCTTTTTTCTCGACATCACACGCGGCAGGATGCAGGTGCCGTTTTCGACCTTCACATTGAAGGCCTTTTCGACGATCCATGTCTCGCCTTTCAAAAAAACCCGCTCATAGGATGACAGAAGCGGGTTTGTTATCAGGAGCGCTGCCAAGTCATAGCCATTTACTGACCTTATGCGTTCAAGCTCGTTCAGCAGATCCTGTGCTATCCAGTCGATCTTTTCGCAGTCTAACACCATCATCTGACTGATCCCTAATTTTTTCCCGCTGATGAGAAACTCCCTGAAATCAGCTGCGATCAATTGTGCTGCCGTCTTTCCTTCTATATTTATGCTGGCATGAAGAAGCTCCCTGCCATACTCTCTGAGCGATACGCCGGCTATCTCTGCAAGCCGGTCCGCAGTCTGACAATCGCGCTCCGTTGTTGTTGAAAGCGTAAGCAGAAGCGTATCTGACAGGACACCGGAGAGGAGCACCCCTGCGATCTCTTTCGGGATCTTCACCTGCCAGAGGAACATCATGCCGGCAACAACCGTGCACGTACTGCCGACCGGATCGTTGTACACATAGATCGGCGCTACGGTCGAGATGTCTCCGACACGGTGATGGTCGATGATCTCAAGGATCTCTGCCTCGTCGATATTGTCAACAGCCTGTGACACCTCATTATGGTCAACAAGGATCGCCCTCTTCCTTACAGGGTTAAGGAGATCCGTTCTTGTGATGAACCCGATCAGGCGGCGGTCGCCGTCTATGACCACTGCAGAGCGGTATTCTGATTCGATCACCTTCTTCCTGAGTTCAGATATCGGGGTATAGAGCCCGACCTCAGATGTGAGCGAACACATGATCGATGTAACCGGCTCGGACATGGTCATGAGCTGTACGGTAGCGTACGCATTATGGGGTGACGATAGCAGCAGCGTGCCATGCACCTCCGCTGCTTCTACCACATCAGTGCCGATCGGCATGCCATCGGTAACAACAAGCGCTGAACAGCCCGCAATGATGAGGTCGAGCTGGATATCCTGCTGGTCGCCGATGATAACGACATCTCCGGGACGTACCCTGTTTAGGATCGTACCTTTCTGCATGGCCGCAGTATGGAGCTTCCCTGTAAGCAGTTGGACTTTTTTTGCATTGCTGATCACCCGGCCGCCAAGGGTCTTGATAAGGATGTCGAGACTTATGGGCGCATGGGAGAGATCCGAAAAGCCGGCGCTCTCCATGTAATGACTTGCGATGTCCTTGAGACCAACGATGCCGGAAACCCTTTCGCTGTCATCAACAACAGGGAGTGCCCGGACGCTGCTGTTCTTCATGCACAGGGCAAGCGCATGGACAGAGTCCCGTTCATGGACCGCAATCGGCTTTTTCATCGAAAGGTCATTTACGGTTGCGGCGATGCTCTCCATTTCAGTCGGCACCGGCACATTGAACCGTTCGAGTACGAATTTCGTCTCCTCATTGATCTTTCCTGCACGGACAGGGGTGAAGAAAAACCGTTTGTCCGTGATATTTTTGAAGTAGGAATATCCTATTGCAGAACATACGGAATCAGTGTCCGGGTTCTTATGTCCGATTACATAAACGATCTGCGTGTCCTGTGGCTTCATGTTCTTTCACCTTGACCTTCAGCGTGATTTTGAACCTCTATCCTGATCCCTCGTGCTATTATTTCCCTATACAGAAACTGCTGAATATCTTTTCCAGAATTTCGTCAGTGGTAATGGTCCCTGCGATCTCTCCTATCCTGTCAAGGCTTCCCCGCATCTCAATAGAGAAGAGTTCAAGGGGGTTATTCCCTGATAACAGGCCGCGGGCCCTGCCAAGCGCTTCAGCTGCGCTGTCAAGTGCAGCCTTGTGCCGGATGTTCGTGACCACCACGCCCTCCCGCTCCCCTTTCCATCCATGGAGGTTCGATTCGAAGATAACTGACTTGAGCCTCTCGATTCCCTCACCCGTGACCGCAGAGAGACAGAGACAGTGTTTTCCTTCAGCAGCACTGTTTTTAAGTGATATCCTCTGGGGCAGATCTGCCTTACTGATGACCATGACCGCATTCTTGTCCCTGATAAGGCCGAGAAGCTCATGGTCCTCCTGCCCGAAGGGTTCGCTGCCGTCAAACATGGCAACAATAAAATCAGCATGCGACAGTGCCTGTATACTCCTCCTGATCCCTTCCTGCTCAATGGTCTCATCAGAGCTGCGTATGCCTGCAGTGTCCATGATCCTGATCGGCAGGCCATTGATATTCAGATAGTCTTCGATCAGATCGCGCGTCGTGCCGGGCAGATTAGTAACAATTGCACGGTCCTTCTGAAGCAGGGCGTTCAGCAGGGATGACTTGCCGACATTCGGCCTTCCCACAATAGCTATAGAGAGGCCCTCCCTGAAGAACCTCGCCTCATTGAATGTAGCCGACAGTCTATTGATTTCTGCGCTGACATCCAAAAGTTTTTTTTCAATCTCTTTTTTTGACGCTGTCTCTATCTCATCCTCAGGGAAGTCGATATGCGCCTCAACAAAAGCAGTCATCTCTATAAGCTGCTCACGTATTTGGGAGAGTTTTTCTGTCAGACCGCCTCGCAGCTGCTCACTGGCTATCCTCATGCTTTCTTCAGTCTTTGCATGGATGATGTCGATTACTGCCTCAGCCTGACTGAGGTCTATCCTGCCATTAAGAAACGCCCGCTTCGTAAACTCACCAGGCTCTGCAACCCTGGCTCCCTGCCTGAGAGCGATCTCCAGTATTTGTCGTACAGAGACCATGCTGCCATGACAGTTGATCTCAACAACATCCTCGCGGGTGTATGAGTTTGGCGCACGCATTATTGCAAGAAGAACCTCATCCACCAGACGTTCGTCAGCAGGATCGACAATGTGGCCGTAAAGCATTTTGTGAGATGGGGCCTCTGAAGGCTTCTCATTCTTTTTTGAGCGGAAGATCCTGCCGGCTATTGCAACAGCATCAGGCCCGCTCAGACGGACAATGCCGATCCCTCCCTGACCTACAGGAGTTGATATGGCGGCTATGGTGTCATCAAGATAGTTCATGGCTATTGGCTCATATTAATAAGTGCATTGGTTATATGTCATCCACAAAAAATCTCCCCTCACCCCTCTTTGCCAAAGAGGGGCATGATACCTCCCTTTGGCAAAGGGAGGATAGGAGGGATTTTATAATTGAATGTCTTCTTACTTATGATCGCCATTGTAACTCTTAGATCGATGGACATGACTGTATTATATGAAAAATGAGGAAAAGTCTGCAGGTCATGAGATATGAGATAAATACTATGAGCTACTGTGCTGGTTCGTTAGCGAGGCTTCTGTTGACGAAAAACTGCTGAATGATACCGAGCACGTTACCGATAAGCCAGTACAGGACCAGACCTGAGGCCATATTCAGAAAAACAAAGGTGAAGACGATCGGCATCATCAGCATCATCTTTGCCTGGGTCGGGTCCATGGTTGACGGCGTCATCTTCTGCTGAATGAACATGGTTGCACCCATGAGAATCGGCAGGGGCCCCAAGGCTAATCCTCCGATAAGAGGCAGGACTGCCGGGATATGTCCAAAGAGCGTATCAGGCCCGGAGAGGTCTGTTATCCAAAGCATGAACGGCGCGCCTCTCAGTTCAATAGCTCCCAGCAAAACCTGATAGAGCGCAAGAAAAACCGGTATCTGAAGGAGCATCGGCAGACAGCCTCCAAGAGGGCTGACCTTGTGCTTTTTATAAAGTCCCATCATTTCAGTCTGCTGCTTCTTGGGGTCCTTCTTGTACTTCTCCTTGAGCTCATTCATCAAAGGCTGGATCGCCTGAAGTTTCTTCATGGACTTCTGGCTTTTCGTCATGAGCGGTATGAAGGGGATCCTTGTCACAATGGTAATAAGAATGATAGCCCAGCCATAGTTGCCGAGGAACTGGTAAAAGAACTTGAGCACCCAGAAGAGCGGCCGTGCAACAATCGAAAAGAATCCAAAGTCTATAACATGCTCAAGTCCGATATTAAGCGCCTCGAGCCTGTTCTGCTCTTTTGGCCCTGCATACAGATGAAACTTATTCGAACCGCTCTTTGCCTTGAAGGCCACGACAGGGGAATCCTGCACCAAAAATGCCTTTACCTCTTCAGCAGGAGTTACAGGCACAAGCGCTGCGAAGAAATACTTGTCCTGCTGCGCAATCCATTTGAGGTTCTCATTGAAAATCTTCGGCTCTTTCAGATCCTTGGCGGGCAGATTCTTGAGGTCAGTTCCCGTAAGAACGGTCAGCCCGACATGTCCGGATGGATCGTGCTCAAATATGCCGAAGTCGCTTCCCAGGGTTATCCAGTATTCAGGAAAACCGGAAACCTCATCAACAAGGTCAACCTTGTATGTGCCGGCTGAAAAGGTGAAGGTCCTTCTGACTGACTTGCCATCCTTTGCATACTCAAAAACAAGGGTGCCTGTCTTGTTCGCATTATCAAGCTTCAGGTTTCTGCCAATTATAGAGAAGTTGACGTTTGCAAGATCAAAGGAACTGCTCGTTCCCAGCCCTACGGCAGAAACTATGCCGGGCTTTTTAAGCAGCACAACATCCTTGCCTGTCTTGTCCTTGTACGGTTTAATGGTCCAGGACTTGATTGTGCCGCCGCGTGAGGTAAATACCGCGATGAAGAGATCATTCTCCACAATAACTTCCTTCTCATCAGCAACAACAGTCTCAGCAACAGGTTTCGGGGTCTCTGTCTTCTGCGCAACGTCTATTTTATTGACCGCTTCTGTAGCCTGCTGTTCAGCAGGTCTCTGTACAGGCGCTTTCTGAGGCTCGCCGGGAAAGATGAACTGCCATCCCACGATCACAAGAAATGAAAGCACGACTGCTATAACGGTTTTATTATCCATAGTTATTTGACCGGGTCAACCCCGCCCTCATGAAAAGGGTTACACCTCATAATTCTGCGTGCTGCAAGGACTGAACCTTTCAATGCGCCATATTTCTCGATTGCTTCGATTGCATATGAAGAACAGGAC
Source organism: uncultured Nitrospirota bacterium (assembly GCA_947085015.1). Taxonomy (GTDB): domain Bacteria; phylum Nitrospirota; class Thermodesulfovibrionia; order Thermodesulfovibrionales; family UBA6898; genus UBA6898. The sequence goes on from CAMTUV010000035.1 coordinate 15,200, forward strand.
GGCGTGAACCTGCAACTGGAAGGGAAAAACGGAGATATCATATATTTATATAACCTTATGATCAGTATGAATAGTATTTTCATGCTTTAGTCCGGCAAAGACCCTGCGTATGCTCCTGTCAAGGTCAAGAAAGTCAGCCCCTGGGGCAGCGCTTCTTGCAACTATAACGATGTCACAGCACAGGGAACTTTCTGTCAACAGCTTTCTGAAGATCTCCCTGAGACGCCGTTTAATCCGGTTTCTCGTAACTGCATTCCCGACCTTTCTGCTTACCACAAAGCCGAGCCGGCTCTGTGGAAGGCCGTTTGGGTGCACGTAGAGTATAAGGTGATGGGAAGGAAATTTACGGCCCTGCTCAAAGACGTGCTTGAATTCTCCTCTTCGAGTCAGTGTTTGAAGAAGGTTTCTCTTCAAACAGCCAGTCTTTTCCGTCCTTTTTTCCTTCTCCTCTTGATTACATTGCGGCCGCCGACCGTGCTCATTCTTACGAGAAAGCCGTGCGTCCTCTTCTGTTTTTTCGTGTGTGGATGAAATGTTGTATATGTTCCCATAGTTTTTCCTGAGCGGTAATTATAACCATAGATTTTTCATAATGTCAAGTAGGCCGATATTCAAAATAAAGCAATTCTTGATAAAAATGACAAGAAGAGGGTATATTATGAGACTAATTTTCTTACGGAGGTATCTCATGTTTACAGACTTGGCTTATGCAATGGGCGCAAACCCCCAGGCAGGACAGGGGCAGGGCGGGGGACTGATGGGATTCCTTCCTCTCATCCTTATCTTTGTCATTTTTTATTTTATGCTTATCAGGCCCCAGCAGAAAAGGGCAAAAGAGACAAAGGCCATGATCGAGAATCTGAAAAAAGGGGATAAGGTCATCACCACTGGCGGCGAATATGGTGTTGTGGAAGAGGTCAAGCCAGGCACGGTTATTGTCAAGATTGCTGAAAACGTAAAGGTAAAGTATGGCAAAGGCTTTATCGCTTCTGTCAGGACAGAAGAGGACGAGTAGGCATACACGGTGAATTGAAAAAAGGCTGTCATTCCCGCAAGTGAAGCGCGTCGGCTTGCACTCCCTTGTGGAGTGGAATCCTTCTGTAAAGCCAGTTGAAAGATTCCGGACAAGCCGGAATGACAAACCAAAAGTAGGCGCTTTAAAAGCATACGGCAACAATGCCAACAAAGATAGACTCTATAATTAAGATTCCGCGGAGGTTATTTGATGAACAAGAGCATTTTCTGGAGATTCCTTTTTCTTGGGATAGCTGTTGTGGCAGCAGTTGTCTTTTCCCTGCCCAATACACCCTTATTCAAGAGCATGCCGGAGTGGTGGCAGAAGAATATGCCGAACAAGGGCATAGTTTTAGGCCTTGACCTTCAGGGCGGCCTGCATCTTGTCTTTGAGGTTGAAGCAGACAAGGCAGTCGAAACTACTATTGAACGGTACGCCTTCACCATTAAGGAAATGCTCCAGAAGAAGAAACTCCAGGCAGAGGTTAAAAAGAACGGTCTGAATATTGAGATAGCGCCTGTTTCTCAGGATATCATAAAGGCGCTCAAGGAAGGGTATAACAATCTCGACATGTCCGAGTCCGGCCAGATGGTCACCCTCAAACTGAACGATAAAGAGAGAACCTTCATTAAAGACAACGCAGCGAACCAGGCGCTTGAGACGATCAGAAACAGGATAGACCAGTTCGGCGTTGCAGAGCCTACAATCCACAGACAGGGACAGAACGAGATCGTGGTGCAGCTTCCCGGCGTAAAGGACCCAAGAAGGGCAATAGATCTTATCGGAAAAACAGCGTTGCTTGAGTTCAAGATTGTGAATGACGAATCTCCGGTTGCTTCTCAGCTGCCTTCTTCCATAACACCGGGCGACGAAGAGAAGATACTGAGCCAATTTTCAGATAAAGTGCCGGCTGACAGCCAGATCCTTTTTGAAAAGAAGGTGAACAAGGAAACCGGCGCTGTGACGAAATTCCCCATTCTTATAAGAAAAGACGCAATGCTCACCGGCGCACTCCTGAGTGAAGCAAAGGTCTCTCTTGATACTCAGTTCGGCACACCCCATGTATCAATCACCTTCAATCCTGAGGGCGCGAAAAGATTCGAAGAAGTGACCGGCGCTAATGTAAAGAAGCGCCTTGCGATCGTCCTTGACAACACGGTCTATTCAGCGCCTGTGATCCAGGAGAAGATCGCAGGAGGCAGCGCACAGATAACCGGAAGCTATGGCATGGAAGAGGCTAAGGACCTGAGCATCGTCCTCAAGGCCGGCGCGCTTCCTGCTCCTCTCAAGATGCTCCAGAACGTAACTGTCGGCCCGTCATTGGGCAGCGACTCGATCGAGGCAGGCAAAATGGCAGGCATTTTAGGAACGATTGCCGTTGCCATCTTCATGATCTTCTATTACAGGCTTTCAGGCGTCATCGCTGACTTTGCTCTTGTGCTGAACATCATCCTGCTCTTCGGCGTCATGGCATCCCTTAACGCAACACTCAGCCTGCCGGGCATTGCCGGCATCATCCTGGCAATCGGCATGGCTGTGGACTCCAACGTGCTGATGTTCGAACGAATGAGGGATGAACTGCGTGCAGGCAAAACCCCGCGTGCTGCCGTTGACTCAGGATACAAAAAAGCGTTTTCGACCATCTTCGACTCTCACGTCACAACGCTGATCACGGCTGCTGTTCTCTACCAGTTCGGCACCGGGCCGATCAAGGGGTTTGCGGTCACCTTGGGTCTGGGCGTTACGATCAACCTGTATACCGCGCTGATCGGCACCAAATCCGTCTTTGACCTCATGCATTACAAGCGCGACGTCAAGAAGCTGAGCATTTAGGAGGAGCTATGATAGAACTCATAAAAAATACAAAAATTGATTTCATGGGCAAGAGGAATATTGCCTTCATTATCTCGGGCATCATCTCGATTATCGGCCTGTTCGCCGTGTTCCAGATCGCCAATGGAAAGGCAAACCTCGGCATAGACTTTGCCGGCGGCACATCTGTGCAGCTCAAGTTCGAAAAACCGGTAACAGTGCATGACATCAGGAAAGCGCTTGAGGATGGCGGAATCAAGGACTTTGATCTTCAGGAGCTTACCGGGGCAAACAAGATGCTGATCCGGGCAAAAAATATTGAGATCCAGCTTGGCAAGGTGTCGGAACAGATAACGGCAATCATCAGCCAGAAGGTTCCGGACAACGCATTTGTCGTTGACTCAACAACAGAGATAGGACCGAAGGTGGGCGGCAAACTCCGTGCAGATGCAGGCCTGGCTATCATCTTTGCGACCATCGGCATTCTCATCTATGTCGCGATCCGGTTCAAGTTCAACTTTGCAGTCGGCGCAACAGTGGCAACGTTCCATGATGTCACAGCTGTGCTCGCCATATTCTTTCTCCTCGGCAAGGAGATCAATCTTATTCTCGTAACCGCGCTGCTGACAATTGCGGGCTATTCGCTGACCGACACAGTCGTTGTTTTTGACAGGATCAGGGAGAACCTCCGCACCAGGCTCAAGGACTCTGTTGAAACCGTGATGAACCATAGTATCAATGAGGTGCTGTCGAGGACCTTTGTCACATCCCTGACAGTTCTCATCACCTCGATCGCGCTCTTTTTCTTTGGCGGTGAGGTGCTCCACGACTTCAGCCTCGCGATGATCCTGGGCGTCCTGGTCGGCACCTATTCATCGGTTTTTGTTGCAAGCCCAATCGTGCTGCTCTGGGGTGGCAACAAGGCCTTTTCAAAAAAATAGTAATCCGTGACGCGTAACGCGTGATGAGTAATGAGTAAAGGCACGAGAATTACGTCTTTTCAGTGGCTATCGTCTCTTTGCTCTCATTCCCATACTGATTACGCATTACCCGTCACGCGTTACGGCCTCTATGCATAGACGCTGGTTCCTCAACAGGACCAACGCCGAATTCATTTCTTATCTTTCCCGGTCAGCATCTATTTCACCTGTATTCTCCCAGATCCTTATCAACCGCGGCATAAAGACCTCAGCCGAGGTGCAGGACTTTCTGAACCCGGGGTTTACCGGCCTTTCAGACCCCTTTGACCTTTCGGGCGTGAGGGAAGCTGTTGAGCGGATAAAAGTTGCGCGCAAACTGGGAGAGAGGGTCTTCATTCATGGCGACTATGATGCAGACGGCCTGACAGCCACTGCTATCATGGTGAGCGCTCTCAGGACAGCAGGACTGGACGTCCTTTACTTCATTCCGCACAGGATGACCCATGGGTACGGTTTTAACCCAGTCGGCGTGGAAGCAGCCCGGAAGGCCGGGGCAAAACTGATCATAACCGTTGATTGCGGCATTGGTTCTTTTGAGGCTGCCGCACATGCGCAAAGCCTAAACATCGACCTGATCATCACTGACCACCACGAGCCGACTCTCAAGGAAGGGGCAAGGGGCAAGGGGCAAGGGGCAGAGGATTCCAGGGACGGTCAAGAACTGGTTACACATTATACATCACGGATCTCGGATTTTATGCTGCCGCCTGCCGTGGCAGTCATCAATCCAAAGTGCTCTGCTGAATCCTCACGCCTCACGGTCCTCTGTGGCGCTGGCATTGCCTTTAAGCTTGCCCAGGCAATGGCAATGGACAACAGCATCGCCTTTTCTGAAGATGACCTCCTGTTGCTTCTGGATCTTGCTGCCCTCGGCACGGTTGCAGATGTTGTTCCCCTTACAGGTGAAAACAGGATCATCATTAAGGAGGCTATGCAGCATATTCAGGATGGGAGCAGGCTTGGCATGCGGGCTCTGAAACAGGCTGCCGGGCTGGATAAAAGGCAGATGAAAGCCGGTCATCTTGCCTTTACCATGGTGCCAAGGATCAATGCAGCTGGCAGGATGGGCGATGCGCAGGATGTGGTAAAGCTTTTTCTCTCTGATTCAGAACAGGAGGCCTATGACCTTGCAGCATGGCTTGACCGGACAAACAGGGAGCGCCAGAAGATCGAGGAAATCGTTTATCAGGATGCGCTTTCACGGATCAGCGGCATTGATGCAACAGCGGTCATCATGCTTGCCAAAGAAGGATGGCATCCCGGCGTATTAGGCATTGTAGCATCAAAGGTCGCAGAATCCTATAATCTTCCTGCCTTTATCTTTGCCATAGAGAACGGCATCGCAAAAGGCTCCAGCCGCAGCATTCCGGCTTTCGATATCTGTGCAGGGCTTTCAGAATGCAGGGACCTGCTTATATCCTTTGGCGGCCACAAGCAGGCTGCAGGGGTAAAGCTCAGGGCAGCGAATCTCCCTGCCTTTGAGCAAAGGCTGCGGCAGATTATACAGAGGGACATTTCCCAGGAGGACCTTATCCCCACCCTTGAGATACATGCCTCTGTTCTGCTCAACCAGCTGGATACACAATTGATGCGCGAACTTGAGCTCCTCGAGCCTTTTGGTTATGGCAATCCGGAACCTCTCCTTGGGGCCAGGGAACTGGAGATCATGTATCCCAAGGTGCTAAAAGACCGACATCTGAAAATGAAGCTCAGAAAAAGCGCAGCGTATTTTGATGCCATAGGATGGGACATGGGCCACCTTCTTGAAGATCTCAGCCAGGCAACAATCTTTGATGCTGTTTTTACACCCTCGTATAACGACTGGAACGGCAACAGAAACATCCAGTTGATCCTCAAGGGGCTCAGGCCCTCAACGTAAGCAAAGGACATTCATATGGAAAGGCTTCAGTTATAAGGGGAGCATATATTGTTGAATAAATCCCTCCTAACCTCCCTTTGCTAAAGGGAGGAACAAATCCCCTCTTTGACAAAGAGGGGCGAGGGGAGATTTTATGATAATTAGTGTCTGTTTATAAACTGCCGATTTTTTCAACGTGAGCACAGCTTCGTGAACTTTTTCAGTTTTTTGTCGTTTCATAGCGTCAAATAATCTCTATCACAGCCCACAGTATCAATTTCCCTGGCTTTTTGACGTGCATCTCCATTCATGCTCCCTTTTTCTTTGTTTTTGCC
>CAMTUV010000036.1:0-59116 GCA_947085015.1 uncultured Nitrospirota bacterium
TAGGCTGGACGGAGCCGCCAACAGTAGGCTGGACGGAGCCGCCAACAGTAGGCTGGACGGAGCCGCCAACAGTAGGCTGGACGGAGCCGCCAACAGTAGGCTGGACGGAGCCGCCAACAGTAGGAACATTAGGCTTACCTGCTGCTGGCGTTTAACGCACCTGCTGGCGCATAAGGCTTCTGCTTTTGGTTTCTTGACCTGTATGTCTGATTTAAGGTATTTTTCTGAATGGATGTTTCATCGCGCCCAATGGCCATAGCCATCATTTGCATCATCACCTTTGTGCTGAATCTTTTCTTCGGCTATTTCAGGGCAAGAGAGAGGAAATTTTCCTTTAAATGGTTTCTCTGTATCCACCTGCCTATACCCCTTGTTGCCTTTGCGAGGCTTTATGCCCAGCTTGATTACGGGGCTATACCTATTTTTCTGATCGTTGCTGTTGCTGGCCAGATCATTGGTGGCAAGGTTGAGATATGATCATTTGACCCCGGTTCACTTGCAATGAAGATACCGAAACCTCGCCTAATTCTTCTTTTCTGTCTCATGATTGTTCCTGCTGCGCATGCAGAGGTCTTCCAGTATTTCGATGAAGAAGGCACCATGATCGTCACGGACGATCCCTATGGCACAAAGAAAAGAGATCGCCAGACATATCGCCCTCAGCAGAGCAATAAAAAAAGCGTCAGCCTCAATCGGAGGGAGAATGTGGACTATCAGTTTTATGAGGTCTCTGGTCAAAATATACACGATGCCATGGTTGCAACTGACCGGGTTGGACCCTACGATCCCCGCGAAGGCAGGAATTACGCGGGTCAAACGAGATGGAATTTTGGTCTGTCCTATAACATGGATTTCAGCTATCGCCTTGAAGGCGATCTGATCGTCGCTTTGGCGCAGATCTCTGGTATTGATTTCAGATCGGACATAACCGTTACGCTGCCTTCACTCGCGGAAAATAACAGATTTGAACCGCCCGACTACAAGGTCTGGGAAGGATTTTTGCAGCAACTGGCGGAACATGAGCACGACCATGTAAGGATTATCCGGGAACCGCGTTTCAGTCAGGAGGTCATTTCCGGGATATCAGGCATAAGAGAACTGTCGTTGCCCAACCGGGCTGATGAAAATGCAGAGGCAGTGGTAAGGGCTGCAATAGAATCCGAAGCAGGGGCCGTGGCGCACGCGGTCATGAGAAAGATAAAGCAGAAGAATGATGAGTACGATAATCTTACTGATCACGGCAGGAAACCGGAGTTGAGCAATGCTTTTTTCCAGAGGCTGTAGGATATGAAGGCAGCGAGCCCTTATTCTCATGAGGAGCCATTCGGCTTCATTTGCATGGTAAACGCAAAACGGCAGCGGCCGAAAGCTCCTGATGTAGAGCTTCTGTTCATATTTTCTTCATAAAGCCCTGGTATTTTACAGACCATTGTCAGATTGCTCTAAAATCCCAAAATGTGTGTATTTTTTCATGAAAAATACTAAAATATAAAACTATATTTATTTACAGGAGAATGTTATAGATGACAGAAAATAAAAAGAAGAACATATTCGATCTGATCTGGAATATATTTGCCTCGGTCAAGACCGCAGTCGTTATTTTTGGGCTTATCTCACTGTCATCGATCGTTGGTACCATTCTGGAGCAGCGGGCAGACCCGGAGAAGAATATCAAGGTGCTTTCGAAGATGTTCGGCCTCAGTCACGATGCCGGCCGCAGCGTGCTGGGTGTCCTTGACACACTCGGGTTCACGGATATGTACCACTCATGGTGGTTCCACGCATTTCTTCTCCTTTTTGCCGCAAACCTGATCATCTGCTCTCTTGACCGGTTGCCCAGAGTATGGAAGCTGGTTCAGGAAAAGATACGGCCTGTGCCTGTTGACTATATCGAGAAGATGTCAATAAAAGGCTCAATGACGCTCAAGGACAAGTCTGCCGGAATAAAAAGAAAGATCGTGTCTGCCATGAGCAGCATTGGATTTAAACCTGCGGAGTCTTCTGAAGGCCAGACGGTCCAGTTCTATGCAGAACATGGCAATTACACGAGGCTCGGTGTTTATATCGTTCATCTCAGTATTCTGATAATGTTCATCGGTGCAGTCCTCGGAGTTTTCTTCGGGTATAATGCATTTCTGAATCTTCCTGAAGGAGAGACCTCGTCCGTCGCATACAGAGACGGTGATGCAGCAACGCCGCTCGGTTTTGACCTGCGCTGCGACAATTTTGAGGTGGAGTATTATCCGAACTCTGAAATGCCAAAGTCCTACCGTAGTGATCTTACGGTGCTGAAAAACGGTCAGGATGTGATGAAGAAATCGATTGTGGTGAATGACCCGCTCAAGTTCGAAGGAGTGACCTTCTACCAGTCGAGCTTCGGCGTGCATCCTGACGGTTTCGGCAGAGGGATCATTATTCTGAAGGTGGCTGCGCAAGGCGGACAGGCCCAGCAGGTGAATGTCAAGGTCGGGGACAAGTTTACCATACCCGGAACTGCTATTGAAGGTCATGTGCGGGATTTCAGCCCTGCACTCTCCTTTGACGAAAGCGGCAAGGCATTCACCTTTGCAGAGCAGATGGTAAACCCTGCGATCTTTGTAGATTTTTCTGACAAGGGAGTTCAGAAATATTCCGGCTGGCTTCTGAAACGATTCCCCAAAACATGGGATCTGCCTGACGGCAACCGGGTCGAGTTTCTTGACCTCTGGGGTGTTCTGTACACAGGCATGCAGGTCAGGAAGGACCCGGGCGTTGGCATCGTATATCTGGGCTGCATCATCATGTCTATAGGACTGTATATGACGTTCTTCATGAGCCACCGGAGGATCTGGGTTTCACTTATTGAAGAGAAGACCGGCGTTAAGATCATTATCGGAGCTTCTGCAAACAGGAACAGGACAACCCTGGAAAGAAAAGTTGAAAAGCTGTTGAGTATGCTCGGTACTGAGCAAAAAGGGGGAAAGTAAGATGAACAGTTCGTTCTTTTTCGGTTTTGCAGACGTTGCCTATTTTATTGCCATGATGCTCTATATCAGTTATCTTGCATTCAGAAAAAGCGGGATCGGCATGGTAGCAACAACTGTTACTGTTATCGGTTTTGTTTCACAGACGGTTGGCATACTTATGCGCTGGGCAGAATTTGCAGAGATTGGCCAGATGGGGTGGCTTCGTGCTGTTCCCCTTACCAATCTGTATGAATCCCTCATATTCTTTGTCTGGTGCCTTATCCTGGTCTATCTTGTCATTGAGTTCAAATACAAGAACAAAAGTTTTGGCGCATTCATCACACCTGTTGCAGCCCTGGCCCTTGCCTTTATAGATATCTCCGGAATGTCAAAAAACATCCAGCCCCTTGTGCCTGCACTCCAGTCCAACTGGCTTCTGGTGCATGTCATGATGAGCTTCATCTCCTATGCGCTCTTTTCGGTTTCGTTCAGCACAGGGCTCATGTATCTCATTGTCAGATCTGAGAAGAAGAATGAGGCTTCATATATCTTCTGGACCGTGACGCTCGGTATCTTTATCACAACCCTTGCTGCCATGGGACTTGATTTTCTGACGTTTAAGGTGGCCTTTATGGGTAAACAGGAACTGATCAAGAGTTACCTGTTTAAGGCATCATTCCGGAGCGACTCGGGTGCTGTTGTCGCCCTGAGTGTGGCCGCTTGGATGGCGGTAACGATATTCATCTGGCGCTTTGGCTATCTGCTCAAGAAGATCATCAGCAGCTTCAATATCTCTGCCGAGATGCTCGACGAGCTGACGTACAAGAGCATTGCAATCGGGTTCCCGATCTTCACGCTTGGTGGTCTTATCTTTGGCGCCATATGGGCTGATCAGGCATGGGGCAAATACTGGACCTGGGATCCCAAGGAGACCTGGTCTTTGATCACCTGGTTCATGTATGCCTTTTTTCTTCACAGCCGCCTGATAAGAGGATGGAAGGGGCGAAAGGTAGCTGCTGTTGCTGTGCTCGGATTCATTGCCGTAATATTCACCTATCTTGGCGTGAACCTTTTGCTGTCTGGCCTTCACAGCTATGGCGGACAATAAGACTACTGATCAATAGGCATGTACGACTCCCTGCTCATGCAGGGAGTTTGCGTTTATATGGGGGAATGAACATCCTGTGAGCCTGTACAAAAGGTACATCCTGTCGGTGATTGCGGTCTTTATTGTCGTGATCAGCCTCTTTTCCCTGTTCAGCTACTGGAACACGCAGAGCTATATTGACGAGGCGAAAAGGGAGCGGGTTGCACTGCTTGCCGAGGTTGTTACAAACGGCCTTAAATCTATCATGCTGGAAGGCCGTTCCAGGGAAGAGTTTCAGCGTTTTCTGGACGGCCTTGCGGCAGAGGATATCAGGGCTGTACGTGTCTTTTCGGACAATGGTATCATCCTGAACTCGACTGTGCCGGGAGAAGTGGGGCAGAAGGTCGATGAGCAGCATGTGAGGGCCTTCAAAACACGCAAGAGCCCCTCCCTTTTCGTCCATAAATCTCAGGGACGCGAGGTCTATTCGAGCATCATGGTTATGGGCAATGACTGGCCGTGTCAGAGATGCCATGGCGCTGGTGACGAGATTAGGGCTATTATTGACCTTGAGGTGTTGCACGGGAAAGAGGAAAGTGTAGTTACCGGCTCTCTTGCCAGAACGCTCGCTGCCTGCCTGATCAGTTCAGGCCTGCTTTCTCTTGTCCTTGTCATCATTACTCGTCGTCAGATCAAGAAACCGCTTGAAAAGATTATCAGGGAGATCAGGAGAATTGCAGAGGGCGATCCAACAGCGCGGGTATCTGCATCAGGGGCGGATGAACTTACGGCAATAGCGGTCGGGGTTAACAGAATAACCTCAGAGCTTGAAAAGGCAGGGGAGGCTGTGCAGCGATATGAGAGCACTGAGACGAGCCAGCTCGAAAAGATGGCATCGATCGGTGAGATTGCGGCAACGGTTGCGCATGAGATCAAGAATCCGCTGGCAGGCATCAGCGGAGCGCTTCAGGTTATGGCAGAGGACATGCCTGAGGACAGCCCACGCAAAGAGATCTGCAATGAGATCCTATCAGAGATAGATCGTCTTGACCGGTGCGTGAAGGAACTTATAATATTTGCCCGGCCCCAGGAGATGAACCCTGTGCCTGCTGATCTTAATAGTATCGTGGCGAGAGCCGCAGCCGGTGTAAAGGAGATTGCCGTAACGATGGGCATTGAGTTGGTAGAATTGCCCGGGACCCTGCCTGAGACCTCTGTTGATCCTGACCAGATAGAAAAGGTTTTGATTGGTGTGCTGCTCTACCAGATGCAGCGCATGCCTGACGGCGGAGCAATCACGGTTTCTACAATGCACGAACGCAAAAAGGATGAAATCAGGATCATATCTGCAGATTCTGCCCATGCACTGACTGATGAGAATATCAGAAATATCTTCAAGCCCTCATTCTCGACAAAATATACCGGCTCAGGATTGGGTTTTGCTGTAAGCAGGAATATTGTCGAAAGTCATGGCGGAAGGATCAGGGTGGAGAGCGAACCTGGCATCGGGAACTTCTTTCATATTATAATCCCAGGTAAGAGGTAACAATGGAAACTCCGAAGATCCTGGTTATAGATGACGAAAAGCTGCTCCGCTGGTCCATTGAACAGAACCTGTCCAAGGAAGGGTATACGGTGATCAGCGCTGAAAAAGGGCTCGAAGGCCTTGATCTCTTCTATGCAGAGCAGCCTGATATCGTGCTTCTTGACATCCACCTGCCTGACATCTCCGGATTGAACGTGCTTGAGAGCATTAAAAAAGAGAGCAGCAGCGCTATTGTGATCATGATCACGGCGTTTGGGGATATCCAGACTGCGGTCACGACAATCAAACTCGGCGCTTATGATTTTGTCGAGAAGCCCTTTAATATGGAAAAGCTCAAGATCCTGATCAGCAAGGCCCTTGAGACCGTGATCTTGCGGAAAGAAGTCTCGCAGTTCAGGACTCAGATATCAAAGCAGTTCGGATTTACGAACATCATAGGTAAATCCGAGCAGATGATGAAGATCCTGGACCTTGCGAGAAAGGTTGCAAAGAGCGATGCCACAACCATTCTCCTTCAGGGTGAGAGCGGGACCGGTAAGGACCTGATTGCAAAGGTGATCCATTATGAGAGCAGCAGGGCAGCAAGGCCCTTTATGGATATAAACTGCACTGCCCTGCCTGACACGCTGATCGAAAGCGAGCTTTTTGGTTTTGAGAAGGGGGCTTTTACAGACGCAAAGCAGATGAAGAAGGGTCTCTTTGAACTTTCTGACGGAGGCACCATTTTCCTTGATGAAATAGGTGATTTGAAACTCAGCACGCAGGCAAAGCTCCTTAAGGTCATCGAGAACAAGACATTCAAGAGGGTTGGCGGCATTAGAGATATTACTGTTGACCTGAGGATCATTGCATCTACCAATAAGAAGCTTTCAGAAGAGGTGAAAAAGGAGAACTTCAGGGAAGACCTCTATTACCGACTGAAGGTCATTCCTATTGAACTTCCTCTGCTCAGGGAGCGGCCTGACGATATCCTTCTTCTTGCCAGATTCTTTATCGATCAGTTCAACCGGGATTTCAAGAAGAATGTGAAAGGCCTGTCCAGGGAGACGGAAAAGGCATTTTTAGCCTATTCCTGGCCAGGCAACGTGAGAGAGCTGAAAAACGTGATTGAGCGGGCAATGATCCTCGAAAATGACGAATACATACTGCATGAACATCTGCCGATTGAGTTTACGGCAAAAAGTGAAGGCCCCTCAGAGATTTCCTCCGGCCAGATCACGCTTCCTGTCGCAGGTCTTGATATTGAAGAAGTTGAAAAGGAGCTTATCAGACAGGCCCTCGAACAGACCAGGTATAACCAGACAAAGGCAGCCCGTTTGTTGAATCTTACGAGGGATGCCCTCAGGTACAGGATGCAGAAGTTCGGCTTCCTGCAGGAGAAATCCTGATGTTCTGTCTTTATTTAATCCGTGAGATATATTAATATATCGGCATGAATGTCCTTGTTGTTGACGATGAACAGCTTGTCCGGTGGTTTCTTGACCGAGCGCTCAAAAAGGGCGGTCATGATGTTACAACCGCATCGAACATCACAGAGGCTGCGGAAAAGCTCAGGACCGGGAAGATAGACCTGCTTTTCGTTGATCTGCGTATGCCTGAGGGCGGTGGAGTGGAGCTTATCAGGCAACTCGAAAACGCTCAGCAGAGGCCGAAGATCATTGTCTGCTCAGCCTATATTACGAGTGAACTTGAGGATGAGTTCAGATCCAAAGGCATCTGCACCCTGAAGAAACCCTTTAAACTTGACGAACTGAATGAGACCCTGAAGAAGTGCCTGGAGGCGTGATCTTCCATGGTGCATTCAAACGCTAACTGCGTTGGCTTCGTCGTCAGCTCCTCAACATACCAAAAGTAGGCCGGACGGAGCCGCCAACAGTATGCCTGCACCGCTTCTCTGCTTAAAGCACCTATTTCTGGCTTGTCGCCTTGTTATCATTCTGAATGCAACTTGGAATCAGACGTTATATATGATACCCTGTCCCTCCTGCCTCAACCTTAACCTAAGCCTTAGCCTATTTCGAGTCTTGGCGTCATGAAAGCTCTTGTCACAGGTGCAACAGGATTTATCGGCAGTTTTCTTGTTGAAGCGCTCAGCAAGAGAGGCTATGACGTTACCTGCCTTGTCAGAAAAACATCAGATCTCAAATGGCTAAGACATCTCAGCCTGCAGTATCTGGAGGCTGATCTTGATGACACTGATTCCTATGCAGGGAAATTGGATGAGTTTCAGTATATTTTCCATCTGGCCGGGCTGACCAAGGCAGACTCAGCGAAAGACTTTTATCATGCCAACGCAGAATGCACGCAAAAACTTGTCACAGCTGCAGCTGAGATGAATCCTGCACTGAAAAGATTTCTGCACGTAAGCAGCCTTGCTGCTGCTGGTCCGAGCATTGACAACAGACCTTTGACCGAGGACGCACCTTCGGGCCCGGTTTCTGTTTATGGAAAAAGCAAGCTGGAAGGCGAAATGGCAGTGCTCGCCTGCAGGGGAAAACTGCCGATCACCATTGTTCGGCCTCCTGCGGTGTATGGCCCGCGGGACACTGACTTCTTTCTTGTTTTCAGGGCAGTGCAGAACAGACTGTTCCCCTACTGGGGAAAATCTTCCTATTCCCTCATTTATGTGGAGGACCTTGTGCAGGGAATGATCCTGGCAGCAGAAAATGAAGAGGCTGCTGAAAAGGTCTATTATCTTGCTGACAGCAGGATCTATACGAATGACGATATTCTAACAGCGATCTCCGCTACCTTGGGCAGAAAGGCATTTCGTGTGAGACTGCCGCGGTCAATCCTGCCTGCTTTGGCCGTTTTGATTCAAAAAATCCAGAAAAAAGGTATAATTAACCCTGACAAAATTCAGGAGATTCGATATCCTCACTGGACATGTGACCCGACAAGGGCAATGAAGGAACTCGGTTTTTATACAGAGACATCCATTGAGGAAGGGTTCAGAAAAACAGCAGACTGGTACAGGAAAGAAAAATGGCTATAGAAAAAAATACAGACCTCTTTGAGAAATGCTTTAAATTCACCAAGGCCAAGGAGCTCATGGCAGTCGGCCTCTATCCCTATTTCAGGATGATCGAAAGCGCTCAGGATCCTGAGGTGATAATTGATGGCAGGAAGATGATCATGGTGGGGTCGAACAATTATCTCGGCTTAACGAACCATCCGAAAGTAAAAGAGGCCTGTATTGAAGCTGTGCGGAAATACGGCTCTGGTTGTGCAGGTTCCCGCTTCCTTAACGGAACGCTCGATATTCATGTGCAGCTTGAAGAGAAGCTCGCACGGTTTATCAGGAAAGAGGCGGCCCTTGTCTTTTCAACAGGCTTCCAGGTTAACCTCGGCGTAATAGCCGCGCTGGTCGGCAAAGACGACATTGTTATTATTGACAAGATGGATCATGCAAGCATTATCGACGGCTGCCGGCTCACATACGGCGGCGTGAAGAAATACCGCCACAATGACATGGCAGACCTTGAACGCGTGCTACAGCAGCACGACGACAAGAGCAAGATCATTATTGTAGATGGTGTTTTCAGCATGGAAGGAGACATTGTCAACCTGCCGAAGGTCGTTGAGCTTGCAAAAGCATACGGTGCACGGCTTATGGTGGACGATGCACACGGTGTTGGCGTGCTCGGCAAGACAGGCAGGGGCACTGCGGAACATTTTGGTGTCGAGAATGATGTTGATCTCATCATGGGCACGTACAGCAAGTCCCTTGCATCTATCGGGGGCTTTATTGCAGGATCAGAAGAGGTGGTTCATTACATCAAGCACTTTGCCCGTGCGCTTATTTTCAGCGCAAGCCCGCCGCCTGCCTCAGTTGCTGCAGTGAGCGCTGCTCTCGATATCATCGAAAGCGAGCCTGAGAGGATCGATCAGCTCTGGAAGAACACCAACAAAATGCTGAAAGGATTCCGTGACCTTGGGTTTGAGACAGGCGCGAGCGAGACACCAATAATACCTGTCATTGTCGGTGAAAATGAGATAGCCTTCAAGGCTGCGATGATGCTTCAGGAAGAAGGGGTATTTGTAAATGTTGCCATAAGCCCTGCAGTTCCTGAGGGTCACGCGCTCATAAGGACAAGCTATATGGCGACCCACACCGAAGAACAACTCGACAGGGTGCTGACTGCTTTTGCCAAGGTTGGAAAGGCCCTCGGCCTGATCGGCTGAACCTTGCACATTTTCGAAGTCAAGGCTGCAACAGACCTTGATCGTTTCATAGAACTGCCATTTTCGCTTTACAAGAAGTACCCTCATTATGTTCCTCAACTTAGAAAAGAGCTGCGGGACCAGTTTTCGCAAAAGAACCCTTTTTTTATGCATGCTACTGTCAAATACTTTTTGGCAGAAAAAGATGGCAGGATCGTCGGCAGGATCTGTTCCATTATCAACGATCGTCACAGGGAATTTCAGCAGGAGGATGCAGGATTTTTCGGCTTCTTTGAGTCTGAGAACGACTGTGATGTTGCCAAAGCCCTTCTCGATGTTGTATCTGCTGATCTCAAAGCCGCAGGAATGAAGGACATGAGAGGACCGATGAACTTTTCGACGAATGAAGAGTGCGGTTTTCTTACCGACGGATATGACGAACATCCCATGATCATGACGCCGTATAACCCTCCGTATTACAACGACCTCATGGAACATTGCGGAATGAGAAAGGCGAAAGACCTCTATGCCTACATCTACGATATTCAGGAGGCACCTCCTGAGAAGGTTCTGCGGGTTGCGGCCATAGCTGAAAAGCGCGGGATCAAGGTGCGGCCGATTGATAAAAGAAAATTTGCCGCTGAGATGATGGTTTTTAAAGTGGTGTACAACGCGGCGTGGGAGAAGAACTGGGGGTTTATCCCGCTTACGGATGAGGAGCTGTTGTATCTCGGCGAGCGGCTCCGGCAGATCGTGGTGCCTGAACTTACATTGATCGCTGAACATGAGGGCAAGCCCGTAGGGTTCCTTGGCATGGTGCCTGACTTCAACGTTGTTCTTAAGCAAATAAAGGGTAGTCTGAACCCGCTTAGCATTCTTAAGGCGCTGTATTATTCGAGGAAGATAAGGGGGCTCAGGCTGCTTATGCTCGGCATAACCCGTGAATTCAGGAATAAGGGAGTTGATGCTGTCCTTTTGCGGGAGGTCTACCCTGCCATGCTGAAGGGAAATTACCAGCGGGTTGAGTTCTCCTGGATACTTGAAGACAATATTCCTGTACAGCGGATTGTGGAGATGGCCGGCGGGCAGCTCTATAAGAAATACCGGATTTACGAGAAACCATTATAGCCGATATTGCCTGTCTGTGAAATCAATCAGTTTTCTTCAGCACCAGCGCAGCATACATTTCCCTTGATCAATAAGGCTATTTTGCTTCTCAGTGGTTGGCCAATATGCTATTATCCAAAGTAAAATCAAAGGAAAACTAAGCTGACATGGACCAGGCTGCACATAACAAAATCGTTTCCTTCATATGGGGCATCGCAGACGATGTGCTCCGTGACCTGTTCAAGCGTGGCAAATACCCAGATGTTATTTTGCCGATGTGCGTATTGCGCCGGCTCGATGCAGTGCTGGAGCCAACGAAAAAGGCAGTGCTCGAAACAAAGGAGATGCTCGACAAGGCCGGTATCACCGAGCAACGAGCCGCGCTTTGTCAGGCAGCTGGACAGGCGTTTTACAATACCTCAAAGTTTACACTTCGGGATCTGAAATCCCGTGGTAGCCAACAGCAGCTCAAGGCCGACTTTGAAGCCTACCTCGACGGCTTCTCTCCCAATGTTCAGGACATCCTTGAAAACTTCAAATTTCGCAACCAGATCTCTACACTTTCGAAGTCAGACTCCCTCGGCACGCTGATCGAAAAGTTTCTTGACCCGGATATCAACCTTAGCCCTAATCCTGTGCTGAATAACGACGGCTCGGTAAAGCACCCGGCCATGGATAACCACTCCATGGGCACTGTCTTCGAGGAGCTTGTACGAAAGTTCAATGAAGAGAACAATGAGGAGGCTGGCGAGCACTGGACCCCGCGTGACGCGGTGAAACTGATGGCAAACCTTATCTTTCTGCCCATCGCCGACAAGATACAGTCAGGCTCTTACCTGTTCTATGATGGCGTATGCGGAACCGGCGGCATGTTGACCAAGGGGGAGGAAACTTTTCAAAGCCTTGCAGTCAAGCACGGCAAGCAGGTTATTACGCATCTCTATGGTCAAGAGATCAATCCTGAGACCTATGCAATATGCAAGGCTGACATGCTACTGAAGGGTGAAGGCGAGAACGCTGACCACATTATCGGCGGAGCCGAATGGTCTACACTCTCACATGACGCATTCCCGGCGCAGGAGTTTGACTTTATGCTCTCTAATCCCCCTTACGGCAAGAGCTGAAAAAAAGACCTCGAAGCCATGGGCGGTAAAGATGGCATGCGCGATCCGCGCTTCAAGATCACTCACAACGACGAGATAGACTACTCCCTTGTCACCCGCTCCAGTGATGGCCAGATGCTCTTTCTCGCAAATATGGTCAGTAAGATGAACCACCGGACGCCGCTTGGCAGCCGCATTGCAGAAGTTCACAACGGTTCCTCACTTTTTACCGGTGACGCAGGGCAGGGCGAAAGTAACATCCGCCGCTGGATTATCGAAAACGATTGGCTTGAGACGATTGTCGCTCTTCCGCTGAACCTTTTCTGCAATACCGGCATTGCAACATATATATGGGTGCTCACGAACCGGAAGCCTGAACATCGCAAAGGCAAGGTGCAGCTTATAGATGCTACTCAGTGGTACAAACCCCTGCGCAAGAATCTTGGCAAGAAAAACTGCGAACTCTCCGAAGAAGATATAAAACGCATCTGCGATACCTAAATGCAAAGAAGAACACACCGAACGCTGCGCGAATCGAGTTGGATGCCGCTCTAATGCGCGTGGTCGGCCCTTTGCTGAAAGACGACACCGAGTTTTACAAACAGTTCGTTCAGAATGAGTCATTCAAAAGATTTGTGACTGATATGGTAGTTAATCTGACAGCAGGGAATTAGCATTAAGGATAATTACGGCTTTTTAAAAATAAATAAACGGGGACACAGATACAACAGGCTCAAACAGCAGCTTCAGCGCGATCAATTAATCTTCTTCAGCACCAGAACAGCATTTACTCCGCCGAAACCAAAGGAGTTCACCATAGCGGTACTGATGTCTGCAGTAGTTGTCTCCCTGACGATCGAAAGATCTATATTTTCGTCCTGCTCATGAAGGTTAATCGTTGGCAATAGAGTGCTCTGACGGATTGCCATGGCAGTGCATGCTGCTTCGAAAGCGCCTGAGGCGGCTAACATGTGACCGGTCATGGATTTCATGGCGGTCACCGGAATGCGGGCAGCTCTTTTTCCAAAAACCTGATGGATCGCCCGGCATTCGGCTATGTCTCCGACAGGGGTTGATGTCCCGTGGCTGCTTATCAGATCCACATTGTCAGACATAATCCCAGCTGAGGTCAAGGCACTGTTCATTGCTCTTGCCTCTCCTTCGGCAAGCGGCCGTGTCTGATGAAAGGCATCGACTGAGTTGCCGTACCCGATGATCTCAGCATAGATTATTGCCCCCCGTTTTAGCGCTGCTTGATATTCCTCCAAAACAATAACGCATGCGCCCTCAGAAAGCACAAAGCCATCCCGATGCCTGTCAAAGGGCCTGCTTGCAGTCTGATCAGGGATTTTCGATAAAGCTCCGGCATTTCCGTATCCTTCCAGGCAGGTCAGACAGACCGGCGCATCAGTGCCTCCTGCAAAGACAGGCCCTGTGAAGCCGGCCCTGATCAGTCGGTAAGCCTCACCGATCGCATTTGTGCCTGAACTGCAGGCGTTAGAGATGCCGAGGCAGTATCCTCTCAGACCAAGTTTTTGAGCAGTATAAGAGGCTGCCATACTTATGGTTGTTGAGGGCATGAGATACGGAGATAAACGGATTTTTCGCTGAGTGCTGTCTGCTGAGCGCTGAAGGCTGAAAGCTTTTTCTAATGTCCCGATGCCTCCCCTGCTCGACCCAACGATCACTCCCCCTGAATTCAGATAGTCGTTCTGTTCCTGCGGATTGCTGTCTCCCGCGCTCTGCTCCTCGCCCATTGCCTGCTCTATCAGTCCGGCATCTTCCGCAGCCATGAATGCTGCTCCCACTGCATATTGTGCAAAAGGGTCAAGCCTTCGCGTTTCCTTTGCGCTGAGATACGGTAAAGGGTCAAAGCGCTTCAGTTCGCCGCATACTTTCCAGGGCGTGCCTGAGGTGCTGAAGCGCGTGACAGGCGTAATGCCTGATCTCTGACTGCAGGCAGCTTTCCAGGAGACCTGAAATGTGTTGCCCATCGGCGTTACGGCTCCTATGCCTGTTATTACGATGCGATTCATTGTAAACTATGCTACCACAAATGGTTTACCATCGTCCTTCTTCAGTGAAGCGTAGAAGAATCATAACCCCTCCTCACCTCCCCTTAAGGTAAGGGGAGGAATATTGCCCCCTCTTGAGGTAAGAGGGGGATGGGGGAGTTATGTTCCTGGTGCGGGGAGTTTTTTAGTGTGTCAGCTTACCTGTACATTCTTCAAAAACACAAAACTTGCATAAAGAATTTTAATTAGAGGATAATAAAAAACTTTAATATTCGTGCAAGGAGAGGGTGTGGCTGGCGAACTTCTTAAAAGAAGACGGGAAGAGCTGGGGCTTGACCTGAAGAAAACGGCAGATCTTCTGAAGATCAAGGAAGACTATCTTGCGTCAATTGAAGAGAATCTCTTTGAAAAGCTTCCCGTTGCCGTATATACCATAGGCTATATCCGTTGTTACGCGACGTATCTTCATATTGATCCTGAGCCTATTATTGCCTTTTATACAGGGCATTTAGCCCAGCCCAAACCATCGACTATTTTTCCTATAGCATCTTCGAGAAGGAAGATGCCCTTTTATTACTACGTGATCCCTGCACTGGTGCTTATTCTTCTTATTCTTGGCGTAGTCATTCTGAGAAAGGGAAGAACAGAGCCTGAGAAAAAAATGGCAGCCCAGCCCGCCCAACAGGTTCAGCCGGTCGAGACAGAGAGACCGCAGTCTCTCCCTGTGAACGAAGCTGTCCTGTCACAGCCTCAGGCAGTGTTGCCGGCTGTGAGCAGCCAATCGGCAGGTGCTCAGAAGCCACAGAAGGCAGGAGAGCACAGTCTTGAGATTATTGCAAATGATCTGACCTGGATGCACATAAAGTTTTCAAATGGCAAATATGAAGAGATTCTGCTCAGGCCGGGCATGACACGGATGTGGCAGTTTACGGACAAAGCTGTGCTCAAACTCGGCAATGCAGGCGGCATCAGACTGAACCTTGATGGCAGGGATATCGGCTCACCGGGGAGCCGCGGCCAGGTCATGACCCTGGTCTTTCCTGAAAATCAGCAGATCAACAGGCAGGGCGAGTAGCCGGATTTCATGAAAGATGTAATAAACAAAAGAGCATTCCCCAGAAGAAAGCTTGATCTTGCCTTTGATTTTGTAATTAATGGGGCGGCTGTTCCGGCTGTTGTGACGAATTTGTCTCCCAGCGGCATGGCCGTGTTTATCAAGGGCAAGTCAGACCTTAATTCCCAGATCCTGGACCTGAAGATCAGGGACATCAACCTCGATGCTCCGGGAAGGATCATCTGGAAAAGGGAGATGTTTGCCGGTCTTAAGATCGGCGTCAGCAGGATGGGGCCGCTCGAAGGCATACTGGCCCATTACCAGCTTTCAGACCTTCTGCTCGGCATACACCGGGCCCGCAAAACAGGGGTCCTGCATATCGAATCAGGGCAGTCGCTCAAGAAGATATACTTTGAGAATGGAGAAATGGTCTTTTCGTCATCTGACCACGAACAGGATCAGCTCGGCGCCATGCTTCTTGCATCAGGCAAGATCTCGTCCCAACAGTATCAGAGCACCCTGTCACGTGCAGAGGAGACAGGTAAGAGTCAGGGTGCAATTCTTGTGGAAATGCGCTATCTCACGCCTCAGGAGCTTGTTCAGGCAGTGCATCAGAGAGTTGAGTCGGTTATCATGAACCTCTGCGATGTCGAGGATGCGAAGTTCCTGTTCAGGGAAGAGGCGCTGCCAAAAGATGAGATCGTCATAATGAAACTGAACATAAACGATCTGTTGTATCGAGGTTCCAGGAAGACAGAATGTATCGACGCTTTTAAAAAAAGATATCTTGTACACCCTGCCACGATATCCATCTCATATGAAACTCGCAGTATTCTTGATCGCATTGAGCTTGAGCCGCAGGACAAGGCGATTCTTTCGCTGATCAACGGGAAAACTTCGCTGAGCGAGATCCTCAAGGCATCTCCGCTGAAGGAGGAAGATACCCTCAGATCGGTCTATGCACTCTTTAACGCCCAGTTGCTTGAGGTAGATACAGAGCGGCCGGTGGAGGAAAGGCCTCAGGCGCAGGAGACTGTACCGGAGGGAAAGGCCTTTGACCCTGAACTTGCTGACAGGATCGATAAGCTTTGCCGCGATCACAAGACACTTGGTTACCAGGGGGTGCTCGGCCTGCAGCCGGGTGCCACATCTCCAGAGATCAAACGTGCTTATCATTCTATGGCAAAGGAATACCATCCGGACAGATATATTCTTCTTGTTCAGGACGAGGTGTTGAGGGAAAAGCTCAATGTTATTTTTGCCTATATCAATGAGGCATACCGGGTGCTTTCAAGTGCCGGCAATATCAGCCAACAACAGCCGCAGGCCTCTGGCACTCATCAGAAATCTCCGGATACGAACAACAAGACTATGGCGCAGGGGAGATACCGGCAGGGACGGGAAAGCCTGGGTAATCAGGACTTTGAGAATGCCATGACCTTTTTTGGCCAGGCAGTGTACCTCGATGAATCAGTGCCTGATTATCATTACTATTACGGCATCACGCTGCTCAGGAACAAGAAGATCAAGGATGCCGAGGCATCGATACGCAAAGCCCTTCACCTTTCTCCTTACAATGCTGATTATTTTGCAGAGCTTGGTCATATCTATCTGAAACTTGGCTTCATGACCAGGGCGAAGAATACCTTTGATAAAGCGCTCAGGATTAATCCTTCCCAGGCAGCAGCTGCCGAAGGAATGAATAAGATCCTGGCGCTGCAGGAAGATTAACGGGCTTTAAAGCCTGGACAGCCTTCAAACCCAAGACATCCGCCTGCCTTTTTTCTGAGAATACAGTCAGTATTGATACATATGGAGACTGTATCTCCATATGCCTTGCTGAGCGTTCGGGTCTGTTTAACAGAAGATAACTTCGAAGTATCGCTCTGTTTGGCAATGCCCTTATTATTTACGGAAGGTGTTTTCATATCCTTTGTTTAAAGCCAATCCCGAAAGCTTTCGGGAGACGGAGCCGACAACTGTAGACGCCTTAGGCTCATATAGTTCTGGCCGGTTGTATGGAATATTTTGTATCATAATACAATTAGCCCCTGTTATGAAAGAGACCGATAAAGACAGCATGAAAGCAGACGACCTGATAGAAAAAGCTCAACAGACTATCGGCAGGAATAGTCTTATTTCAGAGGGCGACTCTGTTGTTGTCGGTTTTTCAGGCGGCCCTGATTCCACCTGCCTTCTGTATCTGCTGCATGCACTTAAAGAGAACTATCAGCTGCAGATACACGCCCTTTACATTAACCATAACCTCAGACCTGCTGAGATACCAACAGAGATAGCGTTCTGCCGCAAGTTCTGCGAAGGTCTTGGGATTCCATTCACGGTTGAGTCGATTGATGTAATCTCTTTTGCTAAAGAATACCGGATGAATAAGCAGGAAGCTGCGAGAGAACTCAGGTATCAGGTCTTTGGGAAAGCAGCAGCTGAAATACAGGCGAACAAGGTGGCACTTGCCCACAATGCTGATGACCAGGCAGAAACCCTGTTGATGCGGCTCGTCAGGGGTGCAGGGCCTTCAGGACTTTCCGGCATTCCAATGAAACGGGACAACATCATACGACCGCTTCTGGAGATCGGACGGGAAGAGATCGAGAGGTTCCTTGAGATCAGGAACATTGTCCCGGTTATGGATTCCTCCAATCTCAAAGAAAACTATTTCAGAAACATGGTCAGGCTGAGGCTCATGCCAATGCTTAAGCAGGCGAATCCGAACCTGCTGCAGTCTCTCACCCATACCATGGAGATCCTGCGGGAAGAAGAGCGCTATTTCGGGATCATCGTTACAAAGACGTTGATGAAACTTATCAGCAGGAAGTCCCAAAAGAGGATCGAGCTCTTTTTGTCGCCTATGGAAGCAATGGAAACGGTTATTCTCAGGAGGGTGCTCAGGCGTGCAATCAGCGAGACAGAAGGCCTGAGAGGCATAGGCTTTGCTCATATTGAGGATATCATCGCTCTTATCAAGAACGGGAAGAACGGAGACCGACTCGTGCTGCCCAGGAACATACGGGTTATAAAGGACTACGCTCTTCTTGTCATTACTTCCGAAGAACCGGTGCGTATTGCAGAGTATACGCTTGATCTGCCCGGCAAGGCTGTTATTGTGGGGGCCGGGCATGTGGTGACTGCTGAGGTGGAAGAGAAATCCGTACAGTTCGGCGATGGAAAAGTATCAGTCCTTCTTGATGCAGAGAAGATGAAGCTCCCGCTTACGGTGAGGCCTCGAAAACCGGGAGACTATTTCTATCCCCTGGGATTCGGCAGGAAGAAGAAACTTCAGGATTTTCTTGTGGATATGAAGGTTCCGCGCGATGAGCGCGACAGTGTCCCTGTTGTTGTTTCCGGTGAGGATATCGCATGGATTGCCGGCTACAGGGGGGACGAGCGCTTCAAGGTTACGGATCAGACGAAAAAGTTTGTGAGACTTGGTATAGTACAGGGGAAGTTTTAATGTATTAGGGAGAAGGTCGCCGGGAATATGATTGAGGCCGAAAGCAAAGCGACACTTCGACCATCTTCTGTCATTCCGGCTTGTCCGGAATCTTTCTTTGTTTTCAGAAGGATTCCCGACGCGCTTCGCTTGCGGGAATGACAAATCATGGATCCTTACGTATGGCCTTCGTTAGTATGTGAAGATAGAAATACAAAACGCATTATCAGGCTCAGGAGGTTATTTTGACTGACACTATCAGAGTTCGTTTTGCACCCAGTCCGACAGGGCATCTTCATATCGGTGGGGCACGTACTGCTCTGTTCAATTGGCTTTATGCCCGGCATCATGGCGGGACCTTTATCCTGAGGATCGAGGACACGGACAGAAGCCGCTCTACAGATGAATACATAGAGGCGATCATTGAGGGCATGAAGTGGCTTAATCTTGACTGGCAGGAAGGCCCGTTCAGACAGACAGACCGGTTCGATGTGTACAGGAGCTATGTCGAAAAGCTGGTTCAGGAGGGCAAGGCATATCACTGCTACTGTTCATCAGAAGAACTTGAGCAGCGCAGGCATCTTGCAATAGCGCAGGGCAAGCCGCAGAAGTACGACGGCAGATGCAGAGACCTTAAGGAGCCGGTCCCCGGCCGCCTCTCTGTTGTTCGGTTCAAGACCCCGCATCAGGGAGAGACAATTGTTGACGATCTTATCAGAGGCAGCGTGGTCTTTGAGAACAGCCAGCTTGATGATCTGATCATCCTTCGCTCTGACAACACGCCTACATATAATTTTACGGTTGTCGTGGATGACGTTGACATGCGCATTACCCATGTCATACGCGGCGACGACCACCTGAACAACACTCCCAAACAGATCCATATCTACAAGGCACTCGGATATGAGACCCCAAAGTTTGCGCATCTGCCGATGATACTCGGCGCTGACAAGGCCCGCCTTTCAAAACGCCATGGAGCAACATCGGTCATGGCTTATTATGAGATGGGGTACCTGCCTGAGGCACTGGTTAACTATCTGGTGCGCCTCGGCTGGTCACACGGCGATCAGGAGGTCTTCAGCCGTGGCGAACTGATCAGTTATTTTTCATTTGAAAATGTCGGCAATGCTGCAGCAGTTTTCAATCCCGAAAAACTGCTCTGGCTGAACCAGCACTATATCATGGCTGCTGCTCCTGAGAAGCTTGCTGAACTTGTGATACCTTTTCTGGTAAAGGAGAATATCATTTCTGAAGGACAGGCGCTGGATATGGCATGGCTTGCCCGTGCAGCGAAGACTTTGCAGGAGAGGGCAAAGACCCTGGTCGAGCTTGCAAAATCACTTCGTTACTACATTGTTGAGGATGTGACCTTTGACGAGAAGGCGAAAGAAAAGTTCCTCAGCGAAAAGAGCCTGCCGCTGCTCAAAGACCTGAAAGATACGCTTGCATTGCATGCAGATTTCTCCCATGCAGGGCTCGAGCCGGTCTTTAAGGGCATTGTTGAAAAGCATGGCGTGAAACTCGGCGCCCTTGCACAGCCGGTGCGCGTGGCTATGACCGGCGGCACGGAAAGTCCGGGTATCTATGAGGTGCTGGAAGTGTTAGGAAAAGAGAAGTCGCTGAAGAGGTTAGATAAGGCCTTAACGTTAATAGGATAGTATCTTTCGTTTCCGAAGTTATGGAGGGGATATGGGAAGAACAGCCGGCCTGTCAGTAATTTCGTTATTCTTTATCGTTATGATACCGATGACAATTGTCTCTGCCGAGATCTATCAATGGAAGGACAGCAACGGCAAGATTGTTTATGGTGATGCGCCGCCGAGCGGTTCGGATGCAAAGGAAAAGAAGCTGCCCCAGCAGAGAATTGACCGTCCTGTCCAGGATACCGAGATCCGGAGCGCAGAGGGCCGAAGTGTAGAGAGCCGAACTGAAAGCAGGCCTCCTCGGGATGTGAGCATAATCATATATGTTACCTCATGGTGTCCGTACTGTAAAAAGGCGCGTGACTTCATCGGTACCCTGCCTGGTGTCAGGTTTGTCGAGTATGACATAGAAAGCAGTAAGGCCAGAAATGCAGAGATGCTTGCCAAGAGCGGCGGAAGCAAGGCAGTCCCTTTGATTGACGTGGAAGGGACCATTATCCGCGGATATAATCCATCTGCCATCTCCGCTGCTGTCTCGCTCGCGCAGAAAAAATAGGCTGAGCGTTGTCGCGGCCCGGATTGCTCGATGTATGCAGCGCTGTTTGTTGCTTCCTGCAGGCTTCCCGCCTCCGTCACAGCCGCTCAGCGCCATTTATGTGAAACTGATATAAGTAAAAGAGATGTTGTGAATCAAGAGTGGGAGAATAAGATAGCTCTAAACAGCGAAAAGTGCCCATTATGCAAATCTGCAGATGTTCATAGGTATTATTCTGACAAACAGCGAAAATATTTATGGTGTGGTGAGTGTTATTTAGTTTTTGTACCAGCGGCGTATTTCTTGGCCGAACAGGAAGAGAAGCAACGATATGATATTCATCAGAATAGCCCGGAAGATCAAAACTATAGAACATTTTTAGACCGCACATTTCTTCCAATGCAAAAAATGCTATTGCCTGGAAGCTGCGGCCTGGATTTTGGTTCCGGGCCTGGTCCAACGCTTTCTGTCATGTTTCAGGAAGCTGGACATAAGGTATCTATTTATGACTATTTTTATGCACAAAATATGTCTGTATTTCAAAAAAAATACGATTTTATTACAGCCACAGAGGTGTTAGAGCATTTACATCATCCGCAGAAAGAGTTGGATAGATTGTGGAGATGTTTAAAGAGAGGAGGAACATTAGGGATAATGACAAAACTTGTTTTAAACAGGGAGGCTTTTTATTCCTGGCATTATAAAAATGATCCAACGCATGTATGTTTTTATTCAAAACCTACATTGTGCTGGCTCGCGTGCAGATGGCAGGCAGAGATTGATTTTATAGATAAGGACGTCATCTTCTTTTATAAAAGGTCTGCTAAATGCAAAAGGGATACAGGGGGCCAATCTCAAATCTGAGTCCTTGCAGCTGAAACATGCTGTAACATTGCAACCAATATCTGGCTTATATGCCAGAGTGACGACAATCCCAGTTATTTATAACGGAGTTCATGCTCCAGGCATATCTGCACATTCATGGAAGATCCGCACCTTACAGCGCCGGCACCGTTCAGGGTCCAGTTTGGGCACAATACGTCGTATTGCAGCGTTTTTTGAGAAGAAAACGTTCTCTTCTCCAATGTTCTTGTTGCAGCCTCCGCGTTGCATGACGTCTATTACCTCGCCCTTGAGCGAACAGAGATATAACTGTCTTCCGTTGACACGCAGACGATGGGCCTCCTGATTGAGGGTCTGACATCCTGCTACATCGATGAAGTTTATCCCGCTTCCTTCGATCAGGATGTGCGCCTGTTCCGGATATTTTCTTGTTATCTGGTCCAACTGCTCTGCTACGTGATTTACTGCACCGAAAAAGAGTGAACCGTCAATCCTGATTATTTTGAGCTGCGGACATTCGGGCAGAGACTTTTTCCGCACATTTATGAAAGTCTTTTTAGTGCTCTCCGGGTCAGGGGCAAGTGTCACAAAGGTCGGATGAGATGTCCGGTTAAGATAGAGCAGCAGCGAAAGAAGTACCCCCACATAGATGGCGAATTCAAGCTCCACAAATAATGTGGCGAGAAAGGTCGCGATGAGTATGCCAGCCTCCGGCTTGCTTGTCCTTACAATAGACGCGATATGGTGTGTGTCAACAAGACTATATGCGACCAAAAACAGGATGCCGGCCATGGCGGGTATCGGAAGATAGGCTGTTAGAGGGGCGATGAGCAGTAATACGCCGGTCAGCGTTATGGCGGCAAAGGCAGCGGCCAAAGGAGTCTGCGCGCCGGATTCATAGTTCACGCCTGTGCGGGTGAACGATCCGGATGACGCATAGCTCGAAAAGAAGCTCCCAATGATATTGGAAAGTCCCTGACCGATGAATTCCTGATTGCTGTCAATGCGCTGCTCAGACTTTGCTGCAATAGAGCGGGCGATCGAGACTGCTTCTGTAAGCCCGAGCATGGCAACAGCCAATGCAGTAGGCGCAAGCCTGCGCAATGAAGCAGCCGTAATGTCAGGATGAGACAGGGGCGGAAGATGAGCAGGAAGAGATCCTACGAGCCTGATTCCGTGCTCGCTGCCGTTCATGAGCAGTGCTATGACACTGCCTGCTATCATTGCTATAAGCATGCCCGGCCACCTGGGCCTCAGCATTTTAAGAACTACGGCGATAATCAAGGTAGTAAGACCTATGGATAGTGCATAGAGATTGGTCTCGGAAAGATTCGAGAGGATATCTGCCCAGACATGGATGAAGGAGTGTTTTTTTGCTGCTGTAATGCCGAGGATATTGCTTAGCTGGCTTGTTGCAATGAGTATTGAAGCCCCTGCAGTGAATCCGACAATCACAGAGTGAGACACAAAATTCACCAAGGCGCCGAGACGGGCAACGCCAAGCGCTAATTGGAAAAGGCCGGCGAGGAAGGTCAGGGTCAATGCCAGCTGAATATATTCAGAGCTTGATGGGGTCGCCATGGGGCTGAGAGCGGTGAAGACCACAATAGATATTGCTGTTGTAGGGCCGGAAATGAGGTGACGGGATGATCCAAATATAGCGGCTATAATTGCAGGAATTATTGCGGAATAAAGACCGTATTGAGGAGGCAGACCTGCTATGATCGCAAAGGCCACTCCCTGCGGAAGAACTATAACAGCACCGGTTATTCCTGCGATAAGGTCAGCGCGCATGCTGCGACGGCTGACCCTATGCCACCACTGCAGGGGTGGAAAGAATTTCCTTAAGGACATTTTTTCCTGTTCAGATGCTTCTTCTTCATTGTTATCTGTGATCCCCAGCTAAGGAGTGTGAGATTTTCTTCTCTCAATCATGGACATTGTGGTGAAATCAGTTCGCCGTGATCGCCAGGCAGGAAGGGTCGGCAGTTGTTATGTCTCTGATGACTGACATCGCTTCTTTTACATATGTATCGGCAGAGACAGCCTTGAGGAATTCGTCCCTTTTTTCCTCAGGCGTTTTGGCTTTGTTGTCGGGCTTGGGCTGGTGCTGAGGTGCCTTGAGATCATTTTCCTTAAGTCTGCGTGATTCCTCGATTTCTTTGCGCACATCCTCTATGTTCAGGGACCTGAGCGAGTTCTTCTTTCTATCTGCAAAGAGTGCTGCCTGTTTCTCCATGTCGATAAATTGCTGGTCCGAACTGACCCTAGTGCGGCTTTTCTCACGCAGAACTGACGTATTTGGCCTGCATTTTTGCCATGGCGCATAGGGAACCGGCTTGACCGTGTCCCACGGCAAGGCAAAGTCGAGATATTGCTCACCGGTCTTGAGGCCGCTCATTACGTCCGGCAGCACGATGTCCGGGAGCACGCCGCGATACTGAGTGGAATCGCCATTTATGCGATAAAACTTCTGGATCGTAAGTTTGAGGGCGCCGAGGGGTTTGTATGCTTCTATGTTTTTGAACGGGATATGGTTGTTGAGATCCTGGATTGTCTGGACGGTTCCTTTGCCGTGAGTATGCACTCCTCCCACAATAACCGCCCGGCCATAATTTTGAAGCGCGCCGGCTAATATTTCAGAGGCGGAGGCGCTGATAGTGTTGACCAGAATTACCACAGGTCCGTCATACAGAATTTCCGGCTGATCGTCTGACAAGGTCGTTATCATAGTATTACTGCTTTTTACCTGGACAACAGGACCTGTTTTAATGAACAGGCCGGCTATTTTTACAGCATCGGTCAACGCGCCGCCCCCGTTATTTCTGAGGTCGAGAATCAGACCCTTGATGTTTTGAGACTTAACATCCGTGAGCGCAGTCCTGGTATCGTCCGTGACATTTCGTCCTTTGTGCCCGTTGCTTGTTCCCTCAAAATCGCGGTAAAAGGAAGGAATCTTGACATAGCCGAATGCATCGCCTGTCTCTCTGTCCTTAATCACCGCATTTTTAACAAACGTCTCCTCAATCTGAATAACATCACGTACAATCCGTATGATCAATATGTTATCATCCGGTTTTTTTATCGTAAGGCGTACCTCAGTCCCTTTATTCCCTCTGATAAGTTTGACCGCGTCCTGAACTCTCATGCCGCTAATGTTTACGGACTCGCTGTTCCCCTCGCCGACTCTGAGGATAATGTCTTCGGCCTGAAGCTGCCCCTGTCGCGAGGCAGGGCTGCCGGCTATTACGGCTACGACCTTTATCTGACCTTCATCCTCCTTGAGCGTAGCGCCTATCCCTTCGAGAGAACCGCGCATGCTGATATCGAAATCCTCCTTGTTTGACGGCGGCATATAGTCTGTATGAGGATCGAAGGCGTGAGTCAAAGCGCTAAAAAAGCGATCATAGTGCTCGGCTTCCTTTTCCCGGCTTATTCTTAAGAAAAAGAAGTCATAGGTTTTCAAGACCTTGTCACGGGCCGATTTCATGAGATCTTTATCCTCGGACGGCTTTTTGTCCTTCTTCTGCTCCGTTGCCTGAGCACCAACTGTTGGCGGCTCCGTCCGGCCTACTGTTGGCGGCTCCGTCCGGCCTACTGTTGGCCGGTCCCCGGACGTCGGCGCCTTCTCTGCAGTATCTGCATGCTCTTCGGTCTTATTCAGATACTGCTGCAAGATTTCGTATTTCAGTATCTTTCTCCAGCGCTCCCGTAATTCCTGATCGTTTTTGCAGTATTCTGTCTTCTCGACGTCGGTTTCAATAAACTCCTTCGTCGAAAAATCAAAATCCTCTGAAAGGATTTTCTTGACCATTTCGTGAACAACAGCTGCCCTTGCAGAGAGGATTGCCGACCCTCTTACCGGCAGCTCAAGTTCGCCTGAGTTTATTTCATCATCTATGAGCCTTGAATATTTCCTCAGAATGACAACATCCTCCATCAGCAGAATTCTTTTCTGATAATCGAGTTGTTTTAGATAAAGACCGAAAGCTGCCTCCGAGACAGTGTCGTCAATTTTCTTGTGCGCGAAGTGATTAATTTCAAGGCTGTTGCGAATGAGGTAAGACAGAAGTTTTGCCCTATTGGCGTCATAATTGGACGGTTGGTGCGGCGCCTGGGCATTGCCAGAGCCATAGAGCAGTGAAAACAGGAGCAGGCATGCAAGAAAATGTTTCGAAAAATCTTTTCTTGAGTAGAGCAGAGATGAAAACCGCTGATTAAGGCGCATAAACCTGCAATGCCTGTATCTGAAAAAGCCCATATGTTTATAATACTCTGGTACTATTTCACGGTGCAACAATCTGGAGGAATAAGGTAGAATTATTAAGGAGATTTAAAGTAAAGCGACACCTCTGCTTATTCTGTCATTCCGGCTTGTCCGGAATCTTTCTTTGTTTTCAGAAGGATTCCTGACGCGCTTTGCTTGCAGGAATGACAAAGTAAGAGGTAATACTTTTGAACTTCTGAGTAACTGCCTGTTCGTGAGGCAGGCTTGAGCTTTGCAGCATACAAAGGGATATGAAACATGACTGACGAAACCCCCAAATCATCTGATTTTATACGCGAGATTATCATTGAAGACCAAAAGACCGGCAGGCATGAAAAGCGGGTCCATACGCGTTTTCCTCCGGAGCCGAATGGATACCTGCATATGGGCCATGCAAAATCCATCTGTCTGAACTTCGGCATAGCGCAGGAATATGGCGGCAGATGTAATCTTCGTTTTGACGACACTAACCCTGAAAAAGAAGAGCAGCAGTATGTTAACTCCATCATCGACTCGGTCAAATGGCTTGGCTTTGATTTCGGGCCTGAACCGCTTTATGCCAGCGACTACTTTGATTTCATGTATAGAGCAGCTGAATATCTTATCTCAGCAGGCCATGCCTACGTTGACACCCAGTCTGCTGATGAGATGAGGGAGAGCAGGGGGACCTTGACATCTCCGGGAAAGAACTCTTTGTTTCGGGATCGCTCTGCAGACGATAACCTTCGTCTGTTCCGCGAAATGCGCGAGGGCCGACACCCTGACGGCTCTATGGTGCTGCGCGCAAAGATCGATATGGCCTCACCCAATATAAATTTGCGTGATCCTGCAATCTACCGTATTAAACATGCTGAGCACCATCGGACAGGCAACAAGTGGTGCATCTACCCGATGTACACGTACGCTCATCCGATTGAAGATGCAATAGAAAATATCACCCATTCTATTTGTACGCTTGAATTTGAAGATCAGCGGCCCTTTTACGACTGGCTACTTGAGCGACTCGCTGAGGGCGGACTAATAAAGCGGCCCCTGCCTCAGCAGATAGAGTTTGCGCGTCTCAATCTCGGCTATACCATATTGAGCAAGAGGAAGCTCATTCAACTGGTCAATGAGGGCCATGTGAAGGGCTGGGATGATCCTCGCATGCCTACTATCTCCGGAATCAGAAGGAAAGGCTATACACCTGAATCGATCAGAAACTTCTGTGAGCGCATAGGAGTTGCGAAGAGAGACAGTCTGGTTGATCTTGGGCTTCTGGAGTTTTGCATACGCGAAGACCTGAACAAACGGGCTCCCCGCGTTATGGCAGTGCTGCGTCCGCTCAAGGTTGTTATTACGAACTATCCTGAAGAGCAGGAAGAGGAACTCGATGCCATAAACAACCCTGAGGACCCGAATGCAGGCACAAGGAAAGTGCCTTTCTCCCGCGAGCTGTATATTGAACAGGAGGATTTTCGCGAGGACCCGCCCAAGCAGTTCTTCCGCCTTGCTCCGGGAAGGGAAGTAAGACTGAGATATGCATATTTTATTACCTGTGAAAAGGTGATCAAGGATGAAAAGACCGGCGAGGTGATTGAGCTGCACTGCTCGTATGATCCGGCAACCCGCGGCGGCGATGCGCCTGACAACAGAAAAGTTAAGGCAACCCTGCACTGGGTATCAGCAAAGCATGCGCTCAGGGCAGAGGTCAGGCTTTATGGCACACTTTTTACAAAAGCTGTGCCGGGCAGTGAGAGCAATGATTTCCTGACAGATATTAACCCGGATTCTCTTGAGGTGCTCGATTTCTGTGTTATAGAGCCGGGCATTGCAGGCGCTGCTCCAGGAAGCAGATACCAGTTTGAGAGGATGGGATATTTTTCTGTTGACAAGGACTCAGAAGAAGATAAGCTGGTATTTAACAGGATCGTGACACTGAAAGATACGTGGGCAAAGATAGAAAAGGGGAAAAAATGACGAGATACAAGGAGTCAAGTTCACGGGTTTGCTATCGTGCAATATCGTCTCCTTTTCGTGTATCATGGTGCCATAAATTATGAGCTATATTGCAGTCATAGGCGCAGGGAGTTGGGGAACAACGCTTGCGAGCCTGCTCGTTGAAAAGGGGTATGATGTTTCGCTCTGGGCGCGGGAGGCAGAAGTCGCAGATGAGATAACTGCCAAAGGAACCAACAGTGTTTATCTGCCCGAAGTGATCCTTCCTTCAGGCCTCAGGGCTACGAGCAGCCTTGAAGAGGCTGTAAAAAAGTCTCGCTATGTTCTGAGTGTCGTTCCCACGCAGTTTACCCGATCCGTTTTTCAGGAAGCAGTCAACTATCTGAGCGGCGATGCGGTCGTTATCAGCGCATCCAAAGGAATAGAGCAGGGCACACTTCTGACCGTATCGGATATCCTGCATGAGGTGACAGGCAAGGAGGTGGCTGCGCTTTCAGGTCCGAGTTTTGCAAAAGAGGTGATCAGGAAACTCCCCACTGCAGTTACCCTTGCGGCCGCTGACATGGACACCGGGCTCCTCCTGCAGGAGATCTTCAACTCCGGATATTTCCGTGTATACACGCATAATGATGTTATCGGCGTTGAGCTTGGCGGAGCATTGAAGAATGTCGTAGCCATTGCCTCTGGGCTCTGCGACGGCCTCGGCCTCGGCCACAGTGCACGGGCAGCTCTTATAACGCGCGGTCTTGTGGAGATAACCCGGCTTGGCAAGGCAATGGGCGCTGATCCTATGACCTTTTCAGGCCTGAGCGGTCTTGGTGATCTTGTACTTACCTGTACAGGTCCCCTTTCGAGAAACTATACAGTGGGCGTTAATCTTGGCAAAGGGATGAAACTCAAGGAAATTCTCTCTTCCACCCGGAGTGTTGCTGAAGGTGTTGCAACTTCTCTTGCTGCCTTTGAACTCGGTCAGAAAATGGGTATCGAAATGCCGATTGTTGAGCAGGTCCATGAGGTGCTTTACAAGGATAAGGATCCTGAAACCGCTGTGCTCAGCCTCATGAACCGCGCACTTAAATCCGAGTTCTGATTTAATCTTTTCCCTGCTGCATCAGAAACAACCCGTCTTTGAACCTTCATTTATTTGATAAGCCTGTCCGATCTTGTGATAGTATTTAGTTAACATAAGGTGTGTATGAAGAAAGCCCCATGCCGCGGGAAATTCAATCACAGGAGGATTGCCATCGTGTTTAAAGAATTCAAGGAGTTTGCCGTAAAAGGAAATGTGGTTGATATGGCTGTCGGTATCATCATTGGTGCTGCCTTTGGAACAATCGTGACTTCCCTGGTAAATGATATCATTATGCCGCCGATCGGCGTGCTTCTTGGTAATGTCGATTTTTCCGGTCTTTACCTTGTGCTTAAGCAAGGTAAAATACCTGCCCCGTATCTGTCATTTGCCGATGCCAAGGCTGCCGGGGCTGTTACCTTGAACTACGGCCTCTTCATCAATACTATTATCAGCTTTCTTATCGTATCTTTCGCGATCTTTTTGCTTGTCAAGAACATCAATCGGCTGAAGAGGCAGTCTGAAGAACCTCCTGTTCTGCCGACGACAAAAGATTGTCCATTCTGCCTTTCTGCAATACCGATAAAGGCGGTCAAGTGCGGCCACTGCACATCTGAACTGAAATGAAGGAGGAACGAAGATGAAAAAGATTGTTCTGATGATTCTCGCTGTTATTGTCTGTTTTGCAGTTCTGTCACATGCAGGGATGTTCGACAGCCTGTTCAAAGGGGCTGGCTCATCGCGTTCCCAGGGGCCTGACGACAACACAGTCGCGTCAGGGCTGAAAGAGGCCCTGTCGATCGGAACCGAAAATGCGGTCAAGAGTGTCTCCCGGACTGACGGCTATTTTGGCAACAAAGCTATCAAGATCCTGATGCCTGAAAATATCCAGAAGGTTGCGGACGTCATGAAGAAGGTAGGATATCAGAAGGAGGTTGATAACTTTGTTTTCAGCATGAACCGTGCTGCTGAAAAGGCAGCTCCCATGGCAGCCTCTTTCTTTGGCGATGCCATCAAGCAGATGACCTTTGACGATGCCAGGAAGATCCTGAACGGCGGGGATACTGCCGCAACAGAATTTTTCAAGTCAAAGACGTCAGAGAAGATCTACACTGCGTTCAAGCCGGTGGTCTCTACTTCGATGGACGAAGTCGGCGCAACGCGCAGCTATAAGACCATGATGGGCAAGTATGATTCTATACCCTTTATGGATAAGCAGTCGCTCGATCTTGACCACTATGTGACGAACAAAGCGCTTGATGGCTTGTTCTTCATGGTCGGTGAGGAAGAGAAGAAGATCAGGAAAGACCCTGCTGCGCGGGCTACAGACCTCTTGAAAACTGTATTCGGAAAATAAGGAGTATCTATGGATGACATGCGGTTGACTCTGGCCGTGATTATTGATAGCATCTGACCATCGGTACAGTCCGCATTGCGGACCGGTCTTCTGAGATATGGAGACTGCGCTCCCGCCTTGGGTGGGAATTCCAAAAATACTACAGAGAGGAGAATGCCGTGGACAAGAAAGAACTGAAAAAGCTTCTGGCAGGGCTCGGTGTTGCTACCCTGCTGGCCGGTGCAAGCCTTACATTGAGCGGTTGTTCTACAACCGGCTGAACGGGCAAAAAAGACGGTGCAGGTAGCACCGAAACGCAGAAGACCCAGCCAGCGCAGGGTAGTTGAAGCGGAACAAAGAAATAGTGCAGGCTGCACTATTCGACCAGTGTTTCAACAGGCTGCCACGGATTCGTAGTCATGCAGGACAGGGAATCAATTCTCAGGATTTATAATAGGAGCCTCTCTCTTCTTTCTGCTGAAGCAGAGGAGACGGTCTTGGCAGCCTGTCAGTCCTCAACGGGACAGATGGATATGTCCCAGATCCTTTCTGATATATCTTGCGCACAGGGTGGCCCGCCATTTCTGTCTGATTTTGCACGTATTGAGGCGGCCATTGCCAGGGCTGGGTCCGGAGAAGTTCATCAACCCGATGAAACTTCAAGCCCTCTACTGAACCCCACTCTCCAGCTTCTGGAACTCAGGTGGAAGGGGTTGGCAGTTTTCTTCTCTGAAAAGGTCGATACGCTTACTGAGCCAGAACAGGGTAGTGAATACGTGCTGGTGTACAAACAACCGGTAAGACGCACGGTCATTGCAAGACCAGCATCATCCGAAGACCTTTTGCTTCTCAAAATGATTGTCGAGGATATCAACCCTGAGGAAATTGCAAAGCTCGGTTCTCTTCCGGTGGAAAACGTTTACGCTGCACTGGAAAAGGCGGCAGACGCCGGGTATCTGCTTGCCGGGACCACTCTGATACGAAGAAACTCACAGATTTTCAGAGGTCGTGATGGCCTGTTCAGCAGATTCCTGCAGAGTTCTTATATGACGCTTCAGTGGCATGTCACCCAGTCGTGTGACCTTCACTGCAAACACTGCTATGACCGCAGCGCCCGGTCGTCCATGAATCTGGAGGACGGTATAAAGATCCTCGATGACTTTCAGGTCTTCTGCAGGGAGCGGCGTGTGCGCGGCCAGATATCCTTCAGCGGCGGCAATCCGCTTCTTTATCCCCACTTCACCGACCTGTACAGGGCTGCTGCAGAGAGGGGTTTTGTGACCGCCATCCTCGGCAATCCGTCGACCCGGCAACAGATAGAAGAGCTCATTGCCATACAGATGCCGTCATTCTTTCAGGTGAGCCTTGAAGGCCAGCAGGAGCATAATGACAACATCAGAGGAAAAGGTCATTTTGAGCGGGTTAGAGCATTTCTCTCGATTCTCCGTGAACTCAACGTGTACTCAATGGTCATGCTCACGCTCACGAAAGACAATGTTGATCAGGTGATCCCGCTTGCCGAATTTCTCCGTGATAAAACCAATACCTTTAACTTCAACCGGCTTGCCATGGTCGGTGAGGGTTCGAACCTGAGACTTCCGTCAAAGGAGCGCTATAGCGCCTTCCTGAAAGATTACCTGAAGGCTGCGGATGTAAATCCGGTGATGGGAATAAAGGACAATCTTTTCAATATTCTGCATCAGCAGCAAGCGGTAGATTTCTTTGGCGGCTGCACAGGGTTTGGGTGCGGAGCTGCATTCAATTTTCTGTCCATACTCCCGGATGGTGAGGCGCATGCCTGCAGGAAATTTCCATCACCGATCGGAAATATTCTGCAGCAGAGTATTGCGGATGTCTATGATTCGGCTGTGGCAAGCCGCTATCGGGAAGGATGTTCTGCCTGTTCTGAATGCTCTATTCGTCCGGTATGCGGAGGCTGTCTTGCTGTTACCCATGGCCACGGCCTCGATGTCTTTACAGAAAAGGACCCGTATTGCTTTATAAACACAAAAAGTTGAGAATTACCTTTGAGTAGTTTAGTAAACGCATTGTTCGCGCATCCTGATCTGGTCTTCAATCTCAGCCCCAGCCTTTGCTAAAATGGATCCTCTTCTTCGTCTGCTGTCACTGTTTCTGCTTCGTCACCCATCTCTGTCAGTACCTTCTTCACCTCATCCTCTGCGGTCCTGAGCTTGCCCTTACAGAACGTGAGGATCTGAGACGCACGTTTTATTCTTTCAGCAAGGATATCAATGTCCACCTCTTCTGATTCTATTTCTTTGACGATCTTCTCAAGCTCTTTCAAAGCCTGGGAATAAGTCAGTTCCCTGTTTTTTGACACTCTTCTTTACCTCCTTTCCGGACTGCACAATGCTTGTGACAGCTCCATTCTGCAATTGCGTTTCCAGAGACATGCCGTTTTTCAGCAATCCAGCATCCCTGAGAATTTTCCCCTTAAATCTGGTTATGCTGAACCCGCGCCTGAGGACATTGACAGGGTCAAGATGGCGTACGGCCTGTTCTGCGCTGCTGAGCCTGTTCTGTTCGTTCTGCATCCGCTGTTGGATAAGACTTGTTATGTCGCGCTGTATGATGGCCAGCCTGTTTCTGTGGACCGTGGTCAGCCTGAGCGGCACAAGCGAAAGTCTCTGCATAAGCGAAGTGAGTTTCTGCCTTTCATCTCTGAGCAGCTGCTCTGCAGAAGCTACGATCCTGTTTTCGAGTCCGAGTATATTCTCCTCAAAATTCCGCATGCCTGATACAAGAAATTCCGCGACTGCAGTAGGTGTCTTCATCTTTGTATGCGCTGCGATATCAACGACCGTATCATCCTTTTCATGGCCAATGCCGGTAATAACAGGAAGGGGAAAGCACGCTACTTCGGCTGCAAGCGGATAGCCATCAAAACAGTTCAGGTCTATGACCGATCCTCCTCCGCGGATGATCACCACGAGATCAAAGGCGCTCTTCTGTTTCCGGATCGCGGTCAACGCCTTAATGATCGATCCTTCTGCCTCCTGTCCCTGCATCAGGGCCGGGAAGAGGGTATGGACAAAGAAGTATTCGTAAGGGTTATTGTCGAGGTGGTTGAAAAAGTCCTGATACCCGGCAGCAGTAGGCGATGAAATGACTGCAATCCTCTGGGGCACAAGCGGCAGTTCAAGGGCCTTGTTCCTGTCAATCAGCCCCTCTTTCCTTAGGCGCTCGATTACCTCTTTTTTCTTGCGTGCCATCTCCCCCAGTGTATAGGTGGGGTCAATGTCCTTGATGTTCAGGCTCAGGCCGTAGACCTCATGGAACAAGATTGACGCGAGAAAAAGGATCTTCATGCCCTGCTTCAGCGGCTCATTTGTTGCTTTCTGAAACCTGTTGCTGATCGAGCGGTATTCATATGCCCAGATATTTGCCTTGATCTGGGCTATGGCAGCATTGCCCTCTTTTTCGACAA
The DNA here is from genome assembly GCA_947085015.1 of uncultured Nitrospirota bacterium. Taxonomy (GTDB): domain Bacteria; phylum Nitrospirota; class Thermodesulfovibrionia; order Thermodesulfovibrionales; family UBA6898; genus UBA6898. The sequence goes on from CAMTUV010000036.1 coordinate 33,549, forward strand.
GATCAAGGTAGCAGTGGCCCTTTTGGTTGAGCTTGAGGTCACCGATCTCGGCGACCACCCAATACTGATCAGGCAGCGTATCAACAATTGCGGATTTGATGAGGCCATTGAGCTGTGATAGGCTGAGTGCCGGTTTTTCAGTAGAGATCTTTTGCATGGTCGTATCCTGATTATACATCAATCGTGGAAGCCCCTTCCTTATTATCCGGGGCCATGATAGGATGAAACATAAGGAGACTCATTATGATAAACCGAAGGGAGTTCATGATCGGTGCTTCAGGCATGATGCTTTCCATGGTGACAGATGAAAGACAGCAGACAACCCCTCTGAGGGAGGCGGCGCCTGACACGCTTCATAGCCATGCGAGGGTATCGATCATAAAGACCCCTGACAGGTCATACGGAGTGAAGCGGTCTATAGACCTTCTTGATATCAATCCGATAAGAGGCAAAGAGGTCCTGCTCAAGCCGAATTTCAACAGTGCAGATGCATTCCCCGGCTCGACTCACAATGATACCCTTCTGAATCTGATCAAACATCTTAAGACCATGGGGGCAAAATCCATCACGCTTGGCGAGCGCTGCGGCCCTGGCTCCACAGCAAGGGTGTTGAAGGAAAAGGGCATCAATGAACTCTGTGAAAGAGAGAACGTCAGGATCGTAAATTTCGAGAACCTGCCTGACAGTGAGTGGGTGAGGCTGAGGCCAGCGAAGAGCCATTGGAATGACGGCTTTGATGTGGCAAAACCTGTTGTCGATTCAGAGTGTGTTGTAACCACCTGCTGCCTCAAGACACATGGGTACGGCGGTGTTTTTACAATGTCGCTGAAACTGTCTGTGGGAGTCACGCATAAGCGGAACATGACTGAACTTCATTCATCCTTCAGATCCATGCGCAAGATGATCGCAGAGATCAACCAGGCATATAAGCCATCTCTGATCGTGATGGATGCGATCGAGGCTTTTGTTGACGGCGGCCCGGCATCAGGTCAGCGGAAGAGGTCGGATCTAATCATTGCGGGCACTGACAGGATCGCCATCGATGCTGTGGGGCTGGCAATTCTTAAGGACCTCGGCAGCAATAATGCGATCATGGGAAAGAATATCTTTGAACAGGAGCAGATAGCACGCGCAGTTGAACTGGGTCTCGGCATCAGCAGTCCTGATAAGATTGAACTCGTCACTGATGACGCTGCAAGCCGGGCCTATGCAGAAAAACTGAAGGGCATACTGCTGAAGGGCTAATCCGGGTTAAAGCAGCGGCGCAGGAGTGACCCCGCACCGCCTCATTAAAATCAACGCTGGTCACTGACTCTCAGTCTTTCTTATTCAGTGATTGTGATCCAGCCATTCGCAAAATCATTGTTATCAAGATTCACAGCACCTGAATTTAAGAGACAGTAACCTGTTTCCCATGTGCCAATGCCCGGCACTATTGATGCTATAGCGGGGAAGGGCACAACTGTCGTGTTTGTTACCTCACCGATGGAGGAATTGGCGCCCCCAAAATGCATAAGAGGGTTTGAAGTGGCTGCTGCGCGGTAACATAAGTCATATTGGAAAGAAGCAGTACCTGCCAGCGTGGTGCCAAGCGGCGTCTGGATCGCACCTGTGATACGCTGCGTTGCAGTTGTAGTCACGCTCACCGTCGGTCCTGCAAAGGTCCAAACAGCTGCATTGCCTGCGGCAGGAGTAACTGCGCCGCTAATAGTTACCGTAGCAACAGCACCTGAAGGCCCCTGCGGTCCTGCTGGTCCCTGCAAACCCTGCGGTCCCTGAGGCCCCACTGCGTTCCAGAAGATCGCCGTTTCACTCGGCAGGCACTGGGTGGCGGCGCTTACGATCCTTAACTGACCGTTCATCGCCTTCATACAGGCGGTTATGATACTTTCACCCTGTGCAGGCGGCGGTACGGGTGGTGACACTTTCTTTTTTGCTTCAGCGGTGGCCATACTGCCGAACATGACTGCAATTATCAGAGTAAACACGAAAAAATTGGACTTCTTCATTTTGCCTCCTTACTAAGCTGAATAGATTATTAATAACGTAAGTTGGCTGGTTGCGCCACTCGCTCCCCTGCAGACCATGGCGCCCATATGGGCCTGCAGGTTCAAAGCTTCCGGGAGATCAGATTCTCACTCTTATCCGGGTAACATACAACGTCTTTCCCTCAATCTCTCTCGGACCAAAGGATATCAGCACCTCCTTTTTGTTAATGGTTAGAGCCAATAAAAAAGCCCGTTTCCACAAAGGGAAACAGGCTTTTTTTCTCACAAGGTAAATTCCCGAAAAGCGCTGTTTCTTCGGCAGCACGGCTGTCCGGTTATGTAATAACCACCGGACCCTATGGCTTTGCGTCCTCTGGTCACCCAGAGTTTACCTTTTCGGAAACTTCTTGTTACACATTGTAAAAGAGCGTTGATGTAATTGTATCCTACGCCATATATCCGACATTGTCAATTTACAGGGCTATTCTGCGAGTAAGCATTCAAGGAAAGCCGGAGAATTGGTTATTATCTGAAAGATACTGAGTTCCAAAAACTCCTCTCAAGCCTTTTTGTAGTAATCCACTATCTCTTTCACCCCTTCATACAGGGAGTATTCAGGCTGCCAGTTCAGGAGTCGCTTTGCTTTTGTTTTGTATTGTCGAAATGGATAGAAGCCATCTCAAAAACCCCTGTGCTATACAAAACAGCATTAGTCATAGAAGGGTTTCATTCCGTAATTTTACAGCGGCCTGAATTACTCAACTTTCAGGCCTCCAAGATATAGTGTGGTAGATAAGTATAGGCACAAGATATGGAAATAGTAAAAAAAGTTTAATTTCTGCTTGACAAAGATTTCATCCTCCCATAAGATTTAGTGGTAAATAGTGGTAGAAAGTGGAGGAGATATGCCAGGTTTCTCTGGAAAATACTATTACAGTGTGGACCCAAAGGGCCGGATCATGGTTCCTTCTCCTTTTCGCGAAATCATTTCCACCAATTATAACCCGAAACTCTATGTTGTCAATGCTCTTATTGACAAGTGCCTCCTCATCTATCCGCAGGAAGAATGGCTGAAGCTCGAGGAAAAGGTCAGGCTGCTGCCGAGCATGGATGAGGCAGTGCAGTATTTCAAGAGAAAGGTGATAGCCTCTGCCCAGGAAGTTGAACTGGACAAGCAGGGGAGAATCCTTATTCCTGCAGCGCACCGGGAAGATGCCGGTCTGAACAGCGACATTGTGATCGCAGGCACGACAGACAAGATAGAGGTCTGGGATAGGAAAGAGTGGGATGCTGTTCTTGATCTTACCAAAGAAGACAAGAAGGCGGTTGCAGTAAAACTAACATCATACGGCATTTAAATGACTATTACCCATCTCCCTGTGATGTTGGGAGAGGTAATCGAAATTCTCGCTCCTCACCGGGGCGGGATATATGTAGATGCAACAGTAGGACTCGGGGGACATTCTGAAATGATTCTTTCACAGGTCGGTCAGGATGTAAAAGTTGTCGGGCTGGACAGGGATGAGCAGGCATTGAACAGGGCTGCTCAACGTCTGAACGACAGCAGGGTTTTGCTGAAGAAGGGCACTTTTTCAACAATGGAGCAGGTACTCAATGCAGAAGGCATTCACGAGGCTGACGGTATCCTCCTTGACCTGGGTGTTTCGATGATGCAGATCAAGGACCCGGCAAGGGGATTCAGCTTTCTTTCAAGCGAACGTCTTGACATGAGAATGGACAACGCACAACTTCTGACAGCCTGGGACTTGGTGAATACCTATGACGAGCAGGAACTGGTCAGAATCCTTAAGGAATACGGTGAGGAATACAGGGCTGCCAGGGTGGTAAGGGCAATTGCGAACGCACGGGCAAACAAAACCATCGATACCTGTGCTGAACTGGCTGATGTTGTATTCCGGGCATTAGGCAGGAGCGGCCGCACCCATCCTGCCACGCGGACTTTCCAGGCGCTGAGGATAGCCTTGAACAGGGAGCTTGATGAACTGAGGCTCGGGCTTGAAGCATCGCTCAGAATGCTGAAAAAGGACGGAAGACTTTGTGTTATTTCCTATCACTCCCTGGAGGACAGGATCGTGAAAAACTTTATACGCGACAGCGCAAAGGCAGGAATTGTGAACCAGCTTACAAAGAAGCCGCTTGTTCCCTCAAGAGAAGAAATGCGGCAGAACCCATCATCGCGAAGCGCAAAGCTGAGAGGAGCTGAAAAGCTATGAGAAGGTCCAAAAAAGGCGGCATGTTCTCCTGGGCGTACAAGCCATTATGCGCTGCAGTTGTCCTGTTCTGTCTCTTCGGTCTTGTCTGGCTGAGGTCGAGCGTCACAACAGCTGCATACAACATACGTGAGCTTGAAGACAGACGCACCACTGCTCTTAAGGAGATGAAGACCCTGATGGCAGAGCGGTCAAAGCTTATGGCACTCTCGAACATCGACCTCAGGAACCAGGGCCAGAGCCAGGGTGAGAAGAAGCTCGTCAGCAGTGGTTATGTATTTCCTGACAGGGTGAAGGTTATCCATGTGACACGGACAAAAGAGCCTGAGACATACAAGGCATCTTACAAGGCGGAGAAGAAGGATTGAAGCAGCCCTGGCTGAATAACGGCGAAGCAAGCAGAAAGAGGACTGTAATCCTCAATACCATTATCATCTTCAGCTTTGCCGCCGTATTTTTCAGGCTTGCTGACATAATGATACTTAAGAACGGATTTTACACGGAAAAGGCAAGATCCCAGCAGGTCAAGACAGAGGATATTCAGACTCGCCGCGGCAACATTTATGACCGCAAGGGTCGCGAGATTGCAATAAATCTTGAATTGGAGTCTCTCTACTGTGACCCGGAAGAGGCAGGCGCAAATCCTGAGAACGTCAAACAACTTTCCTCTATCCTGAATGTTGAGCCAAAAGCGATACAGGCAAAGTTGACGCGGGAGAAGAGATTTGTCTGGGTCGACAGAAAATTGAGCCTTGAGACTTCCGACAGGGTAAGAAAATTGAAGATGAAGGGCTTCGGTTTTATGCCTGAAGCCAAGAGGTTCTATCCACGGGGCATGCTTGCATCGCATATTATCGGTGCCGTGGGCAGAGAGAACCAGGCCCTTGAGGGCATTGAACTGAATTATGACAAATACCTGCGGACCTCAGGCAGCAAGGTTCAGGTTGCGCGTGATGCAAGCGGCAGAGTTCTTTCGACGGGAATGGCAATGGAGACCAAGGGCAACGACATCCTTCTGACGATCGATGAGGGGCTCCAGTATATCGTGGAAAAAGAGCTCGACAATGCAATGATGAAATGGCGGTCCGTTGCAGCGACTGCCATCATGATGGACCCATTTACGGGCGATATCCTTGCCTTGGCAAGCAGACCTGCTTTTGATCCGAACGATATCAGGAGAGCAGGCAAGAATGATGTGAGAAACAGGGCCATCACCGATATCTACGAGCCGGGCTCTACGTTCAAGATCATTGCCGGAACCGCGGCGATTGAGGAGAAGCTCTATCCCGCAGGCCAGACCTTTGACTGCAGCAGGGGAAGCATCGAGGTCGGCGGAAAGAATATAAAGGACGCGCACAAGCACGGGGTGATCACCTTTGAAGAGGTCATACAGAAATCTTCGAATGTCGGAACCATCATGATCGGCATGAAGCTCGGCAAGGAGAGGATCTATGATTATGCAAAGCGCTTCGGCTTTGGCGACAGATCGAACATTGACCTGCCCGGAGAGGTGTCGGGCTGGATACGCAAGCCTGAGAGCTGGTCAGCAACATCGATAGGCGCCATCTCGATCGGTCAGGAGGTTGCCGTAACGCCGCTTCAGGTTCTAAGGGCGTATGCAGCTATCGCCAACGGCGGGTATCTTGTGCAGCCTCATCTTGTGTCTAATATCCTGACACCAGCCGGCCAGCCGGTTTTTTCCTTCATTCCGGATCAGAAGAAGCGGATTATATCAGAGAAGACCGCAGCAGCAATGCGGGACATCCTGAAGACCGTAGTTGAGGAAGGCGGCACAGCAATGAGCGCTGCAATAGACGGCAACAAGGTGGCGGGCAAGACAGGCACTGCCCAGCTCGTAGATCAGAAGACAAAACGCTATTCAAAGGATCGCTTTATCAGCTCTTTTGTGGGGTTTGTGCCTGCTGATAATCCGAAGATCGCCATGATTATTGTGGTGCATGAGCCGAAAGGACAGATATACGGCGGTGTTGTAGCAGCACCGGTCTTCAAGACTGTTGCGGACCAGGCGCTTTCTTATATGAACGTGCCGCGCGATGACAACTCTGTCAGGAACCTGCTTCTGGTATCAAGATGAGAGTGAACCGGCTACTGATCAGCTTATTCTGTCACTCCGACTTGTTCGGAGTCCTTCCCCGGAAAGATTCCGGACGAGCCGGAATGACAGCGGAGAGGGGTATTTTAGACACAATGATAAATTATGAGGCTTTATCTATGAACTTCTCAGCAATAAAAGGTGTAGAAGATAAAAATAGATGAAGATAAAAGAACTGATAGAGGCAGGCGAAATTGTCAGCATCATCGGCAGCGATGAGCTGCACGTGAGCGGCATTTCCTATGATTCCCGGAAGGTGGAGCCCGGTCATCTCTTTGTTGCGATGCAGGGAGAGAGGACGGATGGCCACAATTTTATAGAAGATGCGGTGAGGAAGGGCGCCATAGCGATTATCCACGAGAAGGAGATTGCAGACAGCGGAAGCATCTCATCTTTAGCCTCTCTTATAAGAGTGAAGGACAGCAGGAAGTCACTTGCATGTGCTGCGAATGCTTATTACCATGCACCCTCGCGTGCCATGACAGTCATCGGCATTACCGGCACGAATGGAAAGACGACCACAACCTATATTTTGAAGTCTATCCTCGAGGCATGGGGCAAGAAGGTCGGTCTTATCGGGACGATCCAGTACATGATCAATGATGTCGTGTACCCGGCGACCCATACAACGCCGGAGTCTCTCGAATTTCAGGCTCTGCTTCATGACATGCGGGCTTCAGGCTGCAGCCATGTTGTGGCAGAGATCTCGTCTCATGCGCTGAGCCAGAAGAGGATAGACAATACCATCTTCAAAGCAGGGGTATTTACGAATCTTACCAGAGACCATCTTGATTTTCACAACACCATGGACAACTATTATCTCGCAAAGAAACGGCTCTTTACTGACCTGCTCGACAAAAATGCAATGTCAATTATCAACCATGATGATGCCTGGGGGAGAAGACTTGCCGAGAGTATCCTGACCGGGACGTATACCTATGGTCTTGAGGCTGGAGCAGACCTGATGGCATCAGAGATGAACAATTCTTTTGACGGGCTGAGGTTCATACTAACCTTTCGCGGAAGGGCCTATGACATTGTCTCTCCTCTGGTCGGGCTGCCGAATGTGTACAACATCCTTTCCGCAGCAGGGGCTGCGGCATCAGTCGGCGTGCCCTGGGAAGTCATTGTCGAAGGGATCAGTAAATCGCCGGCGATCAGGGGGCGGTTCGAGAAGATCGAGGCCGGTCAGAAGTTCCTTGCAATCGTTGATTACGCGCACACGGAAGACGCTCTTGAGCGGCTCATCTACACTGCGCGAAGCCTGACCAAAGGGAAGATCATCACGGTCTTTGGCTGCGGCGGCGAGCGGGACAGGGGCAAGAGGCCTCGGATGGGCGCCATTGCAACGCGGCTGAGCGATTTTGTGATCATCACTTCTGACAATCCGAGGTCTGAAAAACCGGAGGATATCATCAAAGAGATCGAGACAGGCGCTGCACGAAGAAATTATCTGGTAGAGGCTGACAGGAAAGAGGCGATAAAACGGGCAGTTCTTATGGCAGAAGCGAATGACGTTCTGCTGATCGCAGGCAAGGGGCATGAAACGTGCCAGGAAATCGGGGGAGAGAGATTTCCATTCAATGACAGGGAGGTAATAGAAGAGTCCATCAGGCACCTGATCAATAACAGATAAAGAATACAACGAGCCGGTATTCGTGGCGCGGGGGTGCGGACCACAAAATAACATGACAATCGTGACGGTCGACGAAATAGTGCAGGCAACAGGGGGAAAAGTGCTTTGCGGCAAGCAGGAGGCATTTAGCGGTCTTTCCATTGATTCGCGCAACATAGGCAGCGGAGAGCTTTTTATTGCCTTGCGCGGGCAACGGTTCGATGGTCATGACTTTGTCCGCGATGCCCTGCAGAGCGGCAGCGGAGCCCTGGTGAGCGTCCCGCCTGCTGAACCGGGCAGACAGAAGACGATTATCCATGTAACAAATACCCTGAAGGCGCTTCATGACCTTGCACGCTTCCGGCGGCTGAAAAGGAAGATCCCTGTGGTAAGCGTCACCGGCACGAACGGCAAGACAACGACCAAGGAACTTATTGCATCTATTCTCTCCCAGAAGCACAGGGTTCTCAAGACTACAGGCAATTTCAATAATCATATCGGCCTTCCGCTCTGCGTATCTAACATGCAGGGAGACGAGGAGTTCGCAGTCATCGAGATGGGCTCGAATGCGCGCGGAGATATCAGGGTACTCTGCGGAATTGTGCAGCCTGACCTTGCGGTGGTCACGAATGTGGGGCAGGCTCACCTCGAAGGGTTTGGCAGCATCGAGGCTGTGCGTGACACTGATCTGGAGGTCCTTGATCATGTTGAAACCATATCGGTGAACAGTGATGACCTCTTCCTTATGCAGGGAATGACAGGGTTTGCGGGCAAGGCCATCACCTATGGCATAGACAGTTCCGCTGATTTTTCAGCAACAGATATTGCGCTGGCCCAGCAGGGCTCGAAGTTCACGCTCTGTATGCCGAAAAACGTAACGATCAACGTCAGTCTGAAGATATCAGGCAGATTCAATGTGCTGAATGCACTGGCAGCTGCATCAATAGCCTCTGAACTGGGCATCAGTCCTGAGGAGATCAGGCAGGGGCTTGAGGCATTCACCGGGGTTCCGATGCGGCTTGAGATCAGGAGATTTTCAGGAGCCCTGGTGATCAATGATGTGTACAATGCGAACCCTGCATCCATGGAAGAGGCCTTGAAGGAACTGGTGAGATTAAAAAAAGCAAGGACCATTGCTGTTCTTGGGGACATGCTGGAACTCGGCACATATGCTGAAGATGCGCACAGCAGCCTTGTGAAGAAGCTGAACGAACGCAAGATCGATATTCTGATCGCGGTCGGCCCTGAAATGCAGAAGGCTGCAGCCGCATTTCCCGGCGCCTGTTATTGGGCAGCAGACTCTGATGAGGCGCGGACTCTGCTTCTTGGCATGGTGGAAGAAGACGACACCATATTGATCAAGGGGTCCCGCGGCATACGCATGGAAAAGGTTCTGGCCGGAGAAGGGAAGCCTGTAGAAATGGAGGTCAACAATGCTCTATAAACTCCTCCTGGAAATGCAGCCGCATTTTTCTCCCCTGAACGTATTTAGGTACATAACTTTCAGGACTGCGCTTGCGGTTCTCACTGCGATGATCGTGTCGCTGGTCATAGGACCGTGCATTATAAGGTGGCTCAAGAGGATCAGCGTAACCCAGCAGATCCGTGACGACGGTCCCCAGACGCATCTCAAAAAATCCGGCACGCCTACCATGGGCGGGATCATTATTATCATCTCGATGCTCGTTACGCTCATTTGCTGGGGAGATCTCACGAACCGGTACATGTGGGTCATGATCGTCTCTTTGATAGGATACGGAGCAATTGGTCTGCTTGATGATTATCTTAAGGTGATCAGGAAAAACCCCAAAGGCCTTCGCGCATGGTATAAGTTCGGTGCTCAGATCGGCCTAGCGCTCGTTATCGGCCTGGTGCTCTATTTCAATCCTCATGACCCATACCGTTCAGAACTGATTGTGCCATTCTTTAAAAGATGGTTTTTTGATATCGGCTGGTTCTATATTCCCTTCTCCGTGCTGGTGATCGTAGGATCTTCAAATGCCGTGAATCTTACGGACGGCATTGACGGACTTGCTATCGGCCTGGTAGGCATTGCAGCTCTTGCAAACATGCTGCTGGTCTATATCTCCGGAAACGCGAAGTTTTCCCAGTATCTGAGTGTCTATTTCCTGCCCGGCACAGGCGAATTGACCGTATTCTGCGGCGCAATGTTAGGCGCTGCGCTCGGCTTTCTCTGGTTCAATGCATACCCTGCTGATGTTTTCATGGGCGATGTCGGGTCTTTGAGCCTGGGAGGAGCGCTCGGCACGCTTGCGGTCATCACAAAACATGAGATCGCCCTTGCAGTTGTTGGCGGCATCTTTGTGATCGAAACCTTTTCTGTCATAGTCCAGGTTGCTTCGTTCAAGCTGACGGGCAAGAGGATATTCAGGATGGCGCCGATTCATCACCATTTTGAGCTGATGGGATGGCCTGAATCCAAGGTGATCGTCCGGTTCTGGATTGTTGGGATAATGCTGGCGCTGCTCAGTCTTGCAACGCTGAAATTGAGGTGATTATGAAAATAAGTAAGCAGAAAGCAGTAGGGAGTAGGCAATACAAAAACGTGAAAAACTTTTTGTCTCTTATTATTCTGCTTTACGCTGCCTACTGCCTACTGCCTACTGTTACGGCCTCTTGTGAGGAGATACAGGCGCGGGCAGCGGTTGTGATGGAAGCCTCTACCGGAAGGGTGCTCTATGCCAAGAACCCGGAGCTGAGGCTGATGCCTGCCAGCACGACCAAGCTGATGACAGCGCTGATCGTGGTTGAAAAGGTGAATCTCAAGGATGTGGTGACAGTCAGCCGCAATGCGGTCAACGTGGCTCCGACAAGATCAGGTCTCAAAGCAGGCGACAGCGTAACGGTTGAGACTCTCCTGTATGCAGCGCTCATGAAATCAGCGAACGACGCTGCTGTAGCTCTTGCCGAGGCAGTGGCGGGCACTGAGGAAGAGTTTGTGAAACTCATGAACAGGAAGGCGATTGCGCTTGGCGCGACTGATACGAAATTTATCAACCCCAACGGTCTGCCGGGCAAGGGACAATACACGACTGCCTATGACCTGTCCAAGATCATGCGGCAGGCTATCAAGCATCCGGTATTAAAAGAAGTTCTCGGCACACGCGCAACCGAGCTTTCAACAGAGGCAGGCAAGACCTTTTTTGTGAAAAATACGAACAAACTCCTCTGGTCAGACGATGAGCTCCTGGGCGGCAAGACAGGCTACACCAATGCAGCGCGGCATTGCTTTGTCTGTGCCGGCGAGCGCGACAACAGCACGCTCATTGTCACGCTCCTGGGTGCGCCGAGCAGGACAGAGCTCTGGAAAGAAACAGAGGATCTTATGGCATTTGGCTCAAAGGTGTTGAAGAACCAGGAAGAGCCTGTTGTGTACCTTACCAGGTCGGACTATGACGCTACCAGGGTGACCAGTGCAGCGTATACGAGAAAGGTTGTGTCAAAGGCCAGAGTTGTGAAAGGCAAGCGGGTCATAGCAGCAAAGGCAGCTCCGTCCGGCAAGGGCAAGGTTGCCAAGGCAACGCACAAGGTCAAGGCTAAGGCCACGGTTACAGGGAAGTCAAAGGCCGGGACTCAGGTAAAGAGTAAAGGTACGATTAAGGTCAAAGGAAAGACAAAGGCCAGGAAGAATACGAAGATGATGGTAAAAGAAAAGAAGACGCCAAAGACGAATATGGCTATAAAAGGACAGGATGGAATCAGCGGGTAGCAAGATCACTATCGTAGGACTGGCACGGAGCGGTGCAGGCGCTGCGCGGCTGCTTGCTGATATGGGAGCAGTGGTGACTGTGACAGACAACAGGACCGAAAAGGACCTCGCTGACATCATCAGCACCCTTCCGGCATCTGTCAGGCTCTGTCTTGGCGGCCATCCGGATGAGATATTCTCAGAAGCTGAACTGATCGTGGTGAGTCCTGGCGTGCCTCTTGCCATCAAGCCGCTTGCAGATGCAAAGGCAGAAGGCAAAAGGATCATCGGAGAGCTTGAACTGGCATACCAGATCATCGAAAGCCTGATGGCAGAAGAAAAGGCAATACCGTTTCTTGCGATCACAGGCAGCAACGGAAAATCGACAACAACAACCCTGCTGAACCATATGATGAAAGCAGCAGGTTTCAGGACCATGTTCGGCGGCAATATCGGCAATGCCTTGACTGAAGAGATCATGAAGATGAACATGGAGCATACAGTGCCTGATGCGGTTGTGGCCGAGATATCGAGCTTTCAGCTTGAAGCGATCGAAACCTTCAGGCCGCATATCGCCGCGATCCTGAATATCACGCCTGACCATCTTGACCGGTATCATTCCATGGAAGAATATTGTGATGCAAAGGCGGCCATATTCCAGAACCAGCTGGAGCCTGACATTCTGGTTCTGAATGCTGATGATCCTGAGACCATGAAACTGCATTCTGCAAGGTTCAAAGAAGGAGACAGGGGCCCCCATGTGTACTTCTTCAGCAGGACTCAGGAAGTTGAGGGGCTTTTTGAGAAGGACGGCGTTGTGGTGGTGAATCTGCCCCATCACGAACAGGGGGCGGTGAATCTGGAACTCATCGCAGCGCAGGAGATCCGCATTAAAGGTGTTCATAACCTGGAGAATGCCATGGCTGCTTCGGCCATGGCGCTCCTTGCAGGCTGTCCGGTCGAGGCGGTCAGAGAGTCCCTCCGGGAGTTTCCCGGCCTCGAACACCGGCTTGAGCTGGTCCGGGAGCTTGACAATGTGAAATATATCAACGACTCAAAGGGAACGAATGTCGGGGCAGTCATTAAGTCGATCGAAAGCTTTTCTGAGCCTGTCATCCTGATTGCCGGCGGCAGGGACAAGGCAGGCGATTTTGCGGCACTCAGGCACGCTGCTGCCGGAAGGGTGAAGAAGGCGGTGCTGATCGGTGAGGCTGCCGGAAAGATAGAGCATGCCTTGGGCGATGTCATCAAAACAGTGATGGCAAGGAATCTTAAGGAGGCAGTGGAGTTCGCACGCGCGAGTGCAAAAGAGGGAGATGTAGTGCTCCTGTCCCCTGCATGCGCGAGTTTTGACATGTTCCGGGACTTTGAGGACAGGGGTACGCAGTTCAAAACGATTGTTATGGAACTTGGGGCAGTCCATGCATAGCCCGGCATCATCCATCCATACCCCGGTTATCAGGTCATACGACAAAATGATCTTTTTTGCGATGCTCGCCCTGATCGTCTTCGGCGCCATCATGATCTACAGCTCAACAGGTGTTGTGGTCCCTGCGCAGGAAAAGAAAAGCATAACAGAATTCTATTATGTGAAGCGCCATCTAATTACCATGATAATGGGTACCATAGCGCTCCTGATAGCTTACCGGTTCAAGGCGGAACATCTTGAGAAGATAGCGGTGCCGCTGCTTATCTTCTCCGGCATCCTGCTTGTTCTGGTCTTTGTTCCTGGTATCAGCATGAAGGCAGGAGGAGCGCGGCGGTGGCTCAGGCTTGGGATTATGACATTCCAGCCCTCGGAACTCGTGAAACTTGCGATGGTCATCTTCCTGGCCAAGTACCTCTCGAGCCCTGATTACGATGCCAACAAGTTCAAGAGTTTTATAAAGCCGCTCTGCATCATGGCGCTGTTCCAGGCAATATTTCTGAAACAGCCAGACTTTGGAGCTACCATGAGCCTTTTTGTCCTGACCATGGCAATGCTCTTCATTTCCGGAACGCGGCTGCGGTATATCGCATCCCTGCTGCTGCTGGCAATTCCTGTAGTTATAAAGCTGGCCATGGAGCCGTACCGGCTGAAGAGGATCACCACCTTCCTTGATCCTACAAAGGACCCGCAGGGCAGCGGGTTCCAACTGATCCAGTCTTTTATTTCCCTCGGAAGCGGCGGTCTGACAGGACTCGGCCTTGGCGAGTCAAAGCAGAAGCTGGCATATCTGCCTGCAAAGCATACTGATTTTATTTTCTGTCTGGTGGGAGAGGAACTGGGCCTGCTTGGAGCAACAGTGGTGATTGCGCTTTTTGTGTTTCTCTTTGTGAGGGGCATTATGATTGCGAACCAGACAAAGGACAGGTTCCATTTTTTCCTTGCGTACGGCCTGACCATTATGATCGCTGTGCAGGCGCTCGTCAACTTTGCGGTAGTTACCGGCATGGTGCCGACAAAGGGTCTTCCTTTGCCATTCATGAGCTATGGTGGTTCAGCCCTGCTGGTGAACATGATTGTTATAGGGCTGCTGTTGCGCATCTCGCGGGGCGATGATCCGCGGCCGGTCCAGATCGGCGACAAGAATCTCATCGCCCGGAAGGCGGCCAGAAGAAGCATCTACAGCAGTCAGGGAACAGGCAGATGAAGGTGATGATAGCAGGCGGCGGCACTGGAGGCCACCTTTTCCCCGGCCTGGCTCTGGCCGAAGAGTTCAAAAAGAGAGACGCCCGGACAGAGGTGGTCTTTGTCGGAACAGAGCATGGTATAGAGGCAAAGATAATTCCCCGGGAAGGGTATCCCCTGCAGTTTCTTAGGGCAGAGGGCATTGTCGGAAAGTCGTTCATGAAAAAAATAACCGGTGCAGCCAAGATGGCGCTTTCTTTTCTCGATGCGCGCAGAATTCTCGCTGCATCTGCTCCGGACATCGTGATAGGCGTGGGCGGCTACGCTTCAGGCGCTGTCGTGCTTACAGCGAGTTTGATGTCGATCCCGACCCTGATACACGAGCAGAACTCTGTGCCGGGTGCAACGAACAGGATACTGGGCAGATTTGTGGACAGGGTATGCGTTACCTACCAGGAAAGTATGTCGGTATTTCCATTGGGAAAGACCTTTCTCACGGGCAATCCGCTCCGCATGAAGATATTGAAAGGGGACCGCGAATCTGCATGCAGACTCTTCTCTCTCGACCATGAGATGTTTACGGTCTTCATATTCGGAGGGAGTTCCGGAGCATCTTCGATCAACAGAACCATGATCGATGCCCTGAACCATCTCGGTGAGCTGAAAGAAAAAATACAGTTTCTTCACCAGACCGGCGACAAGGATTTTGAGAGTATTCGCGACGCTTACCGCAAAACGGGCGTAAAGGGAACGGTTGCTCCGTTTATCTACCAAATGGCAGAGGCCTATGCAGCAGCGGACATTGTCATCTCCCGCGCAGGAGCAACAACGCTTGCTGAACTGACAGGACTCGGCAAGCCGGCGATCCTTATTCCTTATCCCCATGCTGCAGGAAGGCACCAGGAGTTCAATGCCCTGAAACTGAAGGAGATGGGTGCAGCAAGGGTTCTGTTTGAGCAGGATATGAACGGGCCAATGCTTGCAGAGGTTATCAGGGACATTTTGGGGAACACTGATGGACTGAAAGAGATGCAGCGGGCAAGCAGGGGACTGGGAAGGCCTGATGCATGCAGCAAGATCGTTGATCTGGCCATGGGCCTGCTCAATAACCATACAACAAAGCGGAAAGGCAGCTGAAATGTTCGAGAGATACAAGACCATACATTTCGTCGGCATAGGCGGCGTCGGTATGTCCGGCATAGCTGAAGTGCTTGTAAATCTGGGGTATGAGGTGACCGGTTCTGATCTGAAGGAGTCGGAAACAACGAAACGGCTCCAGGCAATGGGCATAAGTATTTCTATCGGTCACCGGGCAGAGAACGTCGGCAGTGCCCATGTTGTTGTCGTGTCTTCTGCAGTCTCGTTTGACAACCCTGAAGTGCTTGCTGCCAGGGAGCTTTCCATATCCGTGATCCCGCGCGCAGAGATGCTGGCAGAGCTCGCACGCCTGAAATACAGCGTACTTATTGCCGGCGCACACGGCAAGACAACGACCACATCGCTCATCTCGACCGTGCTGGGTCACGGAGGGTTTGACCCCACGATCATCATCGGCGGCAAACTCAAAGGCATCGGCTCGAACGCGCGGCTGGGCAGGGGTGAGTTTCTCATTGCAGAGGCTGATGAAAGCGACGGCTCGTTCCTCAAGCTCTCGCCCACGATTGCTGTTGTGACGAACATAGACAGGGAACATATGGATTTTTTTAAGGATATGAACAGGCTGAAACAGGCCTTTCTTGAATTTATTAACAAGATACCTTTTTACGGTGCAGCATTTATCTGCAATGAAAACGAGTATGTAAGAGAACTCATTCCTTCAATTCACCGTAGGTTCCTCACCTATGGCCTATCCGAAAAGTCTGACATATATGCATCGAATGTAAAACAGGGGTTCATGTCAACTACCTTTGATGTCACTGTTAATCAAGCTGACGCAGGCACGTTCACTATTCCGATACCTGGCCGGCATAATGTGCTGAACAGCCTGGCCTGCATCGGCGTTGCCCTGGAACTGAAGATGCACCCTGCAGCGATCAAAGAGGCGCTCAGTTCCTTTGGCGGCATACAGAGAAGGTTTGAGTTCAAGGGCGAGGCACAAGGCGTGAAGGTCTATGACGATTATGGACATCATCCGACCGAGGTCCAGGCAACCCTCTCTGCAGCGAAAGAGAATATGAAGCATCTGAGTAATGCCGGAAGGCTCTTCGTGGTTTTTCAGCCACATCGTTATACGCGGACAGCAGACCTGATGGATGAGTTTGCTGGTTCATTCCTTGGAGTTGACGCTCTTATCCTGCTCGATATCTATCCAGCAAGCGAAAAGCCGATCCCCGGGATCACCTCAGAGCTGCTCGCAGAAAAGATGAAGCAGAAGGGACAGAAAAACGTTACATGTTTCAGGGACAGGGAGGAGGCAACAAATCACCTGGTTGTGCAGTTAAAGAAAGGCGATGTTTTGCTGACACTCGGTGCAGGCGATGTCTGGAAGATGGGGGAATCCGTGGTGGAGAGGCTCAATGCTGATTAGCCAGACAGAGTGGGAAAAGACCCTCAGCGGCTATTACCAGGGAGATGTTGCATTCAATGCTTCCATGAAAGAGCATACAAGTCTTGGCATTGGCGGGCCGGCTGATGTTGTTGTCAGTCCTGAAGATCCGGTATCTCTTAAGAATATTGTGATGCTTCTGGGCAGACAGAATATGCCTTTTTTCCCTTTAGGCGGAGGCACAAATATTCTGGTAAGAGATGCGGGCATTGAAGGCGTAGTTATCAAGTTCAAGGCCTTTAACAGGATAGAGATCATTGATGAAACAGACGATTATGCTGAGCTTTTCGTCGAGGCAGGCGTGCCGCTTCAGAAGCTGGTGAACTTCTGCAGGGAAAAGGGATACGCAGGTATGGAAGGGCTTATCGGCATACCAGGTATGGTTGGCGGTGCGATATGCGGCAATGCGGGTTCGTATGGCTGCGAGATCAGGGATCTGCTGATCTCTGTTGTGGTTTTGCGTTCTGGCGGCACCCTTGAACGGTTCAGTCCAGAGGACCTCGGCTTTGGGTATCGCACGTCAGGCATTTTTGCAGATGACATGGTGCTGAGCGCAAACCTGAAGTTCAGAAAAGACGATCCGGCTGCAGTTGCAGCACGGACAGAAGGTTTTTTCATTCAGAAGAAAACAGCTCAGCCCATATCGGAAAGATCCGCAGGCTGTGTATTTAAAAACCCTGAAGGCATGTCAGCCGGAAAGATGATCGACGAGGCAGGCTGCAAGGGCATGCGCATAGGTGACATCGAGGTGAGCACCATGCACGCAAACTTCTTTGTGAACCGCGGACAAGGCAGGGCAGAAGACTACCTTACGCTTATGGATAAAGTCACTGCAAAGATAAGGGAGAGGTTCCATGTCACGTTGGAGCCTGAAATACGCGTAATGGGAACAGTATGAGATGAAAAAAGAGATGAGAAAGAAAAAAATCGGCATTCTCCTTGGAGGCCTGTCAGCTGAGCGGGAAGTTTCGCTCAGGAGCGGAACGGCTGTATTGAAGGCACTGAAGTCTATCGGATATCCCGTTGTTGCCATAGATGCAAAGGGTGACTTTTATGCAAAACTGAAGAAGCAGAAGATCGGGCAGGTCTTCATTGCGCTGCATGGAGGGCATGGTGAGAACGGCGCTGTCCAGGGCATGCTTGAGATCATGGGCATTCCCTATACCGGATCTGGGGTGCTGGCATCGTCTCTTGCCATGGACAAGGTTGCTTCAAAGAAGATCTTTCTCTATCACAAGATACCGGTTCCTCCTTTTGCAATAGTTCAAGGTTCAAAGTTCAATGTTCAGAGTTCAATGAAAAATATGAAACAGGGAACGTTGAACATAGAACTTAGAACGGGCTTTCGTTTTCCCTGGGTGGTTAAGCCCTCGACCGAAGGGTCCAGCGTCGGGGTTGCGATTGTGAAGGACCACAAGGCGTTTCAGACAGCGCTGAAAAAGGCCTTTGTCTATGGAGAGACTGTGCTGATCGAGAAATATATCAGGGGTCAGGAAGTGCAGATCGCGATCCTTGATAACAAGGTTCTTGGCGGGGTAGAGGTGCGGCCTTCTGATGAATTCTACAGCTATAAGGCGAAGTACACTGCCGGCCGCACGCAATATATCTTTCCGCCCCAGCTTGACAGCAAAACGTATCGAAAGGCAGAGAAGGCTGCCCTGGCCGCACATCAGGCCCTGGGCTGCAGCGGAGCAACGAGGGTGGACCTGATCATTGACAAAAACAACAACCCTTATGTCCTTGAGGTCAATACGATACCCGGCATGACAGAGACGAGCCTGCTGCCGAAGATCGCGAAAAACGCAGGGCTTGAGTTCCCGCAGCTGATCCGTCGGATATTGGGAGACTGATGAAGAAACCGAGCACCAATAAGAGCGCCAGGCTCAATACGTCCGGCAGGAAAAGCTCATCGGGCATGATCAAGCGGTCGGCACAAGTCGTTGCGAAGCTTAAGATGATCCTTTTTGTGGGGATTCCCCTTGTTGCGCTGGGAGGTCTTATCTATTTCTTTGCCCATGCATTACCTTCTGCTTTCAAGGTCAGGGCAGTGGCACTCTCGGGCAATGAGCATCTGACTGACGATGAACTGAAGACGGTCGCCGGGCTCAAGGGCGATGAGAGTCTTCTGAGCATCTCAAGCCGGAAGGTATATGAAAAATTGAAAGAGTCGCCCTGGATACAGACAGCATCAGTACGCAAGGAGTATCCCTCAAAGCTCCTGATCAGTATCAGGGAGACAGAGCCCTTTGCGCTGCTGGACATGAAGGGCAAGATGTTCATTGTTGACGACAAGGGAAGGATGCTTGAGGAGCTGAAGGACAACTCTGTGCCGTTCCTTCCGGTTATCATGAGCGATCCTTACAACGAGAAAGAGGCATTCAGAGAAGCGGTCAACCTGGCAAAGGTGATCAAGACCATGGGCATACTCCACAGGAAGCAGCGCATAGAGATCATTGCCCATCAGCCCAATGAGGTGGCTGCAAGCCTTGACGGCGTTTATGTAAAAGTCGGTGCTGGCGAGCATGAGGACAAATTGACGAGGTTCAGCGAGATAGAGGAAGAAGTCAGAAAAAGGAATATCCCTGTTGCGTATATTGATCTGAGGTTCGCGAAAAAGGCGATTGTGAAACCGGTGCATGAGGTGATCAGATGAACGGGAAGGTTTTTGCTGCAATTGATATCGGAACGACCACGATATCGCTGCTTGCGGCAGAAGTGACGGACAAGGGAATGAGGGTGCTTGGCTCAAGCATAATGCCATCCCGCGGGCTCAGAAAGGGCGTGGTGGTCAATATCGAGGAGGCCGTACACTCAATTCGTGCTGCAGTGCGCGAGGCGGAATCTGCAACAGGCAGGAAGATACCATCTGCTGTCATCGGCATTACCGGCCAGCATATTATGGGTTTCTCAAGCACAGGGCTTATCGGCCTCCAGGGAAGAGAGATCACAGTTGCAGACCGGATCTGCGCCATTGAATCTGCAAAGACCGTTTATATGCCGCTGGACCGGGAGGTGCTTCATGTGATCCCCACGGAGTTCATTCTTGACGGTCGCAGAGGAATAACTGATCCGGTCGGCATGTCAGGCGTGAGACTTGAGTCAATTGTGCATATTGTGACAGCCTATGCGCCGTCAGTGCAGAATCTCACAAAGGCCTGCGAACAGGCAGGACTTGAAGTCCTTGATATGGTTTTTGGGCCGGTCGCAACAGCAGATGCAGTGCTCACCCATGATGAAATGGAACATGGCGCTCTCCTTGTCGACATCGGAGGAGGAACAACAGACATTGCCTTTTTCAGGGATGGAGCGATGGTGCATGCTTCGGTCCTCGGCATCGGTGGCCTGCATATTACGAACGATCTTGCCGTAGGCCTGAAGGTGAGCGTGGAAGAAGCTGAGAGGATCAAGAAGACAGCCGGTATTGCCTCTGTCCGTGCCCTTGTCAGGGAAGAGACCATAGAAATATCACAGCAGGACGGGCAGCCTCAGAAGGTAAGCAGGCAGATCATTGCTGCGATCATTCAGCCGAGATGCGAAGAACTGTTCGAGAAGATCAGGGAAGAGTTTAGAAAGTTCAGAGGGGATACTCCAGTCTGCTCAGTGGTCCTGTGCGGCGGGACAGCGCTTCTGGGCAACATCTCAGGGCTTGCAGCATCAGTCCTTGCCATGCCTGTTCGTATTGGGCTTCCACAGGGACTGCCCGGAATAAAGAACAGCCTGAGGACGACGTCACATGCTGCTGTTACAGGTCTTGTGGCGTACGCGGCTCAGAGGGAAGAAGAGACTGCACTGCTTCATGACAGGACTGCCGGTATGCTGGCAAGAGTCAGGGAGAATATAAAGAATGCTTTCGGATACAAGGATTTCCTTGAAATAGTTCAGAAAAAGAAAAAGGGGGTATCGTATGTTTGAGATTGAAGAGGTAAGAGGCCAGAATGCCAAGATCAAGGTTGTGGGTGTAGGAGGAGCCGGCGGCAATGCTATCAATAATATGATCGCATCGCACATGCACGGTGTCGAATTCATTGCAGTCAACACTGATCTGCAAGTGCTTGAATCATCGCTTGCGTCGGTCAAGGTGCAGATCGGCAAGGAGTTAACCAAGGGCCTGGGTGCAGGCTCAAATCCGGAAATAGGCAGGCAGGCAGCGATCGAAGACCGGGCAGCCATCATGGATATGCTTGATGGTTGCGACATGGTCTTTATTACCGCAGGCATGGGCGGAGGCACAGGCACAGGAGCTGCTCCGGTCATTGCAAGCATTGCCAAGGAGATCGGCGCTCTGACAGTCGCTATCCTGACGAAACCGTTCTTTTATGAAGGAAAAAGAAGGAAAGAGAATGCTGAAGAAGGCATCAGGGATCTAGCCAACTGCGTTGATACCATGATCGTGATCCCGAACGACAAAATAAGCCTTGTCGTTGAAAAAGGGACCCCAATGATCAAGGCATTTTCGATCGCCAATGATGTGCTGAGGCATGCAGTGCAGGGCATCTCTGACATTATCCTTGTGCCCGGCCTGATCAATGTGGACTTCGCAGATGTGAAGACTGTTATGGAGAGTATGGGCCGCGCTGTTATGGGCTCAGGCACGGCCAAAGGCGAGGGCGGAGCCTTTGAAGCGGCAAAAAAGGCTATCTCTAACCCGCTTCTGGAGCATTCGTCCATCGAAGGCGCAAAGGGCGTTCTCATCAATATTACGGGCGGGCTTGAACTCTCCCACGACGGAATCCAGGCCGCGGCCTCATACATATACGACAATGCGCATGAAGATGCCGTGGTAATTTTAGGCGCGGTTATTGACCCGGATATGAGCGACGAGGTAAGGGTAACGGTCATAGCTACCGGTTTTGACGACAGAAAGCATAAGGTGGAACTGCCGGAGATCCCAAAATGGGCGCCAAAGGAAGAAACAAAGGAGATTAGACCGATCATAAGCAGGGATATGCGCGAACCAGCTCCGCTGAAGGCCTCTGACAGGGTCCTGGCGAAAAGCCTTAACTACAGTCTTGAACCGGCCATGCCGCGCGACATCTTTGCCTATGAAGAAGAGATGGACTTGCCGGCATTTCTCAGAAGGCCAGGCCAGCAGATACAGCAAAAAGGATTATAAGGCTTCCTCAAAAGAGAGGAGTTTCCACCCCCCTGGGAGCTCCTCTCCCCCCCCCCCTTTTTCTTGCCCTTCCGCAGAAACAGCGACCCGGTAATGATAGGTTCTATTTCTTCCTGAAATGGGGAGAGTCTTCCCAAAAAAGATAAAACAACAGCTTTAGTTCTGTTGTTCTTGAGTGCTATGCCTGCTAAACACGAGATATAACATATTGATATTGCAATATGTTATTAATTTATTGAGTAACATCTCCATGTTGGCATGAAGGTTGCATTTAAAAAGCCCGGTAACTTTGAAATATAAGTTTAATCAAAAAATGAAGGAGGTGACTACTATGAAGAAAGTATTAGCATTAATCATCGCACTCATGTTCGCATTCGCAGTGACAGCAGCTTTTGCAGCTGATGCACCGAAGGCAGCAGCACCTGCAGTAAAGGCAGCTGACACAAAGGCTCCTGCTAAGATGGAGGAGAAGAAGGCTGATGTAAAGGCAGCTGATGTAAAGGCTGACGATAAGGCAGCTAAGAAGGCAGCTAAGAAGGCTAAGAAGACTAAGAAGGCAGCTGACGAGAAGAAGGCTGACGCTCCTAAGGCTGACGAGAAGAAGGCAGCTCCTGCAGCTCCTGCTGCACCAGCAGCTCCTGCAAAGAAGTAAGTACTTCTTAACAGTTCAAAAGGGCTGGTCAGAAATGACCGGCCCTTTTTGTTGCTCAAAAGCCTGTTTCAACTCATTCATGCCCATTACAGTTTCCTGGCAAAGAGCCAGCTCTCGATCGCAGGGATAAGCAAAAGGACCGGTGCACCGGAAATCATGTATTGAAGGACCCCTCTGCCGCTGATCGGGACAAAGAAACTCAGGATGCCGAAATTGACAATGATCACAGACCAGAGGATCATCCTTTGTGCGCCGTAACTGTTGATCGCATACCAATTCTCTTCGGATTCAAAAGATTTTCTGAAGCGTATGCCGTACCAGCGGTTCATCGCTATGTTGTCCCTGAGCAACGGGATGCATGCGGCGATCACCACGAGACCCGTAATAATATTGGAAAGACCGAATATTGTGGCTGCATTCATCATTCAGCCACCCAAACATTGATAATAGATTGACGAGGCACGCCTAAACGCCGCGACTCCTTGTTCAATAAATGGATCATCCACAGGGGGAAATCAACATTCTGCCAATGACTAAATGCCTTGATTCGTCAATGGTTGTTACAGGAATCTCAATAAAGTCCGGATCAGCCCATAATGCTTGAGCCTCAGGAAAACGATTCCGGAGCGCAGAGATCAGCTGTATAGGCTTGTTAGCTTCATCGGTAAATATTTTTGCGATGTCCCACCTTTACTACCCAAACTGTAAATTCCTTATCCTGAATAGAATAGACTATTCTGTAGTGACCTTGGCGGACGCGATATCTTTCTTGTCCTGTGAGTTTTTCGTGGCCTGGCGGCCGCGGGTCACTTGCGAGAGCCTGAATGCGAATGATGATCTTCTGTAGATCTTTCTTTGATATTGCACGGAAATCCTTTTCAACAGATTCTTTGAAATAGATTTTATATTCGGCCATCTTTTTTCAGCCTCTTGATCATCGCGTCGTAGCTAATCAATGGCTCTTTGGCTCTTGCCTCAAAGGCCGCAATATCATCGGCGTCCTCGGCAAGGGATTCCTTGATGGCATCATTTACAAGTTTCGAGATTGACTGCGTGGTTTCTACCGCTTTCAATCGTAATGCTTTGTGCAATTCTGGATCTAAATACACTGTTGCGCGCATTGCCGCTGTTCCCATAATATCACCTCCTTTGACGTTATGTAACTATAGCACTAAAACGGCACAACGTCAAACACATTTTTTAACGTTGCGCTTCAGTGGCGCGCAGCGAAGCGGAGCGTCCAACTGAAAGCGCAACGTTATGTGATATCTGGTAATTTAATTACTAGAACCCATCTCAAAAATGCCTGTGCTCAGCAAAAAGACATTAATTTATTGCAGAATTGTCATTCCGGCTTGTCCGGAATCTTTCAGGAAAAGAAGGATTCCCGCAATCCCGATCCCGAAAAGTTTCGGATCGGGATTGCGGGAATGACAGAGTCCTCATGTTATCAGACGTATTTTTGAGATAGCTTCTAGTTCGACCATTTTATTTGAAACTCAATTTCTTCTTGGCCTTCTTCTCTTTCGTGCTCGATATTGTAAGTTGCACGAACTGGAACGTATATTCGTTTACCCGCAATTTGAATTTCAAACTGCTCACCTTTTTCGAGCGAATCTGCAAGACGGCGAAGTTTTGAAATAAAATCTGACATTGGATAACTTTTCTCTACATCTCTTTCTGTCTTGTTACTCATATTCTCCTTCCTTTCATTTTAAAACAGTGTGTTGCGTATGCTCAAAAAGTAAAGTCACACAATATAGTGTTTTATCCGTAAGGCCGGAGGCGTTGCGGATAAAACAGGTTGAACTGAGCCATGCCTATGAATATAAGGAAACAGTATGGGGATTGTAAAGGGCGAAAGCTGTTTACCGCAGACCTGGACCGCTCATGAAAGGCATTTTGATCGGCTCTGTTGATTGAAGTGCCAGTCTGACGTGTGCGGACATAGGCCTTGTATATGCAAAAACGGACTGTTGAGATAAACCCGTCCGCTGACTCACAACGAAGCTTTTCGATACGCTCTGTTTATGATAGACAAGCTGCATGATCATGAGGAATCCACAAACCCAGGGCTGTGAGGTATCTGAGCCTTTTGGGCGGGATACGGCATTTCCCTAATGATAGACATAGTCCCTTGCCGGCAGCAGGGGCAGCGGGTAATATCCGTGCCCGTAAGCTCAAGCATCAGATCTCCGGCCTTCTTCTGTGCCCGTTCAGGCACGAGACTATTATCGCCAAGCAGTTCTCTACAGCGTTGAATATTGTCTTTTTTGCGCCGGTTGGAGAGGAAACCGAAATGCCGTATCTTCATAAACCCATCCGGGAGCACATGAAGGAGGAACCGTCGGATGAACTCTCCTGCCTCCAGCGTCTTTATCCTGAGAGTGTTATCGTTTTTCCTGTCTCTGTAGGTAAAGGTGACCTTGCCGTCCTGAACATTAACGATACGGTTATTGGAGATAGCGACTCTGTGAGTGTATCTGCCGATGTAGTCAAGGACCTCCTGAGGCCCTGCAAAGGGCTTCTTCGAAAACACCACCCAGTTCTTTGCCCTGAGGGCTTTTATCAGCGCTGAGAACTCCTCGTCCGTTGCATATTTTGCAGTGTTTCCCGGAAAGACCAACGCACCTTTTGCACGGGCCTTCTGCAGATATTCTATGAACTTTCCCCTGAATACGAGTGAAAGGGCCTCCGTGGACAAAGCCACGGCAATTACTTCTCAGGCAATCTCCTGAGAGTCGGTGTTTCTATAAGATCCAGTGGACTCTTCGTTGCAGACAGTTTCCTGCTGGTGACACGCAGGTATCCCATGGTGGTCATGATCGAGGCATGGCCCATTAACGCCTGAACCTAAAAACAGCGATTGAAAGGGCAAATTTGGTATAACATCCTGAAAGCACAGGAGAAAAGGACAAAGGGGGTTATCACCAAATGGGTGAGGCAAAAAAGCGGTCAAAGGCGATTCAGGCAGAGATATCAAAGACGATA
>CAMTUV010000037.1:0-50541 GCA_947085015.1 uncultured Nitrospirota bacterium
AAACCGCTGCGGAGCAGTTGAACCTGAAATCAGTTTGGCAATATGTCTGTGACCATATAATAACCACAGTGACTGGCTTCAGACTGAAATCAAGCCTGCTGCTGCCTGCTCAAAGTGGCGGGTAACTGCGGTTTTTAGGATTATAAGAGATGCTGAAAAAATAGGAATCAATAAAACATCAGTTTTACCAGCCGATTGGTGTGACAATACCGTGACGCGAAGATGGTCAAGGCACAGATTTTTACATTCGATCCGAGATGGCGTGTATATTTTGGCAAGTTATAAATCGACAATAACATAGATGATATTCGCAGGTGACCACTGAACTGTATCACGCGCAGGAGTAATCAGGAAGACTTTTGATACGCACAGAAGAGCCCTCTTTCGAGGGCCTAATCTGGCTGCTTTAGTCTGAGTTGCTGCTTTATGCTGCCGGTGCAGGAGCTGCCTGTTTTGCCTTCTTTGCCGCTGCTGCTGCAAAGACTTCCTGTGCATTGAACGTGCCGTCTATTGCCTGTGTCGGGCACTTGGCAGTGCAGATACCACAGCCGATGCACTTTGCCTGATCGATCGCATGTTTCTTCTTCAACTCGCCTGCAGGGGCATCAACCGGACATACCTTGGTGCAGATCTGGCAGCCAATACACTTGTCAGTAATAAAGGCCTTTGGACGCACAGGCAGAAGATCCACAATAGCTTTTGTAGGGCACTTGGCAACGCAGAGACCGCAGACCCTGCACTTGTTGATATCGATACGTGAGAAATTGTTCTGCACGGAAGGAGCGTCAAAAGGGCATACCTTCACGCATGCGCCGCAGGCAATACAGCCAAGGTCGCAGTTCTTTCTCGTCTCTCCGCCTTTGTCCCTTGAGTGGCAGGCAACCAGCACCATTTTTGATGCCGGAAGAACCTCAATCACCTTCTTGGGGCAGGCCTGCTCACACTTCCTGCAGCCTGTGCATTTTGTGATGTCAACGATCGGAAGGCCTTCATTGCCCATATGCATGGCGTCAAAGGGGCAGACCCGCGCGCAGGTCCCATACCCGAGACAGCCATTGGCGCAGGACTTGTCTCCTCCTCCTGCAAGCACTGCTGCCCTGCAGTCAATGACGCCTTCGTAGATAAACTTCTTTCTTGATCTGCTGGTTCCACCCTGGCACATGATCCGTGCAAATATCGGCTCTCTTAAGTCCGCCTTCTTCCCGGTTATCAGGGCAACTGCCTCAGCGCCTTTTGCCCCTGCCGGAGTGCAGAGATTCGGCGCAACATCCGGGTTACTGACCACAGCCTCGGCATACTGTTCGCAGCCCGCGTACCCGCAGGCTCCGCAATGCGCGTGGGCAAGCACATCCATGACTTTCTCTACCCGCGGATCGACCTGCACAGCAAACCTCTTTGCGGCAATAGCAAGACCAACGCCGAAGATACTCCCAAGACCTGCCAGAAAGACGAGCGTCCATTTGATAAGGGGAACAATATCGACCTTCTCTTTTGCCTCGACCCCGCCGCCAACGCCAGCCAGAGCAACAGCTGCAAACAGCAGAATCAGGAAGATGGCTGTCAGGCCAATCTTCTTTTTATTAAATCCTGTAGACATAATCATTGGCTCCTTCTTTTCCATTGTCTCTCGCAGCACTCATTACTCATTACTCTTAACGCATCACGGTCTTTTACAGCGTAATAAGACCTGAAAATCCGGTAAATGCAAGGGCGATCAGGCTGGTGACCACGAATGCCATAGGAAGGCCCTTGAAGGGCGCAGGCACATCTGCAAGATCGAGCTTCTCACGGATGCTTGCCATAATCACCAGGGCCAGCCCGAACCCCAAGCCTGAACCAAGTCCAAAGGCAAGGCTCTGCAGAAACGTGTATTTTTCTCCTGCATTTATCAAAGGAACAGCAAGGATAATACAGTTCGTGGAGATCAGGGCAAGATAGATGCCGAGTTTGTAATAAAGACCGGGAGATACCTTTCTCATGATCGTATCTGATGCCTGGACCAGTCCGGCAATGATACCGATAAAGACAATGATCTCAAGAAACGTGATCTCAAGAGGGATCATCATCTTGGTGTACACAACCCAACTGAGTGCTGCACTGATCATCATGACCGCTGTAAATGTGATGCTCATACCGACCGCTGTCTCCATCTTCCTCGAAACACCGAAGAAGATACAGAGGCCGAGAAAGCGCGTAAAGACGAAGTTGTTTATGAGCGATGCAGAGACAATGAGCTCGAAATATTTAATGAATTCGCTTTCCATTGTTATCTCCTTCCTAATGTGAAACTGCGCCCTTCTTCATATACCGGATATCGATCCAGTTGAAGAGAGCCATGAGTATTCCAACAGCAAGGAACCCGCCTGCAGGCAGAACCATCAGCAGGACAGGCTTTGTATTAATAAAGGTAAAAACATGCTGGGTCGAGAGCCCCGTCGGAAAAGTCAGCGTTCCCTTGCCGACCAGTTCCCTGAAGAAGCTGATCACCGTAAGCGCGAATAAAAAGCCGACACCCATACCAAGGCCGTCAACCATGGAGGGGACAAAGCTGTTCTTGGACGCAAACATCTCTGCCCTTGCCAGGATCGATGCAAAAGCGACGATCAGCGCAATATAGAGACCAACCTTGGCATACACGTCCGGCACAAAGGCGGCCATCAGCATCTGTGTTATCGTAACCCACCCGGAGATGACGAGCATGAAGATCGGCAGTCTTACCTTGGGCTGTATGATATTTCTCATCAGAGAGATGGTAATATTCACCATCGTCTGGACAAACAGCACTGCCAGTCCCATAAATATCCCGTTCTTCAGATTGTTCGTAACCGCTATCGAAGGGCAGAGGCTCAGTGCAAGTTTAAAGATCGTATTCTCTTTAATGATCCCGTTGAGGAACAGTTCCTTGAGATTAATTGTGCTGATGTTGGACATCCTTATTGCCTCCTTCCCTGATCGTCTTTATAAGAAATGCTATACCGTTTTTCACCGCATCTTCAGAAACTGCACGGGTCGATATGGTTGCCCCTGAAAGCGCCTCAATATATTCCTTGGTCTCTGTCTTGAGCACCTTCAGATGATCTATGTCCTTGCCAATGAACTGGTTCTTGAAAACATCGGTCTCTATCTCATCTCCTAAGCCCGGCGTCTCGCCATGGGCAAGGATATTAATCTTTAAAATCCTGAAATCCTTGTCAACGGCGATAAAGGTATTGATATAGCTTGAGTACCCTTTGCCGAAAGACTGGATAACATATCCGATCGTGTCTCCGCCTTTTTTGGCAATGAAATATTTGGCATGCTTATCATGGATCGTCCAGTCTCCCATTTTCGCAACATCATCTGCCTCGGGCATGAGCTCTTTCAGTGCCTTTTTTTCCGCTTCTACATTGTTGCGGAAGATTTTGGGCGATGCATTTGCAAACACAAAGGCGAGAATGAACCCGCCGATGAGATACACGATAACGAGGTTTGAGGTTATCTTGAAAATATCCTTGCCGGTCATTACTTGATCTCCTTTGCCTTTTCCTGCTTTAAAGCACCAAAGACTTTAGATTGGAAGCTGCGGTCGATCAGGGGAGCAAAGCAGTTCATGATAAGTATCGCAAACATTACACCTTCGGGAAATCCGCCTTTAAGCCGGATAAGCATGGTGAGAAAACCGCAGCCGACCCCAAAGAGGATTTGACCATTTCTGACAGACGGCGAAGTGACATAGTCGGTTGCCATGAACCAGGCCCCTAACATCATGCCGCCGCTTAAGAGGTGAATGATCGGATCACCCGCCATGAAGATCATCTTGCCGGTTTCAGGATCCTTGCCGCCAAATACATATGCGATCACCGCAACCGTACCAAGGAACGACACAGGAATGTGCCAGGTTATATATTTTTTGTACAGGAGAAAAAGACCGCCGATCAGGATGGCAATGGCTGACACCTCACCGATTGAGCCTGCCCTGTTGCCGGTGACAAGATGCATGTACAGATTCATCTTGTCACCAAAGATCTCTATGAGTTTGGCTACGCCTTCTTCCTTTAATATGCCGAGCGGAGTAGCTGTTGTCTTTGCATCCATGGCAAGAAAGGCAACAGCCGGCTCGTTCCAGATGGTCATTGCCTTTGGCCAGGATAAAAGCGCAAATGCCCTTCCGATAAGTGCCGGATTGAAAACATTGAAACCAAGGCCGCCGAAAAGCTGCTTGGTTATAACGATTGCGACAAAAGATGCAATGACCGGAACATGAATCAAAAACGGTGAGAAGGACCAGAGAGATGCCGGCATATTCATGCCAAGGAGCAGGCCTGTAAGAAAGGCGCTGCCATCGCCTGCCACCGACTTTTTGCCTACCATCTTCATGTACCACTGCTCAGAGACCATACAGCTGATGACACAGAGTGCAGTGATAAAGATCGCCTTAAGGCCGAAGAAATAAAAACCTGCAAGCAGGGCAGGCAAAAGCGCTATGCTTACGGTCCACATAATGCGGCTTGTTGTCTCGTCGCTTCTTACGTGGGGACTTACTGATACGATCAAGTGTTCTTTTTTCGTTGCCTCCATCTATCTCTCCTTACGGCTTTACCATGGATTTAGCTAATCTTACGAACTGAACAATTGGCCTCTTTGACGGGCAGACATACGCACAGGAGCCGCATTCAAAACAGTCGAACAGATTATATTCCTTTGCCTCTTCATAAAACCCTTTTTCCGAGAGTACGCTCAGCATCGAGGGCATCAGGCCCATAGGGCATATGTCAATGCACCTGCCGCACCGTATGCAGGGACCGAACTCCTCTGTATGCGTAACGATCTCTTCCGGAATAACAAGAATGCCGGACGTGCCTTTTGTGACAGCAACGTCAAGCGAAGAAAGGGCAAAGCCCATCATCGGGCCTCCTGAGATGACCTTTGCCACGCCATCCCTGAATCCGCCGCATTCCTCGATCAGATCGCCGACCTTGGAACCGATCCTGACCATAAGATTCTTCGGCTGCTTTATGCCTTCACCGGTCACGGTCACGACCCTTTCGATCAGGGGCTTGCCAAACCGCACAGCCTCAAAGATCGCAAGCGCTGTACCAACATTCTGAACAACAACTCCGACATCCATGGGGAGCGCCCTTGGCGGAACCTCGCGGCCTAACACCGCCTTGATAAGCATCTTCTCGGCGCCCTGGGGATATTTCACCTCACAGGTAATAATGCTGATGCTCGCTTCGCCTGCTGCAGCTTCTTTCATCTTTGCTATTGCCTCAGGTTTATTGTCCTCTATGCCTATATATCCCTTCTGAACGCCGCGGATTCTCATCGTAATTTTAAGGCCTTCGATGATCTCTTGTGGCTTTTCGAGCATCAGTCTGTAGTCTGCCGTAAGATAAGGTTCGCACTCTGCGCCATTAAGAAGGATTGCATTGATTGTCTTTTCCTTGGGGGGTGATAGTTTCACAACAGTCGGAAATGCTGCGCCTCCCATGCCGACAATGCCTGCTGCCTTCACCTTTTCTGTAAGCTCCTCAGAAGAAAGACCCATGTAATCAGGGTTGTCCTTGAGCGCTGTCCATTCTTCCTTGTTGTCATTCTCTATAACAATAGAATTGATCATCCTTCCCATGGCATTCGGGAACTCACCGATCGCCACTACCTTGCCGGAAACAGAGGCATGAACAAAAGAAGATACAAAACCACACGGTTCACCCACAACCTGTCCCTTCTTCACTTCCTGTCCGATTGAGACAACTGAGTTACAGGGTGCGCCGATATGCTGACTGAGAGGAATAACAACGATCTTGGGGGCCTTTGCATCACTGATGGGTAAGTTGGCAGCTAATTCCTTCTTGTCAGGCGGATGTATGCCGCCTTTAAACGTTGCTGTGCCCATTATGAAGATTTCCTCCTTGGGATATTGGGAGAACAAAAAACACTATTTGATACCATGCGGAAGCGGGATCTGTCAAGTTCTGCTTATTAGCTCATAATGGAGCCTTATCTTGACTGACAACATCATATTTAAATATCTTGTTGGTTTATTATTAGGTTTCTGACACGTTCTGCACAACATGGATATTGATTATGATCTTTCACACCACTTTCTGGCATTCTGGAACATCTGAAGCCATGGCGAGGCCTTTAATTCTATTTTCCATTCCTCAGGCATATATGCCCACTGCCATTTCAGAAACACACGCTCCGGGTGAGGCATAATGGCAAGATGCCTGCCGTCAGAAGAGCAGAGCGCTGCAATGCCTTCAGGCGAGCCATTAGGGTTAAAGGGGTAGACCTCAGTAGGATTACCGCTGTCGTCTGCATAACGCGCAGGGGCAAGGCCTTCGCGAAGGACTCTGTCCTTTATTGAGCTGTCCGGGAAATAGGCATGGCCTTCGCCATGAGCAACCCAGACGCCAAGCACTGAGTTTTCCATGCCCTTGAGCATAATCGACGGGCTTTCGAGGATCTTTAAGGATGAGAACCGTGACTCAAACCTGCCGGATGTATTATGGATGAACCGCGGCTGGTCCCTGTTATCTATACCCTGCCACGGCACCCAGCCCAGGAGAGCGGAAAGCTGGCATCCATTGCATACACCAAGGCTGAAGGTGTCAGGCCTGTTATAGAAGGCCTGGAACTGCTGATAGATATCCTTGTTAAACCGTATGACGCCTGCCCAACCCTTTGCAGAATCGAGCACATCCGCATAACTGAAACCGCCGACAAAGACTACGCCCCTGAAATTCTCAAGATTCACCTTCTGCTCAAGAAAATCGGTCATGGTCACATCCCAGGTCTCGAACCCTGCATGGAAAAAGGCCGATGTCATCTCCCTGTCGCCGTTGCTGCCTTCATCGCGGATAATAGCCACCATAGGCTTTCCGTTTCGTTCCAGAATCTCCTGAGCCGTATCCTCTGGAACAAAGGAAAGGCTGAACGTCTGCCCCTTCCTGTTATAGACAGTCTCCTTCTCCTGCCATGCGGATGCAGGATTTCTCTGGAGCCTATCTAACTGATAACTCGTCTCTTCCCATATACCCCTGAGCCTTCTCATATCTTCGATCAGCACGGATTCACCATCAATCGAGATGCTTATCTCTTTTTTCCGCGTTGTCCTGCCTATCTGCTGATACGGAATATTCTTCTCTTCCAGAATCTTTCTGATTTTTCTGAGATTCTTCGGCTGGTATTCGATCACCAGGCCGAGTTCCTCCGCAAAAAGGAGAGATAGTGCTTCGTTTTGCCCTTTGCCCTTTGCCTCGTGCCTGATGTTTATGTCTAGTCCGCAATTGCCGGCAAAAGCCATCTCAAGAAGTGTGACAACAAGACCGCCGTCGCTTCTGTCATGGCCTGAAAGTATCAGCCCTTTATCTATTAATTCCTGTATCGCATGGAAGCTGTTCTTCAACACAACGACATCATCAACATCAGGCGACTCATTGCCGAGCTGTCCATAGCACTGCGCAAGGGCTGATCCTCCGGTCCTGGACCTGCCATTGCTGATATCAATATAGATAAGCTTACTCCTGCCCGGCTGCTTTATGTCAGGTGTTATGACCTTATTAATATCCGGACAGGTGGCATATGCTGAGATGACCAGCGTTCCGGGTGACTTGACGATCTCGGTCGTTCCATCAGTGTTCGTGACCTTTGCAGCCATAGAGAGGCTGTCCTTGCCGCCGTCGATTGCAATGCCGAGCCCGATCAAAATATCCCGCATCGCAATGGCAGCGTCATAAAGATCAGCACCTTCCCCTGGGAGTTTGGGCGCCCACATCCAGTTGCCCGAGCATTTTATGTCTTCAAGGTCGCTTATCTTTGCCCAGACAATATTCGTGACAGCCTCTGCCACAGACATCCTTGCCATAGCAGCAGGATCAATCAGGCCCTTCAGAGGCTGCTCGCCGATCGAGATGGCAGCACCGGTTGTCCCAAAATGGCTCTGCGCTACGACTGCCACGTCAGAGACCGTAAGCTGGAGCGGACCAACGCACTGCTGCTGTGCGATCAGGCCGGTAACTGACCTGTCTACCTTGCTCGCAAGAAACCTCTTTGAACCAACAGAAATAAGTCTAAGCACACGGTCAAGCGCATCCCTCATGGTAAGCCTTTCAGGAAGAACAAGGGGACTTCTTTCGCGCTTTATCCGGTCAAGGACAAAGGTCTTTTGCGGCATACTGCCGAGTATTTTTTCGAGGTGCAGGTTGACAGGCGTACTGCCGTCTGTCTCATCATGAAGGACAATGTATCCGTCACCCGAGATCTCTCCGATAAATGCACAGGGGACCTTCTCCCGCCTGCAGAGGCTCAGAAACTCATCTGACCTTTCAGGACTGATGAGCAGGGCATTCTGCTCCTGATACTCTGCGCCCCATATTTCAAGCACAGAAAGTGTATTGTCCCCGAGCTGAATCTTTCTGATCTCTATCTTCGCGCCTGCAGGATAGATGATCTCCTTGACCACATTGCAGTTGCCCCCTGCACCCTGGTCATGGATGCTCACGATCGGATTTCGATCACCAAGCTCCACACATGCGCGGATCACACGGTTCATCTTCTGTTCCATCTCAGCATCGCCGCGCTGCACCGCATTAAAATCAAGTTCAGCAACATTCTGCCCCTGGATCATGCTTGATGCTGCGCCGCCGCCCATGCCGATGCGGTACGCAGGACCGCCAACCTTGGTAACGAACATGCCTTTTGCAGGCTCGTTTTTTTCCGAATGGCTTGCATCCATCTGACCGACCCCGGCTGTAAACATGATCGGCTTGAGCCATTCTCTCCGCTCACCATCAGGCAGCCTCAGGCCGAGCGAACGGGTAAACCCCTGGATCATAGGTTCACCGAACTTATTGCCGTAATCTGATGCGCCGTCGCTCGCCTGGATCTCAATGGTCAGAGGGCTTGCAAGGTTTGGAGGATAGGGAAAGGAAGCATCTTCCCATGGCAGTTCATAGCCCGGGATCCTGAGATTCCCAACACAGTATCCAGCAGTGCCTGCAATAACAAGCGAGCCTGTTCCTGTTGCCTGTACATCCCTGATCCTGCCTCCAGTTCCTGTTTCAGCCCCGGGGAAAGGAGCTACGCCGCTGGGGAAATTATGCGTCTCAGCTGTAAAAATAATGTTATAGGCACGCTGCACATTTTTAAACCGTGACACCTTTCCCGGTATTTCAGGGATGATCGTCTCGATCTCGTATCCTCTGATAGCACTTGAGTTATCCTTGTATGCGATGACACTGTTTCCAGGGTTTGTATCAAGCGTCTGTTTGATGATCTTCATGAGATTGCCAATCACCTCTTTGCCGTCCACGATAAGTCTGCCCCTGAAGAACCAGTGGCGCGAGTGTTCGCTGTTGGACTGGCTCAGATCAAAGCATTCGACATTGGTTGGGTTTCTGCCTATATCCTTAACAAAGAGGTTGTAGTAATAGTCAATATCCCAGTCATCAAGGCCAAGACCCATCTCCCTGTTGATCTTCTCAAGCGCTGGTCTTCCTTCTTCGATCAGCGGGATCGAGATGACCGGCTCGGGTGTTATGCCTGCTTCAAAGGTTTTAAGCTGCTCAGGGTACACGCACTCTGTCATGCGGTCGTAAAGAAGTGATGAGTAATGAGTGATGAGTGACGAGTGGAAGTCTGCAAGATCTTTTTCTGAAGCATGTTTTTTATCAAATTCAAAAAGAAATCGACGGGAACGCTCCATGCGCCGAATCTTCGTAAGGCCGCAGGAATGACATACTGCAACAGCATTCGTTGACCAGGCCGTAGTAAAGTTCATGCGGGGGCCGATCTCCAAAAGACAGTGCTGAGTGCTGAGTGCTGAGCGCTGAGTTAAGAAGCTCGTTTCCGAATACTGATCAGGCTCAAAGGTCTCGCTCAGGAGCCATCTGAGCAGGTCGGATTCATCAGAAGTCAGGGGAGATGAAGCGTCAATATAAAAACAGAACTCTGTCTCGATATTCCGGATGGAACCGGAGATCGTCTTTTTTGCCCGGGCAAGAAGGTCTTTCTTCTGCGCTTCAGAAACAGCAGGCGTCTTATATCCATATATCAAAGGCATCCCTGCTATTCCTCAGGCCTTACCGAACACTCTCTTGAAAATATAATCAATATTCCTGAAATAATTCTTAAGGTCAAAGATGTCATTCAGCTCTTTAGGTGAGAGGTGTTTCTTCACTTCTTTATCCTTTGCCAGAAGCGCCTTGAACTGTTTTCTGGTCTTCCAGCTCATCATCGCATGCTTTTGGACCAGTGCGTATGCAGCCTCACGGGTCATGCCCTTTTCGGTAAGACTGATCAGCATGTTTTGGGAGTTGTACAGGCCATAGCTCCTGCCCAGGTTCTCCATCATATGCTCCGGGTACACCTGAAGACCGGAAAGAATGCCTGTCAGCCGGTCGAGCATATAATCAACCAAAATAGTGCTGTCCGGAATGATCACTCTCTCGACAGAGGAGTGCGAAATATCACGTTCATGCCAGAGCGCAACATTTTCAAGCGCTGCAAGGGAGTTCGATCTTACTATCCGCGCAAGACCTGAGAGGTTCTCGCATCCGACAGGGTTGCGTTTGTGCGGCATTGCTGAAGAGCCCTTCTGGCCTTTTGCAAAAGGCTCCTCTGCCTCAAGCACCTCTGTTCTTTGGAGATGTCTTATCTCCACAACAATCTTCTCTATGGATGCTGCGATGATCGCAAGCGTAGAAAGGTATTCAGCATGCCTGTCCCTCTGCACCACCTGGGTCGCGATCGGCTCAGGCTTCAGGCCAAGCTTTTTGCATACCTTCTCCTCAATGGCAACCGGGATGTTCGAAAAAGTTCCGACAGCGCCGGAGAATTTGCCAATGCTGATGGTCTTCCGCGCCCTCTCCATCCTCTCAAGGTTCCTTTTCGCCTCCTCATACCAGAGGGTGAACTTGAGTCCGAATGTCATAGGCTCTGCATGCACGCCATGACTCCTGCCGATGCAGACCGTATTTTTATATCTAAAGGCCTGCTCCTTTAAAACTGCAATCAGGCCCTTGAGATCCTTGATAATGATGCCTGCAGCCTCTTTCATCAGCAGGGACTGTGCAGTGTCCACAATGTCGGAAGAAGTCAGCCCTTTATGCACATACCGCGACTCAGGACCGATCTTTTCTGCAACAGAGGTAAGAAAAGCAATAACATCATGCTTTACAACCGCCTCTATCTCGTCAATGCGCCTGACATCGAAACCGGCCTTCTTTTTTATCACTTCAAGCGCAGGCTTGGGTATCTTGCCAAGGTCAGCCCAGGCCTCGCATGCAGCGATCTCGACATCGAGCCACTTCTGGAACCTGTTTTCAGGCTCCCAAAGCCGTCCCATCTCTTTTCGTGTATATCGTTCGATCATAAGTAATTACTCCTCCGGTTTCTCGGTCTGATGCTTTTCTGTATTCGTCAAACACCGTTGATGAAGGGCTGTATTTTAACAATATCGGTGAGATAATGAAAACTGCTTAGACTTCGGGCAACTCTTAATTGGAAATAATCGGTCTGTCATCAAGTGCTTTCAATATCTGGACACACCGAGGCTTTCTCCTGTTTGTTTCCAGCAGGCTGTTCAAATATTCTTTCCACTCATGCACTCTGTTCTGTCCGAGCATAGTCTGACGCACCTTTTTCAGGTGTAGTGCTGCTTCACCATAGGCGCTTACGTTGGTCTGGGCAATCAGCCCTTCTGACATCCTCTTCCAGACGGCAATAGCCCTGTCAGGATATGCGTGAGCAATGGCGGTAGCCACTTCGTCATCGAGATGCGTCTCTGGCCATTTTGTTTTCTGCTTGTGCAGATCGTACCAGCGGATCACATCATCAATGCGCTGTTCTTTAATAGCGATATCGATCAGAATATCCGTAAAAGGCGGGGTTCCCCGCCTGGGCTTCCCCTGTTTCCCAAAACCGGTATCCGGCAGGGGCCAATCCGCCTTTCCGGCAAGATGAACGCCTGTCTCAAGGAACTGCAAACACCCATGGCGAACCTCACTCCACACCTTTATCTTCTCGCTCGCCTTTTGAAGATTCTCATAGGTTTGAAGACTGGGATCTTCAAAGAATTCCCCGGCATAGAGGGCCGCAACAAAGGGCCAGTCTTTCTTCTTTTGTCGCATTTCAAGCAGGCTTTTCTTTAATGACGACGCAATCCCCGGAAGTTTGTCGCAAGTCGCCTTCACCCCTTTGCGAACCCATTCTTCAGCCTCAGCAGTACGACCGGCCTTCCGCAGTTTCCCCACCAGACGTTCGTAACTGCCTGTAGCTTCCGCCTCCTCAAAACAGAGAGAAATCGCTTCGTCAGCCCTCCCCGCATTTTCAAGCGCCCGAATAGCCTGATCAGACAAATTGTCCCTCTGATAATCACGAACAAAAGCGGCATCACTGCCATCCTGCTTCATGTTTCTTAGCCTGACAAGCAGGCGGTCGGCCAAATCGCTCCATGACTTTTTACCAAAGCTGCGATTCAGGAATTCATCGAGGCCCCGACTAAGGCCATATTCATCTCGCAGGCCAAAATCAGTAGCACGTTCCAGTTTGTCCGTCTCTGACAAGGAACACGCTGCAAGTGCCTTGAAAACAACCGGCATGGTATTGGCTATCTCGTCCGCAGTCTCACCTTCGTCATGAGATTGCTCCACCTGTTCTGTCCCGCGTGTGAAGAGTTTTTCACCCAGATTGACGACATCATCCGCACATCCCTCATCGAAAAGCTGCTGCAATCCTCTCCGGACAGATTCATAGTCAGGGGTATGTCCGGTATGTTTCCAGTAGTCGCGCCATCCCTGCTCTTTACTGGTTATTACAATAGCTTTCGTAACCTCCCTGACCAGGGCTTCGCGCCCTTTTTTCTTGCGAGGAAGAGGTGCAACTCCCAGTTTTTTCTGTATTTCAGGATAATCTTCCATGACATCGGCAAGCATTTTCTCCAGTTCCTTCTTAGACTTTTTCTTCAGTAAGGAATCAATACCTGTCTTGGCAACAGGGCGTTCGTCTTCCATGCTGAATTGATCATCATCCGCGTCATCATATTCATCGTCGTCCGTTATGAAAACCTCATCCTCCAACAGAACGATTCGTTCATCATCCTTGTCAGCCAAAGGGATGTTGGTCTTATTTTTCAGCTGGTCAAGGTATTCGAGAACAACGGCAACAGCATGCTTGCAGTTTCCATCAAAGGGGCAGGTGCAGACTGACGTAAGTCGTCCCCTTTCCAACGTAGCCATTGTGGCATAGTTATCCGATCCCCTCACCCAGGCGAGCACGCCGCCATCGTGAGTCAGTGCGAGGTCTTGCACGTAGCCGTGCTTCTGGTAGTCCGTCCCGCGGGATACGATCTTTGCCCCGGCCCAGGATTCCAGGTCGGCCCATGTAAGCTTGGTGAATATATTCTCGGTTTGTTTGCTCAACTATTATCTCGCCTCACTTATCATCTGACGAAGACGCATCAGAGCCGCATCAACTGTTCTCCCGTGGCCTTCAATCGACTCAATGATCGCGTCTGGTGTTCGGGTATCACGCTCTACACGTACACGAGGATTCACCGCCTTGAGATCATAGACCGCTGCATCTATCGCATCTGCCTTTGCCTGTGCATCACGCGCGGCTTTCTCTGCAACGGTAATAGAGTCTCGACACGCAGTCAGCGTCACTTCCTTCGCGCCAGACTTACGCAGTGCCGTCAACTTTTCCTTTAAACTAACCGCTTCGATTTTATGCTTTTCCACTTCTTCCAAATGCGGCGCCATGTCCTCACTCGCCTTGGCACGCCGCGCTGCAAAGTCAATGGTCCAGGAGAAGTCACTTTCTCCATCTGAGGAGCCGCGTTTGGACAGCATCAAAGCAAAGCTTGGGAAAACTTTTTCTGCGTTGCCGTTCAACTCACGCCAGCCATTAAACAGTGTTGCGGGCAGAGCAGTATCGTTCAACACCTCGCCCTGCGGCCCGAAGCCGAAATGCGCCAGCGTCATTGGCGACTTCTTGCCCATCTTTATGTGCGATAAGTCGTAATACCAAATGCGTTCGGTTTTCTTGCCTTTGGTAAAGAACAACAGATTCGTCTTCACTCCCGCACCAGCTGTTGAGAAGACCCCACAGATCGCACTCATCCAACAATTTGCGCTTTGTTTCCACAAAGGCACTTTCATTCGTTCGGAACAGCAGACCTTCATCAAGAACTATTCCACACCGCCCGCCCTGTTTACCATCAAGCGGTGCATTCAATTCAGTAAGGACGTGCTGCAGAAAAAGCACCTGCGTGGAACTGGTTTCAAAACTGTAATTTTTCTGGGCAGATATACCTTCCTTGCCCCCAAATGGCGGATTGGTCATCACCACATCAAAGGTCGCTGGTGCATTGTCGAAGAGACCATCGTAAGTCGCTGCTCCGGTCAGCGTATTGCCGTGCCAGAGGTTTGGCTGGTCAATACCGTGCAGAATCAGGTTCGCCAGCGCAATCGGAAATACAAGGTTCTCTTTCTCCCGGCCAAAAAATGTCTCTGTTTTGAGCCGATCGAGTTCCGTCGAGGCCGGAGCATCGCCCATTTTTCGCGCCAAGTGTTCATAGGCTGTCGCAAGAAAGCCGCCAGTTCCGCAGCAGGGATCATACACCGTCTCACCCGGCTGCGGATCAATCACCTGCACCATGGCACGAATAACCTGACGAGGTGTAAAGAACTGACCGCCGTCAGAGTTCTTCTCTCCCATTTTCAGAAGCAAATCTTCGTACACCTGAGAGAGCGTAAAGAAATGTTGATCATCAATGTGATCGACATGAATTTGATGAATCAGATCAAGAATGTCGCGCAGATTGGTTTCAGAATCTACCCGCGTACGCTCCACCGCTGTCATGATACGGCCAATCACACGCTGTTTGGGAGACGCTGAAGGATTTTGATGACCGTCAGGCAAAACATCAAGCTGGTGAAGATGCGGCAGCAACTCTTTGTTGATAAAGGCGAAGAAGTCGCCGATCTTGGAGGCTTCCAGTTCCTTGCGTTTCCAGCCCCAAGGTTTGCCTTCCGGAGTTGTTGGATGATTCGGCTTATCAGAATATGGTGCTGCCCAGTCCTGCCACCGATAAGGCTCATGCAGCGCAGGGGAGAACGGCTTGCCAACCGCCTCAGCCGCTTCCCGGGCCTTCGCCTCCTGAGCATCCAGAATGCGCAGGAAAAGTATCCAGGTCAACTCCGGAACGTACTGCAATGCGCTTGCGCAGTTGGACCGGCGCATGATATCGCAGATCGACTTCACAAAAGATGAAAGCGACTGGGTAGAAGCGATGGTTTTATGTGCGGCTTTGCTTTTCTTCGGGGAGGTCAGCATGAATGAATCCACTGGTGTAAAGATCGTAGAACGTCTCTTATTTGAATGCTTTTTTGATGTGTCATTCCCGCAAGTGAAAAGCGTCGGGAATCCTTCCGGAAAGATTCCGGACAAGCCGGAATGACAGACTCGTCTTTTAGGGCTAACCATACCGCATTGTCAACGAAAACAGCCTGTTTCATTTCTTGGGCACGCCATAAAGATAATGATCGTGCTGGGAGGAAAGATCGGCAATTCCGGTATCGATTGTAATCTTATCGATATCTAAAAGAGCATTTGACTTCTCTGCAGTTTTCTTCTCAGGAGGCAATATTTCTTTCTTCATGAAATGCACCATCTTCAGCGTTCTTTTCTGATCAATGCTCATGCTTTCATCTCAAATCAGGCAAAAAGCACCGAAACATGGCCGGTCTTGCGGGACTTGGACGCTGTTTTAACGACAATCTGCACGTCACGGCCCAACCGGGTCAGGCAATCCAGCATCTTGGCTTCCGAAATACCACGGAATTGTCCGCGCAGCATATTGGAAAGCTTGGGCTGAGACATACCGAGCAGTTCAGCAGCCTGCACTTGCGTTAATTTCCTGTGTTTGATAATCTCGGCAATCTTTGTGGCCAATTGAGCCTTGACCAGCATTTCTTCCGCATCGGCCATGCCGAGATCAGCATAGACATTCATACTGCCTTTTTCTATTTCGCTCATCTCTTTACTCACTGTACCTTTACCGTATAGCTTTTTTCTGAACCAGTTTTCTCGGGGCAAGGCGAACCACCTTGTGACCTGAAGCCTTCTGGACAGATTGGAGATCAGCGCAAATCTCAGCAAGATTGCCCTTAAATTTCCGCGTATGCTCCAAACGATGCTGACGTACTTCTTCGACAATAGGATCTTTCATTTATCTACCTCCAATAATTCCTCAGGCGAGCAGATTTCTGGACACTGGTAGCCTTCATTTTCGACAATCTGCCTGACCATGATACGGGTAAATGGATTGCTTAAATGAGCAAAATTCCATGTAATTATTACTTCAATACCGTTCACAGCAGCTACTGCAATATGAAGGGCATCTTCTGGAAACTCCTTGGGAATTCCTTTGTCTTCAATAATCTTCTCGGCCAAAACGCGCGCCTCATCGTCCACATCAAGCAGTACGAAGGGTTCCAAAGTCTCAAGACGTTTTGCGGCCGCTTCGGCATCTCCGCGACCTGCTTCTTCATACACCAGAGCCGAAATATAACTTTCATACTCTGCGGATAGTCGAGGCCAGAGCTCGTGCGTAGCCTCCTGGTGGCCGGCAACGATAAGGTCCCTGCTTGGCCGCGCTGTAAGATAACTCACCACTGTTGTTTCAATATAGAGTCTCTTTTTCATGCTTAAATTATATCCAAATGGATATATAAAAATAAACCGGTCATTTTATGCTTCTCCGAAGGCTTGCGCAAGCAGGCGGGAGGGCAGCAAATCAAGTTCTTTTACCTGCGCCTCCGCCGCCCTCCGAGCTTCTTCAACAGCAGCAAGCTGCTCCTTTAGACGAGCAGCCATACAGCGCTGTTCGTCTATGTCTGGAAAAGATATTGCAAAAGCCTCAAGCACCGACTTGGACACTTCCACAAAAGTTGCACCGCTGCCCAACGCTTGAATCTCCGGCATCCGATAATGCAACGTCAAAAACAAGAACTCTGGATCAATCCTATTTGAACAAACAAAGCTCTTGCAGCCTTGATTCGTATAAAGCGAGGTACCTGCAATTGCCAAGTGACCAATTGGTGCACGCGAAGACATGACAATAGACCGCGGCGGAATGAGATTAAGGTTACAACTTACGACACCCGCATCAGTTATTCTGCGCCCAGAGTCGGCAATCTCCCGCGCATCGAGCTTGCCCAGATCTGTAGGCGTGACCCAAACATGTGGACCACCCCAATATAATGGGTTTGATGAATCAGGCGTAGTTCCGTTTAGTACGGTGGTAACTTCCCCAAGTGGTGCGTTGCCCCAGTTCATACCCCAAACAACCTCTGCTTCGCCTCACGCATCACATCTATTGGCTTGCCCATTATCTTGAGGGCGTCAAAGCCACCGGCCCGCTTGATCTCCGGCACTTCCCACAACAGTTCCGATTCCAGAGCATCAGTACCGCCTGCACCGAACTGATGGCCAAGCCCGCGCAGAACGATGGCCGCCTTCTCATCTACGCTGAAAAACCACGAAGCATGCCTGCTCAGATAGACTGCCTCGCGCTCATGGCGCTTTAGTGCTGCTGAGTGATAGCCGAAGTGGGCGAGAAGATCGTAGTAATCGCAGTAGCCCAGGCCGGACAGTTCGCGAATCACCTCTGGCGAGTAATGCTCCCCGACCAGGTGGTCTATAAACTGCCTCCGTTTTTGCGTCTCGATCCATAGACCACGAAACTCATTAAGCGTGTGCGCCTCCGCGAGCACGCGGCTGATCATCTCTTGCCGGTATTCATCCACCGGAATCGGCACATCGCGGCCTTCACGTCGCATAAGGATAAAATGGCCTTGCGGTGTGATCTCCACTGGCTCACCACTGATCTCGACAATCGGCGGCGACACATCAGGTCCTTCACCCCCTCCTCCGCCCCTTGGTTTCCTGGTAATGAAGTCAGTGCCAAAAAGATCAGTAACGCCGGTGTAATCATAAAGCCAAAACTTATATTTCTTTGTGGGCTCATCAATGCGTGTGCCGCGCCCGACCATTTGATAAAAAGTAATCGAGGATTGCAGATACCGGAAGAAGACAACAGCATTAAGCCGCTCGATGCCCACGCCGGTTGCAAGCAGGTCAACCGTGCAGGCAATGAAACAACGCTCACCAGAGCCGCGCATGACCTCGATCAGATCAGAACCACCCTCAGCAGTGCATTTGAAGGCATAGTGCTCTTTTGGTGTCTGGCCCTTCTCTTTGCACCATAGCGCATAAAGACGTTGCATCTGCATTTGTACTCGGTCTGCATGTATATCCCGGGTGCGGAAAATGATGACTTTCTGCTCAGGGCCGCCGTTTTGACAGAGCCGCTGAAACAGGTCATTACACATGGCAGCAATTCGTTCAGGGATAAGCAGATCATTATCAAAGTGGACTGCATCATACTCCGGTTTAATGTTTTCAGCCGCAACCGGAGCGCCTGTACGGGTATCCTTGGGTTTGGCAGCAAGAACCTGTTGACGAGTAAAGGTTCTCCAATCAACCGAGGGCCTGAGCCGGACGATTTCACAGGCAGCGAGATATCCGTCTTCCTGCGCCTGAATCAATGTGTATTCATACACCGGCTGACCGAAATAGGCAATATTATTGGCTGAAATCGCTGCATCATCAGCGGTCTGATCCGACGACTCCCGCAGCTGACGGGGTGTGGCAGTGAGGCCGAGCTGTATTGCATTTGGATTTCTTTTCAGCACATCGGACCATCTGCCCCATGCCGAGCGGTGACACTCATCAATAATTATCACACTGAAGGAGTCATCAGGATAGAACTCCGTAAGGAAGCTGGCATAGCCTTCGTCTTCGTTGTCCAGACCGAGCGTCTGGTAAGTGGCAATATGCACTTTGGCATTTTTCGCAGCGTTCTTTCCTTTTCCAACTTGACAATGCCGACACTGCCCTTCGGAAAGGCATTTGAAATTTTGTCATAGGCCTGCCCGCGCAACTCATCACGGTCGCATAAAAAGAGAGCTGGTTTGGTAAGCCGTCCTGCTTCATGGAGCCGCCAGAGAAGGTTGGCTGCAATTACAGTCTTGCCAGAGCCTGTAGACATTGAAAGTAAAACACGTGCAGGCTGGCCTTGCTGTTCGCAGCGCAGTATCTTTTCAAAGGCAGCGCGAATTGCAGCATCCTGATAATAACGCGGCTTTGTGTATGCCGCGCT
The DNA here is from genome assembly GCA_947085015.1 of uncultured Nitrospirota bacterium. GTDB lineage: Bacteria > Nitrospirota > Thermodesulfovibrionia > Thermodesulfovibrionales > UBA6898 > UBA6898. The sequence goes on from CAMTUV010000037.1 coordinate 19,208, forward strand.
ATCGGCCATAAACAGCATGGAAGATTCCGGCTTCTCGATATCCAGGCCGGTATCTTTAGCGTAACGTGCGGTCAGGTTATCATGGGGAGGAAAATCGGGAAACGGAAAAGGGCCGTCAGGCAGCTGTTTGGTCTTATCGAACTCACCATAACGGTATCCGTTCGTAGCAAAGACATATTGCACATGAAAACGAGTACAGTCTGCATAGCCCTTGGCCTGCTGCATGCCCTTGAGAGGGTCTTCTGTTTCGGCCTTGGCTTCAATAACCCCTACAGGCAAGGGCTTGGGCATATCGCCGACCTGAACGCAGAGCAGGTAGTCAGTTCGTCCCGGCCCTGAACGGCGACGCCCCTTGTTGCCAGTCGGCTCAACCGGAGCAGGCGTTTCAAGTTTAATCCGCCATTCCAGGTAACCCTTATCCCTCAGAATTGGGTCAATGATATGGTATCGGGTTTCTGCTTCGTTATATGCCATAGTGTTTATCGCTTGGCATCCAGTTTAGCATAGACGCCACTCTAACCGGTTGCCTCAAACACCGGCAAAGTCCCTTCGCGCTGAAAGCTGTAGGTCAGCTCGCCTGCCACAATAACATGGTCAACGACCTGGACATTGATTCCGCCGAGGGCCTGCACCAGATTGCGGGTCAGCTTATGGTCATGAACAGACGGCTTAACACTTCCAGCAGGGTGATTGTGCGCCAGAATTACAGACGCCGCTTTATGCCTGACCGCTGCCTCGACAACGTGCCGGGGATGCACAAGGGCGTCTTTCACTGTACCTTCACTTATCAGGGCAGGATAGAGAACCCTGAGCTGAGAATCAAGGCAGATCACATAGAATACTTCTTCAGCGCGACCGGCCATGAGGGGGACGAGATATTCAGCAGCCGCTTCAGAGGTGTTCATGGTCTTGCGTGTATGTTTGATCCTGTCGTAAAAGTAGCGACGGGTGATATGAGGAATCATGGAAATAAAAGCGGAGGCATTTTCGCCGACACCATCGACTGCGGCTAAATCCTTTGGATCAGCCTCAAGCACAGCAGCAAGACTGCCGAATCGCTGTATCAGTTTATGTGCAAGAGGGTTTGTGTCCCGGCGGGGAACAGCCAGAAAGAGAAGCAGTTCAAGCACCTGATGATCCTCAAACCCATCCAGGCCTTCATTGAGAAATCGCATACGCAACCGTTTGCGATGACCTGTGTGTACTTGCCCCTCTGAAGCTGATTTTGCCATACGTTGTCCCCATTGCGTCAGCATCAATAATGCTACCAAGAAGTTTAAAGTAAAGCCTCACAATTTGTCATTCCCGCAAGCGGAGCGCGTCGGGAATCCTTCTGAAAATAAAGAAAGATTCCGGACAAGCCGGAATGACAGAATAGCCAGAATTGTCGCTTTGACTTACGACGTTATTAGCATGTTATCTGTAGTCTATAAATCCTCTCTACGCCTTTTTCCTGCTCTCACGCGCTATCTTGTCCAGGAGACCGTTAATAAATGAGGCGGCTTCTACGGAAGAAAATTTCTTTGCTATTTCAAGCGACTCATTGATCGTCACCGCAGGAGGAATGTCATTGCGGTACAGGAGCTCAAAGACAGCAAAGCGCATGATGTTTCTGTCGACCGAGGCCATGCGATCCATCTTCCAGTGCTCTGCAGCCTGCCTGATCCTGCTGTCTATTTCTTCAAGGTGGGTAAGTGTCCCGTTAACCAGTTCTTCGGAAAATTCCTTGATATCCTTATGTTCCTTTTTTGTTGGATCAAGATCTTCCACAGCCCTAAAATCAGACCGGTGTCCGGTAAATTCATACTGAAAAAGCATCTGAAGGGCAAGTTCCCTGGCCTTGCGACGGTTCATAAGATCGTGATGGGTGATGAGTAATGGGTGATGAGTATCTCTTTCTTTTCAGTTCGTTTACTCATTACGCGTTACGCATTACTCATAACTTTTTAAAGACCTGTGCCATTTCGATCGCAGTGACAGCGGCATCAAATCCCTTATTGCCGCTCTTGGTGCCTGCCCGTTCAACCGCCTGTTCAATGGTGTCTGTGGTGAGCACGCCAAAAGCGATCGGCACGCCCGTATCAAGCGAGACTGAGGCAACTCCTTTAGAGACCTCTGACGCAACATAGTCAAAGTGAGGCGTAGCACCCCTTATAACAGTCCCAAGACATATCACAGCACTGTAAGAGCCCTTCTCTGCAACTTTCTTGGCTGCAAGAGGGATCTCAAAGGCACCCGGCACCTTCACGACATCAATATCTTCATCTTTGGCGCCGTGCCGCAGAAGGGCATCTATCGCTCCATCGAGGAGTTTGCCTGTGATGAAATCATTGAACCTGCTCACGATAATTGCAAACTTCAGTCCCTTTGCCTGTAATTCACCCTGGATAACTTTCATGGTTTCCTCCTGTTGCTTTTATACATTGCTCAGCATATGCCCAAGCTTTTTCTTCTTTGTCTTGAGATAAACGATATTCCGCTCGTGGGGCTTAGTTTCCATAGGCACACGCTCAACGACCTTCAGGCCGTATCCCTCGAGGCCGACGATCTTCTTTGGGTTGTTCGTCATAAGCCGCATCTTGCGTACGTTGAGGTCAACGAGGATCTGCGCACCGATGCCATAATCCCTCAGATCAGGCTTAAACCCAAGCTTGAGGTTAGCCTCAACCGTATCAAGACCCTTATCCTGAAGCTCATATGCCCTGAGCTTGTTCACAAGCCCGATACCGCGGCCTTCCTGCCGCATATAGAGGATCACTCCCTGTCCTTCCTTGTTGATCATCTTCATTGCCTTATGGAGCTGTTCTCCGCAGTCGCACCTCTTTGACCCAAAGACATCGCCGGTCAGGCACTCAGAGTGCACTCTCACGAGTACCGCATCAGTCTTGCTGATCTCACCCTTCACCAGGGCAAGATGAACATTTGCATCAACGTCGTTGGCAAAGGCAATCACCGTAAACTCCCCATACTCTGTCGGCATCACTGTTGTTGTTTCGCGGCGGACAAATCTCTCGATCCGTGTCCGGTATTTAATGAGGTCTTTGATCGTCACGATCTTCATATGATGATGCTTGGCGAACTCCATGAGTTCAGTCACCCGCGACATGGTCCCATCGTCATTCATGATCTCGCAGATCACACCAGAAGGGTTCAGTCCTGCAAGACGGGAAAGGTCAACAGATCCTTCGGTCTGACCTGCACGCTGGAGCACGCCGCCGCGCTTTGCCCTGAGCGGGAAAATATGGCCTGGCCGTGCGAGGTCCTCATGGGTTGCTTTCGGGTTGATCGCAGTCAGGATCGTTACTGCCCTGTCTGCCGCGGATATACCAGTTGTTACGCCCTTTTTCGCCTCGATAGAAACCGTAAAGGCTGTGCCAAAGGAAGAGGTATTTGCCTCTGACATCATCGGCAGTTTCAGTTCCTCAACCCGCTCACCTGTAAGCGAAAGGCAGATAAGCCCCCTGCCGTGTTTTGCCATGAAATTGATTGCTGCAGGAGTGACCTTCTCTGCTGCCATGCAAAGGTCACCTTCGTTCTCCCTGTCCTCGTCATCAACAAGGATGACCATTTTGCCTTTTACAATATCTTCGAGAGCTTCGTCTATGGTATTGAATTTATGTTTCTGATGCATCATTGCTCCTTTAATTCACGGGAATTCAAATCGTTTGGGTTTCCCCATCCTTCTGTCACTCCGGCTTGTCCGGAGTCTTTCTGCGAAGGATTCCCGACAAGCGGGAATGACAAAAAATAAAAAACTTACTTCCCCATGCTGAAGTTACGCAAATCCTGATTCCCTGAGGGTCTGCATAAGATTTGAATCCTTCCCTTTTTTCAGGTATTTTGAAACATACTTGCCCAGTATATCAACCTCAACATTCACTCTGTCACCAGCACCCTTGAACCCGAGCGTTGTCACTTTCGCCGTATGAGGGATGACTACCAGTGAAAACCCGTCCCTCAGCACGTCAACAACCGTCAGGCTGATGCCGTCAACAGCAACCGAACCTTTCTCTACAAGATATTCTGCTATCCAGGGCTCTGTCTCTATGGCAATCTTATATACTCCGCCTTCCAGCCTTTTTGAACGCATTCTGCCTGCGCCATCAATATGTCCTGTTACAAAATGGCCACCAAGTCTGTCGTTTAAGCGCAATGCCTGCTCAAGGTTAACCCTGTCTCTGACCCTGAGTTCTCCGAGATTTGTAGATTTCAGCGTCTCATCAGAGATATCAAAGGCCAGTGTCATTCCCCTGGTTTCAACAACCGTGAGACAGGCGCCATTTATGGCTATGCTGTCGCCAAGCTTTGCTTCCTTGCTGAGGGCCTGTGCATTAAGGAAAAGCCTTGCACCGTTGCCGCTCTTCTCAAGGGAAACAATATCTCCCAATTCAACAACAAGACCGGTGAACAATCAATACTCCTCATACATCTCAAAATCGAACGTCTTCTGGTAATACCCCCAGAAGTCTACAGTATCTTTCCATGTTGCCTTCACCTTCACGATCTTGCTGTCAATAGTCACAGAAAGATCAGACTCGCTCAGCTTTATCCCGAGTTCAGCAGCGTCTTTCATGACATTGCTCCGGATTTTGGCGATATCTCCAATCTCGGTCTTTAAATAATCCCGCGTGTGAGCGCCAAGCGTATAAGAACGGTAGTAGGGTTTGCCAAAAAGCACCAGGGAAACCATAATGGCGCCAAACAGCAGAAGTCCGAACAGCGTCTTGATAAATCCTTTTTCTTCCGATATTTTTTTCATTTCACCAGCCTTCCTATCCTGTTAAGATGGTTCCATTTTTTAGATGTGTCCCAGGACCAGTAAATGATAACCGCCTTGCCTTTGATCTGTTTAAGATCAACCGGACCCCAGAATCTGCTGTCATAGCTCTGATCGCGGTTGTCACCCATAGCAAAGACTTTCCCCTCAGGCACAGTCAGCGGACCGAAATTGTCCCTCTTATCCATATTTCCAGGCCTGATCGTATCATCCTTGCGGATGGCAAAAGGCTCGTTGACCTGCTGGCCGTTCACATAAAGAACCTTGTCCCTGCCTTCGACAACATCACCGCCAATAGCTACTGCCCTTTTAATGAAATCCCTCTTCGGATCTTCAGGGTATTTGAAAACAATGATATCATTCCTCTGCGGCTTATAAAACCCCGGCATCCAGAAGAGATTTATATTCGTAAAAGGAACATCAATAGGGGTCCCAAAAACAATTTTATTTACCAGTATATGATCTCCGATCTGGAGTGTTTCGAGCATGGAGCCCGAGGGGATCTTGAAGGCCTGGACAGCAAAGGTTCTGATCACGATTGCGATCAGGAGCGCTATCAGTATGGCTTCGATATTCTCGCGGATTACCGATTTTCGCGCTTTTTTCTTATGTCCGCGTTCTGACATCAATGCTGTTTCCTCTGTCACTGCCGTATCCTCTCTCATTTCACTTTCTCTCATTTCACTTTCAGGATCGCAAGAAAGGCCTCTTGCGGCAACTCCACCCTTCCCACCTGCTTCATCCTTTTCTTGCCCTCCTTCTGTTTATCGAGCAGCTTCCGTTTTCGCGAGATGTCGCCTCCATAACACTTGGCAATAACATCCTTTCTCATTGCCCTGACAGTCTCGCGCGCTATGATCTTGCTGCCGATGGCTGCCTGGATCACAACCTCATACATCTGCCTTGGGATGCTTTCCCGCAGTTTTTCTGCAAGCTGACGCCCCTTATAATAAGCCTTGTCCCTGTGAACTATCAAGGAAAGGGCGTCGACGTTCTCGCTGTTCAGCATAACATTGAGCTTTACCAGGTCTGATTCCCTGTATCCCAGAAACTCATAATCCATGGAAGCATATCCTTTGGAAAAGGACTTGAGCTTGTCATAAAAGTCCCAGAGGATCTCGTTTAGGGGAAGTTCATATTCGACCTTAATCCTGTCCTTGCCGATAAAATGAAAACCCTTCTGCGAACCTCTTTTTTCCTGGCAGAGATCAAGGATGGGACCGATAAATTCCTTGGGAACAAAGATGGTTGTCAGCACATAAGGCTCTTCAATTATCTCGTATTGATCAGGAAGCGAAGCTGGATTTTCGATGAAAATAATTTTTCCATCTGACAACGTGACCCTGCAGACAACTGTCGGCGCTGTGCTCAGGAGAGAAAGACCGAACTCGCGCTCAAGCCTCTCCTGGATGATCTCCATATGAAGCAGACCTAAAAATCCGCATCTGAAGCCAAAGCCAAGGGCAAGAGATGTCTCCGGCTCAAAGGTAAAGGATGAATCATTGAGCCTGAGCTTGCTCAGCGCATCTCTGAGGTTTTCATACTGATGCGTTACGGTCGGGTAAAAGCCGCAAAAAACCATCGGCTTTATGTCCTTGTACCCGGGACAGGCCTCTGTAACAGGCTTGCTCGCATCAGTGATCGTATCGCCTATCCTGGTGTCAGCCACATTCTTTATGCTTGCGATGATGTACCCGACCTCGCCTGCCGTAAGCTCATCAACCGGCGTCATTTTAGGGCCGAATATGCCGACCTGCAGCACATCAAACGTAGTTTCTGTTGCCATAAGCAGAATCTTCTTGCCTGCCTTTACTTTTCCGTCAAAAACTCGCACCAGCATGATGACGCCCTGGTAATTGTCAAACCAGGAATCGAAGATCAGCGCCTTGAGGGCTTTATTCTCATCGCCCGGAGGAGCAGGGACCTTCTTTACAATCGCCTCAAGGATCTCCTTGGTTCCAATGCCTTCCTTTGCGCTTGCAAGGATCGCCTCAGAGCTGTCTATTCCTAATGCATCTTCAATCTGCTCTTTTACCCGTTCCGGATCAGCGCTCGGAAGATCGATCTTGTTTATGACCGGGATCATCTCAAGGTTATTGTCAACAGCAAGATATGCGTTGGCCAGCGTTTGGGCCTCAACCCCCTGGCTTGCGTCAACAATAAGAAGGGCTCCTTCGCAGGAGGCAAGACTCCGTGACACTTCATATGAAAAATCAACATGGCCAGGGGTATCGATAAGATTTAGAATATATTCCTTGCCGTCATCCGCCTTATAGTTAAGCCTGACTGCATGGGCCTTGATCGTGATGCCCCGCTCCCGCTCAAGGTCCATGGAATCCAGCACCTGCTCCTGCATCTCGCGTTTGGAAAGGGCGCCGGTGAATTCAAGCAGTCTGTCAGCCAGCGTGGATTTGCCGTGGTCAATATGGGCGATGATGGAAAAGTTGCGGATATTCTTCAGCATGTATGCTTCTTAAAATGTCTTTCCTGAGGTTTCCATAAAAACAAGACTTGCAGCGCCGACAATGCCGGCATCGTCACCGAGCGACGAAGGAATGATCTTCACTGCATCGAAGAGCTCTTTAAACGCCCTCCGCGACGCCTCCTTGATTGCCTCCTGCACATAGATATTCCATGCGCCTACCAGACCGCCGGCAAGGATGATCGCCTCAGGGCTCATGATATTAATAATGTTCGCAATGCCAACTCCGAGGAAACGGCCGGCATCCCTGAGGATCTCGCGCGAAAGCGCATCTCCTTCGAGCGCTGCCTTGTAAATATCCTCAGGTGTGATTTTATAAATACTTCCCTTGCAGCATTCCTTGAGAATGCTTTCATTGTCCTTTTCGAGCATGATTACGGCTTTTGCTATCATGGCCCGGGCTGAGGCATAGGTCTCAAGGCAGCCAATATTGCCGCAGGGACATTTCTCTGCATCAGCATTTATGCTCATGTGGCCGATCTCAGCCGACATGTCCAGCAGTTTCCCCTTATGTATGATGCCGCCGCCGATGCCTGTACCAAGCGTCAGGAGAACGAAATTATCAAAACCCTTGCCGGCGCCTGCTTTCTTTTCTCCCAGGGCTGCAACATTGGCATCATTTTCTATCATTACCGGAACATTGAACCTGTTCCGGATCTCCCGTACCAGGTCAATACCTTCTATGGCATAGAGGTTAGGCGATATAAAAACTCTGCCCCGCTTTCTGTCGATCAGGCCTGCAACGCCGAGCCCGATCCCAACGATCGCAGTCTGTTTTATCTCATCTATGGCAGACAATATTGCATCAAGCACCGGTTCTGACGACGGTTTCTTGATCTTGCGTGCGATCTCACCGTCTTCGGAGACGAGTGCGACCCTGAGGTTGGTTCCTCCGAGGTCTATACCTATGGCGTATTTTTTCGTTGTAGTCATAATTGTTATGCAGTCATTATGCGGAAAATCAATGAAGTTTTAAAGTGTATCACACAATATTCCTTTGAGTAAAGAAAGCTGCATGGAGGATTCCCTTGACCTTTTCATGTTGCAGTCAATAAAATACGAATATATGAAACAGGATAAGACATTATTTGAACTTCAATCAGAGGTCTGCAAGACCCTCGCAAGCCCCAAGAGACTCGAAATCCTCAATGCCCTTAAAGACGGTGAAAAAACCGTCACTGACCTCGTTGATGTGCTCGGCGTTCCCAAGGCCAATGTCTCCCAGCACCTTGCTGTCATGAGACACAGGGGCATTCTCAGGACACGCAGAGACGGCGTCAACATCTACTACACCGTTGCCAATCCTAAAGTAATCCAGGCCTGTATCCTCATGCGCGAGGTCCTCACTGAGCAGATGCAGGAAAAATCAAAACTCATCGACATTGTCTCAAACAGCTGATCTCTTTTTCTAATCCGTCCTCTTCATTCACTTGACACTGGGGTGTTATCAGTTTATCATATGAGCAATTGCTCATATGAATGAATACTCATATCATGCCACAGATGACTGACAGCAACAAAACACTCGCGCGGCTTTTCAAGGCCCTGGGTGACACAAACCGCCTTGATATCGTCATGGCAATCGGCAAGAAAGCCCTCTCCGTATCCGAAATCATCAAGGCTACCGGCTTATCACAGACTCTTGTATCTTTTCACCTCAGAGCGTTGCGTGAAGCCAATATCGTCACTACAGAAAGAAACGGCCCGTTTATTCACTATAGCCTGTCAGACTGGACTCTCAGCAAAACACTTATGACCCTGGCAAAATCTGCACATACAGAAGAATCAGCAGCAGCAGAGATTACTGAATTGAAAAATACAGCAAGGAAGGAGGACCAGACATGAACAAAGCGGTAACAATCATTTTTCTGCTCTTTGTATTTGCAACCGCTGCATATGCCGGAGATGTTGCAAAAGACTTCACCTTTGAGACAATAGACGGCAAAACGATCAATTACAGGGCTGCAACCAATATGCCTATGGTAATTAACATTGGAACACATTGGTGATACAAGTGCAAGGATGAGGCTCCTGATCTTCAACAGGCCTATCTATCCTATAAAGACAGAGGGGTAGGCTTTATCGGGGTCTTTGTGATGAGCAAGGACGAAGATATCAAGAAGTTCGTGGAGACTTATAAAATCACCTTCCCGGTCGGGAAGGAAAAAGGAATTGCTGAAATGCTTGATGCTCGCGGGATACCGACAACGGTATTTATCTCAAAGGGCGGCATGATCGCTAAGCGGCATATCGGGCCGATTAAATATGCAGAACTCGTTTCAACTATAGAAGCGATGCTCAAATAATCGTTTGCGATCGGAATATTGAGGAGGTGATAAGTATGGGCAGCCAGAAGATTGAAGACGTGCTGTCGGGCATGGACAGCGCTGCAAAGAAAGATGTATTGGACAATCTTGTTCTTACCCTTCTAAAGGACCTGACTGAAACTGACAAAAAAGATTTGCTTCGCACCGCGGTTATTGGGCAGAAGGAGGGCCATCATTTAACAACGATGGTCGAGCATTGAATAAAGGAATGCACGGATTCAGGCGTGAATCCGATGGAGATGAGCAAGGAAGTATTGTCAGCGGTCAGTCAGTCATTTGAACTGGCCACATACTCTACGCCAGAGCTCAGGGGGCTCTTTAATGACTGGGTAGGAGTGATTGAAAAAGAGATCCTTGATTACATAAAGGAAAGGCGTAAGGTTGACCCGGATGAGATAGCGGAACATTTCAGACTTGAACGGGGAAGCATTATCTTCATCCTGGGCAAGCTGGCAAGGGAAAAGAAGATCACAATGCAGGCGACAGGCAGATAACTTTTTATAATAAGGGGAGATAGTGTGAAGGCATCTCTATTCAAAGGCGGCGCGATTACCTCGGCAGTATTTACGGCATTTTGTTGACAGCTTCCCTTGACTCTGGCCAGTTTAGGTCTGGGAAGCTTTACCTTTGCCGTATGGTTGGCAGAATACAGATGGATATTTACGGGACTGACATTTGTTTTTCTTGGATTTGCCTTTTATAAAACGTATAAAGACCGTCATGCAGCAAGCAAGTGGAACTTTCGAATGCTTTACGGTGCAACAGCGTTGAGCATGGGTCTGATTATGTACACGCTGCTGTTCAAATAAGGAGATTTGCCATGGCAGAAGACATAAAGATAAAGAACGAACAGAACTGCTGACCGTCAACTCCGGATGCCGGTGGGCATCAAAGCAAGGCCGGGCAATCTCTCTTGTCAAAGCACCAGAATACTGAGAACTGCGTAGCCTGCGGCTCTTCGCTTTCATACCATGAAAGGGCCATTGATGTAACCTGTTCATATTGTGGGAAGATAGAGCACGGACATATCAGTTGCCCTCACGGGCATTATGTCTGTGATACCTGCCACAACAGAGATGCCCTGAAGGTCATAGAAGAGATAGCTTTCAGCACAACGTCAAAGGACCCCTTTGAGATTTCAGATCTGATGATGAGTTGTCCGGGACTTCCGATGCTCGGCTGCCAGCATGCCTATATTGCCGGCAGTGCATTTATGGCAGCCATAAAGAATGAAAATTCAAGAAGCATCGCCAACAAGGATATTGAAGAAGTCTTTCAGCGCACAAAAAAACAGGCGCACGGCGGCTATTGCGGCCTTACCGGAGTCTGCGGTATTGCCCCTGCAATCGGCGCCTGCTTTGCGATACTCACAGGTTCGAAATGTGGCACTGATCAGCCGCAACGGATTACCATGGAGGCTGTAACAAGGGTGTCCAGGGCAATAGCAGAGCTTACCGGGCCGAGTTGTTGCAAGGCATATATTTGGACCGCCCTTGAGACAGCAGCTGAATATCTGAAGGAAAGTCTTGAGATAGCTCTTCCAGCAAGAAAAGTGATTGCCTGTATCTATACCCTCAAGCATCCTCACGGATGCAGAAAGACGAGCTGCCCTTACTTCGCCAGTGCCGAGAGTATTAGTGATTCCGCATTACCACGCATTGACACATTCAATGGAGGGAATACCATGGAGGATAAACTCGGCCATCTTCTGCAAAGGGCCCTTGACCTGGGAGCGGACAAGGCGAAGATAATAGATACCAACACCGTCGTTGTTGAAGAGTGGGTAAGATGGAAGTGTCTCTATGGCTGCGCTTTACATGGCAAAGATGCATGCCACCCTCCCTGTGCGCCTGATGCTGAGAGCACAAAGAAGGTGATGAGAGAATACGGCAAAGCTATCCTGTTGAACAGCACCAAAGGCAAGGCCCTTACCGAGACAGCAGTCAGGCTTGAAGGCGAGGCTTATCACTTAGGCTATTACAAAGCGTTTGCAATGACCGCGCTTTCCTCGGGTCCTGAAGGCTCTACCTGACCTTCAGGTGAGCCGGAGACTCAGGCTGAGTCTCAGAGCGGGGAACAGAAGAAGATGAGGGTCAGACCTCTCATGGAGGCATGTGGCATTGACGTCTTCAAAACCGCAAGGGCCAACGGTTTTGAAATTGACACCAAAAGAGAAACCTTTGGGAGATGGAATTACTTCGCTCTTGTGCTGATAGAGTAACCCGCATCAAAACGAATATACTGAATTGATGACAACGAACAAACCAACCGATGAGAGGTAATCCCATCTGCCTATACTAAAACTTGCAGGACAATGGCCGGCAATGACGCACACCTCCAAATAGATCATTCCCGGGATAGTTTTTGTTGTCGTTTTTTGGCATTTCAATGTTTGATCATTGAGCCGGTGAATTAACTGAGCCCTGTGAGACCAGGGACTCTCCATGGCTTTCAGCCCGCCCCCTTGAGTGTTTTCTCAACAGGTAACTTTCTCCCCACAGATATTGACATAAAAATAACGGCGGCGCATAATTATAGACATCATTGGACAGAATTGGACAAATAGAGACAATATGAACCTCAGTGTAAAAGATATGGCCGAACTTCTGAAAGTCTCGGACAAGACCATCTACCGCATGATTAAAGATGAGACGATTCCCTGTTTCAGGATCGGCGGGCAATGGAGATTCGACCGGCGGGAGATTGCATCATGGATCGAGGATACGCGGGAATTTACCTATGATGCTTCCAGGAGAGATCAGCCTCAGGATGGAGAAGCCGTTGTAGTGACAGAACTGCTGCAAAGAGGCGGCGTTTACAGTCATGTTCCCTGTGACACCAAAGAGGCGGCGATCATGTCCTGTATCGAGCGCATCAAGACCACGATACCCCAGATAGACATGCAGAGGCTTTTTGATGCGATCATGGAAAGAGAAACCCTCTGTTCTACGGCAATCGGCAATGGCATTGCTTTTCCCCACCCCAGGCCCTTTAAGAAATTTACCGCGTCGCTCTCCTCTATTGCGCTCTGCAGACTTGAGCAGCCGATTCCGTTTGGCGCACTGGACAATGAAAATGTGGACACGCTTTTTTATATTTTCCCAAAGAGCGAAAAAAGGTTCCTGAGGATCCAGGCAAAATTATCGAGACTGCTCAAGGACGACCAGGTTCTTGCGGCAGTAAAGGGGAATATCCCGGTTGATCAGCTCTATGATATTTTTCTGTCAAAAGAGGCTGAGATATTCGGTTCAGGAACTGTGGAATGATCCCTGATCCGATCTATCTTGCCGGCGCTGCAGTTATACTGCTTATGGGATCAGCAGTTCTTGCCATGTTTCTTGACAGGTTTCAGCGCCTGCTTGTGGCTGTCAGTTTTTCCCTTGCATCTGTGGCCTCTCTTTTTGCCCTTGTTGCCGGGGTCTGGACAGTGAACAGCAACATAACCAATCAGGTGATCATGGCCATCGGCCTGCCTGACCTGCCGTTTCATCTGAAGCTCGACCCGCTTGCAGGTTTTTTTATCACGATCGTGGGCGCTCTCTCGTTCGTTGTCTCCATCTATTCGCTTGGCTACGTTAAAGGCATCATCGCCCAGAGGCCGGTCACAAGGCTTGTCGTATGTTACGCGCTCTTTCTTGCCGGCATGTTTATGGTAATCCTTGCCGATGATGCCTTCTTCTTCCTCATCTCCTGGGAAGTGATGGCTGCAGCTTCTTACTTCCTCGTGCTTTTTGAGGACGACCGCATAGAAAACCGGCGGGCCGCATTCCTCTATATTGTTATGGCCCATGTCGGCGCCATAGCAATACTCCTTTCCTTTGGAGTCATGGCCGGCCTTGTGACAGGATTTGATGGGTTTCATGGGTACACCTTTGACGCCATGCGGCAGGCAGAGTTTACTCCTGCGTGGGCGACTGCTGCATTTCTGCTCGCCTTTTTCGGTTTTACTGCAAAGGCAGGAGTGATCCCACTGCATGTCTGGCTTCCTGAGGCCCACCCCGTTGCTCCGTCAAATGTTTCCGCCCTTATGAGCGGCGTTATGCTCAAGACCGCCATATACGGCATTATCCGGGTGACCTTTGACCTCATTCACGTTTTCCCCTGGTGGTGGGGAGCGCTGGTATTGATGTTAGGCCTGGTATCTGCGGTCATGGGTGTTCTGTTTGCGCTGATGCAGAATGACCTCAAGAGACTGCTCGCATATTCCTCAGTCGAAAATATCGGGATCGTGCTTATCGGCATCGGCCTTGCGATGATATTCACCTCGTTTCAGTTGCCCCTGCTTGCTGCCCTTGCGCTTACCGCAGGCCTTTATCACTCACTGAATCATGCCATGTTCAAAGGGCTTCTCTTCATGGGTGCAGGCAGCGTACTGCATGCTGCGCATGAAAGAAACATGGAAAAGATGGGCGGACTCATCCATATGCTCCCCTGGACCTCTGCACTCTTTCTTGTCGGCTGCATCTCAATATCAGGACTGCCGCCTTTTAATGGTTTCGTGTCTGAGTGGCTGACATTTCAGGCGTTTCTGCTCTCTCCTTCTCTGCCAAGTCCGCTGATGAAACTGCTGATTCCGATGGGGGCTGCGCTCCTTGCCCTAACTGCTGCGTTATCCTCTGCCTGTTTTGTGAAGGCCTTTGGCGTTACATTCCTGGGCCAGTGGCGCGGTCAGCATGCCCCTCATATTCAGGAGGTGAACTGGCCCATGAAGTTTGGTATGACACTGGCTGCGGTCAGCTGCCTCCTGCTTGGAATTCTGCCGACGCTTGTTATTGAATGGATGGATACGGTGACCGCGGATCTTTTGGGCTCAAAGATCAGCACCTCAGCAGGTGCGCTGGGCTGGATGTGGCTGACGCCTGTGGCGCGCGAACGGGCCTCATATTCCGGCCCCATGGTTTTTCTTGTAATACTCGCGGTCATCGTGATCGTCTATCTTCTTCTGCATGCAAGATCAGGCTCTATCAAGAGGGTTCCGCTCTGGGACTGTGGCTTTGAGAAGGTGACGCAGCGTATGCAGTATACCTCCACTTCTTTTGCTATGCCCATACGGAAGATCTTCGGCTTTTTCTTCAACATCAGGGAGCAGGTGAAGCTGGATCCCCAGTCAGCGCACAGGGCATTCCCCGGGAAGATGCATTATTACCTCCGCATACGGGATCGCTTCTGGGGCTGGCTCTATAAGCCGATTATTGATGCCAGTTTCTGGATGTCGCGCAGGGTAGGCAGGCTGCAGCAGGGCCACATACAGACCTATCTCATATATTCTTTTGTGACTATTATTCTACTGCTGATGTTTATGCGATGAATTTTTATCCCTTTATAACAGAGATCCTGCAGATCTTTGTCATTCTGGCCATTGCCCCGGCCTATGTCGGATGGGTCAGGATGCTGAAGTGCTGGCTCCAGGGCCGGACAACTGCAGGGTTGTTTCAGCCGTACCGGGATATTATGAAACTCTTTGCAAAGGACGTGATCCTGGCGGAGAATGCTTCCTGGATATTCAGGTTCACTCCGTATGTCGTCTTTGGGACGGCAACACTTGCCGGAGGGATCATTCCGATGCTCTCCATTGACCTGCCGCTTTCTGCGTCTGCTGATGCTATTGTGCTTGTGGCTCTTTTCGCTATTGCGCGGTTCTTTACCGCGCTGGCAGGCATGGACATCGGCACAGCCTTCGGCGGCATGGGGTCAAGCCGGGAGATGACCATAGCATCGTTGGCTGAGCCTGCCATACTCATGGCCATATTCACAGTTTCACTGGCGGCCAGGTCAACATCTCTTTCGCAGATCGTGCAGGTCGTGTACAGCGGGCAGTCTCTGCTGCGGCCTTCGCTCGCCTTCGCGTTTCTCGCCTTTGTGCTGGTCAGTCTTGCAGAGACCGGCAGGATACCGGTTGATAACCCTTCCACGCATCTGGAACTGACCATGATCCATGAGGCAATGATCCTTGAATATTCGGGAAGGCACCTGGCTCTTCTTGAGTGGGCATACATGATGAAGCTTACGCTTTATATGGCGCTTGGTGCGGTACTCTTCTTCCCCTGGGGCATTGATGCATCAGGCAGTGTACCAGCTTCAGGCATTGCATTTGTATTTTTGCTGCTGAAGCTTGCTGCGTCCGGAGTCGTTCTTGTTCTGATAGAGACCAGCCTCGCAAAGATGAGGCTTTTCCGTTTGACCGAATTTCTGGGGTCAGCATTTTTAATGGCAACCCTGGGCATGCTGTCATTCTTTATTTTGGAGTGAAATGGAGAGGAAGGGATTTGGGTTTAGAGATTTGGGGTTGGTTCTTTACCAATCCCTGACCCCCAATCTCCAACCACCTAAATAAAATATGAACCTGCATATTGCAGCACAGATAAACAGCTTTCTTGCAGCCCTGGTTCTGCTAACAGCATTCGGGATGCTGATACAGAAGAGGGTGTATGGTCTTATCCATCTTTTTGCCTGGCAGGGCTTCTTTCTTTCGTTGAATACCGCCATGGTCGGTTATGTTGCGGACAAACATCATCTCTACATATCATCTGTGTTGACCCTCTCGCTGAAGGTGTTCCTGCTGCCCTACATCCTCCATGTGCTTATCCATCGCCTCAAGATCCGTAAAGAGGTCGAAACAATAGTGAATATCCCTATGACCATGATGATCGGTATTGCACTGGTGATATTTTCGTATCATCTGACAGCACCTGTCAGGGAGCTCTCCAATCTTGTAACACGTTCAACCATTGCGGTTGCCCTTGCAACAGTTATGCTGGGACTCCTGATGATGATCACCAGGAAACACGCTGTAACCCAGATTATAGGGTTTCTTGCGCTTGAAAACGGGCTCTTCTTCGCAGCAACAAGTGCGACCTATGGCATGCCCCTTGTTGTTGAACTTGGCGTTGCCCTTGATGTCCTGATCGCGGCATTCATCTTCGGTATATTCTTCTTTCATATTAATAAAACCTTTGACAGCCTGGATATTGAACAGATGGCGCGGCTGAAGGAGGGGGATTAGGTCT
Organism: uncultured Nitrospirota bacterium; assembly: GCA_947085015.1. Taxonomy (GTDB): domain Bacteria; phylum Nitrospirota; class Thermodesulfovibrionia; order Thermodesulfovibrionales; family UBA6898; genus UBA6898. The sequence goes on from CAMTUV010000037.1 coordinate 35,801, forward strand.
TGAAGACTTTAGACCGGACAAGCGGCTTCAAAGCCTTTCAAGGCGATACAATTTCTCTGGGCATTAGCGGTATCTGGAATCAAACGATTTTGGGCTATTTGCTCCCTTGGAGGGTCTGCAGGCAGTGCTTGCGATGCGCTAAGGAATCGCTACGAAAGGCTTTTCAGCCATCCAGCCCGGTCTTTTATCTTATGATGGAGGCTCTGGGATGAACAGCAGCATGATGCTTCTGGTCCTGTTAGTCGTTCCCCTTTGTGCAGCCGCAATATTGGCCTTTGTGGGGGACAGGAAATTCGCCCCTGAGATCAATATCCTCGGTTCTGCTGCAACGCTTGCAGCCGGCCTTGGTCTTGCGCTTGAGGTATATATGCAGGGCCCCATGCTTGCAGGAGGGAAGTTCTTTTTTGTTGATGCCTTTAATATTTATCTTTCGGTGCTCACCTCGTTTGTCTCCATGACCACCGCAATGTTCAGCAGAGGATACATGCGGAGAGAACGGGAGCATGGCCGCGTTGGTCACGTTGGCATGAGGTTTTACCATGCCATGTTCCAGCTTTTCATATTCGCCATGCTCCTCTGCCTTCTGACAAATAATGTCGGCGTACTCTGGATAGCCATGGAACTGGCAACCCTTTCAACGGTTCTGCTTGTCTCGCTGTATCGCACGCCAACAGCCATCGAAGCAGCCTGGAAATACTTCATCCTCTGCGGTGTAGGCATAGCGCAGGCCCTGTTTGGAACTGTGCTGCTTTACTTTGCAGCAGAGCAGGTATTGGGAGAAGGGGGCGAAGCCCTTCTCTGGACCAACCTCAACAGGGTGAGCGGGAGCCTTGAACCGACAGTACTCTCCCTTGCCTTTGTCTTTCTGATGGTGGGGTACGGCACCAAGGTCGGACTTGTGCCGCTCCATAACTGGCTGCCGGATGCACACAGCGAAGGACCTACGCCCATATCTGCAGTACTCTCAGGCCTCCTTCTGAATATTGCCCTGTATGCGCTTGTAAGGTGTAAGGTGCTTGTTGACGGATCAACCCATTCGCACCAGGCAGGCAACATCATGATGGGCTTTGGCCTTCTTTCTATTCTTGTTGCGGCATTTTCGCTGCTCAGGCAGAAGGACATCAAACGCATGTTCTCCTATTCATCGATAGAACATATGGGCATAGCGACCTTTGCCTTTGGCCTCGGCGGCCCCATCGCCACCTTTGGCGCTCTTCTGCATATGCTCGTTCACAGTCTTGCAAAATCGGCCATATTCTTTACGGTCGGTCATGCCTCGCAGATGCACCAGACCCAGGAAATGGACAGAATCAGGGGGCTTTTTAAGGGCAACCCCCTTGTTGGCTGGGGCCTTATGATCGGTGTAATGGCAATAGTGGGAATGCCGCCCTTCGGGATATTTGCGAGCGAATTTCTGATACTGACCGCAACCATGAAGGATGCTCCCTATTTGACGCCCTTTCTCCTTCTCGGCCTCGGCGTCACGTTCGCCGCGCTTTTCAGAAAAGTTCAGCCCATGGTCTCTGGCGATATTCCATCTTACCAAAAACCGGTCAAAGCGGCACATCTGCCGGTGCTGCTCCATCTGGCGCTGGTCCTGATCATCGGCATTTACATGCCAAACTTTCTGAACACGTGGTTTCATACTGCGGTGGAGTTATTGAAGTGAGCATAGCATGCTGAAAGAGACGATCATTTCGGTGTTTGGCGAGGAAGCTCGATTTGAAAGCAGCCAGCAGCCCTTGTCTGTTGCCTCCTGTGTTGTAAGCCGGGACAGATTTGCCGAGGCTGCAAAAGTGATGAAAAAGGCCTATGCGCTCCTGGCAGCAGAATGGGCGGCTGATGAGACCGCCTTTGGGAGAGGCTTTGGTGTTTATGCCTGTTATAGGTGGGGGGCCGAATACCTGATCGTCAAGACCGAACTGCCGGCAGACGATCTCTGGTTTCCGAGCCTTACAAAAAAGTTTGTTCCTGCCTTCCGTTTCGAGCGGCAGATACAGAGCCTCATGGGCATTACGCCAACAGGTCATCCTGATATCAGGCCATGGATCAAGTTCGAGGACTGGCCTGCAGATGCCTGGCCTTTGAGAAAAACCTTTGATGCATCAAAACCCCTGCCGCGAGTGGCAGGGGAATACGCATGGGTCAGGGCAGAGGGAGAAGGTGTGTATGAAATACCGGTCGGTCCGGTTCATGCAGGCATCATAGAGCCGGGGCATTTCCGTTTTCAGGCCCTTGGGGAAGATGTGATCAATCTTGAGGCACGCCTGGGTTATGTACACAAGGGCATTGAGAAAAAATTCGAGTCTCTTTCCTGGAAAGACGGTGCTCAGCTCGCAGGAAGGGTTTCAGGCGATACAACGGTCGCGCACAGTATTGCATACTGCATGGCGCTGGAAACCATGACCGGCTGTAATCTGCCTGAACGTGCATACTGGCTCCGGGCGCTGTTCCTTGAACGGGAGAGGATTGCAAACCACCTTGGCGATATCGGCGCCATCTGCAATGATGCTGCTTTTGCGTTTATGCTCTATCAGTTTGCACGGCTGCGGGAAATGATCGTCCGCATGAACAATAAGCTCTTCGGCCATCGCTTTATCATGGACCGGGTTATCCCCGGCGGCGTAACAGTGGATATAGATGCTGCTGGCAAGAAAGAGATATTAACTGAAATGGATATACTTTCAAAAGATTTTGAAAAACTTGTAGTCATTTACGATGAGCATTCGTCACTTGAAGACAGGGTGAGGGATACAGGGATACTCACTCCGGAGAGGGCAAGGGAACTTTGTGTTGTCGGAATCGTTGCGAGGGCAAGCGGCATGAACCTCGATTGCCGGATATTCAATCCCTTCCCTCCCTTTGACCGGCATGACTATATTGAACTTGATGTACCGGTCCTGATCTCAGGGGATGTACACGCACGCTCCTGGATCAGGATACAGGAGATCAGGGAGTCGATCAGGATTATCCGTAAGTTTCTGGAAGACATGCCTGAGGGAGAGATCGCAGTTCCGCCGGCCTTGCCGAGGCCGGATGTGTCAGGCTTTGCTGCTGTTGAAGGATGGAGGGGCGAGATCATTTACTGGCTTCAGTCAGGACCGCACAGCGAACTGAACCGCTGCATGGTCAGGGACCCTTCCAGTGTCAACTGGCTTGCTCTTGAACTGGCAGTATTGGGCAACATCGTGCCTGATTTCCCGCTCTGCAACAAGAGCTTCAATCAGTCGTATTCGGGGCATGATCTGTGATTCGTATACTGCGTCAGATATTTCGAACAGGCATTGTGACCGAACCGCTCCAGCCGGATCTCGAGGCAGATATCCGGGAGGTCGGGACAAGGCTCGAAGAGGCTATCAGAAAAAAATTCAGAAGGAGCCTCACGATCAGGCAGGTTGATGCGGGTTCGTGCAATGGCTGCGAACTGGAGATCCATGCCATGAACAATCCGATCTATAACTGTGAAAGGTTCGGTATGCATTTCACTGCCTCTCCACGCTTTGCAGATCTTCTGCTGGTCACCGGACCGGTAACTCAGAATATGGAGATAGCCCTTCGCAGAACCTATGATGCCACACCCTCACCCAAACTGGTGATCGCTGTAGGTGATTGCGGCTGTAGCGGTGGTATTTTCGGCCAGAGCTATGCTTCATTGGGGGGGATCAACAAAGTCATCCCTGTGGATGCATATATCCCGGGCTGCCCGCCAACACCGACTGCCTTGTTAAACGGAATATTCAAAGCGATCAGCTGATTTTCCGGAAATCCGGCATTTTTAAAGCATTGTCACTTTTTTTATTTGACAAATATATGCAAACATGCTAATGTTTGCATATATTAAAGCTTAAGGGGGCTCCTGTAATGAGATCCATGATGCATAAAGTAGAAGTCCTGAAGACCATAGCACATCCTGTCCGCATCAGGATTCTTGAAGAGTTGCTGAAAGGCGTTAAGTGTGTAAGCGATTTTGAAGACTTTCTCGAAATAAGCCAGCCGAACGTTTCCCAGCATCTGTCCCTGCTCAGAAGGCAGGGGCTCATAGACCACTACATGGATGGCAGACTCAGATGCTATTTTCTTAAAGACCCGATCATCCCTGACCTGCTTGAGATACTGAAAAAAGACTATATCGAAGAACTGCCTGCTCCGGCCTGCTGTCCTGTGACAAACAAGGGCACGTATCCAGGCGCAAGGCACAGATAGGCAGCACCATGATCAGGAAGGAATGAAGGGATAGCACGCTATGTTGATTACCTTGTATTTCAACGATCCGCCCAAGAGGAGGTGAACGAACATACATTCCGTGGTCACGGAACTTTCCAGAAAATACACCTTTGATGTCGAAATTATCAACAAATCGGAGATGTCTTTCATGGACCGGAGATCAGTAAATGTGTTCCCTTCGCTTGCGATCAATGACACGATTGCGTTCAAGGGTCAGGATGTATCTATTGCGGAGCTTCAATCCGCGATAATTCAGGAGATGGGCAGAACCCATCTGCCATAAAGGAGGAAACAAATGGGCAAAACGATGACGCTATACCTCTCGACATCACCGTACTCTTATGAAAACACACTCACAACAGTTCGGCTTGCAGACTCTGCGCTGGCAAAGGGAAACACCGTTAACCTCATCGCTTCGGCAGATGGAGTCTACTGCTTCTTGAAAGCTCAAAAGGCGAAGGGGATTACAAATGCTGAGGAAGAGTTTACACGACTTATTCAGAAGGGACTCAAGGTCTTCCTTTGAGGAGGCTGCGTAAACTATCGCCGTGCGGCGAAAGACAATTATCTTGACGGTGCAGAGGTCGGATCGCTCAAAGGGTTGTTTAAAACCCTGGGTGAAAGTGACGTCTGGCTTAATATCGGTGCATAGGAGGAAATCATGGGACATATAGCGATGATACTTAGAAAACCACCGTATGGCGATATCAATGCTGCAGAAGCGGTAAGGCATGCCCTTGGTGCGGTGTCGGGCGACTGGAAAGTGTCGCTCATTTTGGTTGACGGGGGCGTGTTCCTCGCCAAAAAGGGGCAAGACGATGCCGGGACCGGCCTTACAAATCTTGAGTCCATACTTAAGGACTGCGTTGACATGGGAGTTGATGTGTATGCCGATCACCTGTCACTGATCGAGCAATCGGTAAAAGATACAGAGCTCCCCAATGGGATACAGGTCAAGAATGAATCTGATATGGCTGCGCTCTTGAAGGGTGCTGACCAAACAATGATTTTTTAATCCGCTATCTGGATCAGAAAGGAGAAAATATATGCTGGTAATAGTAAGGAGCGCACCGGATTCAGTAGATGGAAGACGTGGTGTTAAGATTGCACGTGACATGGCAGCTGATGTTGTCCTGTTACAAAACGGCGTCTATTTTATGCAGCAGGCACACCTTGAAGACCTCGGTTTTTGCGGGACTGCATATGTGCTTTCAGATGACCGAAAACTGCGCGGACTGAGTGCGATTGAATCAAGCAGCCGCACAAAAGAGATTACCTATGATGGGCTTGTGGACTTGATGGCTGAAAGCAATAAAGTAGTTGGCATGTTCTAATACTATATAGAGAAGGGGGAGTGTGTTATGGCGAAGATAGTTGTTTTGGGAGGTTCATTCGGCGGTCTTACAGCAGCCTTTGAGATAAAAAGGCTGTTAGGTTCACAGGCAGAGGTTACGGTTATCAGCGAGGATAACAGGTTTGTGTTTCTGCCTTCGCTGCCATGGCTGATCATGGGATGGAGAAGGCCTGAGGACATTACGCTCAGCGTTGCGGATATCCTCAAGGCCAAGGGAATTCAGTTTATTCATGAAGCTGCAATAGGGGTAGACCCTGAGGCCTCGAAGGTCAAGACCACAACCAAAGAGTTTTTATACGATCACCTTGTCATATCAACAGGCCCTTTCCTCTCTTTCGATGAGATACCCGGTCTCGGCCCGGACAAGGGATACACTGACTGCACCTTCACCCTTGAACACGCAGTCAAGACAGCCCAGACCTGGAAGAAGATCCTTGATGATCCTGGCCCTGTTGTCGTCGGCTCTTCACAGATGGTGAGTTGCTTCGGCCCTTCCTACGAATTGGCCTTTGAGATGCATGATGAACTGAAAAGGAGGAAGATGCGGCATAAGGTGCCGATCATCTACCTCACGTCAGAACCGTATCTCGGCCATATGGGAGTCGGAGGCCTTGGAAACTCGAAGCGCTTCATGGAAGACGAGTTCGCAGACAGGGATATCAAATCGATTGTGAGCCAGGCCATTGAAGAAGTGACGCCCGGTGAGATAAAGCTGAAAGACGGGACTAAGATACCGTTTAAACTCGCCATGATAGCCCCGCCATTCAAAGGCGTGCCCGCTGTTGCACCCTTAGGCAACCCAAGGGGTTTTATTCCTGTGGATAAGAATTATCGCCATACAAAACATAAGAATATCTTTGCCATTGGCGTGACTATGGCGATAGCGCCTCCTGAGCAGACACCTGTTCCAACCGGTGTGCCCAAAACAGGCTTTATGACCGTGAAGATGGCAAAGACAGCGGCTGCAACGATCTATTCGGATATTAAAGGAACACCACCGCCCCCGATGGATGAATTGAGTGTTGTCTGCCTCATGGATATGGGCAACACGGCAGCGCTGATGAAGGCCTCGCCGGTTCTGCCACCCCGCCAGGATTCATTTACAAAGAAAGGGATTTGGGCAAAGTGGATGAAGGTCGGCTTCGAAAAATATTTTCTCTATAAGATGAAAAACGGCCTGAGCGGTCTACCCTAAATAACAAGGAGGAATAGCCATGGCGAAGATAATAAAAAATGTGTCAGTGATGTGTTTCCATGATGAGCTCTGCCAGGTATTTAATGCCGCGATGACTGCTCTGAGCCTCCTGAGAGAGGGCTCGAAGGTCACGATCTTTTTTGGTTCACGCGGGGTACTTGCGCTTCACAAAGAGAAGGTGAAAGAGTTGAAGTGTATGCCTGATCAGCCTAAAGAGGTCGGTGAGGCTGTAATGAAGAGGATGGAAGAGATGGAACTTCCCACCGTTGAGGAGATGCTCTTCATGCTCTATAAAGAAGGGGCACAACTGCTTGCCTGTCCTCTTAATGTGCCTCTTTTCGGCATGGCCAAGGCAGACTTTGTTGAAGGTGTGGAGCTTGCAAATCCAGCGACCTACTACAAGGAAGTTATGGTTCCGGCTGATATGAATCTGACTTTTTAAAAAAGTAATCCATGCAAATATCAGCATATATGAATATATTAGGAGGGCCTTATGAAAAAGTTTTCCCTTGTTGAATTCTCAGTTGACCACCCGAAACTGGTCGTGGTGATCTCGATACTCATCACCATGGCCTTCATGACGCAGTTTCCGAAGATGAGGACCGACACGAATCCGAAGAACATGCTGCCTGCAACGTCTGAGGTGAGGGTCTGGAACGATGAAGTTGAAAAGACCTTCAGCCTGTACGAGGATATGATCGCCCTCGGCATAGTGAATGAAAAAGGCATCCTCAATACAGGCACCCTCGGAAAGATCCAGAGGATCACAGATGAAATACTCAAGCTCAAAGGCGTTGCTGCACGTGATGTGTCCAGCTTTACGACAATAGACAATGTGACTGCCGAAGACGCCACATTAAAGGTCGCTCCCTTGATGACAAAAGCTCCTGAAGATGAAAAGGGCATTGAACATCTCCGGAAAATGCTGCATGAGAACCCTCTCTTTCTGAACCGCATCATCTCAAAGGATGGCAAGACCACAGCCATTTATGTGCCGCTCGAAAAAGGCTCAAACGGCAAGGAGATCGCTGACAGCATACGGGAGATCGTCAAAAAAGAGAAAGGGGACGAGCAGTACTATGTTGCAGGCGACCCGGTTGCCCGCGACACGTTCGGGGCCGAGATGTTCAAGCTCATGGCCATATTCGCGCCGATTGCCGGAATGGTGATGCTTATTGTCAGATATCTTATGTTCAGGGACCTCTTCCTTTCGATCACTTTGATGATGGATGCCATGATAAGCATCGTCTGGAGCATGGGTCTGCTCATAGGGCTTGGCTTTCCCATCCATATCATGAGCTCCATGGCGCCGGTCTTCCTGATGGCGATTGCGACAGACAGCATGCATATCTTCAATGAATTCTATTTCAGATACAGAGAGACAAAGGACAAGAGACGAGCGATCATCGAGACCATGCATGCGGTAAGCCGCCCGGTGCGCAATACCGCCCTGGCAACAGCAGCGGGCTTTGGCGTGCTGCTGTTCATGAATATTATCCCGGTTAAGGTATTCGGCGGGCTTGTTGCCTTTGGCACCATTGCCCTCAGAATTCTGAGCTTCAGCTTCATACCTGCAATGTTCACCTTTGTGAAGGACGAGAAGCTGGCGAAAATAGCCCATTCCGAAGATGCCGATGCAGGCAGGGGCTCAGGCTTCTTAAGAGGTTTAGCCGGATTCGGAACGCATTATCCCAAGCAGACTGTTCTGGTCGGACTGATCCTTTTTGTGATAGCCATCATCGGACTGTCAAAGATCAACGTGAACAATAACCTGGTGGAGTGGTTCAAGAAGGACAGTGATGTAAGAGTCGCCGATACGGTAATGAACAAGGCCCTTGGCGGAACATCTCTCGGCTATGTTGTAGCCCTTGCAAAGGAAGATGATTACATCAAGACACCTGAGGCAATGCGCTATATTGAGGGGCTCCAGAGGCATCTCGAAAAACTGCCTGTGGTCGGCAAGACAACGTCAGTCGTTGACTACGTGAAGCGGATAAACCGCGTGCTCCATGACGATGACCCGAAGTATGATGCAGTTCCTGAGACAAAGGAGATGATCGGCCAGTACATTTTCCTCTTCTCCATGTCTGCAAAACCATCAGACCTGGACAATGTTGTTGACTACCCCTTTAAGAAGGCGAACATATGGGTGCAGCTCAAGACATGGGATGCCAGCGCCATGAGGGATGTTATAAAGGCCGCTGAAAAATACAAGAAGACCAATCCCACGCCCATGGAGATGAAGCCGGCCGGTATCGCTTATTTCAATCTTGTCTGGAATGATGAGGTGCTCGGGGACATGTTAAAAGGGTTTATTCTCGCCCTGCTGGTCGTTTTCGGCATCCTTGCCTATGATTTCCGCTCTCTGAAATGGGCAGTTGTCGGGTACGCACCGCTTCTCTTCACAGTCCTGCTTCTCTACGGGGTTGTCGGCTATGTTGGGAAAGACTTTGACATGCCGATATCAGTGCTCTCCTGCCTTTCGCTCGGCATGGCCGTGGACTTTGCGATCCATTTTGTGAGCAGGCTGCGGCAGAGACTGAAGGAGGCTCCAACAGAGCCTCTGTCCGAGGCGCTCCTCTGGACTGCAGCGCGGCCCGGAAAAGGCATCATGCGGAACGCAATCCTTTTTGCCGCGTCCTTCGCCGTGATGATATTCGCGCCGCTCACGCCCTACATAACCGTCGGCGCGTTCATCGTGAGCATGATGCTTCTGAGCGCGGTAATGACACTTATCTATCTGCCTGCCCTCATAACGCTCATGCAGGGGTGGCTGCTTAAAGGAGACTTGAAATAAGATGAATTCCTCAAAGACTATCTTGGCTGCTCTGCTTATTTTCACTTTTCTGTTCCCCCTTGCTTCTTTTGGAGCACGGCTGCCAGAGCCTGAAGAACTGGATAAGCTGATAAAGAAGATCAGTGAACGCCAGGCGAAAAACAAACAGTTTGACAAAAAAACAAAGGCATATTTTTTCGAAACCCAGACCCCGGAGTCAATCGATGGTCTGATCAAAGAGTTTGCGCCCGGCGACACGATAACGATCATCGTCTTTTCGAACCTTTCAAAAAAGCCGGTCAAGGAGGTCGTGGCAATGAAAAAAGCCGGGACAAACTGGCCTGACATGGCAGCGAAGCTTAAGATCAACCTAAAGGCTGCGGTCAAGGAGGTCAAGGACTTCCGCCTCGGCATTGGCTGAGAGTGACAAGTCAGGGCGTGTCCCTGAACAATAAAAAACAAGTGGATTACAGGAGGTTTAATGAAAACAGGAATTATCATCTATTCGAATGATCCGGAGACAGTCTGGAATGCTTTTCGTTACGGCAATTTTGCACTCAAAGCAGGCAATGAAGTAAAAGTTTTCCTGACCGGGAAGGGTGTAGAAGCCGAATCTCTTGATACCGGGAAATTTGTAGTGACACAACAGATTAAGGAGCTTATGACTGCAGGGGGCAAGATTTATGCGTGCGGGACTTGCCTGAACGTTAGAAATGCAGAACCGACTGATGTTTGTCCCCTTTCGACAATGAAAGATATGCATACCATTGTTGAAGAGAGTGACAAACTCTTAACTTTTTAATATTTCAACTCAGGAGAAATGAACCAATGACAATAAACAAGCGTGCAGACTTGATTTTAGCAAGTGCCGCATAAAGGGCATTTTAGAGGACTTTGATATTAAATGAAGCAGAAAGACAGCTTTACAGTCAATCTCACCCCTCAGCAGCTTGTTGAACTGGACGCCTGCACACAATGCGGCCAGTGTCTGCAGGTCTGCCCTGTGCAGAACGTCAAGAGTGATCCGGCCATCTCACCTCCTGAAAAGATCCGTGTGTTCAAGGAGTTCATAAAAGCGACCGAAGGGCTCAAGGCAAAGCTGATGGGACCTGACAGGATCGACAGTCGGCTCCTTGAGGATTTCACCAAGGCTGTATTTGAATGCACAACCTGCGGCGCCTGCGGACAGCACTGCGCTGTAGGCATCTTCACGCAGCGACTCTGGCCCATGCTTCGAAAGGAGATGGTCAGGCGGGGCATTGGTCCTATTGGTGGACAGGCCAAAATGCCTGGGGTGATCAAAGATACCGGCAACCCTTACAATATGCCGGCCAAGGACAGATTCAGCCCATGGTTCCCGGACAACGTGAAGATCGAAAAAAATGCTGAGATCGCATATTATGCTGGCTGCACAGGGGCATATTCAGCTCAGCCCATGGTGAAAGGTGACGTCCTTGTGTTGAATGCCATTGGCGATCCCTTCACCATGCTGGGGCCTGAGGAAGAGGTCTGCTGTGGATTTCCTCTGTTTATCTCCGGTCAGCATGACATGCTCGAAGACCTGGTCAAGAGGCTTGTTGGAGGATACAAGGCAAAAGGGGTGAAGCTGCTGCTTACCTCCTGCCCCTGATGCGTGAATATCATGGCCCGTGACTGGCCATCAATATATGGAAAGGAACTGCCTTTTAAAATCAGACATATGACACAGTTTGTTACAGAGGCATTGAAAGACGGGAAGCTGAAGCTAAAAAAAGAGCTGAACGAGAGGCTGATCTACCATGATCCCTGTTATCTGAGCAGAGGAGTCGGGGTAATTGAGGAACCGAGGGCTGTGCTGAGAAGTGTAAAGGGCGTAGAGCTCCTCGAATTCGACAAGCACGGTCTCGACTCGCGGTGCTGCGGCGCCGGAGGTGCGGCAAGAAAGGTTTTTCAGGAGAATGCCAATGCAATGGGAAGGCTGACGATTGACAAAGCAGTTGACAAAAAAGCCGACAGGCTCATTCTGAGCTGTCCCGCCTGCTATGCTCAGGTAAATGAGGCAATGCAAGACCATGACAAACAGATTAGAATAACTGATATTATGGAATTGATCGCAAGTCAATTGGAATAAAACAAACACAAGGAGGTTTGACATGAAAAGGTTGATGTTTTTATTAGTGGTGCTTCTGCTCCCACTGGAGGTGTTTGCGATAAACGCAGACGAGATCATGAAAAAATCCCAGGCAGCTTTTCTCTATCAGGGCAAGGACTTCAAGGCCCGGGTCATGATGAAGCTGATAAGCAAGGGGGGTCAGGAAAGGGTCAGGGAGATGACCATGCTCAGAAAGAACTTCGGCGAGACCGGCGGTGATCAGAAGTATTTCATCTACTTTTTCCAGCCTGCAGACGTCAAGGACATGACATTCATGGTGTACAAATATCCAAACAAGGATGATGACCGGTGGCTGTTCGTGCCGGCCATCAGCATGGTCAGACGTATTGCTGCACAGGACACGCGGTCAAGCTTTGTGGGATCGGATTTCACCTATGAAGACGTTTCCGGAAGGGATATTGGGGATGATTCTCATGCGATAACCAAAGAGGAAAAACTCGGCACAAGGGACTGCTTCGTCGTCAAAAGCGCTCCAAAGGCTGCTGATGTTGATTACAGCTACAAGCTATCCTGGATCGATAAGACAACCTCTCTTCCGATAAAGGAAGAGTATTATGACAAGCGCGGAGACCTGTATAAGACCTTCACCGCAGATGAGATTAAGGATGTGAAAGGCATGCCCACCATCACAAAGCGAACAATGAAGAACCTTCAGAGCGGCCATACAACAGAGGTGTCCTATATCAAGGTGGACTACAACATCAACATTGAGGACAGTCTCTTTACTGAGCGCTATCTCAAGCAGCCGCCGAAAAAATGGATTGAATGAACAAGGCCAATATTTCAGGGTCAGCAGAAGCCTTCTCTCTTCATACAGAAGATTATGATCACTGGTTCGACGATCCCAGGGGGATCATTCTTTTTGATGCTGAGGTGAAGGCGATACAACTCCTGATGAAGGATTTATCGCCACCCTTTCTCGAAATTGGTGTTGGCTCTGGGAGGTTTGCCAAGGCTCTGGGGATTGAGTTAGGCATTGACCCTTCTCCAAAAATGTTGGAAATGGCCCGCAAGAGAGGAGTCAAGGTGGGAAAGGCATATGGAGAGAATATTCCGTTCAGGAACAGGCTTTTCGGCGGCGTATTTATTCTCTTTACCCTCTGTTTCGCAGCCAATCCTGAAGCGATGGTATCTGAGGCCGCCAGGGTGCTTAAAACCGGCGGAGGATTAATCCTCGGCATCATTAATAAGGCCAGTCCCTGGGGAAAGTTTTATGAGCAGAAAAAGACAGAGGAGCACCCCATATATAAATATGCCACCTTTTACGGCATTGAAGAGGCAGAGAAAATGATCGTTATGGCGGGCCTGCAGATAGCGTCATATTCGTCCACCCTGTACCAAAGCCCGACAGGGGCCCACTACAGAGAGGCCGCTTCTTACGAAAAGGGGCAGGATGCAGGGTTTGTCTGTATTCTGGCGAAAAAGCCATGAGTGGAGGAACATATGTCATGTAAGCGCATGCTCTCTATATTTTTGTCGTTGCCCGTCTTCTGCCTGCTGTCGCTCTCTGCTTATGCGTCTGACATTTCGCTGCATGGCTTTTTGCAGGGCAATTATTCCTTTGATGCTGGGAGGTCAAACCCTGACGGAGGAGATTTCAAATGGGCAGAGGAGCGCATCCAGGTAAAACTCGATGCATCCAAAGAGCCATTTCACCTCTTTCTGAAGGCCGAAGCCTTCTATGACCATATTGCCCGAAAGGCTGATCTTGAGCTGCGCGAGGGGTACATTGATTACACAGCATCGAACTGGGATATGCGGGCAGGAAGGCAGATTCTGACCTGGGGCCTTGGAGACCTGATCTTCATTAATGATTTCTTCCCAAAGGACTACGAGGCATTCTTTTCAGGCAGGCCGATGGAATACATGAAAAAGGGCGTGGACGGAATAAAAATCGGTGCATATCCCGGTATTGCATCCTTTGAGCTTGTTATCATCCCGTTCTTTGAGTCGAACAACTTCCCTGATCCAAAACGGTTTTGGATGTTTGATCCCATGTCGTCTATTACAGACCGTGAAAAGAAAGAACCTGCAGTAACACTGAAAAACACGGAAGTTGCGTTTCGGGCGTATCGGAATATAGCAGGCTATGACGCTTCACTCTATTATTATCGCGGCTTTTTCAGGCAGCCGTCCGTGATGCCTGACAATCCGATGATGCCGACAAAACTCACCCTCTTCTATCCAAAGCTGTCTGTCTATGGCGCGAGCCTTCAGGGCAAGGCTCTTGATGGTGTCGTGAGCCTCGAAGCCGGGTACTACGATGCAAGAGACGATAGGAACGGCACTGATCCGATGATGCCGAACTCCCAGACACGGTTCCTGCTTGGTTATCAGAAACAACTCTGGGAGGATTTTACCGTTGGGGTTCAGTATTACGCTGAATACATGAATGATTATGCTGATTACAAGAAGAATCTTCCTCCGGGATTTCCTCAGGAAAGAAGATTGCATGAGCTCGTTACGGTGAGGTTTACACAATTTTTGATGCATCAGACACTGCGGCTCTCCTGGTTCTCCTTTTGGAGTCCATCAGACGGAGATTATCTCTTGAATCCTGAGGTCAAATATAATTTCACTGATCATATCTGGGCAGCGCTCGGAGGAATGGTCTTTGGAGGCGGCAAATCATGGAGCCAGTTCGGACAATTAGACAAAAACGACAATGTCTATTTCCAGTTGCGGTATGAGTTTTAAGAAAGGAGTCAAAAAATACTTGACAACAGCACCGCAGCAAGATAATATAAGAATATGATAATATACTTATATAGATTTACATTATGAAGGAAGCAGCAGAGTTATTTAAACTCTTTTCCGTTGATAAGAGAATCGAAATAGTTGAACGGTTAAAAAAGGAACCATTGAGCGTTAATGCCTTAGCCGAGGCTTTGGGAATAACTCAGAAGCTGTGAAATAATTGCTTTTGACGAACTCCGGTTCCCATCTCAGCCTGGGGAAGCACCGCCTATGAAGCGCCAGCACAAATATCGGCGGCACATATCAGAAGGCTTAGAGGCCATAGGGGTGTGTTTTATGTCAA
>CAMTUV010000038.1:0-27643 GCA_947085015.1 uncultured Nitrospirota bacterium
GACGGTTCTCGTTGCTCCTTTGAATAACCTGCACTTTTGAAATATAGCCCATCTCTATGCCTCCTCTGTTGAGATGGCATTATTATACCATAGCTATATAGCTATGTCATTGTTTTTTTAATTATTTCACAGCTTCTCAGTTATAAGGGGTAATGAAGAAAGATTCCGGACAAGCCGGAATGACAAAATCACGGAACCATGCATTTTTCTGTCATTCTCGCAAGCGAAGCGCGTCGGGAATCCTTCTGCTGTCTCATTGTTGCCCCTGTCCACTGAAGGGTTACGCAGTGTCAATTTTGAAGGCCTGCGCTCTGGGGTCAGATGAGTCCGATGAAGCCTGCCTGCCGGCCAGCTAATCCCTTACTGAACCGGTAAGAAAAGAACTTCTCAGGATTGCAGAATGTGCAGTCGTCAGAAATCCATATATTGTCTTCAGGTACGCCCATAGTTAAAGCCTGGAGCAGATTTGCCGAGGCAAGATCAAGGCAAAACTTATCACCCTTGGTTCTGAAATAGGCACCATTTCCTGTGGCGTGAGAAACTGCCCTGATCACCTCGCCGTCCACTTCATAGCAGCACTGCCTGATCGAAGGGCCGATAGCGACCAGAATATGGGCAGGATTGCTGAAGAACTTATCACAAAACGTATGTATGGTCTTTTGCAGTATCGCCTCTGCTGTGCCGCGCCAGCCTGCATGGACAGCACCCACAACCTGCTTTTCAGGATCGCAGAGCAATATAGGCACGCAGTCAGCGACCTGGACACCGATCAGGTGACCCTTCTGCTTCGTTATGACAGCATCTGCAATCAGCGGCTCAGGAGACGGACCAATGACCACGACCTTGGCTGTATGCTTCTGGATCGGAAGATAAATCTGCGTCTTTGTTATCCCATAATGCCCGGCAATACGCTCAGTATCAGCACCAGGATTCTTACCGGTAAAACAGGCTGAGGCAACAGCCATCATATTGTCAGGGACAATGATGGTATGCATGAAGAGAAAGAAATGCCCTGGGTATCGAGTCAATGATGTCAGATGCAATGAGGGAATGCATGCCCTGTGCTTCAGCAGCAATATCACCTGCCAGACCATGCAAAAAGACCGCAAGCCGGCACGCATCAACCGGATGCATGCCCTGGCCCATAAGGCCGGCGAGCATACCGGTCAGGACATCGCCTGACCCTGCCGTCGCCATGCCAGGATTGCCTGTTGTATTGATAAAAACCCTACCCTCTGGGTCTGCAACTATGGTCGGCGCTCCCTTCAAAACGAAATACGCACCGGTCTCCATTGCTGAAGCCCTGGAGAGCCCAATCCGGTTGCTCTCTATCTCAATCTTCAGTTCCTCTTTGTCCTTGTTTTTCACTGATTTGCCCGCCGAAGATGTCAGGAACCGCGCCATTTCACCTGCATGGGGAGTAAGAATGACAGGCGCCTTAACCTTTTTTAGAATATCCTTTCGCCCTGCAAGCACATTGATTGCGTCAGCATCAAGGACCATAGGCACGGTCACGGTTTCGAGAAGTTTTTTTAAAAGGTTCGCGGTTTCCTCATCAACCGTAATCCCGGGGCCTATAGCGAGAACATCTGCTCTGGTATCAAGAAAATTTCGTATCTGATCATAGGCCATTGCAGAGAACGTTCCTCTCCCTGTGTCAGGCAGTGGCAGCACCATCTCCTCAGTTACACGAGACTGAAAAATGTCAATAAGCGTTTCCGGCACACCGATCGTTACCAACCCTGCTCCTGTGCGAAGGCAGGCCCTTGCGGTCATGAGCGCAGATCCTGTTTTTCCCTTCGATCCTGCTATCACCAGTATATGCCCATAGGTACCTTTGTGGGAATAGCCCGGTCGCTCGGGGATAAGGAGAGAGGCTGCCTCTTTTTCAATGGTCTCGAAACTGAGACTCTCTGAGGAAAGGAGCTCTTCGGGAAAGCCAATCTCCTCAACAGAGAGCTGACCGGAATAATCAGCGCCCGGATAAAGGATATGTCCTATCTTCGGCAGCCCAAAGGTGACCGTATAATCTGCCTGCACTGCAGCCCCCATAATCTGGCCGCTATCAGAAGAAATGCCGGAGGGTATATCAACAGCTACGACCTTCACGTCAGCTGCATTGACGAACCTGATCACATCAGCCATAAACGATGTAACATCCTTGTTTATACCTGTGCCCAAAAGTGCATCGATCACAAGGGAGCCATGAAGGTCTTTTTCGGTCACCCCTTTTCTGAACTCGATGGCAACGCCTGAATGCTTTGCCATCCTGTATTGAGAAAGGCAGTCAGGACTCAGTTTGTCTTCCCTTAGCATCAGAAGCACCCTGACATGCCATCCCCAGTTATGCAGGTTCCTGGCTGCAGCAATGCCATCGCCGCCATTATTGCCTCCCCCGGCAAGTACGATAATCTTTTTTTTCTCAAAAAGCTCTCTGACCTTCTCTGCAACAGAAAGCCCAGCTCTTTCCATAAGCACCGTGCCTGGAATACCGTATTTCTCAATTGTGAGCCGGTCAATGTTCCGCATCTCTTCTGCGGTAACGACCTTCATCTCAGGCCCTCGATCACTACACTGGCAACGCCATAGTCCTTTTCATGGCTAAGGCTAAGATGAATTGACTGGATCTCCTTCTGCTTCAAAAACTCTCCTGTCTTACCGTGCAGTTTGAGTATCGGCCTGCCGTTATCCAAATTTCGCACTTCGATATCAATCAGGGGGACATGCTGGTCATGAGATAAGGCTTTTATAAACGCTTCCTTGGCCGCAAAGCGGACTGACAGGGACAAAAAGGGGTCCTTTTTTTTGTAAGCATAGCTTATTTCGTCTTGGGTAAAGACACGCTCAAGGAAGTTATCTCCCCAGCGTTCAACAGCCTCACGTATCCGCTCCGTCTTTACGATATCGATCCCGGTTCCGTAGATCATGTCAGTACTGTCTCCTCACTACACCGGGCAGGCCATCATCACCAGTTCTTTCATATCCCTGACAGCCCTTTCCATGCCAACAAGAACTGCCCGCGATATGATGCTGTGGCCGATATACAGTCCCCTGATGCCTTCTATTTCGGCGATTCTGGTGACATTGTGATAATTCAGGCCATGGCCTGCATTTACCTTGAGGCCTATTTCTGCTGCATGCTCGATCGATCTGACGACCTTTGCAAGTTCCCGCTCCTGACTATTTCCCTGAGCATTGGCATACGTGCCGGTATGGATCTCGACCATATCAGCATCGATATCTTTTGACAGGTCAACATCTTCTATAGCCGGGTTGATAAAGAGACTTGTCCTGATGCCCTTGTCCTTAAGTTTCCTGACTGTCTTTTTGAGCAGGCTCTTCCCGGCATTCAGGTTCAGACCTCCCTCGGTCGTAAGCTCCTGCCTCTTCTCAGGCACGATAGTCACCAGATCAGGAAGCTTTCTGGAAGCAATTCGTATCATCTCTTCAGTAGCTGCCATCTCAAGATTAAGTTCAACGGTCACAAATCCCTTGAGCATATCCAGGTCGCGGTCATTGACATGGCGGCGGTCTTCGCGCAGATGGAGCGTAATGCCGTCTGCACCGCCGAGGATGGCAAGGGTTGCTGCCATGACAGGATCCGGTTCTATGCCGAGGCGTGCCTGACGAAGTGTTGCAATATGGTCAATATTTATACCGAGTATCATCGTATTGCTTCTTTCCCCCCTTTATGGAACAACAGTTACATCTTTTACAGCATGGACGAAGATGAAGACTTTGATATTGTTCGAGCCGTCATCTGCCGGCAAAAGAAAGAATCCTTTGAGGTCATGTACTGTTTGCCGGTTAAGAAAAAACCCCTTATCCCAGGGCAGCTCGCCTTCCAGAAACCCCACCATGTCTTCGCCATCAATAAATTTGATAAATGTCCTGTGACCGCGGGGTTTTCGTATGCCGTAGGATTTCTTTTCGCTATATTGACTATTGCCTTCAAAGGTCCGCACAAAGAAGATCGCCTTCAGGACATCGTTCTTCATTACTCGAACAGCGTCTGATCCAAGCTCCTGAAGTGCAAACTCCTCGGACTTCTCAGAAAAATCCCTGATATGTCCCTTGAGTGTCGCTCCATCGAGAAACCTTAAAACAACCTTTTCATCACCCATGAATAGCCCCGTTTTTAATCTATTTCAGATTGATAACGATCTTTGCGGTCTTTCGTTTCTGCTCAAGCCACTGCATAAACGCTTCACTCCTCTTCTGCTGAAGCAGCGTTGCACGGATTGACTCCTTAACTTCATCGAAGGCAGCTATGCCCTCATTCTGCCGCTCCTTGACCCGGACAAGATAAAATCCGCTCTGCCCCTTGTAAGGACCTCCCTGCTGGCCTTCTTTAAGCATTTTGATTGAAGATGCCATTGATGGCGAAAAAAAGTCAGGCGCTACCCATCCATAGTCCGTTACTGAAGCCTTTTTCTCGGCACCAAGTTTTTTTGCATACTCATCAAAATCAGCCTTGGTCTTCTCTATTTCGGCCACAGCAGCACGTGCAGCATCCTCTGTCTGGAACTCGACTATCATCATATTGACGCGTGCAGGCTTCAAAAACGGCTTTGAGCTGTCTTTATAGACATCTCTCAGCTCCTGGTCGGTTATATCATCAGTCTTTACAAAGCTTTCCATAAAGGTTGTCAATATCATTTTTTCCCTAAGTCTATTACGGAAGGATTCAGCGGTCAGACCTTTGTCTTTAAGGGCTTTTTGATACTGTTCCTCACCGAGTTTTTTGCGGAGCATATCGATTTCCTTGTCAAGCTCTGCATCGGTGATTTTGATGCCTTTGGCGGCAGCTTCGTTAAAGGCAAGTTGTTCGCCTATAAGTTCCTGCAGAATGGCATCTTTCATCTTTTTTTGGTCAACAGAAGCGTTCTGAAGTTTATGCTCGTTCAGGCGCTCCTTCAAATGAAGGTCAACCTTCTCCTTGCTGATACCTTTGCCGTCTACCGTAGCAGGGGGTTTAGCGCATCCTCCGATAAATGGTATTAAAAATAGACCTGCCAAAATTACAACATAATGAAAAACCATACATCCTCCTTTAACATATCCTCGGCAACTGTTCGCCGGCAATCATATCAATAATTCTGTTACCGCCTATCCTTGTCCTGAGAAGCACCATCTGCTTCGGCTCCCCAGTCACCTCACCAATCACAACTGCTTCTGCGCCTTCCTTTGTCTTTTTCATCGCCCGAACAAGCTCATCAGCTACATGGGGGGCAACAACAGCAAGAAGTATCCCCTCATTGGCCACATACAGGGGATCGAGACCTAACAGATCACATGCCCCCTGCACGCCAGGCCGCACCTGAATAGCTCCCTCATCTATCATCATACACCATGCAGAGTCGGTTGCAAATTCCTTAAGCGTTGTGGCAACTCCGCCACGGGTAGGATCCCGCAGCACACGGATCTCCCCGGTTGTGGCGAGCATGGTCTCGACCAGGAAGTTGAGAGCACAGACATCGCTCACAATGGGAGGCTCAAAGCTGATACCGTTCCTTTCTGCCATGACCGCCATGCCGTGGTTTCCGATCGAACCGCTCAGGATGATCTTATCTCCGGGCCTGATCCTGGCAGGGGAAAGGTCTATGCCCGGCTCGACGATACCAACACCGGCCGTGTTGATATAAATGCCGTCACCCTTGCCCTTTTCGACGACCTTGGTGTCCCCAGCCACGATCTTGACCCCAATCTCGTCAGCGACAGACTTCATGGATGCAAGGATCTTCTTTAAATCTTCCATGGGCATACCCTCTTCAAGGATAAACCCTGTTGTGAGATAGAGCGGCCGCGCCCCTGCCATCGAAAGATCATTAATTGTCCCGCAGACAGACAGCAGGCCAATGTCACCGCCAGGGAAAAAATACGGGGATATGACATAGGAGTCTGTCGTAAGGGCTATCCTCCCAACAGGGATTCCCTCCACAACAGCGGAATCATTCAGGGTCTGAAGATGAAACGAAGGGACAAAATAATCCCTGACAAGCTGATGCATCAGCCGTCCCCCCCCTCCATGACTCAATTGAATTCTTTCCACCTGTTCTCCGTTTCTCATTACTATACTATGCCGGCAGTCTCGAAACAGGACTTGCATTAAACAAATCTCCCCTCGCCCCTCTTTGCCAAAGAGGGGTCTCTAATTCCTCCCTTTGGCAAAGGGAGGTTAGGAGGGATTTTTTGAACAGATGTAGTTTCAATGTTGCATCATACCAGCATATTTATAATATGCTGCGCAGCTTCCCTCTGTGCTGACCATGCATGCTCCGACAGGCTTATCAGGAGTGCAGGCCTTTCCAAAGAGAGCGCAGTCAGTCGGGATCTTGATGCCCTTCAGCACATCGCCGCATGAACAGGCCTTTGGTTCCTGGCCGTCAGGGACGCTGATGAAGTATTTCTTCATGATATCGCGATGCGCATACTTATCCTTCAGCTTAAGGCCGCTACCGGGCAGGACGCCGATACCTCTCCAGTAAGCGTCATCGGCTTCGAAAAAATCGTACAAAAGAGCGACAGCCCGCGGATTTCCTTCCTCTTTCACGACTTTTGTATATTCGTTTTCGACCGCTGCCTTATTGCCGGCTATCTGTCGGAGAAGCATCAGCACACCATTGAGAATATCCATGGCGTCAAAACCGGTCACAACCGACGGCTTGTGATAGTCAGTAGCAAGAAACGCATACGGCTTCAGTCCGATGATCGTGCTGACATGACCCGGGAGGATAAAACCGTCGATCTGCACTTCAGACGCACTCAGCAGGGCATTGAGCGCCGGCGGAACGGTCTTGTGTACAGAGTAGATAAAGAAATTCCGAATGTCTGTCGACTCAGCCTCTGCAATGGTCCCGGCTACAAGGGGCGATGTTGTCTCAAATCCTGTTGCAAAGAATACCACATTTCTATCTGGTGTTTTTTTAGCAAGCTTCAGTGCATCGAGAGGTGAATACATGATTCTGATATCGCCTCCCTCTGCCTTTGCCTGAAAGAGTGATTGTCTGTCCCCGGGCACGCGCATCATATCGCCAAAGGTTGTCACGATAGAATCGTTGTGCCTCGCGATCTCAATGACTGTATCAACATCCTTAATCGAAGTAACGCAGACCGGACAGCCTGGCCCGCTCAGCAGCCTGATCTCCTTTGGAAGCAGATCCCGGATGCCATGCCTGAATATGGCGACCGTATGCGTGCCACAGACCTCCATAAGCTTTACGGGCCTGCCTATAGAAACCATAAGTTCCTTTATCGCTTCAATTGTCTGATTCATATGCTTGCAGCTGCTTTCATCAGTTCCCGCGCCAGAAATGCCTGACCTAAAGAGATTCCTGCATCATTGCAGGGCACTTTTTCATTCGCATACACTGCCAACCCCTCTGCCTGCAGACCGTCAGCAACTTTTCCGAGGAGGTAAAGATTCTGAAAAACGCCGCCGCTCAGGGCAACAGTCTTTATATTATTCATCAAAGAGAGTTTTAAGACAACCCTGATGATCGCCATCGCAACGGTATTATGAAATTTCGCTGACATGATAGACCTGTCAACATATCTCTTCAGGTCATCAACAAGAGCGATAAAGGTATGCGAGAAATCTATTTCTATATGGTCATCGAGATGAATGTCCACAGGGTAGTCCTGGTCAATACCTTTCAAGGCCGCGGACTCAAGGGCTATGGAGGCCTCACCCTCAAATGTATTCAGATCACAGACCCCGATGAGTGCTGATACAGCATCGAAAAGCCTTCCTGCTCCTGATGAAAGAGGCGAGAAATTACTTTTGTCGGCAATCTGAAGAATATCCGATATCTTTTTTTCGCCATATTTTTCGATAAATCCTGTTGGTTCAAGGAACCTCATGACGTCGTTGCCAAAAGCGTCCTTCAGATAGCTCAGAGCCACCCGCCAGGGCTCCTTCACTGCCTGCTCGCCTCCTGGCAGCGGCACCTGCTTCAGGTGCCCGGCACGCTTAAAACCTCTGCTGTCTGCTACAAGGAACTCCCCTCCCCAGAGAGTGCCGTCATCCCCATACCCGTTGCCGTCAAAGGCAACGCCGATAACCTTGCTGGTCAGGCCGTGCTCTGCCATTACAGAGCCGATATGGGCGTAATGATGCTGAATGGCGATAGTCTTCAGGTCCTGCTTCTTTCCATAGGCACGTGCCCAGTTCGCAGAGAAATATCCAGGATGAAGGTCATGGACCACTGCAACAGGTTCTGCCCTGTACACTGCCTTCAGGTTTTCGAAAGTCTCTTCAAAAAAACGGATGGTCTCATAATTCTCCATGTCACCCATATGCTGGCTGACAATCGCATAGTTACCTCTGAGCAGCGCAAAGGTATTCTTCATGTCAGCACCGCAGCCCAACAGGTCAGGTCCGTCAGTCAAAAGAGGTATAGGCTCAGGGGCATACCCGCGCGAACGTCGCATAAAGACCGGCGTTGCATCAGGGGCAAGCCGACACGCTGCATTGTCCCCTGATGGCAGCATGCTGCCTGTTGCCTGTTTCCTCTCTCTCATCACCGAATCATCGACTCTCATGAAGATATCCCTGTTATGGACAAGAAAGGCATCTGCAATGCCTGAGAGCTTTTCAACAGCCTCGTCATTGGATATGATGATCGGCTCCTCACTGAGATTTCCGCTTGTCATGACAAAAGCAGAAATACCGTGATGCATAACGGGTGATGAGTGATTGGTTAACGGATAGTGAAAAAGAAGATGATGAAGCGGCGTATACGGCAGCATGAACCCCAGTCTGTCATTTCCGGGCGAAACCGCAAAAGGCAGTAAATTTCCCTCTTTCTTCCTGAGGAGGACAATGGGCCTTTGAGACGAAGACAAAAGCTCTTCCTCTGCCGGTGATACAAGGCAATGCATCCTGATCGATTCGATATCAGGCGCCATAAGGGCAAAGGGCTTATTGTTCCTTCTCTTTTCCATACGCAGCCGGGCCACGGCATCTGCATTCAATGCATCACAGGCGATATGGAAGCCTCCAAGCCCCTTGACCGCGATGATCTTCCCGTCTTTCAGGAGGTTGATAGCCTCCCTGATCGGCTCCGCAGATCCGATCTTCTTCCCGGTGCTGTCAAGAAGAGTCACCTCCGGGCCGCAAGCAGCACAGGCATTCGGCTGTGCATGAAATCGTCTGTCCTGAGGGTTATGATATTCGGAAGAGCACTCTTCACAGAGAACGAAGTCCTGCATGGTCGTATTCTTCCGGTCATAGGGAACTGCCTTTGTTATTGAATACCGGGGCCCGCAGTTCGTGCAGTTGATGAATGGATAGAGATACCTTCTGTCGCTGCGGTCAAACAGCTCTTTGCAGCAGGCATCGCAGGTCGAAATATCGGGAGATATGAGCGTAAAGCTGCCTGTTTCAGAACTCTGAATGATCAAGAATTCAGTAAGACCTGCAGTTTCTGCAGGGGTAATCTCCATCTTCATGATCCTGGAAAGGGGCGGCGCTTCCTGCCTGATCCTCTCGACAAAACGGGAAAGATTTTCACCCTCTGCCGTGATAACAACACCTTCAGAGGTATTGGAGACAAAACCAGTGATATTCAGCTCAGAGGCAAGGTTGTACACAAAGGGTCTGAAGCCGACACCCTGAACGATTCCCTGAATTGATATGGTAAGACAATCTTTCGGATCAGGCATAGACAGCCTGCTGATCAGCTTCTCAGCGCTTTCTCCTTGAGCCAGTCAGTCCATGCAGAGAGGCCTTCACCCGTCTTGCAGGAGACTTCGAATATTTTCAGTTTAGGATTAAGGGACAATGCATCCTTTTTGATCTTATTGATATCTACATCCAGATAGGGAGCAAGATCGATCTTATTCAAAAGCAGTGCAGACGATTCCTGGAACATCAGAGGATACTTGAGCGGCTTGTCATGTCCCTCTGCAATGCTCAAGACCATCACCTTGATGTCCTCGCCAACCTTGAATTCAGCCGGGCAGACAAGGTTTCCAACATTCTCTATGAACAGCAGGTCAAGATCCTGAAGCGGGAGGTCCTGGAGCACCTCATAGATCATATTGGCATCCAGATGGCAGGCACCACCAGTATTGATCTGGACGACCGGAGCGCCATGCTTCTCTATACGCTCAGCATCGTCGCTGCCTGCGATATCTCCCTCGATAACACCGATCCTCAGTCCGGTATTCATGGTCAGGGTCTTTTCGAGAATGGATGTCTTGCCTGCACCTGGTCCGCTCATAAGATTGATGACATAGAGGCCTGCATTATCAAAAAGCCTGCGGTTTTCGCGCGCTATCCGCTCGTTCGCCTCAAGTATTTTGGTTACGACCTTGACTTTCACGTTTATGAGACCTCCATGTCTATAATATCCAGCTCCCTGCCTGATGTTATCTGAAAAGAACTGCCCTTGCAGACCGGGCAGTTGAGAATGTATTCCTCCTCAACGATAAAACTGTTTGAGCACTCATTGCACTGCCCTGTCACCGGAACCTCTTCAATGTTCAGCAGGGCATCCTGTGCGATCGAGTCAGGTTTGATCGCGTTGAACGCAAAAATGAGGGCGTCAGGCATGATCCCTGACGCCCTTCCTATCCGGAGATTAACTGAATCTATCTTTGCGTGACCGCTCTTGACACACTGTTCAGAGACGATATCGAGCACATTCTGAGCAATCGAAAGCTCATGCATCTTATCCCTTTGCGAACTTTTCCTTTTCCTTTTCGTATGCGTCTTTGCCGGCATCAATTGCGGCCTTGATCAGGGTCTTTTTTTCATCATAGTAGCCTCTGCTCTCATCAGCAACAGAGCTCACCCTGTCCTTGGTCTCATGGATATATTCGTTCGTCTTATCTCTGACATCATCTGCAAGCTCTCTGATCTTCCTGCGAGTCGCTTCTCCTGACTGAGGTGCAACGAGCAATGCCAGGCCGGCTCCGACAACGCCTCCCAGAAGAAATGATAACAGCAGCGCACCTGATCCTAATCCTTCATCTTTCATGATCTGTCTCCTTTTCTGCTCAAATTGGCAATAAAATAAGATAAAGCGGCTCTGACGCCTGCGTTCAGGCTGAGCGTCTTAATCGTCAGAGACGAGGTTACTGCATCAGCAATGGTGTTTACGGCGTTGATCTTGCTGCCGATCTGCTGAATAGCACCCGAAAACTGTTTGACATCATCGGTTATGACATTCACATTGTCAGTGATCTGCCGGACACTCTTCAGCGTTTCCTGAAGCTCTTCCAGTGCAGGATTGAGCTTTTCTTCAGTTGTCTGGCGCAATGCTGCCACCGTGCGCTTCACTTCAAGGAGCAGCGGTACCATGACAGCGACAAGAACAGCAACTACAGCACCTATAACAGCCAATATAATAGTATCCATTGTTCCTCCAGCCAAATTATATCACAATTTCGAAGCATTTCTTCAGTTCTTTTTAAAGCTAAGCAGTCTTTTCTGGCCTGTTCCCTGAAAATGCGTTTATGGTAAGCTAAACAGCATGACAGATGAAGCCTGTATCAGACGAACCCTGGCGCTTGCAAGACGCGCAGAGGGCATGACAAGCCCCAATCCGATGGTCGGGGCAGTGCTCGTGAAGAATGGCAGGATTATAGCCGAGGGATATCACAAAAAAGCAGGCACAGCACATGCCGAGGTCATTGCCATCGAAAAGGCCGGCAAGGATGCTTCGGGTTCAACACTCTATGTCAGCCTTGAACCGTGCTGCCATAAAGAAAAGAGAACACCTCCCTGCACAGAAAAGATCATCGCAGCAAAGATAAAAAAAGTGGTTATCGCCATAAAGGACCCTAACCCAAGGGTGTCGGGCAAAGGGATCGAAGAGCTCAGAAAGGCTGGCATTGAGGTCGTATCCGGCATCCTGGAGGAAAAAGCCCGGTACCTGAACGAAGCCTATATTAAGCATATTACTACCGGCCTCCCCTTTGTTCTGCTGAAGGTTGCTATGACAATTGACGGCAAGATTGCGACCCCTGATGGTGAATCCAGATGGATCACCGGAGAAAAAGCCAGAAAAGAAGTGCATAGGCTGAGGGGGAAAAGCGATGCGCTCCTGACAGCCATCGGCACGATAAAGGCAGATGATCCCCTGCTCACCTGCCGGACAGGCAGGATGAAAAGTCCTGTACGCATTATCCTTGACCCGGCCTTTGATATCAGGGAGAGTGCAAACGTGCTGAACTGCCCGCCCAGAACGATCCTGGTCATGAGCGCACGATCATCAAAGAAGAAACAGGAGCAGCTTCAGGCAAAAGGAGTTTCGATTATAGAACATAGCAGCAGTAGAGTTGACCTGCAATGGCTCATGAAAAAACTCGGATCTGAAGGGATCGCTTCAGTGTTTGTCGAGGGCGGTTCGTCCCTTGCATCCTCCTGCCTTGAAGCAGGTATCGTTGATAAGGTCATATTTTTTATTGCACCTAAGATCATCGGAGGGGAAAAGTCATTCCCTGCAGTTGGAGGAAAGGCCTTCAGAAGCCTTCAGTATGCTCATATACTGTCAAGAACTGCCTTTCGTCGTGTTGGAGATGATTTCGTTATCGAGGGATATCTGAATAAATAATTTAATATGGCAATATTTTTCTCTTTTTTTGATAGAATGAAACTATGACAGACAAGACAAAGATTGCGATCACGTCAAAGCATGCACATGAGCTCAGTAGCAATATATCGGTAGACAATGTGACCTATCATGTCCAGACCGAAGACATGGGCAAAAAAACGTGCAAGATCATTACGAATGTCTTTCTGAAGGGCGAGATCATTGCTTCAAAAAAATCCGATTATGCCCATCTCATCAAGATCAAAGACCTTGATGCTCGCCTGGCTGACCTGATGGATAAGCATCACAAGTCCGTTATCGCAAGCTTTATTGCCGACAAATCAAAAAAACAGCGGCTCAAATCAGATTATTTCTCGGAAGTCCAGCTGCTGTTAAGGCGTGGAAAAGGAAGGCAGGCCCTTGATACACTTCAGGAGGGACTGGAAAGCTATCCAACAGACGCTTTTCTCCTCTCATACTATGGCTGTCTCATCGCCGTTGTGGAGAACAATACCAAAGAAGGCATTGCCATCTGCGAAAATGCCATTAAAGCGCTGGATACGTCCATGCCTTTTGGCAGTGAGTTCTTCTACCCGGTCTTCTATTTAAATCTGGGAAGGGCATATAATAAAGGCGGGAAGAAAAAAGAAGCGATCAATGCATTACAGCAGGGACTGAAGAGCGATCCGGAAAATAACGATATTCAGTGGGAGATGAGAAAACTCGGCTCAAGGAAAAAACCGCCTGTGCCGTTCCTCAAAAGGAGCAATCCGATCAATAAATACATCGGCCTGCTCCTCGGCAAACCAGCGAAGTAGTGCACTATATTTTATGAGCCTTCTGTCTTTGCCTTCTTGGTAACGCCAATGGCAGTGACATGTCTGTTATCTAAGGGAAGGGAGCGCGGGAAAGGCTTTTATGCGAAGCAACAGCTTTATAAACTTTTAATAGGGCCATTACCGCAATACCAGTGAAATAGCATCGACGGTGCAGGCCCTGCGGCATATTCCACAGCCAAAGCATCTTTCCGGGTCAATACGACAGACCGACCTTCCGCTCGCCGTAATACCGTTGATAGCGTTAAAATGGCAGACCTCATCACAGAGTCCGCAGCCAGTGCATACTGTATCATCGACCTGCGCCACATATTCAGCACGCGCCATGGTCTCTACATGAATTTTAGACAGAGTCGTCATTGCAAGACACCCTTCAGCTGAGCAGTTGCAGATGGCGCCGATAAAAGGAGTCATCATGGTCCAGATAGTATGTATCGCCCCCTGCTCCTCCATAGCCTCCATCTGCTTTATTGCGATATCTGCGCTCATGGATTCGAGGCCGTGATCAGATGCTGTGCCGAAGTAGCTCATATCTATTGCGTTATACCAGGGCTCAGGACCATAACTGATCGCATAGCAGCAGCGGACCTCCTTCTTCTCAATATCCCAGCGGCAGGCGCAGGGCATACGCACAACAGTTTTGGCATTCCGAACCAGTTCGCCTATTTCCTCGATAGGCAGGACCTGACCGAAATGCTCCTGCTTGGCCTTCTTAATGAGACCGAGCTTCACAGCCTCAGGAAGACGGCCTTTTTTTTGATAAATGGTTTCAAGCCTGCCGAGTGTCTGAAATCCTTCTTTAAAAGCAGAGGTTAGGAAGGTCTCGATATAGTTGCGACGGTCCAAATCTGACAGGAGATCCTGAGCATAATTCGCGGCATTCTTATACCAGATCTTACCTTCGCCATGCGTAGTGCAGAATTCACACATCTCTTCACCCCTGTTAATTATTCTTTATTATTATATAGTTTCAGCGCGATGCAATTCATGAACAGAATTTAACGGTGTTTTCTCTCCCATTATGATATCATTCAAAAGTTGTGAAAAGTTTTTTCCTCATTATACGTATCCTTCTCCTGCTCCTTACCGTGCTGTGTATGTCTTTCCCGTCTCTGGCCATGGCATATGATCCAAAGAAAGATCTCGTATCAGCTATCGATCTCAAGGCAACAGGGCTCATGGTGAAGAAAACCTATCCTGCGAATGAAACAGCAAAAGAAGGCAGCCCATCACGGGAAGTCAGCATCCCTGTCAATGATGGCCTCAGCACGTATGTTGACTGCAGTGCACCCAGCCGTCAGGACCCCACAAGAGAGACCGCCAAAGATTTTCGCACAGTGTTCGGTTTCCATTTCGTCCTGAAATAGCACCAACAGTAGGTGACTTAAGCATCAAAAGCAGGCGCTATCTCTTCTTTCTGATCTTCTTCAGTTTGACTGCCAATTCTCTGGTCTCACGAAGCAGTGCATCTATCTCATCAAGCCCCTTATCCCAGAACATGCGGTCGGTGATGTCTATGCCCAGCTTCATGAATATGTTTTTCGGGCTGTCTGACAGGCCTGCAGACAGGAATTCCTTCACCTTAGTGATGAACTTCCTGTCTTTTTGTACAGAGTTCTGCAGCGACTTCGAAATAAGCAGGCCGCCTGCATACGAATAGACATAAAAAAACTGGCGAATATGACTCCAGTAGACCCACCACTTCTCAGATCCGGGCGACTGCTCAACTGAATCGCCCATATACGCTGCCATATGCTTCTGAAAGAGCTTGCCGATCTCTTCCTTAGACAAATAACCCTTCTCTCTGAAGGTGCGGTGAAGCTCCTGTTCAAATATGTAGCAAGCAACCTGCCTGCAGATAGTGGAGACTTCATCATTGAGCTTCATCATCATGATGCTCAATCTGAGCTCGTCATCAGCCCGTCGCAGTATTTCTTTGAGAACAAAATCTTCCATAAACGTGCTGGCGACCTCTGCTGTGGATGTAGGCGTGCCGAAGCTCAGGGCATGGTGCTTCGCCCGAATCAGTTCATTGTTGATGCCGTGGCCGAGTTCATGAGCAAGCGTCAGCACATCAGAGAGCTTACCAGTGTGATTCAGCAGGATATAGGTCGGCTGAGATATGAGGTGATGCACACAGAAAGCGCCGCCACCCTTGCCCTTTCTGGGATACACATCGAACTGGCCATTGCGGACAAATCCGGTAAAAATATCAGAGAACTCCTTGTCAAGATCAGCAAAGACCTTTTTGGCAAGTCTCACTGATCTGTTATACGGATATTTCGTATCTATCGTGCCGTATTCGACATTTCGCTCATGGTATTTCAACGTCTTTACACCAAGGAGTTCAGCCTTCAGCTCATAAAAACGCCGGGAGATATCAAACCGCTCGGAAACTGCCTGGATCAGGGTATCAACAGTCTCACTCTCCATATCATCGCTGATATGACGCAGCAGATCAGGACGGGCCACTCCTCTCAGTTCGTCATCAACCTTCTTATTGGCAAGAATAGAGTTGATCTCGATCTCAGCAATATCGATATTCTTCTCCATAATGTCATTGAATGCCCTTGCAGCAGTATCACGCACTCTCCTGTTCCTGCTCTTTGTAAGGCTCGATATATCAGGCAACGGTTTTATTGCGAAACTGCCGTCTTCAAGCAGGACCTTGCGCTCCTCACGTGATAGAAAGTCTGATGTCATTCTCACCCAGTTGCCGTAGGATGTAGTTGCCTTGAGGTTCATGATCCTCTCTTCGGGCTCTGAGAGCATATATCGGGACTCTGCGAAGGTACGACTGAGATAATGGCGGTATTTTAGAAGGCCCTTATATTCAAGAAATCTCTTCTGCAGAGATTTGGGAATCTTTGCGATTCTGAGATGAAAGAATTGAATATCATTGCCTATCTTCTTGCCGAATTCCTCTATCTTGCTGAACTCTGCCTTGAGATTAGGATTATTTTTGTCGATCTGATTTCTGAGCCAGAAATAATAACCCGGATTGCCGTCTGAGCCATAGTTACGCATCCAGAGCTCATACTCATCAAGAGCCTCCTTAAGCACTACCGGGTCTTTCAGGTAATCCTTGCGGCCTTTCCACTTGTTGATAAACGCATAGCTCTTCTCCTGAATCAGTTTTTTCTGCTTCCCGATGCGCGGATCATCGTCACTCAGAAAAAGATGCTTCAGGTTCCAGGCCGTGTTCTTGCCTTGTGTTTGGCTGCTATTCTTATTCGTCATATCAATATCCTCGCATAATTATTAATCGTCATGATTTTCCGAACTCCGCAAAATCTCTTATGGCAAGGGCAACAACAAGACTGCCGTTAACAAGATCATTGATGTGGATAAATTCATCGTGGGAATGTACTTTCTGCATGCCGGTAGAAAGGTTAAGCGTAATAATTCCCTGGTGGTTGAATATATTGGCATCAGAACCACCGCCCGTAACCGTATGCTCCGGCGTTATACCGGCAGATTTAAATACATTGTCCATATAAGACAAAAATGGTTCCTTCTTGCTGATCCTGAAGGCCTGATATTCTTCCTGAACTTTGATATGGACCTTTGCGTCTCTTTTCTTTACAATGCGATTAGCCTTATCAAAGATAGCATTTTTGATCGCTCTCAGCGTGACGGGATTATGGCTTCTCACCTCACCGTTTATAACAACCTCCCTGGGCACCACATTTGTAGCAGTGCCGCCTCTGATTACACCGATATTTGCGGTAGTTACAGAGTCTATCCTGCCATCGGGCACAGTGGTGATAATTTCTGAAGCAACTCTTATAGCGCTGATGCCCTTCTCAGGTTCTATACCTGCATGGGCAGGTCTCCCTGTGATGAGCATCTCATAGGTTATCTGTGATGGACCTGCCACTACGATCTTACCAACATGACCGCCTGAATCAAGCACAAGGGCATGCCTGCTTCTGATCTTCCTCAAGTCCAGATTCTTGGCACCGCACAGCCCCCTCTCTTCTGCGGAGGTGATGACCATCTCGATGTCTCCATGAGCAATTTCTCTCTCCTGCAGCACGGTTATTGCCTCTATGATTTGTGCTATGGCACTTTTATCGTCTGCGCCGAGCACTGTATTCCCCTTTGACCTGACAATATCTTTTCTTATCTCATATCTGATCCCTGCGGTCGGCTCGATCGTATCCATATGGGCACTAAGCAGAAAAGGCGGAACATTTTTGAGTCTTCCCTTTTTGCGTGCGATAATGTTGAATGACCTGTCATAGCGCTGTCTTGTAACCGAACATCCCAGGCACCGGAATACTTCTGAAAGATGATCACCAATAGACGCTTCATCAAAAGATGGAGAGTTGATATTAATCAGATCAAGAAAGGTGGCAAGGAGACGTTTTCTGTTTATCAGATTATTTTTCTTCATGGATATAAGCATACCAATTATGCACTGCCCATTACCATGCACTACTTTGGGGGAACAGGATACTCTTTTGCTATAATGAACGCAGCGTTATTCATACTCAGGAGGTGTATTATGAAGGCTATGGAGGCACTGTATTCACGAAGAAGCATTCGCAAGTTTACCACCGAATCCGTATCTGAACAGGCGCTGCAGGAAATTCTGGAAGCTGCCATGAGCGCACCTTCTGCAGGCAACCAGCAACCCTGGCATTTCGTCGTGATTACTGACAGAAAACTCCTCGATAAGGTTCCGGACTTTCATCCCCATTCACTGATGTGCAGAGAAGCGCAGGTTGCGATCCTTATCTGCGGAGATCCGACACTCGAAAAACATGCGGGCTATTGGGTACAGGACTGTTCTGCAGGTACACAGAATCTTCTCCTGTCTATCCACGCGCTAGGACTCGGGGGCGTATGGCTTGGTATATACCCAAGAGAAGAACGTGTCAAAGGCATGAGAAAGCTGCTGAATATCCCTGAACATGTAATACCCTTTGCACTCGTACCGCTCGGACATCCTGCTGAGCAGAAACCAGTTAGGCCTGACAGATATAATCAGTCGCGGATACATAATAATACGTGGTAAGAAAACAGAGACCTAAGGAACCGTTCGTCCCTGCAGAGCGTCACGAAACGATCAGAAAGGAGATTTTATCTCTCCTGCCAGGACAGTTTCTCTCGGCAAAAGATATTTCGGCTGAGGTCAATATCTCGGAGAAAGACGTGTACGAGCACCTTGAACACATTGAGCGTTCGACACATAAGAGCGGTCATCATCTTACAGTTGTGCCTGCTGAATGCACAAAATGCGGTTTTATCTTTAGAAAGCGTGAGAAGCTTAAGAAACCTGGGCGGTGCCCCATCTGCCACGGAGAGAAGATACAGGAACCCTTATACACCACAAAATAAGACTACTGATATTATGAAAGACAATGCTTGAGTTTCTTGCCAAATAAATCAAGTGGTCAGGCAATTAATGACGAGCTAATGCTCGGTTGTGAGTCCTGCCCAGGAGAGCTTGTGCGGTAACAGCTCCAATCAGTGCCAGGAACATGTCCCACTGCGTATCCCAGGGATCGCCCTGTGTCCCCAGAAATGCATCAGCACCCTGGCCAAGAATGACGGCCGACCACCATTCGACAAGCTCGTACTATGCACTGAACGCCAGACATACGCAGCAGACAAGAAAAAAGAGCCACTTTCCGGGTCTGAGCAATGATCTTCTGATCAGGATCTCACGGGCAAGAATGGTCGGCATGAAGCCCTGCATAAAGTGACCTATTCTGTCGTAATGATTCCTGCTAAAATGAAATAAATCCTGCAACCAGAATCCTAGAGGAACATTGGCATAAGAATAATGGCCACCTAGCATCAGTATGAGGCTATGGAGAAAGATGAGCCTGTATAGCAGATGTGTAAGCGGAAACTGCCCGAATGTGCCGACTGCAAGAGGAATGGCGATAAGAACAGGAGCAACTTCAAGAAGCCACGTCAGTCTGTCAACAGGGTGCAGACCTGAGATAACGAGTCCGCCAATGATAGTGACGAGGAGGACCAGCGGCTCTCTGCTTTCAGTCCGACTCACTTTCGGTCAGCCTGTCCTGAGGGATCCCCTGCCCTCCGCCTGAAAAGGTTCCCCTTCGTCCAAAGATAAAAGAGACTCCTCAGGCTCTTCAGGGCGATCATAAGGTCATGGTGACTTCTCAATTCTAAAAATCTTTTAAAGAGAAACGATGGCCGGGAATAGAATCGCCTGAAGGCTATCTGGCGGAGTTGCAGTATCTCTTCCCTGGTCATGGTAAAGGGGACAAATGCGGCCCCCTGGTAAGTAAAGTCGGAAAGGTCTTCTGACATGGTGCCATACTGGTCAAGATTGTCATAAAGCTCTGTGCCGGGAAAGGGTGTTATGGCATGAAAGTTTGCAATGTCAGGATTCAGATCAAGAGCGAAATCTATGGTCTGGAGCCCTTCCTTAAAGGTTTCCCCGGGGATACCGAACATGAAAGGCGTGCTCACCCTGATGCCGACCTCCTGTGCAGCCTTCACCGCCTTGTGTATCTGATCAAGGTTCGTGCCTTTCCTGATGGTGTTCAGGTTCTTCTGGACTCCGCTCTCTGCGCCAAAGAGAATAGCCCAGCAGCCTGCATCCCTGAATGCCTGAAGCAGCGGCTTATCCACCTGGTTGACGCAGGCTGAGACGAACCAGGTAAAGTCGAGCTTCCGTCTTTTTATTTCCTGCGCTATCTTCATTGCCCTGTCATAGTCAGCGGCAAACGTGTCATCAATAAATTTGATCTCTTTATATCCCAGCGCAAGGCAATGCTCGATCTCGCTGAGTACATTATCAACAGTGCGAAAACGGATACCCTTTTCTCTGTGCTTGTCTATCTGAAAGCAGTAGATGCATTT
The DNA here is from genome assembly GCA_947085015.1 of uncultured Nitrospirota bacterium. Lineage (GTDB taxonomy): Bacteria > Nitrospirota > Thermodesulfovibrionia > Thermodesulfovibrionales > UBA6898 > UBA6898. The sequence goes on from CAMTUV010000038.1 coordinate 20,225, forward strand.
TTTGTTGCAGCCGCGTGAGGTCATAAGCACTGCAACCGGCTTTCTCTTGTATGTAGCAGGAGGAGGGATATAGAGCATCGAATCGCCAAGGAGATTGCGCGCAGGGAATGGCAAGGCATCAAGATCTTCCATAAGCGGCCGGGGAGGATTCTTAACGATCACTCCTTTTTCGCGATATGCTACACCGTAAACACCTTGAAGCCCTTTGTTGGATTCAAGCCTCGCAATCATCTCAAGGCATGTTTGCTCACCCTCCCCTGTGACGATCGCATCAAAGAGGTGGCCTGCGTCCTGAAGGCATTTCTCCTGCAGGGCAATCGGATAGGGTCCGCCAGCGCAGATAAAAACGTTCTTTAACATTTCTCTGAGAGCTGTTGCGGTAATCTTTGCCTTGTTCCATCCAAAGGTAGTTGAATAGATGCCTATAAAATGGGGGTTGAATGAATGTATATCGCTTAGAAGCTGCTCATGCCGCTTGAATGCACCATTAACAAAGATGACTTCATGGCCTGCCTGCCTCAGCACTGCCGCGACATAGAGCGTTCCGAGGGGCTGCCAATAGTTGATCTGGGATGCTGCGGTCTTTGAGGAAAAGATGTCCTCAGGAACCCACGAGGGTATGACGAGTGCACATCTCATTCTTTGCAGCCTGCCAGTTTAGTCTCTTTACTGACTCGCTCTTCGGGTCCCATCTCCCTGCCCATGACAGCCTCAGCAGCCCTGATGCCTGACTCTATGGCATGGTCCATATTGTAATAGCGAAACATGCCTGACCTTCCTGCAATATGAAGGTTTTTGAACTGACTGAGATAACCCAAAAGCTCTTCGCAGAGCGCATGGTATCCCACCTCAAAAAGCGGATATGCCTTCGGAACGCGAACAACCATGCTGTCGCATACATCTTCCTTTTCTATGAAGCCGAGTTTCTCAAGATGCCCGACCGTGATCTCCACAAGGTGTCCATCCGTATCACTCCATATCCTGTCACCCTTAAAGCTGAAATATTCGATCACCAGCAAGGTCTTTCCCTCAGGTGCCATCATCTCAGACCAGTTCGTCGGCTCATGAATCCTGCCAAAGGGGATCTTTTCTTCCGGTATATATATCCAGGTCTGGTCAGTAACCTTTTTTTTGTCGACCATAACTGCAACAACAACAAGGTCTCGAAACTTGAGCCTTGATGCTGCAGACAGCACACTCTCTGGCGGAGCAGGGTGCAGCATATTGATCACATGTGTCAGAGGCAGACTCGATATGAACTGCCTGCCTGTTATCACATCAGTATGTCCCTGATGCCTCACAACTATGCCATTGATCCCATTATGGTCGTGATGTATCGCTTCGACTCTTGTGTCAAGAAGCACTTCATTGGTCCTTTCAATCACGTCTTTGAGCCTGTCAGATATCCTGCCAATACCGAGTGCCGGATAAATAAACTTATCCACGAGGGTCGGGATCTTTTTTCCGCCTGCACTAAAAAAAGCATTTTTGAGGGCCTTGCCAAGTGACAGACCGCTGATCCTGCGGTCAACCCATTCAGCGCTGATCCTGCTGCAATCTATACCCCAGACCTTTTCACTATACACCTTGAAATAAATATCGAACATGGTGCGCCCAAAGTTTCTTATCACCCAGTCCTCAAGGGAAACACACTTTTTTTGTCTGAACAATCCTCTGCATTTTTCAATAACGAAATCAGCAACGATTCTAAGGCTTGTAGATATGCCGAGGCCAAAAAAAGCATTAGCAGGTCTGAGGGGATAGTCGAGAAATTTGTCCCGCATGAAGATCTTGCTCGAACGGGAGACCGTGATCAGTTCATCCTGCATCAGATCATGGACAAAACGATTCAGCCTTTCGTCTGTTGTAAAGAACCTGTGGCCTCCAAGATCAAATCTGAAGCCGTTGTGATGTATGGTCTTTGAGAGGCCGCCGACAGCCGTGTCAGCTTCAATAACCTTCACACTAAACCCTTCACGGGCAAGAACACATCCCGCAGAAAGGCCGGTAAGGCCCCCGCCAAGCACAACAATCTGCTCTTTAACTTCAGTCACATATCCCCCTATTTCGCATATACGTATTTACAACGTATTTTATACCACCACACGTGAAAGGTAAAACCTCTCATGCCGAAAAAAAACTGTACCCTGCCTGCATGTCGCAGGGTACAGTTGCATTCCATGGCGCGCAGTGCGCCGATAATTACGAATAGAACAACAGAGCCGTTCCCAGCTCAATCGCCTACTTCACAAGAAGCACCGGAATCTCAGATCGGTCAGCCACTTCTCTGCTTATGCTGCCCATAAACAGATGCGACGTACGCTTCCCGCGTGAGCCTATCACAATCATTTCTGCATTCTCTTCTTTGGCCGTTTTTAAAATCTCATCAGCCGGGTGACCGGACTTGATAATCGTCTTGATCCCCGTCACCCCCTTCTCTTCAAGGGCCTTCTTGTAATGGTCAAGGATAGCACGTGCCTTTTTGTCCAGCGTCCCCTTATACTCAGATCCCTGTAAGGCTTCTCTGAGCGTAGACGCTTCCGCGTCGCCCAACATATCAGCCATTAAGGACTTACCCTCAAATCTTTCTACGAACAGGAGCGCAATACCTTCAGGTCGCATACGTGAACAGACATCGCTGAAGAAAGAAAGCGCACTGTTGGAGCCCTTTGTGTCATCAACAGCAATCAGTATATTCTTCACAGAACCTCCTCTGTTTCTTTGTTTCTCTCCAAAACAACTACAGCGACTGTTCTACCGGTACCCCCTCAGAATTTCCATACATAAACCAGCTGTCATGATAGTTCGCAAGATCTTTGAAACCTAACAGTCTCATGACAAAATATGCCATGGAGGACCGATTGCCAAGAATACAATAAGCCACCGTTCTTTTATTCGTATCAAGGCTGGCATAAATTCTTTTCAGCTGCCAAATAGGCCTAAGTTTCATCGTCTCCATATCGGCAAACTGATAAAAGTGCGGGGCAGCAAGATTGACACCTGGAACATGGCCTGCGCGCGCAATTTTATCCGTCAGGAAATGGTTCGGAGGCGTTGCAGTCGCGCCGGTATACTCGGCAGGCGTTCTCGTATCCACAACCTGAACATTGGGATCAGATCCCGATCGGGCCATGTCTTCGGTAGTCGCAAGTTTGTTCCTGGCTATGCTTGCCTTAAATACGGATGATGCAAGCCTGTTCTCCTTTGTTTCAAGAGGCTTGCCTGCAGCACTCCATGCCATAATGCCTCCGTCGAGGACCCGGACATCCTGATGCCCGAGATATTCCATGAACCAAAACGGCACAAAGGCATATCCTGCAAGAATGCCATAGCTTTTCCCGGCTGCCGGGTCTCCCATCTTCCCATCATAAAAGACAATGGTCTTCTCCATGCTGAGCCCAACAACGCCGAGTTTCTTTTCAAGCTCATTCACCGGCCGCATGCCGAGATTCTTAAATACACCCTGTCCCTTCACTTCAAGGTCACCCCTGAAAAAATCGTTACAGGTTTCACCAAGGTGAATCGCTGACGGAATGTGGCCTTCCTTATACGACTCACTGTCTCGACAGTCAACAATGATCCAATGGTGAACATTCTTTTCGATATCTTCAATTCCGGCAAGCAACTGGAGATTGGCGCTGGGAGGGATAACCCCTTCATCGCCGGGCAGACTGATAAAGGCGAGCCGCGGCATCGGCGCCTTTGCAGCACCACCTCCTCCGTAGCCAGCTGCTGCAGCCTCGTGCCCCTCTGTCTTTTCCGGCAGGCCTGTCTGGCTGTAAACAATAAGGAAACCAAGAATAATCACAACAATCGCCACAATTATAACTTTAGGCGTTTTCATCAAATCTCCTCCACGTGGTTTCTGGATTTCAGATCGGTTTTATGATCAGCACTTCTTGATCTTGATGACGTACTTATTGTCTTCCTTCTTGTTCTCAAGTACATCATGTCCAGCCTGATCACACATCTGAATGATCGTTTCCCCAGATGAAGGATTATCAAAGATTACTGACACAACATCTCCCTCGCTCACCTTTTCAAGCGACTTCTTGGTATAGATCTGAGGATGCGGACACGCATATCCGCAAACATCCAGCATAAACTCTCCCTCACCTGTTTTCTCAAATTTCATTGCCATGATAAATCTCCTTATATGTAGTAGTTTATTTTATATATAACGGTTATACCGTCGTAATTAAAACTTCATATCAGCGTTCATGCAGAAGGCGCGTATCTCCGTCCAGAGATCTCGTTCAGCTCCAGAACTAAAATGCCTCCATTTCTTTTGCCATTTTTCTTTCAGTCCACCAGTTGAAGAACTTGACGGCAAAAAAGGCTCCTGTCACCATGCCAACGCCATAAAGCCAGCCATTAGGGTCACCGCCCGCTGCCCTGATGAAAAATGCACCGATGTTGCACCCTAATGAGGGACGAGAGCCGATGCCCATAAGCATTCCGCCAGCGAGTGCCCAGACCCAGAGTTCTCCCTTTGGCCATTTAAGCTTGAATTCATTGTTCAGGCGGGCCATGATCATGGCCCCGAAGATGATTCCTATGGACATCCAGAGAGCAGGGTTGCGCAACGGTTCAGGCAGCCCATTATTGATCGCAAAAAATATGTTGTCATGCATATCCCAGCCGATTTTTTCGAGCATCCATCCGCCTAACTGGCCTTCCTGGCTGGTAATGTACCAGTACCCTGGATCAAAGACCTCTCCCATGAGAGAGACATCCTTATCATGCCCCATCCGTATGAGCAGTTCCCCGAAATTCTTTATGCCGTATTTTATCTGCATGCCTTTCATAACAAAGATATGCAGTCCTGCGGTGATGCCTATCAGCACGCCCATAATCGAGGTCTTCTTCGATGCGGTAATCATGTTCCATAAGCCGGCGATTTCATCACTAAAACCAAGCTTGCCGTCCTTCGTCTTCGCCCTCTTCTTGAGAAAACCCTTTCTGCTAAAGAACCAGTAAATCAGGACTAAGAGCACCGCAGACGGTATGATCGCATTCAATAAGGCATCACCGACGAAGTACTTCATTATTCCCGGCATTGCCTTGGATATCACCTCTGTCTGGGAAAGCTGAATGGTAGGCTGGTCCCACACATATCCGGCAAGATACTTGTCGAACCATCCATCCTTGATGATATATTCAGGCAGCCCCTTAAGCTTCGCCGAGTGCTCCCATGATGCAGGGATTAGCTTGTCAAAGATGCCTCCAATATCCACAAATACAGCCTGCCCGATACAGAGCCCAACGATCACTGCAATAAGATTTGTCATATTTCCCTCGCCGACCTTGTAGAGCGAACCCGACGCGCATCCTCCGGAAAGCACCATACCAAGACCGAAGATGACGCCCGCAATCAGCATATGGATTCCGAAAGGAGCGGGGTGAAATGTGCTCATGTTGGTCGAAGCAAGGGTTGCCTGAATGATACTAAAGAACATGAGAGCGACCAGAACACCCACAGCCATTCGCGGAACTCCAGCTGCAAAGAGGTCTCGGGATGCAGAGGCAAAACAGAATCGTCCGTACTGGAGCATCATCCCATAAGCAACACCAAACCAGATATAAACAACGGTATACAGATAAAAAACATTTACACTGTAGTAAACCAAACTCACAACGATCAGAGCAGCTGTTATGACAAATGCCCAGATTTGATTTCTTTTTTCTTCCACGGTTCTCTGTTCCCCCTTATGATAATTCTTGTGTTAAGAAATCTGGTGAGATGAACATTTCGGCAAATATCGACCCTCCTTCTTGATCTAATATCTACCTCCCCCGTGTATGAGCATCATCGTGATGTACCTTCATCGTGATGATGCGTCAAATGCAGAACCTCTATTTATGGACGATATATAATCAAAATTACCAGGAGAATTCAACCTAAATATATAAGTTTAGAGTTGGCCCATACGTCCATAATAATTATTTATGAACAGGACCGACCAGAAACCACGTCGATTTTCTCTTTTTTCATATATGCGCACACTCGTTCGGAGGTTGAATATTTCCTCGTAATCATCAAAATATTTCACGAGTTGAAATTATGCAATAGTTGTCTCTCAGCATCGTTCGGAAATCAGCGGATGTTCCACATTACCATCATCCTTTGGCTAAGGCCAAACCAGCAACTCCGAAAAAAAGGGAGTCGACTGACTCACTTCATGCCTTATCACAGAGACCACAAGTATGGTGCCGTATTCTGATCATCCTCAAAAAGAAGACCCCTCCGCGCGTCTCTCCGTATTGCCTTACCAGGAAAAAACCTTATCGCAAGTAAATATATCGTCAACTAGCGCGTCGTAAGAAATATTACCTTTTGATAAATCGACAACCTTCGCCTCATGCTCCTTTGAGTGAACGCTGATAATTTCACCCGCCAGCTTATTCGGTCCGTCGCTAAGAATATGCAGTATTTTCATAAATTTCCTCCTTATCTGCAGAAGATAGTGTTAGCCGTTACAACAAAAATTAAAGAACAATTACCCTGTCAGCATCGCTCACCATAAGCGCATTGTTAAACTGGCTGCCACAGGCAATCTCTGCAGGTATTATCTCCTTCTTGATACCCAGATGGACTGCATCATGATCGCAATAACTCATTTTGACTTTCGGGTTCTTGCACAAATCAGAATACTTAGGGTTTTCGAGAAGTCTCTCGCCGCCTGCCATCGTAAAAATCATTACTTCATGGCCTTTCGAAGTAGCAGCATTTACAATACCAACCACCTGTTCAAGATGCCTGTCGGTCTTTATATGTATTCCCAGCTTCATATTCCCTCCTCTCGCTTTAATCTATCCGGATGCCTTGGCATACCGGCACACTAATACTGGATGACTGCATCGAAATCAGTCAGTGCTCTGGCAATCTCCTCAGTGCTCATGATTTCTTGTTTGCTCCCCGGGATATTTGAGTAAAGCTTTGCATCCAAATCCCCAAGGGTCTCGACATTCAGATCATTGTCGTCAGACGATTCAAGCGGCTTATCCATCAGAAAAACCGTTACGGCGCTATCCGCAAGCGTAAGGCCTACGCCCATCCTCAATCCCCCGCGCTGATCATCGCTCACAATAACTGCGACCTTCTTCATCCTATACCCTCCTTTTGAAATAGATTCTCACCACGTGTGGATGGTAATCTAAACCAATTGCCAAATGAAAATCAATATGGATTATATTAAATAAGACCAGACCAGCCCGTTCCCCTCGATTGAATGCTCCAACGCCGTTATGCCGAATCGTATCTTATTGTATCATCGATATTCTTCAAAACACTGTCTTTGATATAATCATAAAAGTTATTATCTTTTTGACAGTGTCGGGGCAATCCAGTCGGTGGGTTGAAAAATATCTTATTTTCCCGAGCAACTGAAAGGGATATCCACAGTGCAGCATACTCTG
>CAMTUV010000039.1:0-41796 GCA_947085015.1 uncultured Nitrospirota bacterium
AACCGCTTCAACTCTCTCTGACTTGCCATAATAATGTCCTTTCCTGCCATCCATGCCTCCTTTGCCTCAGCATGGTAGCTTCTCAGATTCAGGACATTTCTACTTTGGTTGTTTAGGACATTATCATTTTGGCGTTACAGGAATAAAAACAAAGAGACAAAAATAAATTAACCGCCTGAACGTTTCGGCCGGTACCCCAACTTTTCCAGGGCGGCCATGATCGTTCCGCAATGGTCACCCTGCAGTTCAAGCGCTTCATCCTTTACGGTACCACCTGTGCCGATAGTTGCCTTCAGCTCTTTAAGCAGCGCCTCTTTTCCCTGCTGCGGCATCTGTAGACCTTCGATGACTGTAACAGATTTACCGCCCCTTCCCTTCCGGTCGAGCCGAACAATCACCTTTTGCTGACCGGCTTGCGGACCGGCAGACAGATCTTTTACAATCGGCCTTTCTTTCCTCAAAATCGTTTTTTCTGTCGAATATACCAATCTCGTATTTCCCTTTGACATAATGTTGATTGTAACACGACTAACGCTTTTCCTTGACAGGGTCTATCGTCAGCTGTTAGGCTTAAGCATTAAATAACTGCTGTACCCGGATGAAAACTACGTCATTGTAATACCCGCATGCAACTGGCTTTTCCCCTCGACCGCAGAAAAAAGGAGTTTTATGAAATTTCAGACATTCAATCTTCACACACAGGTCACAGCTGGTATAACCGCTGCAGGCTATGTGACACCAACGCCGATCCAGATGCAGGCAATTCCGCCTGTCCTTGAGGGAAGCGATGTCATGGGCCTTGCCCAGACCGGAACAGGCAAGACAGCTGCCTTTGTGCTGCCTATCCTCCATCGCCTGATGCAGGGGGAGCGCAAACATGTTCGTGCCCTCATCGTAGCGCCGACACGCGAACTGGCAGAACAGATACACGAAACATTCAATAACCTTGGTCACCATACCAGGCTCAGGAGCATAACCATTTACGGCGGAGTAGGCTTTAATCCTCAGGCTGAAAAGCTTCGGCGCGGAGCTGAGATCGTAGTTGCCTGCCCTGGCCGGCTGCTCGACCATATTGAGCAACGCACGATCAACCTCTCCCATGTAGAAGTACTTGTACTTGACGAGGCAGACCGCATGTTCGATATGGGTTTTCTTCCTGATATACGAAAGATCATTAAGCAGGTCCCTGCAAAACGCCAGACGCTTCTCTTCTCTGCAACGATGCCTGACGATATACGCCGGCTTGCACACGACATATTGAATCAACCAGTTACCGTTCAGGTTGATCATGCGGCACCTGCAAATACTGTCAGCCATGCACTCTATCCGGTAGATCAACACCTCAAAACGCCTCTTCTTCTTGAACTGTTAAAGCATACAGATACAGAATCAGTGCTGATCTTTACACGCACAAAACACAGGGCAAAACGCGTTGGACAGCAGCTCGAAAGAGCTGGATACCGTGCAGCATCGCTGCAGGGCAACCTTTCCCAGAACAAGCGTCAAGAAGCTCTGGATGGATTCCGGAATGGCAAGTTTCAGATCCTTGTCGCAACAGACATCGCAGCACGCGGGATCGATGTATCGTCCATTTCCCATGTCATAAACTACGATATGCCTGATACCGCTGATGCATACACGCACAGGATCGGCCGCACAGGCCGCGCTGCTAAGACAGGAGACGCCTTCACCTTTATCACGCGTGAGGATGAAGAAATGGTGCGCGGGATTGAGCGAGTACTCGGCAAGAAGATAAGACGCTGCACGCTTGAAGACTTTGATTATAAAAAGGCTGCGCCTGCCCGCGACACTGAATTTGCAAGGCCTCCGCGGGAACCGCAGAGGAAATGGAAGAGCAGGGGTACAGACACGAAAAAACCGGGAAGGACACACACTTCAAAAGAAGGAAAAACAGAAGGCCCTAAAACAGCATATAGAGGCTCTGAATCCCGCCAGACACCAGCTTCAACTACAAATAGATACCGTCCGCAGAGATCTACCACAAACCGCTGAACCTATAAGTCCATAGGTAAACTGACACAATGCATAAATCTCCCCTCGCCCCTCTTTGCCAAAGAGGGGTATGAGACCTCCCTTTGATAAAGGGAGGTTAGAAGGGATTTTTCGGTCAATGTCTTCATGCTATTGAACTGCTGTGTATGATAAAGGCAATCGGCAACAGACAATGCCTGCCGCAGGTCAGCCCCTGCCCTGTTTCATGCCTGGGGCGCCGGTATTCATCTCTGAACTGAAATGGAATTCTATGTCAGGGTAATCAGTCCGTATACGCTGCAATTCCCAATCTGATTCAGAAAAAAAGACCGGATTGCCGTATTTATCTGTGCCGAGCTTTGCTGAACGGTATTCGCAGAATTTATCGAGTTTCTTTGTATCCTGAGCAGTTATCCAGCAGGCTTTGCTGAAATTGAGATGACTGAACCGGCAGGATGCCCCGTATTCATGCAGCAGGCGATATTGAATAACATCGAACTGAAGTTCCCCTACAGTGCCGATTATCCTCCTTTTTCCCTGCTGCTGGATAAAAAGCTGCGCTAAGCCTTCATCAGTAAGCTGGAGCAGGCCCTTCTCCAACTGTTTGGACCGCATGGGATCAGTATTTATGACCTCCTTGAAAACTTCAGGCGAAAAGCTCGGGATTCCCTGAAACATGATCTTTTCTCCCTCTGTAAGCGTATCGCCGATCTTGAAGTTGCCGGTATCATAAAGACCTATCACATCACCGGGATAGGCTTCCTCGATAATACTCTTCTCCTGCGCCATGAAGCTTGCAGGGCTCCTGAATTTCAGGTCCTTTCCCAATCGCACGTGGTGAAAGAATTTATTCCGTTCGAACTTTCCAGAACATATCCGCAAAAAAGCTATTCTGTCTCGATGATTGGGGTCAAGGTTAGCGTGGATCTTGAAAACAAAACCGCTAAAGCTCTTCTCATGCGGCTCAATAGCCCTGGTGTCCGCAGTCCTGCCCCTCGGCGTCGGCGCAATAGTCGTAAAAGTATTGAGCAGCTCCTTGACGCCGAAGTTATTGACCGCACTGCCAAAAAAGACCGGTGCCAGTTTGCCCTCAAGATACTGAGACCTGTCAAAGGGCTCGTACACGCCTTCCACAAGGGCCACATCATCACGCAGCTGTGATGCAAATTCACCTAACTGCCGGTCGAGAAGGTCGTCAGCAATATTTTCTACTGAGATCACGTCTTCTGCGATCGTTGCACCGCCCGGCCTGAATAGATGAAGGCTTTTTTCATAGAGATTGTAAACACCTTTAAAAGAAGAACCCATACTGATAGGCCAGCTGAGCGGCCTGACCCTGATACGCAGCTTCTCTTCAATCTCGTCAAGAAGCTCAAACGGTCTCTTGCCTTCCCGGTCCAGCTTGTTGATAAAAACAATTACCGGCGTTTTTCTCATCCTACAGACTTCCATGAGCTTTTCTGTCTGCTCTTCTACGCCTTTTACGCAATCCACTACAATAATGACACTGTCAACAGCAGTAAGTGTGCGATATACATCTTCTGCAAAGTCTTTGTGACCAGGGGTGTCCAGAAGGTTGATCTTTTTGCCGTTATACTCGAAGTTCATCACTGAGGTTGCAACAGAGATACCCCTCTGCTTCTCGATCTCCATAAAGTCAGAAGCAGTGCTTTTTTTAATCTTGTTCGACTTTACCGCGCCTGCAGTCTGAATAGCCCCGCCGAAAAGAAGCAATTTTTCAGTAAGTGTAGTCTTCCCGGCATCAGGATGGCTGATTATGGCAAATGTTCTTCTTCTGTTGATTTCGTCAGTGTACATCTGTGTAATACCTCTTCAATAAAAAATGTTTGCGCTCAGCTCTATAGTATACGCGACGTATCAAAGATGAGGCAAATTCCTATATAATTTCAGCATCATGACAGAGATGAGAACCTATGCCTCTTACGCGGTCTTACAGGAGCTCAACCGGAGGGAGTTCAGAAGGAAACTGGAGCTTTTTCCCGCTGAACTGCGTCACTATGTGATTCTTTCGGAAGGGATCATCGGCGCGGCAAATGCGAAAAGGATCGAGGAAATCCCTGCTTCGGTCGTCAGGGACGGCGAAGATTTTGCAGCAGAGCTGCTCGAAATGGTCAACCCGGGTCAGGATGCTTTCTTCCGGGAAGTCATGGAAACCTGTCTTACTAACACAATGAAGAGCGAACTGAGGTTCTGCTGTGTCAACTGCTCGAACTTCGATCACTGCATTGATCTTGAGAATATTGGGGTTGGTCACCTCTTCAAAGAACGCTCGGAAGGGCATGATTCCGAAGAATTAAAAAAGGAAATAGCCGAAAGGATCGACACTGCGCTTCAGAAAACTCCTTATCTTGAGGCAGATAACGCTCAATCCCTCTGCAAGGACTTCAGGCATCAATACACTGCATCATCCATAGGTGACGTAATCAACCGCTATGCGGATATAGCATCAGAGCTTCAGCATTCTCTATGCATTGATTACAGAAAGATCCAGCAGGAGATGATATCCCTTAATATGGACTTCTATGCAAAATACCCGAAACAGTAGCACTGTCTCATCCTATATCACCCCTGACGGTCATAAATGCTTGCATGATGAACTGTCCTTTCTCTGGAAGACAAAGCGGCCTCAGGTAACCCAGGCAGTTGGCGAAGCTGCTGCCATGGGCGACCGCTCCGAGAATGCTGAATACATATATGGGAAAAAACAACTGCGGCAGATCGATGCCCGTATCCGTTTTCTGAAGAAGAGACTGGAAAGTCTGATCGTCGTGGACAGGAAACCGGGTGACACGTCAAAGGTCTATTTCGGCGCATGGGTCGAACTGGAGGATACTGACGGGAATGCCTACCAATATCGCATTGTCGGTCCTGATGAGATAGCCCCTGAAAAGAATTTCATCAGCATAGATTCACCCATGGCAAAAGCATTGTTGCGAACATCAGAGGGAGATGAAGTGACAGTCATCAGGCCTAATGGGACGATGGTCTTTGTGGTAACCTCCATCCGGTATTAGTTTTTGGTTTAACCCTCTGAACCAAACGGTTGAGCTTGAAACAATCTGCATCATTGTATTGACGCAGAAGGAGCCTGCTTGATATAGTAGCCTCAATTCTTTTTGGAGGGGTCAAAATGAATGGGGAGACATTATGGACTTTCAGAAGTAAAAACCATCCGCATACTTTTTCGTCTAATTCCGTCTTTGCGCAATTTTCCTCAAAATCAGCTTCATGCCTGTTGTCAGGCTTCATCCGGTATGAGTAATTTGACAGCTCGACTAAAACTGAAACCGGGCCAAAAGGGCACGAAGAAACTGTTTACGCAATATGGAGACGCGCTTGTCTGTGTGCGCTACATAAACATATTGTTCGTGATATTAATATGACTCAGTCATTTGCCTCTTCTGAAACGGAGCACTTATTTGCCACCGGGAAATCACGCCGCCTGCCGCAGGATATCCTGAAACATACAGCGAAAGGAGATACAAACATGGTTAAAAATAGATTGTCAGCTATTCATCCGGGAGTCTTCCTGGCAGAGATCCTGGGGGAAATGGACATATCTCATCAGGCAGAGTTCGCGCGCACAGTCGGGGTATCGGCAATGCGTATTTCGCATGTTATCAAGGATATCGTGCAGTAACAGCGGAGCTGGCATTGCTGTTTGGGCGTGCATTCAACCAGTCACAGCAGTAATGGCTCAAGCTTCAGGCGTCTTACGATCTAAAGATCGCAAAAGCTATTATCGGTAAACGGCTTGCCGGCATACATGTGCTTGCGCATGCATAAGTAAGCCTAAGAATTGCTTTTCGGCGCTTTTTTGTACCGTATGGCTGCTTCATACTGAATGCTCGCATGATCAGGCTCAAGCACATCTACCTTCCCGCCGCAGGTAAGGGTCCCCTTCCCTTCCTTCTTCTTCGATTTGACCATGCCGGCCACGACTGAGGTCAGGTCAAACCCGCCTCCGCTGCAGCCTTTGATCATGCAATCCATCTTGAAATAGGCAAACGAGGTAGGGAAGATATTGAGCGTGCGTACCATAAGGAGAGGAATTGCAGCCTTACGGTAATAGGTCATATGAATTACCATGCCGGTGACTGCGGGAAAACGTTCTGAAACCAGGCCAGCAGCAATATTATTCTGCTTTTTTAATTCCATCTTTGCGGCATAATCGTGTCTGTTCAAGTGTTCCCTCCAAAAAAAAATCCCCCCTGCCGAAGCAAGGGGGCATTTTGTCAATCAATTACTGCTTTGTTACATTAACTGCCTTGGGGCCTTTCGGTCCCTTCTCAGTATCAAAGCTGACTGAATCACCCTCAGCAAGGGATTTAAATCCGTTGCCCTGGATTGAAGTGTGATGCACAAAAACATCGCTGCCATCTTCGCTTGTGATAAAGCCAAAACCCTTTGAGTCATTGAACCACTTTACTGTTCCATTAGCCATTTGTTATACCTCCTTTTTTTAAACTCAAATCTCAGAAGGTCGCAGCAAAAAAAAAGCCACAAAGTCAAAAAGTCTTTGTGGTTTAATAAACGGCAAAAACTTCAGAAATTCTAATTAAAAGAATAACACAATTCTGAGCAGTAAGTAAAGGACAAAATGAAAACACCCGTCAGGTGATGGCTTGCTTCCGTTATAATACACGATACGATGTATTTGAGGTGAAATGTGGCATTAGTTAGTTTGCAGGATGTGAGTGTCGCCTTTGGCGGCCCTGAACTGATAGATGGTGTAACCCTTCAGATCGAGCGCAGAGAACGCGTCTGTCTGGTCGGCAGAAACGGTGCAGGAAAATCCACACTTCTGAAGATCATCGGCAGGGAGATCATCCCTGACAGCGGTGAGGTCATTTTTGAGCAGGGTGTCCGGATAGCATCGCTCGACCAGGAAGTTTCCCAGCATCTCTCGGGAACAGTCTTCGATGTTGTCTCAGAGGGTCTCGGCAGCCTGGTCGGCCTGCTTGCAGAGTACCATACAGTAAGCAATCGTCTCAGTCATAGCCAAGATACCGCAGACTTAATGGCTGAACTCGAACGCATACAGCATCTGATAGAGTCATCAGGCGGCTGGCAGATGCAGCAGAGGGTTGATACGGTTCTTTCGCGTCTCGGCCTGGACCCTGATGCTTCGGTAGCTGATCTTTCGGGCGGATATAAACGAAAGGTCCTCCTCGCACAGGCGCTGGTAAATGAGCCTGATCTCCTGCTCCTCGACGAGCCGACAAACCATCTTGATATCGAATCGATCAGCTGGCTCGAGGAGTTTCTTCTTGAGTTTAGCGGCTCCTTACTCTTCATAACCCATGACCGCAGATTTCTTCAAACCCTGGCAACACGCATCATCGAACTGGACCGTGGCCATTTGACTGACTGGCCTGGCAATTACGATACCTATCTGGCTAAAAGACAGGCAGAGCTCGATGCAGAAGCCACACACAGTGCTCTCTTCGACAAAAAGCTTAGTCAGGAGGAGGCCTGGATACGGCAAGGAATCAAGGCTCGCCGCACTCGTAACGAAGGACGGGTAAGGGCATTAAAGGAGCTGAGAAGGCAGCGCCTTGCCAGGCGGGAAATTATTGGCAGCGCCAGCATGAAACTGAACGAGGCTGAACGGTCCGGCAGGCAGGTCATTGAGGCAAAGAATATAAGCCATGCCTATGAAGATCAGACACTTATCCGGGATTTTTCAACTACAATTCTTCGCGGGGACAAGATAGGCATCATCGGTCCAAACGGGTCAGGCAAAACCACGTTACTCAAGATCCTGCTCGGCTCTTTGGACCCTCTTGGCGGCTCTGTACGCAGCGGAACCAATCTTCAGATAGCGTACTTTGATCAGCATCGTGCACAGCTCGATGACAACAAGTCGGTCATCGAAAATGTTGGAGACGGGTTCGAGCATGTGACTGTCAACGGAAGGTCGCGTCACATCATAGGATATCTTGAAGATTTCCTTTTCCCTTCAGAGCGTGCGCGCTCGCCGGTCAAAGTTCTTTCGGGCGGAGAACGAAATCGCGCTCTTTTAGCCAAGCTCTTTACCAAACCATCGAATCTGCTCGTTATGGATGAGCCGACCAATGATCTTGACATGGACACGCTGGACCTTCTTGAGGAAATGCTTGTTGATTACGAGGGCACAGTCCTCCTCGTGAGCCATGACCGGGCATTTCTGAATAATGTAGTGACCAGCACCATAGTTTTCGAAGGGAATGGAAATGTCGCAGAATATGTGGGCGGGTACGATGACTGGCTGCGCCAGCGCAAACCAACATTGCCGCCACGGACAGACCAATCCGCAAAACAGGAAAAAACAGCCGGACAAGAAAAGCCCAGGACGCGGCTTGATCGTCAGCGCACACTTACCTTCAGGGAGAAAAAAGATCTTAAGGAATTGCCGGGCAGGATAGAAGCCCTGGAAGCAGAGCGTGATAAATTGTATGAGTCACTTGCTGACCCTGACTTCTACCGTCAGGACGGCAACAGGATACCGGCAGCCAGGGCACGGATAGAGGAGCTTGAGAAAAATATCACAGAAGCTTATGAACAATGGGATCTCCTGGAAACGATCCAAAAGGCATCATGATAAATGGGGAAATAGTGTCATGAAGAGATGGAAAGACAATATTTCCTTTGTGCTTGTTGAGACGATGGAGAGCGGAAATATCGGCGCTTCTGCCCGCGCGCTCAAAAATCTCGGATTTTCACGACTCGAACTTGTCAGTCCCGCGAAGTTCCCTTCTGAAGAAGCCGGATGGTTTGCTCACGGCGCAGAAGATATCCTCGCCTGCACTAAGGTCTATCCTGAGCTGACAGCTGCCTTGAGCGGAAAATCCGTGGTCATCGGCACTACGCGCAGGCCTGGCAAAAAACGCGGCCTGGGCTATCCTGTTCGCGAGGCAGCAAGAACCATCAGGAGTTTGTCGAAACATAACCGCATCGCACTGCTCTTTGGGAGGGAAGACAGAGGGCTTACCAATGAAGAAACTGCAGCGTGTTCCTTCATGATCAGAATCCCGGCTTCTCCTGACAATCCTTCTTTCAATCTCGCACAGGCAGTTCTCCTCATTGCCTATGAACTCTCTTATGGAGATCACTCAGTTGCACCTGCAGCCGCCATTATCAGCAATGAAGAGTTCAGCGGTCTATTTGAAAGACTCAGAACGATCATGAAAATGGCAGGGTATCAGGCCAAGGGCATCAGATACAGCG
This sequence comes from uncultured Nitrospirota bacterium, assembly GCA_947085015.1. GTDB lineage: Bacteria > Nitrospirota > Thermodesulfovibrionia > Thermodesulfovibrionales > UBA6898 > UBA6898. Next base: position 9,223 of record CAMTUV010000039.1, read on the forward strand.
AGGAACATATCATGACTGATCTTAAGCGCCTCATTGCAAGAACCGGGATTACCGAACGGGAGGCACGCATGCTGCATGGTATTATCTCTCAGGTGGAAGGGAGCCTCTTGAAGAACGGCGGAAGATAAGGACATACTCTGCGTTTGACACAAGGCTTTTGATACAATAGACTTTGAAGAGGATTGGCGTAAACTTTTATTCATGCATTTCACAGCACGAGGTAATCCATGACTAATACTCAGACAGAGCACTGGCTTCCTTTGATCCAGGAGGCTGATCTGAACGGAAAGATCGTTCTGGTCCGCTTCGATCATAATGTAGTAAAGAACGGCGAAATACGCGACCCCTTCAGGATCGACAGGACTATTGGCACGCTTTATCATATCGTAGAACGCGGCGGCAGGCCGATCATGATGACCCATGTCGGGAGGCCTCGGGACAAGAAATCAGGGACTATCGTCTGCAGGCCTGATGAATCTGTGGATCCCATTGTCCAGTATCTTGAGCAGAAGCTTCATACAAAGATCCATGTTCCCAGGATTACTGCTGACCCGGAAAAGGGAATTCCGGGCATCGACACTTCGATCAATCTTGCCATCAGGGAACTGAGAGAAAGAAGACTGGGCGGCATCTATCTTCCGAACACCCGCTGGTTTCAGGGAGAAGAGGCAAAGGGAGAGTCAGCAGAAAGTTTCGCCATCCAGCTTGCCGGTCTTGCCGATATCTATGTAAATGACGCCTTCGGGTCATGGCAGCCCCATGCTTCGACATACAACATCACCGGTCATCTTCCAGCTTATGCAGGATTCCTGATGCAGCAGGAGATCCTTAATCTCGACAGGGTTCTCAACCCTGAGCGGCCTTTTCTCGCTGTTGTCGCAGGATCGAAATACGACACCAAGATCAGGCCTCTCTATGCCATCTACGAAAAAGTCGACCATCTCATTCTTGGAGGCGTCATCTATAACACGTATCTCTGCGCAAAGTATCAGGTAAAAATAAAGGGTGTAATGGATGAGGACATTGAGCTGGCAAGAGAACTTGTCGAGAAGGACCGCACCCGGAAAAAGATCGTGGAACTCCCCCACCTTGTCGAGTCTGATATCCTTGAATCGCGTACAGAAGGCAGATACCGGACGATATCTATAAGAGACTTCAGACCAGGCAATTCATACGGGTATATCCTCGATATCGATCCTGCATCCTTTGAAGACCCCTCGGCAGCCTCGGTCATCGCTGCGGCAAAAACAATCTTTGTTAACGCAGTCATGGGCTTTACCCCACATTTCTCTGCCGGCTCGCAGGCCCTTGATCACACTATAGACAGGAACAGTTCAGCTCTGAAGATGTACGGCGGCGGAGATACACTTCAGGAATTCAAGGATCTTTGCCCAGGGCTCTATCTTTCTGTTATGGATAATACAAATTATTACTTCTTTACAGGCGGCGGCACTGTACTGACTGCAATCGAACAGGGAAGCCCTTACGGGCTCAAGCCGGTCCAGGCACTTATAGACAGGGGAGCGGGAAGATGACCGGACCTCAGGACTTCGAGTATAGAAACGATTACCTCTATTTTGTTGTCCGCCCGGCTCCAGAGCGGGGAATTGATTCATGGATCTACTGCTCAGGCGTCAACGTGACACGCTTCCAGACACTTACTCGCGGTCGCCACGGACTGAGTTCAAATCCCGTAATCCGAGGGCTGCAGCTCCTCAAGCATAGTGTCAGTCGTCTGGCAATATCCCGCGGATCGCGTCCAAGATTAATCCGGGGCAGGGACTGCGCTGGTATGGCTCCGACACCGGAGACATGGTATTCTGAAATTCTGCTTATTGAAGATGCTCCGGCTTCACTGCCTGTTGAAATAATCGCTTTCTGTCGAGAGGATCTCATTGAGAGGATCGTTGCCAACTGCTGCCCTGAAATGAAGAAACCGAACAGGGCCCTTTCATCGGACGAACTCCAGATCTTTATCACCGGACTCTCCCGAAGCTCATGACGGAGATACATTTGGGAAAGACAGGGTAACTATGAATATCGAAATGCCGGAAACGGAAACAGGACTGAGACTGGCTGGCCTGCGGAAGAGGCTCACAGACGCACGGCTCGACGGCGCTCTTTTCAATTACGCAGTAGACGTTTTCTATTACACCGGAAGTCGCCAGAACAGCACACTCTGGGTTCCTGTTGAAGGTGATCCTGTCCTGCTTGTCAGAAAAAGCTACAGCAGGGCTGTTCAGGAAAGTGTTGTCAGGGATGTCAGGCCTTTTCCATCAAGCCGCGACCTGCCTGACATTTTCGGCAGAGACGTAAAAACTATAGGCCTAACTTTTGACGTACTTCCAATGCAGCATTTCATTTTTTATCAAAAACTGCTCGGCAATTGCGAGTTCCGGGACGTCTCTCAGATCAATCGAGATCTGCGCTCAGTAAAATCTGGATGGGAACTGGAACAGATGCGGATGAGCGGCCGCATGCTTGCTGAAACCTTCAAGAGTATCCCTGAATTCCTCAGGCCCGGCATGCGGGAGCTTGACCTTGCAGCAGAGTTCGAATACCGCCTCCGAAAACTGGGCATCGGAGGGAATCTCCGCATCCGGGGCTTTAACCAGGAGATCACCGGCATTGCAGTGAGCGGTGGGAATGCCGCTGTCAGCGGCTGCTTTGACGGGCCTATTACGGGCAAGGGCCTATGGACCGCAGCGCCGTATGGGCCTTCCAGAGACGTCATAAAAGAAGGTCTTCCGGTCGTGGTCGATTATGGCGGATCGTATAACGGATATCTTGTTGATATGACCCGCATATTCTGTATCGGCAAGCTCGATCCTTCTTTTGAGAATGCTTTCAGGATCGCAACCGATATTCAATCCTGGATCAGTGAACATCTCAAGCCCGGGGCCATCTGCGAAGAACTCTTCTCGGGAGCGCTGAAGATGGCGGAGGAGTCCGGTTTAGGGGATCACTTCATGGGGCATCCCGGCGAACTGGCAAAGTTCATAGGGCACGGCGTTGGCCTTGAACTGGATGAACTGCCTGTTCTCGCTCCTAAGTTCAAGTCACCCCTTCTGGCGGGCCAAACAATTGCCGTTGAACCGAAATTTCTCTTTCCGAATAGGGGAGCAGTCGGCATAGAGAATACCTTTGCCGTAACAGAAAGGGGCGGCGAAAAGCTCACAACTCTTTCAGACGAGATCGTATATCTCTGAGATCGTTGCAAATAACGAATTACTGAACAGGCAGATGAGTCAGATTACCCGGCAGGGCTGAAGATACGCTTCTAATCCTTCACATCAGGCTCGAAAAAGATCCACCTCACCTGGGGGAAACTGGTTCTGATAGCAGCCTCTACCCTGTTAATATCCTCAATCAATGCTGCTGCAGTCCCCATCTCATTCATCTGCACTTTTGCCGAGACCATCAGTTCTGTACCAAGCTGAAGCGTGATAAGACTGAATATCTCACTGACCTCAGTCCGTTTCGACAGAAACTCCCGCAGTGCAGCGACCGTCTCAGGTTCAGCGCTCTCGCCGATCAGGAGGCTCTTGACCTCAATGCCGACTGCTGCCGCAACAACAATAAGAACCACACCAATAGAGACCGTGCCGATTGCGTCAAAGAGGGGGTTGGCAGTAATGATCGTGGCAAGGACTGCAGTTAGTGCAAAGATAAGGCCGATCAGTGCGGCAATATCCTCTCCCGTGACAACGATCAATTCACTTTGGCGGCTGGTTCTGAACCAGTTCAGGAAAGACCGCTTGCCCTGAACCTTTCGCACCTCAACAAGTGCACCCTTCAGCGATACCATTTCAAGTCCGATCGAAACAACAAGGACTGCCACCGCAATCCATGGCGACTTGGGCATTTCCGGATGGAGCATCTTATGAAAGCCCTCATAGATGGAGAAGATTCCTCCCATGCTGAAAAGCATAAGGGCAACGATAAAGGACCAGAAATAGATCGCCTTACCGTAACCGAGGGGATGATCTTCTGAAGAGGGACGCTTAGATCTCTTGAGACCGACTAAGAGCAGTATCTGGTTGGCACAGTCGGCAAAGGAATGAACAGCCTCAGCCAGCATCGCCCCTGAGCCCGTATGCCATGCAGCCGCACCCTTGGCCAAAGCAATGCCTCCGTTGGCGCCCAAAGCATACATAATCGCCCTTATTGAACCGTTAGAATGTGACATGGGACATACTACCAGAAATACTCTTCTGAGATGAAGTCAGCCGTTCTGCTTACCTGGCCTTGAAGATGATCGCCTCGATCCTGTCGATCCGGACAATAGCATCATAGTAATCCCGGCCCGAGAGCTTCGAGAGATGCACCGCGTGATCGCCTACCTTGACTATGGTGCCTTCGATAGCATCACCCGCAGTGATCTTGACAGCAACCCTCTTGCCCACATTCAGGAGCAGGTTTTCCCTGATACCGATAAAGGCATTGAAATCGGTTCCTTCTTCCGCTGCAGCCGCAAACTGTCCTGCACCGAAAAGTGCAGCAAGGACAACTGCGACCATAATCAGTTTTTTTAGTTTCATGCCATATCCTCCCGGCAATAGTGCTTCTGTGCTCCCTGTTTCTGTCCTATTTGCTGATCTTCTTCTTGACAGACTTAACAGCTGACGAAACTTTCTTTGCAACCTTCTTCTCGACTGCCTTTGCCTTCTTTACCGTCTTTTTAACGATCTTCCTTTCTGCTTTCACAACCTTCTTCACAACTTTCTTTACTGCCTTTTTCACAGCTTTCTTTGTAACCATGTTTCCTCCTGTTAAAGTGTTATTTAAAAGATACACCACAAACTACAGCTGTGGACGACTCATCAGGCATCTATATCTCTCCTCTTTTTGAGTGCATGCTGAAGCGCTTCTTTCACCGCGTCAACCGTTGGCGGCAGTTCAATGGGCTTATTCGAAAAGCGACAGGGAAAGTCCAGCGTTCCCTCGTGATAGGCGACCTTGAAGTCAGTAAACTTCAGACCATGTGCAGTAGAAATGACGACTACATGTTCCGACCGGTCTATCTTTCCGGCCTTAAGCAGCTTGATCAGACCTGCAAGCGCAACGCCTGTGTGAGGACAGTTAAACATACCGGTCATATCACCAAGAGCGGCCGCATCAGCAAGTTCCTGCTCTGTTGCGTCCACCACAATACCATCAAACTGTTTAAGCGTGCGAATCGCTTTATCGATACTGATCGGATTACCTATCTGTATGGCGCTTGCCAGGGTCTTCTGAGCCTGCATCGGCTCGAAGGACTCGAAGTTCTTCATATACGACCGGTACAGAGGATTTGCACGTTCTGCCTGTGCAACCACGATGCGGGGCAGTTTGGTGATCAGCCCAAGATCGCGCATCATCAGCAGCCCGCTGCCGAGAGCAGAGACATTGCCAAGATTGCCGCCGGGGATAGCGATCACATCAGGAACTTCCCAGTCGAACTGCTGAACAATTTCTATGCCAACGGTCTTCTGACCCTCTATGCGGAGCGAGTTCATCGAATTTGCAAGGTATATGGTCTCGTCCTTTGTGATCTCCTTCACCACTGCCATGCATCCGTCAAAGTCTGTGTCGAGTTGGAGCACAAGGGCCCCGTTTGCAATAGGCTGGACAAGCTGTGCTATTGAGATCTTGCCTTTCGGCAGAAGCACGACCGACTGAATGCCTGCGGCAGCGCAGTACACAGCCAGCGCAGCGGATGTGTCGCCGGTGGACGCACAGGCAACTGCCTGTATAGGCGCACCCTCGCTGATCATCTGCTTTACCATCGAGACGAGTACGGTCATGCCAAGGTCTTTGAAAGAGCCGCTGTGGGAGTTGCCGCAGAGCTTTATCCAGAGGTTGTCAATGCCGACCATCTTGCCGAACCGCTCGGCCCAGAAGAGGTTCGAACCGCCCTCGTACAAAGAAACTATATTTTCGTTGTTAAGCTCAGGCAGGACCCACTCCTTCTTGCCCCAGATTCCTGAGCCATAAGGCCATTCAGTGGACTTGTACCGGTCCTCAAACAGCTTCATCCATGTCTGGGCGCTCCTCTGGCCGAGTGCCTGCATGTCGTGCTGGACCTCGAGAAGGGAGTTGCAACTCTTGCAGCGGTAAATGACAGTGTTGAGAGAATATTTCTCGTTACACTTGGGATTGATGCATTGAAACCATGCTTTGTATGACATAACCACCTTTAAAAAATCTATTTGAACCTTTTAAGCTCATGGAAAAGATATCATAAATACCCGCTGCTGTTCAAGAATCAGGCCTCTGTTTCAAGACTCTATCTGCTGCCATATGCCAGGGAATCAGTCCTCACGCCTTCTTCAACAGCCATTCTACCGGATCAACGTTATAGAATTCCCTGAGTTCAGCATAGAGATCCGGCGACTTTTTACTCAGTTGCAAGGGCTTCTCAAAAAATGTCTCAGTGGCAACAGCAAAGAACTCGGCAGGGCTTGTTGCACCGTATTCATCAAACACATATTTCCGATGGTGCTCACTGGCTAATCTCAGTAGTTCAAATTCCTCGCTCATGATACGGGCCCAGACAGCATAGCTGGACTTTTCCCCCAGTATCGGAGCTCCATCAGCAACGCCGTCTTCCTGGTCAAGCTGGTGTGCAAACTCATGGAGCACGACATTGTGACCGTCTTCCGTATTCAGACCGCCCTGTTTCACATTGTCCCATGCAAGCACAACCGAACCCCGGCCCCAGGACTCGCCGAGTCGCACAGATGGACCCTCGGCGTACACTCCACCACCAACGGGCCTGGTTTCTTCGACAATATAGGCGTCGGGGTACACGAGTATCGAGACAAGCCCAGGAAAATCACGGTTCTCCCTATTGAGCAGGAGAAGGCACGCCTGGCCGGCTATGGTAACCATGATCTCATCGCTCATCTCAAGACCGCCGAGCGCCTCGAACCGTTTTTCAGACAGAAAGATCCTGACATCGTCATGGAGCTGCTTCTGCAATACCGCAGGAAGGTGACGGTACAGAACAACATTTCTCAGGAGTGTCTCCTCCCACTCCTTTGGAAAGGGCTCTCTGATGACCTGCGCTATCTTCCGGCTCCGCATCACACGCTTCAGCGCATAAAATAGAGGAATAGAAAGCGCGGCAAGTATGATGATGAGTGCAAGTTTTATGAGATGCCCTCTCTTCCCGTCACAGCAGAAATCTTCAGGAGAACCATTATCGGCTCATGACGAACAATGCTGACATCGACTTAAGATGTCGAGTCTTGCTCACAAACAAGACGCATCAGAAATTCGCCGTCATTCGGCGTCAGATCGAACTTCAGACAGGCTTGTTCTACCAAGCTAAACAGGGCAACCTCCGAGTGTTCGGCCCTCTGGTCAGATATCCATTTCACCGCCTTTCTCAGTTGTTCACCTTCCGGCAAAATACTCATTGATTTCTCCTTTCATTGCTTCAGGCATTAAAGAGCCGCACATCTATCGCGATCCTTTGTTGGGACCTGCGCCAGCTTTCAGATAGTCTGCAAGCCGGCCCCTGCTGTGTTCATCATCGTGGCAATATGTACAGAGGTTCTCCCAGTTCGACCCGTCCGAAGGATTGTTCTTATGGTTGCCATCCCTATGATGGACTGTCAGAAGATGCCTGTCCCCATCCTCAAACTCTCTGCCGCATTTCGCGCATATCATTCCGTGCAGTTTAAGGGACTGCTCCCGGTAATCGCTTGACGGCCGGCCGGACTGCTTCAACTCCTTCACGATCTCTTCCACAGACTTGGCACTGTCGTTCTTCTGCGACATGCCTTGTTTGCTGAGGCGGTTATGTCTCACTGGTAGCCATTACTGTCAGAGTCGAGATTAATCATCGTTAGATTTATTATAATTTAATCATGCTAAAAGAGGTAATGGATATATGACTGAGACAGGTAAATTCAACAAACTGAAGGTTATCAACAAACTTGATGCCGGTGTCTTGCTAGATGGCGAAGAACTGGGAGAACTATTTATGTCTCGCAGCGCTTCATCCGCAGAGTACGATGCCGGAGACACTGTCGATGTTTTTATTTTCTACGATTCTGAAGGCAAGCTTCTTGCAACCACTAAAAGACCCTATGCCATTGTCGGAGATTTTGCTTTACTGAAAGTCGTTTCGATCACTCCTGTGGGTGCCTTCCTTGACTGGGGTCTGAAGAAAGACCTGCTCGTGCCGTTCAGTGAACAAAAGGAAGAAATGGCAGAGGGCAGATCGTATATCGTTTATGTGTACCGCGATGAGAAAACTAACCGTATCGTTGCTTCGTCCAAGGTGGGCAGGTTTCTTGATAAAGAACCGATAGAACTGCTGGAAGGCCAGGAGGTGCAACTGCTTATCTGCAGCCAGACAGAGATAGGGTATAAGGCTATCATCGATAACTCTTTTTTGGGCGTTTTATACAAGAACGAGGTATTTCAGCCCTTGAGAAAAGGACTTCAGTTACCGGGATTCATCAAAAAGGTGCGGGATGACGGCAAGATTGACCTATGTCTTCAAAAACCCGGACCTGAAAAGGTGGCTGATATGACGGACAAGATCATTATTGCACTAAAGGCAGAGGACGGATTCATTTCCATAACCGACAAAAGCCCGGCCGAGATCATCTACAGCATGTTCGGCGTAAGCAAAAAAACATATAAAAAAGCGATAGGCGCCCTTTACAAAAAACGGCTTATTGACATCGAGAGCAATGGCATAAGGTTGATCGATAAAACAGATATACGTTCATGATGATCCAACCGCTCAAATGGCTTATGTCGCTATTGTTGGTGCTCTGTCTTTTCCCTCTTCAGTATGCAGACGCAACTGATCCACCATCTTCGGCTGCCACCTTTCTTCACCACAAGTATCTTAAGATCGAAGCAGCGTTGCTAAAAAACCCTTTCAATATGCCACTCTATGTGGAATCGCGTGAGGATGACTACAAAGCAGCTGTTGATGTGTACGGTATCGTTCAGCATTCGTTCGAAATAGTAGGCAGCATGCTTGAAATACCGGCTACCTGGTGCGATGTCGCACTTCTTCATATCAATGACAAGGCATGCACATATGTTATGTCAGGTCAGGCATGGCACCTGACCCTTTATAGCGGACGTAAGTTCTATCAGCCGCCGGAAGATGCACATCAGCTGAACTACGTTTTCCGCGTCAGGGCTCAGCATCATGACTATCTTGCTCTGCAGCTTATTGCCGCACAGGGTCCCCTCAGCACGAAAAATCATAAAATCGATGCTGAGATGATACCGCTGGATAAGGACAGGACCCTTATACATCTCAGCTATACGTTTGGGTACGGTCACCTCGGGCGGATGGCCATGAAAGGCTACTTTGCAACAATCGGCCGCAGCAAGATAGGATTCAGCACTGTCAGCACTGATGATCGCGGCAATCCGGTATATGTGGGTGGCATTAAGGGGGCTATTGAGCGCAATGTTGTCCGTTACTACTGTGCCATACTGTCATATCTCGATGGGCTTAAGTATCCCCGGGAGCAGCAATTTGAGAAACGCATCAGCCGGTGGTTCGATCTGACGGATCAGCATAAGAGACAGCTGCATGAACTTGAGAAAGACAAGTATATCAGCAACAAGAGACTGGAGCAGAAAAACCAGATCATACTTCAGAGAAAAGTTGGCGGAGCAGATTCTTCACATCCCCATTGAGCAAATAGTTCTTCAGACGCTGAGGATATCTGAAGTCGTATATCTGCTTGCAATATAGAGTGGAAGCCGGGGATGGACTATCTTCCGGTGTGTTGCAAGAGCAAGTGACGCCTTGTTGTTCTGTTCTGAGAGATGTGCCAGGCAGGCCCACTTCAAATTCCCCTGTGACGCAATCCTTAGCAGTTCTGCAGCTTCAAGATTCGAAAGATGGCCTTCAGGCCCTCTGATCCTTTTTTGGAGAAAAGCGGTATAGGGCCCTCTTGCAAGCATATCAGGATCATAATTGCTCTCGATAAAGACTCCATCAAGTGTGGATATGACCTCCTCAAGCCCGTCAAAGGCATGCCCCATATCAGTCATGATGCCTAAGCGCTTCTTGCCTGATGTTATGACAAAAGCCGCCCCGTCTGCGCTGTCGTGAGGTGTGGGAATCGAGTGAACAGTCACGTCTTCAAAGCTGATCACCCCGTCAGACTGAAAAAGACGCACATCATGCAGTTTGCCAAGAGGATGCCGCTTGACCGAGACGTCCAGGGTTTTTTGGGTAACATACAAAGGCAGACCATATTTTCTCTGATAAATACCAGCAAATCTGATATGGTCTCCATGATCATGGGATATGATCACAGCATCGACATCGCGGATATCCCGCCCCTGCGCTGCAAGCTTCTTTTCGGCCTGAACACCGTTGATGCCCGCATCAAAGAGGAGCTTTACTCCGCCTGTTTCTACATAGATACAGTTGCCGTTGCTGCCGGATTGCAATGAAAATGCCAGCATAATCGTTCCTATCCAATGCCTTTCTTAAGAATTGACATTTCACACCACCTGCTTTTCTCTTTATCTGACATCAATCCTCTTTTCATTTGCACATGTATTATACGTGAACACCATGGAAATCTATTCAGGCAGAAGAACGTTTCTTAATCTTTCGGCAGCATCCTCAGGGCAGATCGTATTTACAAATAGACCTGACCCCAGTTCAAACCCGGTAGGAATGCTTGTCCGTGGGCAGATCTCGACGTGCCAGTGAAAAGCTGTTCTACTCCCTTCGTAGTCAGTTCCGTGTGGCAGGGAATGGAAAAAGAAATTATACTGCACACCGCCGATTACGGCATTAAGACGGGCCATAGTCCTCCGGAAAATCCGGGCCAGATCCGCTATATCTTCCGGGCCTGCATCGAGAAAGTCTGCACAATGCAGAAGGGGCAGTATATGCACCTCCCACTCATAGCGGCTGGCAAAGGGTTTTATCACAATGAACCGTTCGCTGCGCTCGATCACAAACTGCCCGATATTGATCCTGCGTTGCATCTCTCCTGACTTTGAGTCGTAGAGCGTTGCTTCAAAGGTAAGCGCCTCATCAATCAGGCTGCAAAAGATGCACCGGTGACGGCTCTGGTAAAAGACAGAGCTGTTTCTTACCTCTGCCTGCACATTATCAGGCACCACTGGCATGGCAATGATCTGACTATGGGTATGACTGATGCTTGCGCCTGCTGCAGGACCGAAATTCTTGAAAATAAGCACATACTTTAACCTGGCGTCAGAATGGTAGAGCTGCTCCATCCGGTCACGGTATGTTGAAAAAAGCAGAGCAAGATGCTCCCCGGTCATTTCGTGTATTCTGATGCCGTGAAAAGAATGGTCAATTACAACCTCATGCCGGCCGTAACCATCAATGGTTTGCTGCAGACCAAAGGCAATATCCGGATTTTCCCGGTCATCCCCCAAAACTGGATAGAGATTCTCAACAATACGCAGTTCCCAGTCGTCATCAGCAGGGATCTGCGCAATCAGGACAGGAGTCATTGTCTCATTCCCTCTGCAAAAAGGACAGGTCTCTATATGCTGCCGTGAATCATAAGGAACTGGCGCCTCCTCTTTTTTGAGCCGCAGGCTGCGCGCTGTTGCAACCAGCACTGCTTCGCTCGGCACGATCGGATTGATCCGTATCTCACGCACGTTTTTTGATATTGCCAATGTATTTTCAGCCTTTTGACTCATGCCGCTCTCCTTACAAAAACATTCCATGTATATTATCAGGCTTTGTATTGATTTTCGCCATATGCGGCATCTAAGATAGGTGTCATGTTTATCTATGCCACAACAATATTCATCAGTGCTTTTCTGCTCTTTCAGATACAGCCAATGATCGCCAAGATGATCCTCCCCTGGTTCGGAGGATCCGCAGCAGTATGGATCACCTGCATGCTCTTTTTTCAGACCTGGCTGTTAGCCGGTTATATCTATGCACATATAATAGTTCGTCATCTTAAGCCAAGAATCCAGATCCTGATCCATGCAGTCCTGCTCTGCACAAGTCTTCTCATATTGCCCATTGTGCCGGCTGTCGGCTGGAAGCCTACAGGCAGTGAAGCTCCTATCCTTCGCATCCTTGGCCTGCTAACCGTCTCGGTAGGACTTCCGTACTTTTTGCTTTCCACTACAAGCCCGCTTATACAGGCATGGTACAGCCGGAGATACAAGACAGCGTTGCCCTATCGCCTCTTCGCCCTGTCCAATCTGGCATCACTTCTTGGTCTGCTTGCATATCCTTTTCTGGTTGAACCGATTATCACAATCAGGCAGCAGTCAACCGGGTGGTCGACAGCGTACGCAGTTTTTGTGATCATCGCTATTGCCACGGCATGGATAAGCAGGCATGCAGCTGATGACGATAACTGCCTGATTACCGAACAGGGGGCAACAGATAGTCCGGAATGCCGTCCTCCGTCATTCATAGATAAGCTGCTCTGGCTGGTCTTTGCCGCCTGTGCCTCGACCATGCTGCTTGCGGTGACCAATCATCTTACGCAGAACGTCACATCTATCCCATTTCTCTGGATCCTGCCGCTGAGTCTTTACCTTCTCAGCTTTATCCTCTGTTTTGACTATGAGAATCTTTACACCAGAAACGGGTATCTCTGGATCGTTGCCATTGCGCTCGCTATCATGTCATACGGCCTGGTCGACTGGAATGCGCGAACGAGTCTGATGCTTGTTATCATCTCCTTTTCTGCAGGCCTTTTCGCCTGCTGTATGTTCTGCCACGGAGAACTGGTAAAGCGGAAACCTCATCCGCGTTTCCTTACCTCATTCTATCTCATGCTATCGGCCGGGGGCGCAGTGGGAGGTCTTATTGTTGGTCTTGTGGCACCAACGCTCTTTTCAGGATATTATGAACTGCCTGCTTCCCTGGCAATCTGTGCGGTTCTTATCTTTATCGTTCATTTCAGGAGAAGGTGGTTCAACCTGACCACCAGCCTTCTTGTCATCGGGGTGATGCTCTCTTGCGGCTACTATGTCTATATGTACCAGCAGACTGCGCGCGCCATGGTCAGGAATTTCTACGGCATGCTGCGTGTCAATGAATACGACAAAGGGCAGGAAACCGAGACCCGGAGACTTGTCCATGGTGCAATCACCCACGGCGTTCAGTTCGTTGATCCTAAGCGGCGGCGCGACCCGATTGCCTATTATGCTCCGGACTCTGGTGTCGGCATGGCAATAGAGCATCTCAGGAAAGCGTCATTGCGTGTTGGCGTTGTCGGGCTCGGCGCCGGTACTCTGGCAGCATACGCTGAGCCTGGTGACCTGTTCCGCTTTTATGAGATCAATCCCCTTGTCGAGAAGCTTGCCCGTGAAGAGTTTACCTATCTGACAGATTGCCGCGGCAAGGCAGAGATCATTCTGGGAGATGCACGTCTTTCTCTTGAGCAGGAAAAAGACCAGCAGTATGACCTGCTCGTGGTCGATGCATTCTCAGGAGACTCTATCCCTGCCCATCTGCTCACCACACAGGCGATTGAACTGTATTTCCGCCACCTTAAGGCCGACGGGATCCTTGCACTGCACATATCCAATGCACATCTTGACCTGGAACCGGTTGTCGAAAAACTGGGCAGCACCCTTGGCAAATTTACGATACTTATTAGCGGCGAGGAAGATGACGATGAAGAGATATATTCCTCAGACTGGGTATTAATGACCTCACAGCCCCTGAAATCTCCTGAAATTGCTGAGGCTGCAGGCAAGCTGAAATCTAATCCGAAGATGCGCGTCTGGACTGATGACTATAGCAACCTTTTTCAGATCCTGAAAAAGAAGCGATTTTGGGAATAAATTGCTGAAAAGTTACCAGATGAAATAGCTCGGCTCTAAAAAATCTCCAACCACCTTTCTCTGGTGATGCAGCCCAAGAAATCGCTCCACCTGTCGATTGTTTGTCATACTTCAGAAAGCCCTGCGCTGCAATTGTTTATTTAAAGAGGAAGCTTATGTTACGAACGGGCTATTCTGGTCGAAATCAGGCAGATAATGGTCCTGGCTGTTAAGCTCCTGTATAAAGGCATTTTTCAGGCCAAGACCGAGCGCATAATCAGTGATCTCATCATATTCGTCTTCTGTCAGTGTCCGGTTTATCCCAGGATAAGAGCCTGCCTTATATTGAGGGGAATACTGCGACATGATGCTGACATGAATATCTGACGACAGGTCTGCCAGGAACCTGAGACATCTCCGGCTGTTTTCTAATTGCCCGGGCAATATTAGATGCCGGACCAGCAACCCGCGCATGGCAATACCGGCGTTATCCATTTTCAGGCTGCCAGCCTGATTCAGCATTTCCCTGAGAACACCCGGAACGATATCTGCATAGTCGTCCACCAACGAAAACTGCTTCCCAAGATTATTGTCTAAATATTTAATATCCGGAAGATAAATATCAACAAGACCTCGTATTTGTTTGAGCGCCTCAACTGAATCATACCCATTCGAATTATAAACAACAGGAACAATGAGACCTTTTTCCTTGGCACTCTTAATCGCATCAGCCATCTGAAAAACCATATGAGAAGGCGAGACAAAATTGATATTATGCGCGCCTGCATTCTGAAGCTGCAGCATTTCAGATACCAGCTCATCTTCAGACATAATCCTCGTGCGTCCCTGCTGAAATTCCTGGCTTATCTGGTAATTCTGGCAAAACACGCAGCGAAGATTGCAGCCGCTAAAAAATATGGTGCCTGAGCCTTTTGTTCCGGAGACGGGCGGTTCTTCCCCAAAATGCAGACCTGCATGGGAAACCAAAATGTCTGAACTGACCTTGCAAAAACCGGTTTCCCCGTTAAGCCGGTCCACCCCGCATCTGCGCGGGCAGCATTCGCAACTTGACAATTCATCTGTTAACGCTTTATTCATAAGCAATTGGAATAGGTAGCTTATGCGCTTTCAGTCTTGCGCGTGGGCGTCTGCTCGCGCTTAAGGTCGAGGTCTACGCCATAGAGCGGCGATTGACGCATGAACTCAACGAAGCTCCCCCGTGGGTGCTTAAGCCGTTCATACTCCTTGCTCGAAATGATTACCGCAGCAACAGATCCCTGGACAGTGATGCTCTGCGGGCCTTCCTTCTTCGCTTTCTTGATGACCTCGCTCAAGAGTGACTTTGCTTCCTGAAACTGCCAAGTGCTCATAAAGACCTCCCTTATCTGCTCAGTTTGGTCATACTATTGTATTACCTACACTGCTGATCTGCCAATAGATTCCTTGCTAATGAGTAACCCTTCAGTTATAGGCTGTTGGATCCAATAATCCCCTCCTTACTAAGGAGGGGTATGGGGAGGTTTTAATAATTATCTTTTAGTGACACATCTCCTGCAAGACACCACAAACAAGCATCACCGAGTTTTGATGAAATAGTCTGGGCCATACATGCACTCGGAGCAATTCTGCTCGAAGATGAAGTAAAAATAATCCATGGTTTTTCAAAAACATATTTGCATTCTATAACCAAACTGACACGCAACAGCAAGTCATCAATCCGTAAGTCAGTAGAGGCATACACATCAATTTCGCGGGGTGTTTCATTTGAATCATCGCGCGTGTAATATCCCTGTCGAACTCTAAAGCCCGCTTGACGCAAAGCTCTTGCAGTGCGAAATTCGAGAGGATAACCTTCAGTATTGATCCATTTCTCAACTCTTTGCTCAAGGTTATCTGAACTATCAGTTGGCATATTTCCCCTTAATATTTCGCCTTGTCATAGACTGTCCTACCCCGTAATAATCTCGTAAATCTCCCGATAGCGCGCAATGGCTTTTTCGACAATATGCTCAGGAAGCACGGGACCGGGATAAGTCTGATCCCAATCGAGCGTCAGGAGATAATCCCTCACGATCTGCTTATCGTAACTGTCCTGACCCTTTCCTGGCTGATAGTTTTTGGCTGACCAGAACCGCGAAGAATCAGGTGTAAGCACTTCGTCTATCAGGATCAGTTCGTCATTGAACATGCCGAACTCGAACTTGGTGTCAGCAATGATGATGCCCTTCTTTTCAGCAAGATCACGCGCCTTGGTGTAAACCTTCAGACTTACATTCCTCAGCTTTTCTCCCATATCCTTACCCACGATCTTTACCATCTCATCAAAGGAGATATTCATATCATGGCCCTCTTCTGCCTTGGTGCTCGGTGTGAAAATAGGAGCCGCAAGCTTTGATGATTCGACAAGGCCTTCAGGGAGCTTCATGGAGCAGACTGTACCGCTCTTTTGATATTCCTTCCAGCCTGAACCGGAGAGATATCCCCTCACAATACATTCCACAGGCATGGGAGATGCCTTTTTCACCAGCATGCTCCTGCCTTCCAATTGATCTGCATATTTATGGCAGACTGCAGGGAAGTCCTTTACCTCAGTCGCGACAATGTGGTTCTTGATAATAGCCTGCATCTGTCTGAACCAGTACAAGGATATCTGGGTCAGAAGCCTGCCCTTGCCGGGTATACCGTTAGGAAGAACCACATCAAAGGCTGATATTCTATCGGTCGCGATCAGGAGCAGATAATCCTCTACCTCATATAAATCCCTTACCTTACCTTTTCTCAGAAACGTGATATCAGGCATCTCAGTCTTTAATAGAACGTTCTTCATTGTTTTCTCCTTACGTGTTTATTGGACATACATTTTACCTCAAAAGAATTTTTCTATTGCGACTGCTTTTGAAAGTGCCTTACTAATTGGAGCCCATTCTCATGGCCTGAAGCCGGGCTATACGCTCCTCAACAGGAGGGTGCGTGCTGAAGAGTTTCATGAATGATCCTCCGGTCAGCGGGCTGACGATCATCATATGAGATGTTGCCGGCGTTGCATTATGCATGGGTATCGCCTGAGATGTGCTATGCAGCTTTCTGAGGGCATTGGCAAGGGCCATGGGATGGCCGTGCAGCTGCGCTCCTCCTGCATCAGCAGCATATTCACGAGACCTGGATATGGCCATCTGTATCAGCATTGCCGCTATGGGAGCCAAAATCATCATCAGAATTCCAGCAAAAGGGCTGCTTCCCTCATCGTCATCGCCCCTGCCGCCAAAGAAAAAGGCCATATGGCCGAGATAACTGATAGCCCCGGCCATGGTCGCAGCTATGGTTCCTATCAAAATATCGCGGTGTTTTACATGGGCCAGTTCATGGGCCATGACGCCGGCAAGTTCCTCTTCGCTGAGTATGCGCATGATGCCCTGAGTTGCAGCAACAGCCGCATGGTTCGGATTCCTGCCTGTTGCAAAGGCATTGGGGGAATCATCAGGGATGATATAGACCTTTGGCATGGGCATGCCTGCCTTCTGTGACAAGGTTCTTACAATCCGGTACAGCACAGGGGCTTCAGTCTCTGTAACCTGCTGTGCTCTATACATTTTCAGGACAATCTTGTCGCTGAAGAAATAGGAGATAAAGTTCATAACACCTGCCATCATAAGGGCAATGGTCATACCGGACTGACCACCGATTGCTGCACCGCCAAAAACCAGTAGCATTGTAAGCAATAGCATCAGCATCACTGTCTTCATTACATTCATAGTTACCTCCTTGTTACTCCATTAAAAAAGATCCTTATCCATTTGCCATATACCAATCTGTTTCACCTGCCGGGATAAAGGTCTTGTTGGTCAGTCCACTATTCTGAGAGACGCCTCTCTTACCTGTTCCTCAATGATCGTATAGGCCCTGATCTCCGGAGATTCTGGGTTCGTCAGACCGATAATCACATATATGGCCTCCTGGTAAAAGGCAAGGCTCACATCCTTTACAGAAGGGAATGCCGGAGACTGGGGATGGGAATGGAAGATGGCAGCCATGGTCAGCCCTTTCTGCCTCAATTCCTTCATCACCCTGAACTGCTCCTTTGGCTCCATAAAATAACTTACCGGCGACGGCTCAGAATTGGACATCGGATAGACTTTAGTCACTCTATTGCCTGTGCCTGCGAGAATACCGCATGCCTCATTCGGATAGCACGCCGTGCAATGCGTAACCATCTGCTTAACGAATTCTCTTGAAATAACAAGTTCAGGCATGGAACTACGGCAGAGAGCAATAGCCTTCGCTATAATCGATCAGTTCTGTGATGGTCGGATTTTCACCACATACGGCACAGTTGGGGTTTTTCGGTACCTTCACTTTTCTAAATATCGTCTTAAGTGCGTCATAAACCAGCAATGACCCTTTTAAAGGCTCGCCCTTTCCAAGGATCAGCTTAAGAACCTCAGTTGCCTGAAGACTTCCCACAACACCGGTTAAAACGCCTAACACACCTGCTTCCTGGCATGACGGCACAAGACCCGGAGGCGGAGGCTCTTCGAACAGGCAGCGGTAACAATGCCCTTCTCCGGGAATTATCGTTGTAACCTGGCCTTCGAATTTAAGGATAGCTCCACTCACCAGAGGCTTGTTTGCCATGACACAGGCATCATTGACCAGATACCTTGTGGGGAAATTATCACTTCCATCAACTACAATATCGTAGTCCTTAATCAGGTCAATGATATTATCCTTGGATATGCGGACCTTATGAGCAATGATATTCACCTCAGGATTGAGCGCCTTGAAGGTCTTCTCTGCGGATTCAACCTTGAGCATGCCTATGGTATGAACGTTATGCGCAATCTGGCGTTGGAGGTTGCTCATCTCAACAACGTCATTGTCAATAAGGCCTATGGTACCGACTCCTGCTGCGGTCAGATAATATCCAACAGGACATCCAAGTCCACCAGCGCCTATAATGACCACCTTTGCATTGATGATCTTTGCCTGGCCCCTGCCGCCGACCTCAGGCAGAATGATATGCCTGCTGTAACGCTGCAACTGATCTTCTGTAAATTCCATTAATCCTTGTCCTTCCTTATTACCATGACCCAGTCAGTCTCATTTATCTTCTCGACCTTCAGGACCGTTTGGCCGTGGTCTTCCATGGATTTGGGGATGCTCCGCGATGCCTCCTCATAGTCCAGGAGTATCTCAAGCACCTGACCGACTTCCATGGACTCTATTGCGAGCTTTGCCCTCACAAACGTGTGCGGGCAAACCAAGCCTTTGATGTTGATCTTTTTATCAGGGGTGCTGTTTTCCACGCCGCCTCCGTAAGCCATCTCTCTTATTTGCAATCATTAAAACGCGATTTGGGAAGTCCCTAAACCAGCAGCAGACGCATCATGCCTGCTCTTTTCCCTCCACCCGGATGAAGACTGTCTTGCCGGTAACGATCTTCAACCTATTGATCTCCTTCATGGCACTGACAACGCCCTTCTCCCTGGCCAGGTGTGTAAGCACGACCAGAGGAACTGCCTTTCCTTCCATGCGATCCTTCTGAATGACAGAGGCGATGCTGATGTTATGCTTGCCTAAAATACCGGAGATCTTTGAGAGCACACCGGGCTTGTCAATCGCGGAGAACCGGAAGTAATACATAGACATCACATCATCCATCTTCATCAGAGGCATCGGCTTTTGAGAACTTGAAAATGCACGAAGCCTGCCGACTGATTTGGCAGTAATATCCCGGGCAATGTCCACGATATCGCTCACGACCGCACTGCCTGTGGGAAGGTCTCCTGCGCCACGGCCATAATAGAGCGTCGAGCCGACAGCATCTCCTTCCACATACACTGCATTGAAAACACCGTCAACTTTCGAGATCAGCAGATCTTCAGGCACCATGGTAGGATGCACCCTCAATTCAACCTGTCCGTTCGTCTCTTTCGTAATGCCCAAAAGTTTGATTTTGCATCCCAGTTCCCTTGCAAACTCGATGTCCAGCGGTGATATCCAGGAGATACCCTCACAATACACATCCTTGATCGTAAACTGTCTGCCAAAGGCGATCGACGCAAGGATTGCAAGTTTGTGCGCCGAATCAATGCCTTCAATATCATAGGTTGGGTCAGCCTCTGCGTACCCAAGTCTCTGGGCCTCTTTCAGTACATCTGAAAACTGTGCCTTCTCATCTGACATCTTGGACAGAATATAGTTTGTGGTCCCGTTGATGATGCCGTAAACAGCCTTGATCCTGTTGGCTACAAGCCCCTCTCTCAGAACCTTTATGATCGGTATGCCGCCTGCCACAGCAGCCTCAAAGCCTACCTCAACTCCTGCCTTTTCAGCAGCCTTGAAGATCTCTATACCGTGGGTGGCAAGCAGCGCCTTGTTTGCAGTTACCACGTGTTTACCGGCCCGGATGGCCCTGAGGATCATCTCTCTTGCGACTGTTGTACCGCCTATGAGTTCAACAATAATATGTATGTTGGGGTCATTGAAAAGTTCTTCCGCATCTGTTGTCAAAACACCCTTCGAGAGCCGGACACCGCGGTCTTTCCTGATGTCCAGATCAGCGATCTTCCGGAGATTGATATCAATGCCAGTCCGCTGCTTCAGCAGCTCCCTGTTCTTCAGCAGTATGCGTGCTGTACCTGTGCCGACTGTCCCGAAACCGATAATCCCAATGTTGATCATATGCTTAGCGCCCTCTCCATTCTTATCATTGTCTGCTCCAACATAATTCCTTTACCACACAATCAAATTGCGTAATCAGGAAGCAGAAGAAACTCATCACCCTTCACTCATTACCCATCACGACACTGAACATCTCTTCTGCGTTCATGGAGCTTCTCACCAGCGGACCTGAAGCAACATGCCTGAATCCCATAGCGAGAGCTGTCTCTTTCAGTTCATCAAAAGTCTTTGGCAGAATGTATTTTACCACAGGAAGATTTTTCTTGGTTGGCCTCAGATACTGGCCGATAGTAAGAAAATCACAGCTGCTATTGCGAAGGTCTGCAAGCAGCTGAACAACCTCGTCAATCGTTTCGCCAAGCCCAAGCATAAATCCTGACTTTACGAATAGTGAGGGTGACAGTACCTTTGCAGCCTTCAGCACTGAAAGCGATTGCTGATAATCAGCCTGCTGCCGAACAGCAGGATAGAGCCTCTGTATGGTCTCGACATTGTGATTGAAAACATCAGGCTGAGCATCCAGAACGATCTTGAGTGCGTTGATATCGCCTTTAAAATCAGGGGTAAGCACTTCAACCCGTGCTTCAGGCAGTCGTCTTTTCACCGCGCGTATTGTCTGCGCAAACTGGCCTGCGCCGCCATCAGGAAGGTCATCGCGGGTAACAGAGGTGATAACAACATATTTAAGATTGAGCTCAGCTGCAGCTGCAGCCACCTGCTCAGGCTCGTGAGCATTAACAGGATCAGGATTCCCGGACGTTACAGAACAGAAACCGCAGTTCCGCGTGCACTGCGCACCGAGGATAAGGAAGGCTGCAGTGGGCTTTGAAAAGCATTCACCCCTGTTAGGGCAGCGTGCATCCTCGCATACAGTAGAAAGACCGTGCCTTCGCAGAATTTGCCTGGTCTCATGAAGGCCGGAACGGTAAGGAGTCTTTATCCAGTCAGGAAGTCGCATAGAAGAAAATCTTCTCAGTCCCTGCCGAAGAAGGTTATTGCCTCTTTCACCTTGTCAAGGTCAACCCTGGTATTGAAACAGGGTCCAAAGGGCCGTTCATTCGGAATACCAAGCACTGGAAGCGGGTACGTGTCCATAAGCCCGCTTGAAAGATCACGCTCGCAGGCAACTGCTATAATTGCCTCAGGCCGGGTCTCCTGAACAATCTTCCTGGCAAGCGTACCGCCCGTTGCAACAGAAAGATTTAGTTTAAAGGCCTCCGTGATCTCTATGAGGTCCTTGATCTCGCACCTGCCGCACCGTTTGCAATTATATATGTTATGCGTAAGCCGAATCTCGCAGTCACTGATCTGAAGGCAGTGTGGCAACAGAATAAGAATATTCTTTGTCCGGATCTTCTCAGCCCTGACAAACTTATTGTTCATGCGGATGATCGCGTATTGGAAGGCCTCTTTCCTGCCTTTCATGAACGCTGCGATAAGCATGAGTAAGGGATAGAAAATCTTGAGGACAACTCCCCGTGCCAATTTATAGATGCTCAAACCGCATCCCTTCCCTGATATGACGGCCATGGGCAAAGGCAGCCCCTGTCATCGTTTTTTTGCCTTCAGGCTTCACTTCCAGCAGTGCAAGAAGACCCATGCCGGTACCAACATGGAGTTCGTCATCATGAATCTTCACAATACTGCCGGCCGTTTCCCTGGAATCTGAATCAGCGATTCTGGATCTTACTATGGTGATCCTTTCACCCTCAAACACGCATTGGCCGCCAGGCCAGGGGTACATGCCTCTTGTCAGATTGAAGATGTCTCGCGCAGAAGCTGTCCAGTCTATCTTTCCGTCCTCTTTTCGTATGATCGGAGCATAGGTTGATTCCCCTGCCTGAGGAACCGGTCTTGCAGTCTTGCGCTCAATTTCCCTGATAGTCGCTATCAAAAGATCAGCGCCCATTTCAGAAAGCCTGCTTCCCAGGGTCACCGCATTATCCTCAGGCAATATAACTGTCTCTTCCATGAGCAGAATGTCGCCGGTGTCAAGTCCTTCGTCCATGAGCATGGTAGTAACGCCTGTCTTTGTCTCTCCGCGCACGATCGACCACTGAATCGGAGCCGCTCCACGATAGTTAGGGAGAAGCGATGAATGAACATTAATACAGCCTTTTGGAGGCAGTGCAAGAATGTCAGGCGGGATGATCCTGCCGTACGCAACAACAACGATCATATCAGGCTTCATACCAGCGACGGTCTTATAGAATTCTCCTGAGCGTATGCCTGCAGGCTGAAGCACGGCAATGCCATGAGACAGTGCATATTCTTTCACAGGCGAGGCTGAAAGCTTGTGGCCCCTTCCCTTTACCCTGTCAGGCTGGGTAACAACAGAGACGATATCCGCGCCTGATACGACAAGTTTCTTCAGCGATGGCAGAGCAAAGTCCGGTGTGCCGAAAAAGACGATCCTCATGCGTAATTACTTCTCAGCCCTGGCGATCTTCTTGTAGCGCTTCTTGAAAAATTCCCGCTTGATCGGACTGATCCTGTCTATAAAAAGAAGCCCGTCGAGATGGTCAATCTCATGCTGAATGGCAATGGCAAGGAGTCCGCCAGCCTCGATCTCTATCTGCTGACCATCCCTGTCTGTGCAGCCAACAATAAGCTGCTCTGCACGCGTCACCTTGGCAGTATATTCGGGAATGCTGAGACAGCCCTCCTCGAACTCTATCTCTCCCTCGCTCTTCAGGATGGAAGGGTTGATAAGCACAATAAGCGGATACTCCTCCTCACGCGAACTGATGTCTATCACTGCCAGCCTTTTCGAGACGCCGACTTGGGGGGCTGCAAGACCAACACCCGGAGCTGCGTACATGGTTTCGAGCATATCATCGATCAGTCTTTGAAGATCCTCATCAAAGGCAGTGACAGGTGCAGCCTTTTTCTTTAGCACTGGCTCAGGGAATTTTCTTATTTCGCGAATTGCCATACATAATTATAAAACATTTCCTTCATGAGGGTCGATACCATTACCACTGTCATATGTTGCCAACAAATGCAATAGTCCGATTTGGCGCATATAAACCGGTGTTATTTCTCTTGAGTCAGTGGGAGAAACATGGTATAAAGAAATCAGGAGGCAGTTATGAAAAAGTTCATTCTTTTTTGTTTATTCCTTACAATACTTTCTTCGTGTGCCCATGTCATATCACCTGAAAATCGTGAAAATGCCCTCAGCACTATTCCTCTTAGCGAGGTTCACGCCCATGCTGAGCAGTATACAGAAAAGACCTTTATCTTTGGCGGCGTTATCGCTGACACGTTCAACTCAGAAGACGGTTCCGAGATAGAGATAGTCCAGATGCCTCTCGACGAGTGGGGATATGTGATCAGGCGTGACAGGTCAGACGGCAGGTTCATTGTCACAGCACAGAACCACCTTGACCCGCTTATCTTCAGCAAAGGCAGAGAAGTGACGATCTCGGGCGTTCTAATCGGTATAAGGACAGAGAAACTCGGGAAAAAAGACTATGATTATCCCCTGTTCAGGGCAAAGGAGATCCACCTGCTGCGTCATAGGGCATATTACAACGATACGTATTACGGACACGACCCGTTTTATTATCCATATCCGTTCTATGGATATGGTCAGCCCTACTATCCTTATCCCTATTACTGGTATAACCCGTTTCTATACGGACCATCATTTTACTTCCACTATGGCAGATAAAAAAAGGGCAGGGCAAACACTTTTGCCCTGCCCTTCGTCTTACGCAGAAAACCGAAAGAAGCTTATGCCTGTTTTGCCTTGTCGAGGGTCTGAAACTCAATGATCTTGCCAGAGTCCTCCTGATGCATCCGTGACCTGCCATCAAAAACACCGCCTTCCACAACAACAAGCTTGCCCGTAAATACCTCGCCAAAGAGCTGGCCCTTATTCTTGATCTCAGCGATATCTTTTGCCTTGATATTTCCATCAACTCTGCCGCCGACAACAATGCCCCTGGCTGTGATGTCGCCCTTCACATGAGACTTCTCTCCAAGCACGACCCAGTCAGCAACAATATTTCCATCGACAATGCCGTCGACCCTGAGCGTACCCTTGGTCTCAATATCACCCTTAAAGGTCGAATTGGCGCCGATAAATGACTCGAGCTTCTCAGTATTTTTGTTGAACATTATAATTTCCTCCCCTCAATATAGGTTAATGGATTCATGGGCTTGCCTTCCCTCCAGACTTCGTAATGCACATGCGGACCGGTTGAGTTACCCGTTGAACCGATATATCCGATGATATCTCCTCTTTTCACCTTCTGGCCGATCTTAACGTTCAGCATCTTGTTATGGGCATAATAGGTAGAAAACCCGAAGCCATGCTCAAGAGCTACAAGGTTGCCGCTTCCGCCTGACCATTCTGCAAAGCTTACGATGCCGTCTGCTGTTGCCAGAACCGGTCTGCCAGGGTCAGCTGCAATGTCAATGCCCGAATGAAACTGCGGCTCACCGCTCTTGGGATGCTCACGATTACCGAACCCGGATGTTATGCGTCCCTCAACAGGCCACCCCTTTGGGGTCGAGATGTAAAGGTCGCGCTGTTGACTCATATATTCCTTTATTTCTCCGACAGTTGACATACTTATCTTAATCTGTTGCATTAACTGTTCCATGTCGATAGAACCTGTATCAGAAGTATCAATATGCTCAAGCACTTTTTCTCTGGACTTGAGTGAGAAGAGCTTCTGAAAATCACCTTCTGCCTTTTTCAGGCCAGCTATGGTAGTCTTGATTTCCATGAACTGGGAAGAGTAATAGTTTAGCTTATCCTTCATCCTGTGATACTCAAATGCGTCAATTGCTACAGAAAACACATACACTGTGCCGATGAACCAGAGGATGACCGAGGCCAGGACACCAACCGAAGGAACTTTAATGCTGAAAGACTTTCTGCTCGTGTGCGGAATGAGCATGATCGTGATCGGCGTGAACGCCTTTTTCAGCACTTTTCTGACTCTATGCATAGTGTACCCCATCTAAGCCCTTTTCTATACTGCCGATTCGATAAGCCTTGTACCCTGCCTTTTTCAAAAGGGCAATGGTCTTATCAGTTTCTGCCTTGTCAACGACCATGGCAAACCCGATACCCATGTTGAATGTGCGCTTCATATCTTCATCAGGAACATTGCCAAGCCGCTGCATTACTGAAAAAATAGGCAGCACTGGCCAGAATCGTTCCTCAATTTTTGCGCCAAATCCCTTGGGGAAGACCCTCGGCAGGTTGCCAGGGATGCCTCCGCCTGTGATATGAGCCATACCCTTCACCTTCACCGTGTCCTTAACCGCATGGTACGCCTTCACATAAATCTTTGTCGGACTGAGCAGTTCTTCTCCCAGAGTCTTGTTGCATTCAGGAATGAATTTCTTTACACTCATCTTTTTATGATCAAAAAATATCTTCCGCACCAGAGAATACCCGTTGCTGTGAATGCCGCTCGATGCAAGGCCGATGACTGCATCACCCTTCTTTATCTTCGAACCGTTAATGATCTTGTCCTGATCAACAACCCCTACAGCAAAGCCCGAAAGATCATACTCACCCTTGTCATAGAAACCGGGCATCTCTGCTGTCTCGCCGCCGACGAGTGCGCATCCTGACTGCACGCAGCCAACAGTTATGCCCTTGACCACCTCCGCTGCCTTCTCAGGTCTCAATTTGCCAGTTGCAAAGTAGTCGAGAAAAAACAGGGGCTCAGCGCCGCTTGTAAGGATATCATTGACGCACATGGCAACAAGGTCAATGCCTACGGTGTCGTGCCTGTCGGTCATGAATGCGATCTTGAGCTTCGTGCCTACGCCGTCAGTACCGCTCACCAGCACAGGCTTTTTGAATTTCTTTGTATCCACCTTGACGAGTGCACCGAAAAGACCAATGCCGGTCAGAACCTCAGGCCGGTAGGTCTTCTTCACCATAGGGCCAATAAGATCGACAAATCTGTCGCCCTCGTCGATATCAACGCCTGCCTTTTTATATGTAATAGTCTGTATCTTTTTCATAAATAGCGAAATTGAATTCGGAAGGAAAATCTATGTCTTTATGTGGATAATAGTTTGCACAAAGGCAGCTCAAAGGGCAAGCTAATTTTGGTTTTTTGCAGAATACAGTTTATTTATTCAGCAGATCGATTTATGAATTCGTCCATTCTGTTTCTGATAGAATAGTCTCATGCCAATTATATTAGTTACGAACGACGACGGAGTGCATGCACCCGGTATCATAGCACTCAGCAATGCAATGAAGGGCATGGGAGATACGTATATTGTCGCCCCTGACAGAGAACGCTCTGCTGCCGGCCATTCCCTCACCCTTGACAGACCGATCAAGGCTGAAGAAATAAGGGAGCATGTGTACAGCGTAAACGGCACCCCCACTGACTGCGTCACCATAGGGATAAACAAGCTTTTGCCACAGAAACCTGACCTTGTTGTCTCAGGCATCAACAGAGGAGCAAATCTTGGGGATGATATTACGTATTCAGGCACCGTCGCAGCAGCAATTGAGGGCACGATCTTCGGTATTCCTTCAATCGCCTACTCTCTCGTCTCTGATAAAGATTACCATTACGAAACAGCAGCCCTTCTCGCCACAAAGATCGCATCCTATGTAATCGAACATTCCCTGCCCTTTGACACATTGCTGAATGTGAATTTCCCGAATATTCCAAAACAGGAGATCAAGGGCATCAAGATCACGCGGCAAGGCAAGCGCATCTATGAGAACTCCATTCAGGAGACATTCAACCCCTGGGGAGAAAAGTATTACTGGATCGGCGGTGGACGGACATTTTGGGAACATGGAGACGAGGCTGATATGGAGGCAGTGCAGCAGAACTACGTATCGATCACGCCGATCCATCTTGACCTTACAAATCACAGCGCCCTCACGTTCCTGAGGGACCGCTGGAACGTATCTGACATGCTTGGCGGGATGGATGAAACAGTATGATGTCATCATCATAGGTTCAGGGCCTGCAGGCATATTCGCAGCACTCGAATTCCTGAAGTCAAAGAAAGCGATAAAGGTCCTGATCATCGAGAAGGGCCGTGACATAACCCAGAGAAGATGCCCTTCAAAAGAGAGAAAAATATCCTGCACAACCTGTCCTGAATGCGATCTGCTGAGCGGCTGGGGAGGAGCTGGAGCCTTCAGTGACGGCAAGCTTAGCCTTTCTCCTGAGGTCGGCGGCTTCCTTTCCCGTTATATGGACAACGACTCTGTCCAGTCCATGATCGATTATGTGGACAGCATCTATATCCAGTATGGCGCTCCTGAGGAGATCTTCGGCGACCATCCTGAAGAGATACAGAGCATTGAAAGGCTCGCATCAAAGAATAACCTTGAGCTCATACCTTCGAAGATACGGCATATCGGTACAGACCGGTGCCTTATTGTTCTGAAAAAGATGAAGGATGCGATCAGCGGCAATATCGAGATCATCTTTAAAACAGAGGCAGAGCAGGTGCTGATCGAAGATAACACTTATAAAGGCGTAAAGCTTAAGGACGGCAGAATATTTTTTTCGAGCTTTCTGGTGCTTGCTCCGGGCCGCGAAGGATCGAAGTGGCTCGAAGATGAAGCGCGCAGACTCAAGCTCACACAGCTCAAAAACCCTGTGGATGTTGGTGTAAGGGTAGAACTTCCTGCATCAGTAATGGAACACCTTACGAAAGCCACGTACGAGCCAAAGCTCGTCTTTTACTCAAAGAAATTCGACGATAGAGTCAGGACCTTCTGCGTAAATCCCTATGGCGAAGTGGTAAAGGAATACCTCAAAGGCATCTGGACCGTAAACGGCCACAGCTACACGGACAGAAGGACAAACAATACGAACTTTGCACTTCTGGTCAGCACCTATTTCACTGAACCCTTTGACGAGCCCATATCCTATGGAAGATACATTGCCCAGCTTGCAAACTTCATCGGCAAGGGCGTTATTGTGCAGAGGCTCGGAGATCTGCAGGCAGGAAGGCGCTCTACCCGAGAGCGCATTGCAAAGGGTATTGTGAGGCCCTCGCTCGTGGATGCGACTCCCGGTGACCTGAGCTTTGCCCTTCCCTACCGCTATCTATCCGACATCCTGGAGATGCTTGAGGCCTTGGACAAGATAGCTCCCGGCGTTAACTCTCGCCATACTCTGCTTTACGGCGTTGAGGTAAAGTTCTATTCCATGCAGCTGAAGCTCACAAACAACCTCGAAACCGAGATACCAAACATCTTTGCTGCAGGAGACGGCCCTGGAGTAAGCCGCGGGCTCATTCAGGCTTCTGCATCAGGCGTTGTCGCAGCACGGGAGATTCTGAACAGGCTATAGGCAAAAGGCGTTAGGCAAGTGGCGATGGGTGGTGAAAGAGATAATATGAATACTCACTATCAGAAACTAAGAGATGCAATGGTTGCGAATCAGCTGATCCCCCGGGGGATCAGGGACAAAAGGGTAATGGATGCTATGCGCCAGATTCCGAGGCATATATTTGCAGGAGGGCATAACCTCGCCGGCGCGTACGATGACATGGCACTGCCGATCGGAGAGGGTCAGACCATTTCCCAGCCGTATATGGTTGCGATCATGACCGAATTACTTGAACTGAAGGGCGCGGAAAAGGTACTCGAAATAGGGACAGGATCAGGATACCAGGGGGCAGTGCTTGCAGAGCTCGTAAAAGAAGTTTACACCGTTGAGCGCATCGCCCTGCTCGCTGACAGGGCAGCAGCAGAGTACCGTACGTTAGGGTATGACAATATCCATGTAAGGACAGGAGACGGCACATTAGGGTGGCCTGAAGCAGCACCGTTCGACAGGATCATAATCACCGCTGCCTCACCGAATATCCCGGAGCCCCTTATGGAGCAGCTCGCCATGAACGGCATTCTTGTTATTCCAGTCGGGACCAGATATTCACAGCAGCTGCTGAAGATCACGAAAACCGAACAGGGACTAAAAGAGGATTACCACACTCCCTGCGTCTTTGTTCCTCTCATAGGCAAGTATGGATGGGAAAAAGAATCCTGATAAAAACTGAGGTGACATTATGAACATTGTTTTACAGAGAACATTCGTCGCAGCCTGTCTGGTTATTTCTCTCTCAGCCGGCTGCAGCGGCCTGATGGCAACGCCGATAAAGAAGATACTTGATAATCCCCGCGACTACAGCGGAAAACCTGTTACAGTGTCAGGAGAAGTTACCGAACTCTTCAGTCTCTTTGTGATGAAGTATTTTGTGGTCAAAGACCGCTCGGGCGAGATCATCGTGGTGACCCAAAAGCCACTGCCAAAGAAAGGCACAAAGATCACGGTCAAGGGCACTGTGCAGGAGGCCTTCTCCCTGGGCGACCAGCAGCTGATCGTTATCATGGAGAGGGAGTGAGATCACCGCTCAAAATCCAGCACGTAGATACTTTCTGGCTCCTATGCCCATCGTGCTGCATTAGAAGCCATCTCAAAAATACCTGCGCCACACAAAAAAACGTATATTCATAGTATGATTGTCATTCCGGCTTGTCCGGAATCTTTCAGGAAAAGAAGGATTCCCGACGCGTTTCACTTGCGGGAATGACAGAGTCTTTAAGCAGTTGGTTTTATTTTTGAGATGGCTTCTAGTGATTTCCAGTATTTCGGTTAGAGACTCATCGTAAACAAGAGGGCACATGAAAGAGACACTTATCGTAAGCCGCCGGGGTCAAATTACGCTGCCCGCAGCCATCCGCAAGAGGGCAGGCATCATGCAAGGCGGCACCGTCATCATCGAAGACAGAGGCAATGAACTTGTTCTGAGGCCTGCCGCGGTCTTCGAGATAGAGATGTACACAGACAGGCAGATCGAAGACTGGGACAAGACCGACCGGCTTACACCAACAGAAAAGACGGCTCTGATTAAGAAGGCAAAGCTCAAACGGTGAAGAGACTCTTCCTCGATACCAACAACCCTGACTGGAAACCCGTCCCCAAACCGGCATTAGTGGGCGGTGCGCTCGCTGCCCTCGCCTTCTGTATTTACGCGCTGATCCGATCCGGAGAATTTCTTTTTCTTGACCATGTGAACCTGCCTTTTCATGAGTTCGGCCATCTCTTCTTTTCGATCTTCGGCGAGATGATCGGCATCTGGGGCGGCACGCTCATGCAGCTCATCATCCCCTTCAGCATCCTTGTCTATTTCTTTATCAGAAAGGAAACTGCAGGCGTTTTCTTCTGTGCCTTCTGGCTTGGCGAAAACCTGCTCAATATCGGCGTTTATGTAAATGACGCCCGTACCCTTGCGCTTCCTCTTGTCGGCGGCGGAGAGCATGACTGGAACATCATACTGGGATCGCTAAAGATGCTGAAGTATGACCACTACATCGCAGCCATGCTCAAGGCCCTTGGCTGGTTCATCATGTTAGGCTCGATCGTCTGGTTTCTGGTCGTGGGAATGAGGGCAAGGGAAGAGAGTTAATGCCTGGCCCATCGACTTGGTTTCGAAATGGAATACCAGAAAAATCCTCGATGAAATAGCTACCAGCTTATCGTGCCACTATGGTATTATGGTATACATAATTACGAACTGAAGGAGATCAGACATGAATACTGCGACGAACATACGCCTGCCGGAGGAACTACTGAAAGCGCTCAAATACAGAGCCATTGAAGAAAAAAAAAGCGTAAACCAGCTTATCCGCGAGGCCATCGAACAGACTCTCACCCTTCCCAACCAGACAAAAGATAAGGGAGAAGATCCCTTTGACCACGTGATAGGTATGGCAAAGTCTTCTACCCGGGACGGCTCATCAAAGCACAACCACTATCTTTACGGGAAGACCAAGTGAAGGTATTTGTTGATACCGGCGCCTTCATAGCCCTTGCAGACGCAGCAGATGAGAACCACCAAAAGGCGAGGGAATGGTATGAACAGGCCAGGGCAAAAGGGACGCGTTTCGTAACGACGAATTTTGTTATTTGCGAAACGCTCAACTATCTCCGAATGAAAGTCTCCCATGAGGCGGCTGTAGGATTTCGTGACGGTCTGAGAAAAAGTGGTCTGTTCGATATCGTTGATATTTCGCTCCGGCTCGATGATGAGGCATTCCGCATCTTCAAACAATATGCTGACAAGTCATTCAGTTTTACTGACTGCACAAGCTTCGCTGTCATGCAATCTTTGAAGTTAAAGAATGCCTTTGCCTTTGACCGGCACTTTGACCAGATTAGCGGCTTTCAGCGCCTCCCTTGAGAAAAAATGATAAAAAATATCCTGCGAAAAGAGCAGAAGCGTAGCAGACTTAAAAAGTCGCTCAACGAGAGTTTCGGTGCATGGAAAGATAAAGATAATCCCGAACTGATAGTGGGGACAGATGGACCTAGTCAAATTTTCAGTTGAAATCATCTGAGTGACACTCTTCAATTCCTCT
Organism: uncultured Nitrospirota bacterium; assembly: GCA_947085015.1. Taxonomy (GTDB): domain Bacteria; phylum Nitrospirota; class Thermodesulfovibrionia; order Thermodesulfovibrionales; family UBA6898; genus UBA6898. The sequence goes on from CAMTUV010000039.1 coordinate 41,054, forward strand.
GTTGTTTCCTTTCAGTCATTGTTATTCTGTTTTCCGAAATAATGAAATTACCAATTGCGCCAGGATCGATTATCTTGAGCAGAGCCATATCCAAGTATCTCCCTCAAGCAGCCTTTTTAAGAATCTTTTGGCTCTGGATAATTTCTTCGCCTGCTTCAATCCGTTTGACAACATCGGGAATTGAAGCGAACCCTTTAATCCGACGGAATCCTTTTTCGCAATGCAGAAGCACTGAGGCCAGCCACCGTTGCATCATTCTGCTGTTACGATAGCGCTTGATGTTGCCTTCACAATCCCTCACGGTTGAAAACATGCTCTCAATAGGATTGGTGGAATGCAGCGTCTTCCTCATGAAACAATTTCAACTGACTATGAGTCTTAGATTCAACCTCTTTGGGATTGTCTACATGAACTTCATATTCAACCTCATAGGGATGAGGTGAACCGGTATGGTCTAACTCTTCTGCTCTGATGCGGGGATCTTTCATAGAATACCCAACCTTAACGAGGCCGGACATTGCCCGATTGGAAATTACATAAACCCATCCCTTCATAGATTCTCCATTGTCATGTAATAGAATTTCATGGTTCTTCCCGTCATATGTCGAGGTCCAGAGTAATTCCCCAGTTGGGTCCAAAACAATTCCTCAGTTAGGGCCAAATTAATTCCCCCCCTGGGGCCAGGAATATTCCCCACTTTTTCAACAACCGTTGCTGTAAAATTTCTGACTTTGACAATCGGA
>CAMTUV010000040.1:0-33106 GCA_947085015.1 uncultured Nitrospirota bacterium
AACTGCGGGAATCACAAAAAAGGCTGTCATTCCCGCAAGTGAAGCGCGTCGGGAATCCTTCTGTAAAGCCATCAGAAAGATTCCGGTCAAGCCGGAATGACAAACAAAAAGCAAAAAAGCTGACTTTATAAACAGACTCTATTTAGCTGTTCCAGTTCTGCAGAACAACTTATGCCTTCCCATTATCCAGCACATCCCTCACCTTCCTCAGAAGGTCAAAGGGAGAAACAGGCTTGTACATCAAGTGGGCATCCTCATCGAGCAGCACCTTCTGCCGGACTATGTCAGGGGAGTATCCGCTCGCAAAGATGACCCTGATATCAGGCGTTATCTTTCGTATCTCATCATATGCCTCGCTGCCATTCATTCTGGGCATCACCAGATCAAACAGAAGAAGCTTGATTCTGTCTCTGTTTTCTTTGTATTTATTTACCGCATCTGCGCCGTCAACCGCATCGATGACCGTATACCCATACTCCTTTAATACACTATGGTTAAGCCTCCGAAGCGATTCATCGTCCTCAGCCACCAGGACCGTTTCTGTGCCTCCCACTACAGGCTGTTCCTCTGCCACAGCCGCTTTATCCTCAGCTTCTGCTGATTCTATCAGAGGAAGGTATATCCGGAATGTCGAGCCTATCTCCTGCTCACTATAAACATTGATATGTCCGTCATGCTGTTTGATAATGCCGTATCCAACTGCAAGGCCTAATCCAGTTCCTTTGCCGACCTCCTTGGTCGTAAAGAAAGGCTCGAATATCTTCTCCCTGGTTTCCTTGTCCATCCCATGACCTGTGTCTGAGATGCTGATCAGGGCATGTCTGCCGGGTTTACTGAGCCCGCGCGGGGAGGCAAACTCTTCATCCAGATTTACCTCTTCTGTGGTGATCGTGAAAGCGCCGCCCTTTGGCATGGCATCTCGGGCGTTTGTGGTGAGGTTCATAAGAACCTGCTCAAACTGGTGTGAATCTGCTGATATCATAAGCTTTTCCTCAGAAAACCTTGTATTGCAGATAATGTCCTCTCCGATGACTCGTATGAGGAACTTCTGCAGTCTCCTGATTGTCTCATTAAGATCAAGCGGTTTTCTGTCTATTGCCTGTTTCCTGCTGAACAGAAGCAGGTCCTTGGTAAGATGGGCTGCCTTTTCCGAGGCCTCAAGTATGTGTTGGATATTGAGGCGGTTGGGATCGTCCTCTGCCATCTTCATAAGGCTCAGGCTGCCATAGCCAATTATGGCGGAAAGCATGTTGTTGAAGTCATGGGCTATGCCTCCGGCAAGGGTACCGACAGATTCCATCTTTTGGGACTGGCGGAGTTGGGCTTCGAGTTGTCGGTGCTCAGTAATGTCAAAATTCACTCCAAGCATACGGACAGGAGCCCCTTTAGAATCCCTGATAACAATACCATTGGCCTTGATCTGCCTTACTGTTCCGTCAGGGTGCAATACTCTGAAGTCTGCATCCCACTCTTTCTCGCCTCTTAAGGCAGCCTGGAATTCTGCAATGGATTTGTCACGATCTTCGGGATAAAGGCCATTCTGCCATGCCTCGATGCTCCCAGGAAATGTTTCCAATGTAAGACCGTAGAGTTCAAGCATCCGGTCATCCCAGATCATAGTATTATTGACAATGTCCCAGTCCCAGATCCCAAGCCTGGCGGAATGAGTGGCAAGCTGGAGTCGTTGAGTTGTGTCTATTAAATCCTTCTCCGCCCGCTTGCGCTCGGTAATGTCAATCGTGTAACCCGCGAGCAGGGTTTGATCACCCAGGACGATCGGGAACTTGATCGTAGTATAGTTCCGGCCGTTCAGGTCCTCGTCTATTTGCAGCACTTTACCCCTGGCCACTACAGCCCAGTCGTCCGCGGTGATCTTCGCGGCTAATTCGGCAGGAAACAACTCCGCCGTGGTCTTGCCAATCATCTCCTGACCAGGGATGCCGATCATCTGTTGAAAATTGCCGCTGGCTTGTATAACACGACTTTCGGTGGGCGTCACTGCTTTTATGTAGGTATAAATGGGGGAGTGACGCATAAAGACAGAAAATAATTCATTAGATCCACGCAGTGCCTCCATACTTGCATTCAGCTCGGCAGTTCTGGCGCAGACAGCATTACGGAGGGAACGATTCCAGACAAACATGACAATAGTGAGCAAGGCAAGACTGCCGGCAACAATAAAGAAATACCATATGGGAAAAGGATCTGTGAGAGATGAACCGGACCAGGTTTTTTCAATTTTTTTCAGTTCGTCGGCCGTGATTCGGCCAAAGCCCTCTTCCACCACGTGTAGCAAGTCGCCCCTTCCCTTGCTAACGGCCCGATGGAATTCACCGATATACAGGGGGGCTGAGTATTTGAACTGATCATGAATACCAAACTTGTAAAGAAAATAGAGGGCTGGCGGTTTATCGACTACAAAGACATTGACTTTTTGCTCCATGGCCGCCCGGATGATGGCCTCGTAGCTGTCGAAAAGCAACAGGTTTTCAATGCCGTTGCGTTTGAGGAGTTCAACGGCAGCATCGCCAGTCTTGGTAGCTACGACAAAACCTTTCAGGGAGGCCATGTCGGTTATGCCTGTGATATCTCTGTTGAAAAATATAGGGACCTCAATCTTGGTATAACCCTGCGAGAAGTCAAGCCAGGTGGAGCGGTTCTCGGTCTTGAAGATGGTATCGATAACATCGAAGTGGCCGGCCTGCATACGACTGATGGCCTTGCCCCAATCCATAGCGCTGATCTCGACCTTGATGCCGGTCTTCCGTTCCCATAAGCGCCACTGGTCGATCAGGATGCCCAGCAACTTGCCCTCACTGTTCTGAAAGATATAGGGCGGGTAGTTGTTGTCCATGACGACCTTGATGGATTGCGGACGAGATGCGGCATGGGCGCTCGCGGTTATGGACAGAAACGCAACGAAGATAATGAAGATGCAGCAGAGACGGAAGTAAATATCGAGCCTGGGCATTATTGCACAGGGTGATTCTCGGAGATAGATTTTGGGATATATTGGTTGCTTTTGATGCATTTCGACTCGCCTTTTTGCTTTTAAGCCACCGATCGGCTTACCCATTCCGTCATATCTGATTATAGAAGACAAATTGCTTACGTGCAATATAAATATCTGGGCAGGGCTTAATATTCTTGCCGGTGGGGTTCGCAATCAAGCAGCGAATAGCGAGGCGTTGAGTTCAGGATCGGAAAACAGGATCAGTTATGCTGGTTATACAGTCGTGCAGATTCATGCGCCTGATTATCCCTCTTTTGCGATATACTTATATTCAGCCAGCCATTAACAAAAGGAGAATTTATGTCTCTTGAAAAACTGAAGCGGCTTGATGACACACGACTTGAGGTGCCGGTCTCATACAAGGACGGCATGCGCGTCCCCGGCATCATCTATGTTGACAGGACCCTTGAAAAGGATCTGGAGACATCAGCCATCGAGCAGGTGGCGAATGTTGCCACCCTTCCCGGCATTGTGACGGCATCCCTTGCCATGCCTGACATCCATAACGGGTATGGGTTCCCGATCGGAGGCGTTGCAGCCTTTGACCTGAATGACGGTATTATCTCACCCGGAGGCGTCGGGTACGACATAAACTGAGGCGTCCGCCTCCTCAGGAGCAACCTGATGAAACAGGATCTGCTCCCGAGGATCAAGGACCTCGTAGAGGTCCTGTACAGGGAGATTCCCTCAGGTGTCGGCTCAAAGGGCAAGATACGCCTCAGCCTGAATGACGAAAAACAGGTTCTGATCAAAGGCGCGCGGTGGGCTGTAGAGAGCGGGTATGGTGAAGCATCTGACCTGCAGCGCATCGAATCTCATGGCTGCATTGATGGCGCTGATCCATCCCTTATCAGCAGCAAGGCATACGAGCGCGGACAGGCGCAGCAGGGCACACTCGGAGGCGGAAACCATTTTCTTGAGATACAATATGTTGACGAGATCTATGATCAGAAGGCAGCTGATGGGTTCGGTCTTTTTGAAGGACAGGTGACGCTCATAATCCATACAGGTTCACGCGGGTTTGGCCATCAGGTATGCACTGACTTTCTTGAGGTGATGGAGCGTGCAGCAAAAAAATATCGCATCCAACTCTATGACAAGGAACTCGCCTGCGCACCGATTTCAAGCCCTGAGGCACAGGACTATCTTGGGGCTATGCGCGCTGCAGCGAACTATGCCTGGGCAAACAGACAGTGCATCATGCACTGGAGCCGCGAGGCAGTCATGAAAACATTGGGCGCCTCCCCCGGAGAACTGGGCATGCAGCTTGTTTATGATGTTGCCCATAACATCGCCAAGATCGAAGAACATACGGTTAACGGCAAAAAGAAAAAACTGATGGTTCATCGGAAAGGGGCCACGCGTGCGTTTCCGCCCGGACATCCTGAACTGCCTGATGCGTACAAGCATTTCGGCCAGCCTGTACTGATCCCGGGGGACATGGGACGGGCATCCTATGTTCTGCTTGGCACGGAAAAGGCAATGCAGGAGACCTTTGGTTCGACCTGCCATGGCGCCGGCAGAGTCATGTCGCGGCACCAGGCAATACGCCGGGCAAAAGGCCGTGCGATCTGGCGGGAAATGGAAGACAAAGGTATCATAGTGCGGTCAGCAGGAAGAGAGACACTTGCTGAGGAGATGTCAGAGGCATATAAGGATATCTCAAATGTTGTCAATGTTGTGCATAAGGCAGGGATAGCAACAAGAGTCGCAAGATTGAGGCCCATGGGAGTGGTAAAGGGATGAAAAAAAGCAGCAATCAGCACGAAAACGAACTTTTTGTACTATTCTCTTCGCTGTCTTCCAAATTCTCTATTCTGAATTCTGTCTTCTGTCTTCACTCTTTCAAGGTGTCCTTATGAAACTTCGCATTGGCAAGATATCCTACGCCAATGTCTGGCCCATCTTTTATATACTCAAAAAAGAAGCAGACTGCTCGTCGTATGAGTTCATCGAGGGCGTGCCCTCAGCCCTCAATAAGATGCTTAGGGAGGGCTCAATCGATATCAGTTGGTCATCGTCTATCGAATATCTGAAAAACCCCGGCCTGTACGATATTATCGAGAACCATTCGATCGATTCAAACGGACCGGTTGGTAGCGTCCTGCTCTTCAGCAAAAAACCGATCAAAGAGCTTGGAGGAGAAACTATCCTCATGACCTCACAGTCAGAGACATCCATAGCCCTGCTCCAGATCATCTGCAGAAAGTTCTGCGGTCTTTCCTGTACCTATATGCAGACATCGGAACCGTTCGAACAGGCAATCGAATCTCATACGGCCTATCTCCTTATCGGCGATGACGCGCTTTTTCAGGCATCACGCCGGCCTGACCTGCATATCTACGATCTCGGACAGCTCTGGAAAGAGCATACGAACCTTCCCTTTACATACGCCCTCTGGCTGGTCAGAAAAAAGAGCCAAAAGGAGAGGGGCCGCCTGATCCGCACTTTCAAGCAGGATCTTGACAAGGCAAAGGAACGAGCCCTGACTGATCTGAGAGGCATAGCAGAGGTCTCTCCATTCAGTGGCATCCTCTCTGTCGACGGGCTCGTTTCTTACTGGAAGAATATTTCCTATGATTTCAGTGAAGAGCACCGGGAGGGGTTTGAACTATTCCGAAGATATGCTGAAGAGCTTGGCCTGCTCTCAACAAAACCGTCTTCCTGAAAGAGTATACCTTTTCCCAAGAGCGAAACTTTCCTCTTTCATAGCAGTGCCCTTATTGTGTTTTTTGTGGCATCATATCTGTAATTCTACTTAACCTCTGCTTGCTAAGCAGAGGTTCATCTCAAGATGAAAGGAAGTGACATATTGTGAAGAAGGTATTAGCACTTATCATTGCTCTCATGTTGTCATTCACAGTCACAGCAGCTTTTGCTGCAGAGAAGAAGAATGCAAAGAAGGCTACCGTAACCGGTGAGGTTATTGCCATCGATGCAAAGGCCAACACCCTCACAGTAAAGGGCCCGAAAAAGGGTGAAATTGCCCTGACAGCCAATGACAAAACAAAGATCATGGACGGCAAGGACAAGAAGACACTCTCTGATGTCAAGGCTGGTGACAAGGTCGCAGTAGAATATGACGAGGCTGGCGATAATAACACCGCAAACAAGATCATTATCAAGGCTGCTTCTGCAAAGTAAGGATGCGCCTGAACCTGCTGCAACTCCGAAGGCTGAAGAGAAGAAAACTCCTGCAAAGAAGTCAGCTGGTTACTAATCTGCATTATCCATAAAGCAATAAGACCTTCCCGGGCTTTTCAAAAGCCCGGGAAGGTCTTGTCATATTAAGACAATTCCGCATTGACAGACCAGAGACGATTCCTTAACAATACCACTATGCAGATTATCAGAAACAGCATCCGGAACTATTTTCTCAGGCTTTCCCTGAACCAGAAACTCGTGGCTATGATGCTCCTGCTGAGCATCAGTCTTCTGAGTATCTATTTTCTCCTCTATTTTCAGACCGAAAGGGCCATATACCGCGAGTTCGAAAGCCAGACAGTAGAACTCTCCAAGGCCATTCAGGTCGGCGTCGAGGAAGTGACCAGCACAGGCGCTACTGACGAAAAAAGACTCCAAGGCTACCTCAAGAAACTCAATACGCGGGGTGTCAAGGAGATCTCGATCATCAGCAACAGCTCTGACAAGATCATCTCAAGCACGGATCCAAAGAAGATCGGGAAAGACCTTTCCACTAAACGAAAGGAACTGATCTTCAAGGCGGAACTGGGTGAGACCGCAACAGGTGAAGAAGGCCACGCTTACAATGTAATCATCCCTGTCGTTGCAGGAGAGAAGCATTTTGGATACATCCATTTAACGATCAATACCGATGACTTTTCGACCACCATGCGAAAACGTCTTCTTGCCAGACTTTTCGCCGTCATTTTTGTCTTTGCCATCGGCATGTTGCTGACCGTATATCTTGCCAGGAGCTACACCAAACCGATTGAAGAAGTTGTGAGAGTTGCGCAAAGCGTTGCTGCAGGCAATCTGAATCACGAACTTAACGTTGACAGGCAAGACGAGATTGGAAAACTGGCGCAGAGCTTCAACTTCATGGTAGGGCGCCTCAGGGAACAGCGCGACCTCGAGGAGAAACTGAGAAAGGCAGAGCACCTTGCAGGCATAGGTCAGTTTGCAACGAGCATTGCCCATGAGATCAAAAACCCGCTCAATTTCATCAGCCTTTCAATAGACCTGATCAGGGAAAAATATAAACCTGCTGACAGTTCCACGCAAAAGAACTTCGATTCCATGATCGTCAACATCAAAAAGGAAATCCAGCGGGTGAGCAGGTTTGCTGAGAGTTTTCTTGAGTTCGGAAGGCCGCTTGAACTTAACCGCCAGATGACTGACATAGACAAACTGATTGATGAGGTGATCGATCTTGTAACTGCCAAGGCGCAGATAGAACATATTGAGATCAGGAAGTCCTGCGAACCACTGCCGGAACTTTTCGTTGATCCTGAGTTCATCAAGTCCTGCCTGTATAACATCATCCTCAATGCCTTTCAGTCAATGCCTGTGGGAGGAGTAATTACTGTTACGACAAAACAGCACGACAACAGTTTTCTTTTTATCATTGAGGATACTGGCATCGGGATTCCCGAGGACCGCATCTCAAGAGTCTTTGACCCGTTCTTTACAACAAAGACTACGGGGCTTGGGCTTGGACTTGCACTGACAAAAAGGGTCATTGAAGAACACAAGGGGAAGGTGGAGATAAAAAGCATGGAAGACAGAGGCACCACATTTACCATAGCCCTGCCGCTGGAAAGAGAGGTCTGACATGTCTGTAATCCTCGTTGTTGACGACGAACCGCTGCAGCGGGATATCCTGAAGACGATCCTTGATGACGAGGGATATGAAACCCTTACAGCGGCATCAGGAGAGGAAGCGCTCAAGACCATAGGAAAATTCCATCCTGACGTAATCCTTACTGACCTCAAGATGGAAGGCATGGATGGTATAGAGCTCCTTGTAACAGCACGGGCCGGGATCTCTTCCTTGACTTTCATTGTTATGACAGCACACGGAACGGTCGGCTCAGCAGTCGAAGCGATGAAAAAAGGTGCCTTTGACTATCTCCAGAAACCGCTCGAAAAGGACAATCTGCTCATTACTGTCAGGCGGGCAACTGAGCATGCTGAACTCCTGAAAGAAAACCTGCAGCTCAAAAAAGAACTGTACGACAAATTCAGTATGGAAGGCATTGTCGGCAAATCATCAAAAATGCAGGAAGCGATCGGGATCATGAAAAAGGTTTCAGGCAGCCCTGCTACGGTGCTGATCAGTGGGGAAAGCGGCACAGGAAAAGAGCTTATTGCGAGGGCTATACATTATAACAGCCCGCGCAGCACAAAGCCCTTTATTGCGCTTAACTGCGCTGCCATACCTGAGAATCTTTTTGAAAGCGAGTTGTTCGGGTATGAGCCAGGGGCCTTCACCGGCGCCTCGGCGCGCAAGATCGGCCTTTTCGAAGCTGCAAACAACGGCACACTCTTCCTTGACGAGATCGGCGATATGCCTCTCATGATGCAGTCAAAACTTCTCCGGGTTCTTCAGGACAGGGAGATCAGAAGGCTTGGCGGAAAGGATCCTATCAAAATCGACGTCAGGATCATCACCGCAACAAACAAGGACCTTATAAAGGAACTTTCAAAAGGCGGTTTCAGGGAGGACCTGTACTATCGCCTCAAGGTTGTTACGATCCAGCTTCCGCCTCTCAGGGAGCGCAAGGAAGACATCCCGGAGCTGGTTGCATTCTTCAGGACAAAATATAACCGCGAGTTCGGCAAGAGGATAAAGGGTGTTGACCAGGCATCACTCAGGGCACTCATCGAATATTCCTGGCCCGGCAATATCCGGCAATTGGAATCTGTTATCGAACGCGCAATCATCCTGAGCGATCATGACGCGATCAGCCTGCAAGACATAAAGAGCGAGCTCTGCTATTCACAGCCCTCAGGAGTATGGGATTTTGAACTCACTGAGGAGGGAATAAACTTCGAAGAGTTTGAGAAGAACCTTTTAAAAAAGGCAATGGCAAAATCGAACAACGTTGTTGCCAAGGCGGCAAAGCTTCTCGGTATGAGCTACAAGACCTTCTGGTACCGCTGGGAAAAGATCAGTATGGAACCTGCCTTTAAAAAAGCTGCGGATGAGTAATTCGGATTATTCCGCCCAACTCAGCTCAGGCCAGCTCAGCCTACCCTTTCTCCGTGATGAATATTCTCTGCAATCTTCCCTGAAAAATATACTCGGCAGGGATATCGGGCTTACGGTTACTGATAACCGAACGAGCATGCTCTCGATAAAAAAGGGGCTGAAGAAACTCAGCCTTCGCATCCACAGAATATTTCTTGAGGCAGACGAATCTGTTATTCAGGCAGTTGCTGACTTTATCAAAAACAGGAAGTCAGCCCGGCCTGTTATTCAGGCCTTCATTCGACAGCGCAGCAGTTCATTGAAATCCCGGGCCACGAGGAGAAGACCGCTCAGGACAGAGGGTGCTTGCCACTGTCTCGCGACATTGTTCGATCAGGTCAATGCCGAGTATTTTCATGGAGAGATCACTGCCTCCATAACCTGGGGCAGGAGAGTGTCGGGCAGGAGAACACGGCGCGTGACCCTTGGAAGCTATTGCCGGGATTCCCAAACCATAAAAATAAACTCTATCCTCGACAGGAAAACCGTGCCAGAGTTCTTCCTTGAATTTGTCATCTACCATGAAATGCTCCATGCAGCACTCGGCACAGTGATAACAAAGGGAAGACGCTCGGTCCATTTCAAAGAATTCCGTCAGAGGGAAAGGCAGTTCGCTTCCTATGAGCAGGCGGTCATCTGGGAAAAAGAACATCTCGTCAGATAATCATCTGCCTCGCTGCTGCCTCCCTAATGGTTCTTCCCCCCTATCCACCATTAAGCACCTTAACACACTCCAGAGTGTCCTCCAGAGGATAAATAAACCTACAGTCTATCCACCTAAGCAGTTATGAATTATGAACAAAAGTTAATCCAATATTCATCGCAAATTCAGAGAGAATGCATAACATATAAATCCGAGAATACCTCGGAACCCTCCATTACCCTCGGGCCCGCAAAACGGGCCCCTTTTTTTGCCCGTAGCGCAGAAAACCTATAACTTGCAAATTTACCAAATGCCCGGGATGAATCTTTTCACGTTAATGCAATAGGAATCATACTGACTTCCAAGATTGAGTTTCAATTCCTTTTCTTCATAATGTATGCGGCGCAGAAATGCGAAGAGCAATATGAGAAAGGATAAAATGCACGAAAACCATGCTTTTAGAAAGAGCGCGGTGCTTGCGTAAGTGAGAAACGCACCAAAGTAGCCGGGATGACGCACGAATGCATAGGGGCCAGTCATAATTATTGTCTGATTTTTCTGAGTGGAAATATGCCAGGTGAAATATCTGCCCAGCGTAAAGACCGCCCAGGTGCGGATTGCAAGGCCGGATACCATCAGGATAAGCGCGAAGGTTGTGAGCGTGCTCCAGGAAATGCTTTCGGGATGCCGGAAATATGACGCCTCAATCAAGACAGAGAGTTGAGTGAAATATATAGACCAGATAATCTGATTGGCAGTGCCTTTATCTTCGGTGTTTGGTGAACGCTTAAAAGGATTGTACTCCGGCTGAAAGAGCGACGCCAGTATACCAATTACAATCAGTATCCATAGATGGGGAGCCGATAGCATTGCCTTATTTCCAATTACAGGGACCAGGACGATTAGCAAAGAGGCAATCGCCCCCTGTATGAATTTCTTTGTCATGGAATAACCTCTTTCACTGTATCGTATATCTGATATGTCCGTAATCCACTTTGTTTCTTTCTGAGGAAAGCTGTACCCATTTATACTGAATATCGCGTTGCCCGCACTGAGCGCGCTCTTTGCGCACATCATCCTCCCATGAAGAATCCATCAGATGGATACATGGCGAATTAAGCCGTTTCGATCTGCGTCTTGAATCATACTCGATATTGCTTTCGCAAAGATATGCATCAAGGGCCGCAAGCAATGCATTATGCATGGCTTTTTCGGGAACCTTTGATCGGATATCGAGAAGAAACTCATAGCGCAGATTAGTCAGGTCTGCGACGATGCGAAACTGGTGAATGCCGAGGGGAACCTCCGACTGAAGCCTGTCGATTGCCGACAGGCAATGGTTCAGATGCAGTTTCTCGCCCGCGATATTCAGAACATTGCCGCTTTTGCGCAAAAAAGAAATGACCGGCGTTTGATGATAGAGACCTTCAACCCTTACAATATCATTGATATCATACCGGTAAAGACCGTTTTCGTTGGTCAAAATAATCTTATAGCAATTTCCTTCTTCTAATTCGCCTGCAGTCAGGATATCCGGATGCCTGCTATCAAGTTGCGTTTCCGGAATGAATTCATAATAGTTATTCTGCAACGCCAGAATGCCGGCAGGGGTGGCATCCTCGATGGGAAGCGTGATGCAGCCTTCGCTGGCCATGTATCCGATATCCCTCAGGGCAACACTTCCGTAATATCTGTCAAGAGAATCCATATGAAATCCGATGCTGCCTCCGAGCCAGCACCCGACAAGCGTGAGATCAGGCCAACAATCAGCAGGCAGAAGACGGCCTGTTTTCCCCAGCATCTTTTCCAAAAAGGCAGCCCGCACCCGGTTGGGCTTGAGCATTGAATAAAGCGTACCCGGGATACCTGAGTTTATACAGCTTTGTTTGCTCTGAAGGGTATCGGACAGGCATCCATTGTGAATGGATCTGATAATCTCTTCCTGCCGCCCAAGCGCAGTTTCTGCAAGCTTTACCAGTGTGAGCGGATTGGGGGTTGCAATGAAGGATATAGATTTCTCGTAAGCCAGCCGCGCCAACAAATAATAACGGATATCATAATCCGTTATTTCCGCCACAGCAGCTGGTACTGCGAACGATCTCCGCATTAAGGCCGGCAGAGAGTTATTGATCATCCCGGAGGCGCTTCCGTAGGGTATTCCACTGTTGCAGCGCCCTTCTATGGCGGCCCCTGTTATACTCAGAAAACCTTTGTCGAGCAATAACGGGTGGGCGGACAGTGCGTGAGAAAACCATTGCCGCATCAGTCGCCCTGTTCGCTTCTGTCCCTGACGGGTGATGGGAATATACTTCGGGCGGGCAGTGGTGCCGCTGGTCAGGTTAAACATGAAAACCGTCTCGGCTGTCAGAACATTTCGGCTTCCCATTTTAATCTGCTCAATATAGGGCTCAATATCCGAATATTCCACCACCGGCAGGTTGTTACGAAAATCCTTTTCACTGGTTATTGATGGAAAAGCGTATTGTTTGCCGTATCGGGTGTTTTTGTTTTTCTTTATCAGGCGGAACAGGAATTCTTTCTGCGCCTGGCTGGGATGGCGCACAGCCCATGCAAACGCGCGTCGATCCAGCGCCCCGCCTGCGCGTATGATTGAAGAAAGAAAAAGGCTCATACGCTATCGCATCTCCACTGCTATTGTTTTTTCAGCGTATTTTTGCAAAAGGTCTTCACGTACCCGGATGCCTAAGCCGGGCCCCTTTAGGAGAGGCGCTTTGCCGGCATAACCGAATTGGACGGCTTCATCTGCAATATCCTCCTCAAGCAGAAGCTCCCCGTATGAACCCTCAACGAACTTTGCATCATTCAGGTGTGCAGCCATGTGCCTTCCTGCCGCCGATAGAATGGCGGTCTCACCCACCTGACAGCCGAGTTGAAAACCGATGCCGGCCTTTCGCGCCATCTCGGCAAGCCGCAATGTCTTGAAGATACCGCCGTTTTTTGATATTCGCAGGTTAAAAAGATCGCAGGCTGCTTTTTCAATCAATTCTGCGGCGTCTTTTTCAGTAATCAATGATTCATCGGTCATGACTGCAATGGAGGAATGCTTCTTGACTTCTGCCAGGGCATTGACATCTCCCCGTGGCACAGGCTGTTCGATACTGTCAATATTGAACGGCTGTATGGATGAGATCAGCGCAAGAGCGCCCTTTACATCAAAAGCGCAATTTGCATCAACTCTCAGGGATATTGATCCGCCAAGCGCATCCCGCACTGCGGCTATCCGAGCATAATCATCACCCGTTCCGACCTTGATCTTCACCTGCTTAATCCCATACTGCCCGCATTTCAACGCAATCTTTCTTGTATTGTCCGCCGAATCCGCGGTGATGACAGCGGAATATGTGACCGACTCCGTAACAGGTGATATCAGACTCCCCAGGGATTTCCCGTGCTGTTTAAGCAACAGGTCGATAAGCGCAATCTCGACTGCGGTCTTAGAGGCATGAAAGGCGATAACCGAATCGTTCCCCGTGCCCGGCAGCATGGTGCTGATCTCAGACAACAGTGTCATCGGCTCCGTATTCAAGCTCCATTCACTGAGATTGTGCTGTTCAACCAGAGGCAGTAAAATCTGTTGGATATAATCAAGAGAGGCGGATACTGTTTCCCCTGTTATGTAAGGGCGGGGAACCCCTTCGCCGAATCCGGATTCGCCGCTGTCCGCAGTCAATTTGACAATGATGGAATCCGAATAGCTGCGTGTCATAAGCCGGTGGCTGAACGGTATTTTGAAAGGTATGCGCAAGGCATACAAATGTGCGGAAACGATTCTCATGCGTCTCCGATCACGGCAGGTTTTTTTGTCAATTTACTCCTGTCTTTTACCAAGACGTATCACGTGTTGTCCTCATATGGTTCGCAGCCGTGTGATTGAACAATAAAGGCAGGCTGTTCAGCGGTTCACCGCTCTCGACATCAATTATTTGAAATGAGCGTGTCGTCTGCACATACAGGCGCTCCCCATCCGGTGAGGGAGCGAATGTCCCTATGAAACAAGGAACTTTCCTGTAGAAATATTTATATGACCTCGGGTTATTCACGACAATTTTCCGTACAAACTTCATTGACTGCGCATCGGCCAGATAAATGAAATTCGGAAAGCCCATTGCCGCCAATATCTTTTCCCCCCGGTGCATGAACACATGGAAATTTGTCAGCCTGAACATGTCAGGCTCGGTGAATACGCCAATCTCCTCCGGTCCTTGTGGCGTTAACCTGTATTTGTAAACAGCAGCCGGTCCCAGAAACTCCAGTGAATAGATCGCTTTGCGGAGAAGCGTAATAATTGAACTGGGGATGAATTTAAAATTGTGATTGGAAAAATAGATAACATCGGGTTCCTGCGGATCAAACTGGGCATGAGCAGCTACGATGAACTTCGATATGATCCAATGCCGTTTCTGTTTCATATCTATGATAAGGACCTTGGAGGGGATGGCATTCTTTTTATCATCCAGGAACATACCCAACTCACAAACAACGCAATATTGTCCGGTTTTATCAACCAGAATGTCATGGAGATAGTCGGTCAGAAGGCCGTTCCAGATTTCTGTGGTTGCGCCGGATTTCCGGTTCAATTTAAAAACCTTGCCTGGCACAGGGCGGTAAGGGTCGGATATCTTCTTGAGGGATTCCGGAAGCGAATACGTCGTATAGTACATTTCGTCCGAAGCGCGGTGCAGCCACTGCTGCGCGCCCAGCACATGATTGTTGTCTTGTCCGTTGAATCTTACATATGTAACTTCCCTGGTATTGCAATCTATTTCCAGATGTCCCACATATGACCACAAGTTTACCAGGAATTTACCGTTGCCCATGGCAGTAACCGTGTGCGGTACGGTCATAAGCATGATCTGTTCAAGGAAACTAAAACCGTAATGAAATTTTTCAAAAAATAATTTTACCTTGGTCGATAAGGTGTCTTCCCTGCCCAGTGCCTTGATGAAAGGAGATAGCCCCGGTGCGATAATATCACGGTGACCTATTTCCACGCAGATACATTTGCGGCTTTTGAAATTGTAGAAATAGTATGCGTGCTTTCCGTATTTTAGATAGAAAGAGCCTTTAACGACCGGTATAACAGTCGCATCGTCGTAACACTGCATTTCCGTCAATGGGAATTCCGTTATCCTGGCGTTTACCGGATAGCGGCTCATGGAACAGTCTTCATGCATGATAACAGCTTTCCATTCAATTAATGAATTTCGCAGCGGTCGCTTCGATTTCTATAAGCCATCCCGGCCTGCACACGGGGGCCTTTACATAAACAGCCGGCAAATTTTCCAGATATTGATCGATGAGAGGTTTTGTAAAACCATAATCAGCAATGTCCCTGAGATATACAATAAAGCTGGAAAGGTCTTCTTTGGCAAAGCCGGCGGAAGCGAGAAGCGCGGAAATGTTCTGCAAAGTGCGTAATGTCTGTTTTTCAATATTGCCTGGGTGGACGATGTCACCATTTTTGTCAATACTTGCTGTTCCTGAAATGAAGAGGAAATCCGTTTGTCCCAACTGCACCGCTGTTGCTCTTTCAAAAGTCACACCATAAATATGCGTAGGGCATAAGTATTCCGGCGCATGGATGTATCGAATATTCTTTTCGGGTATTCCGATTACCGCATAGGCATCCATTGAGACGCGCGCAAATCGACCGCCGGTCCCTCCCTGAATACCGGTGCTTGCGATATAGTGTGTATCTTTTGTCAGGTTTATTTTATCGAAGAGATCTTTCCTGGCCTTTACTATTCCGGGATAATCCGCATCAACATGAGGAGCATAAATCCATGTCCTTAAGACGCTTTTCTCTATTGAAGCGTTAAGGTCAGAAAGCTTCTTTTGTAAATAACCGAATATCCTTTCTGTCTGCTTTTCCGAATCCGAATGCTCATCAGCGATGGAATCTATCAGGTGTTCGGCAAAAATATGTCTGATTCCTGTGGTCGTATCGAAACAGATGATGTTATCATCTCTAAGCTTGCTTGTAATATTGTTCAGGCACATGCCCAATAATGATAGTTTTACGCCGGAAGCAGGAGGCTGTTCTGTGACTGACATAAAGAAATCCGTATTCTGTCTTTGTTTGTAATTATCAATTTCGCTATTATGGGTAATAAGATCACTGGAAAAGAACCGCTTAGCTGCCGCTGTCTCATTTCCTATTTTAAAAATGCTGTAAAATTCTTTTTCCGCGTTCTCAATAGTCTGAATCTGCTCTGCAATATGTTCAGACCTTTCCGGAACGATTGTATATATAACCTGCATCCAGTGAGCGTCACGGTCTCTTAGAAAACTGTATCTGATCTCTGCTCCGATAAGTTTAATAAATCCTGTATCCACCGTTTCGTCCCTTTCCTCTATATCGATATAGTCCTGAATGCCATTTTAAATCAACAAGTCAACTATCCCTTGATCTTCCTCTTTGAAGTTTCCTGCTGAGCATTCATTCTTGCCGCATGCGCCTTTTTCGTGATTATAGGTGTAATTGAGATGGTGGTCAAGAATAATCTGGAAACGCATTTTTTCTCTTGACAGATAATGTAACACATGTTACTTTTGTATCATGCATAACACTTCCAAAAAGACCAAACAGTCGCCCCTCTGGCTCCTGTTCTTCTACAGCGTCCCGTCAAAGCCTGTGAGCAGCAGGATGAGGATCTGGAGAAAGCTGGCTAAGGCCGGAGCTGTCCAGATGAAGGGGGCTGTGTACATACTTCCCTTCAATGACGAGCATTATGAATTTCTTCAGTGGCTCGTCTCCGAGATCGCCGGCATGAAGGGAGAGGCAGCAGTAGTCAGCATAGAGAAGATCGATACCATGAAGGATGCGGAAATTATCGCCTTTTTCGATAAGCAGAGAGCAGGCGAGTACAAGGTCCTGGAAAAGTCTTTTGATGATCTTGGCCGGAGGCTCAGCAGCATACAAAAAGGCGCGAAACCGCAGAATATAAAAGGCATATCAGATCAATTTGCGAGGCTCCAAAAAGAGTTTGAAGATATAAAAAAGATTGATTTCTTTTCCTCCCATGAGGGAGCTGCGTTGGGCGAAAAGATAAAGCGCATCCATGCTGATCTCAAGATCGTTTCGGGAGCTGAAAGAAAACACGAACGGCCTGCAGCACTGACATTAAAGTCGCCCGCTGATTATCAGGGCAAAACCTGGATAACAAGAAAAAGGCCATTCATTGACAGGATGGCATCAGCCTGGCTCATTAAGAGGTTCATAGACAGATCTGCTGTCTTTGATTTTATTGATGAAAAGTATATGGATTCTATAGACAAGAGCTCCGTAACCTTTGACATCCGCGGGGGCGAATTCACGCATAGCGGTAACATGTGCACCTTTGAGGTGCTTCTGAAATCCTTTGGGCTCAGGGATAAATCCCTCAAAAAGATGGCCGAAATTATCCACGATCTTGACATGAAGGATAACAAGTTCGATGCAGTCGAGGCTAAAGGCCTGGAGAATATACTGGAAGGAATACGTCGCACTGCAAATAATGACCACGATGCGCTTGAAAAAGGCATGACCATATTTGAGATGCTGTATGCATCAAAAGGCTGACGGGAAGAAATATGTCCCTGACTTCAAAACCGACATTCAATGAAGCCTTCCGTTACTGGTTAAAGCTCGGTTTTATCAGCTTTGGCGGACCCGCAGGCCAGATCTCGATGATGCATAAGGACCTCGTCGAAAAGAAGAAATGGATAGACGAAGACCATTTTCTCCAGGCGCTTAACTACTGCATGTTGCTTCCAGGCCCGGAGGCACAGCAATTAGCAATATACATCGGGTGGCTGCTGCACGGTACAAAGGGCGGCATCATTGCAGGCCTCTTCTTTGTCCTGCCTTCCATATTCATCCTCTGGGGTCTTTCCTGGCTGTATGCATCTATGGGAAACGTCCCGGCAGTAGAGGCGTTCTTCTATGGACTGAAGCCTGCAGTGGCAGCGATAGTCGCAGAGGCTGTCATCCGCATCGGCAAGAAATCGCTGAAGAACTGGGTGCTCATCTCCCTGGCAGCGTTATCATTTATCGGGATCTACTTTCTGCAAATTCCCTTTCCTGCAATAATCCTCGCTGCCGGACTGATAGGGTACAGCGGAGGTGTTTTTCTTCCTGCCAACTTCGTTGTTATTGGAAACAACAGATCATCACATCCCGCCGAACCGGTGAGTTCGGAATCCGCTCCCTCAGCGGAGAGCCATGCGAACTGGAGACACTCATTAAAGGTCATTGCAGTATGCATACCCCTCTGGTTTCTGCCGCTTATCCTTCTCGGTTTATGGAGAGGCTGGAACGACATATTTATTGACATCGGCATACTCTTCAGCAAAGCTGCAATGGTCACCTTCGGCGGGGCATATGCAGTACTCGCGTACATCAGCCAGCAGGCAGTGAGTCATTATGCCTGGCTTCAGCCAGAGCAGATGATCGACGGGCTTGGGCTTGCAGAAACAACACCCGGCCCTCTTATCATGGTCACGCAGTTTGTGGGTTACCTTGCGGCCTACACCCATGCAAAAGGATTGCAGCCTGCAGTAGCAGGTGCGATCGGCGGTCTGCTCACAACCTGGGTAACTTTTGCCCCTTGTTTCATGTGGATATTTGTGGGCGCTCCGTACATCGAACGGATCAGAAATAACAAAAAGCTTGGCGCTGCCCTCTCTGCCATTACAGCAGCGGTCGTAGGCGTAGTGCTGAACCTCTGCGTTATCTTTACCTATCATGTGCTTCTGCCTGAAGGAAAAGGCTTTGACTGGTATGCGCTCAGTGCATCACTGGTGGCCTTTGTGGGCATGCAGTTCTTTAAATGGGGAATGATCCCGGTTATCATCGGCTCTGCCCTGGCAGGGTTCATATGGAAAATGTTCGTATAAGGCATAACGACAAAGGAGGATTATCATGAAAGAAGTGACAGAGATGGCAGTAAAGCTTATGGCAGCATCGGCAAGGACAGCGCCGAAGGCAGGCGGCAAGGATTTTCTTGAGATCGTTGTGATCACAAAGGATGAAGACCTGAAAAAGATCGCAGAGACGATGAAGACCTATGCACCGAAGAGCACGAACGAAGCCTTCTGGCTGAGGGACGCCTCGAACATCGAGAATTCACAGGCGCTTCTCCTTGTCGGACTGGCAAAGCCGGTGACTGCAGGCTATGACTGCGGCGCCTGCGGGTACCCAACCTGCGCAGAGTTCGCAAAGGACAGAAAGATCCAGGACAAGGAGATGGGGTACACAGGCCCGCATTGTGTGATGAGGATGATCGATATCGGCGTTGCCCTCTGCTCAGCAGCAAAGACAGCGAGTATGCTGAATATTGACAACCGGGTTCAGCAACGGGTTGGAGCAGCGGCGCGTGCCATCGGCCTGATTCAGGGCGAAGTGGTAATGGGCATCCCGGTCAGCATAACCGGCAAGAGCATCTATTATGACCGACAGACAGCAGTGAAACACTGAGCTGTGGAATGATTAAGACATTTCTATTAATAATCCCTCCTAACCTCCCTTTGTCAAAGGGAGGAGCTTCCCCTCTTAGGCAAAGAGGGGCGAGGGGAGATTTATTGATTGATGCAAACTTGACTGCGAGAATCCTGCCATGAACGTCTTGTCTCCATTCGCTGCGCTCTGCTCTGTGGGCTTCTTTGCCAGGCTTTCGTATGCACTTGCGAGGAGTCCTGTGCTACCGCTTTTCGCGCTCTATCTCGGCGCAGGCCCGGAGGCAATAGGGTTTGCTGTCGGTATATCTACAGTTACCGGCATATTCTTCAAGCTGCCGGCAGGCGCGCTTTCTGATGTGATAGGCAGAAAAAGGACCATGCTGATTGGGCTTGTCGTATTTGCAGTCATGCCCTTTACTTATCTTCTGGTAAAGGATTACAACCTCTTGATCATCATCAGGTTCGTACACGGCCTCGCAACTGCGATCTACGGACCCGTAGCCATGGCAGTCGTTGCAGATGTGGCAGGTGCCAGAAAAGGGGAGATGCTTTCATGGTTTTCTTCAGTTACCATCATCGGCAATCTCCTCGGCGCACCCTTGGGCGGGTTTATTCTCCATAGCACACCTGGCACTTCGGGCCCTACTCTTGCCGAGTTCCAATATGCGTACCTTGCAAGCGGAGCTGCCGGAGTGGTTGCTCTTATTATGGCGCTGTCCGTGCTTAAGGGCGACAAACCGCAAAATCAGGAAGGCGGAGTAAGAAAAGCCTACAAACGATTTATTTCCGGCATAAGGGAAGTAATCAGCGATAGAAATGTAGTCATCACCTCAGGGATGGAAGGGCTTCAGAACATGACGGTCGGAGCCCTTGAGGCATTTCTGCCGATCTATGCCGTAACAGTAACAGGGTTGAACGAGTTCCAGGCAGGCCTTCTCTGGGGTGTACAGGTAATCGTGACTATTCTGTCAAAGCCGGTTATGGGTAAAACCTCTGACAGATATGGCAGGAAGCCCCTCATCGTTGTGGGAATGATCCTTTGTGCAGTTTCGTTCGGTGCGATACCTCTGCTTCAGAGTTTTTATACCCTTATGATAGCCGCGATCGTCTTCGGTCTTGGGGAGTCCTTCGTAACATCGTCCTCAGCTGCACTCGTTGCGGACATCTGCAAGGAAAAACATTTTGGCACTGCCATGGGGACCTTCGGGACGATCTTTGATATCGGCCATGCAGCCGGACCAATCCTCGCAGGCATTCTCCTTGCGAGCCACAGTTATCAATTTTCGTTCTGGGTGATGTCAGCTTTGCTGCTATTGGCAACACCCGTATTTGTCATGACCGTCAAGGTTCATGAATCATAGAGGAGGCCATAATGACAACTCTTATCCAGGCGTCAGACATCGAGATATTGAGAAAATCAGGTGTTTCAGAGGCTGACATTCAGCACTGTATCAAGGTGGCAGAAAAGGCCGTTGAGATAGCAACAAGAACCGGGGCAGAGATAAGTATCGAGCTTGTTGCCAGGGGCGCCCTCTTCCATGACCTCGGCAAGGCAAAAACCCATGACATGGACCATGGCAAGATCGGTGCAGAGATAGGAAAAGACCTCGGCCTTCCGAAGGCCCTGACTGATATTATGGAAAAGCATATACGTGGAGGCCTGACTGAGTCTGAGGCAAGAGAACTGAACCTGCCGATAAAGGATTATACACTGAAGAAGCTGGAAGAGAGGATCGTGATCTATGCAGACAGGCTTGTGGATATCATTACTGATGGCATCGTTAAGATCAGGGATGAGAAAGAAGCTGAAGAGCGGTTTGAAGAAATACTGAAGACTGTCCCCAAATACGGGAAGAACGAACTCACCCTGCAGCGGTATTTGAGGTATCATCAGGAGATACAGGGACTGATAGAGAACAGGGGTGAGGCAGGTTAAGGTTAAGATATGAGGCAGAAGGGAAAATATAGATGATGATTAAGCTGACAAACCTTTTTCCCCTTAGCCTTGTTCTGCCTCTGCATCTCCTCAATCTCAGCCTTGGCCTGTATCTGTTCCTTAACCTTAACCTTCGCCTTGGCCTTGGCCTTGCATCTCCATGACCCCCTTCACCATCCTCTGCATAACAGGTTTTCTCGCAATCTTCAGCTCGACGATCTCGAAGAGCCCGGTTCTTCCGCTCTTTGCCACGCATCTCGGCTCCGGGCCCTCAGGGGTCGGCATGGTGGCTGCGGTGTCAGCCTTCACTGGGATCATTGCAAGTATCCCTGCAGGCATGCTCTCTGACCGCTGGGGCAGAAAGCGGATGCTTATCATCTCATCACTGGTGTTTGCGACTGCGCCCTTCCTCTATCTGTTCGTCTCGAACATATGGCAGTTGGCCTTTGTTAGATTTTATCACGGCTTTGCAACCGCACTCTTTATCCCTGTTTCGATGGCCCTTATCTCAGACCTGTATCAGCACAGTCGCGGCGAAAAACTGGGCTGGTTCTCGACCTCAACACTGCTCGGCAGGTTTGCGGCTCCAATCGCAGGAGGGACACTTTTAGGCGTCTTTGCTGCATACCCTGCGTATAGCTTCAGGGCAGTCTATATTGTATGCGCTGCAGCCGGCATTGCAGCGCTCATGCTCGCACTCAGGATGCCGGCACCACATGAGAAGAACAGACCTCACCAGAACTGGGCCGAGACCCTGCAGGCCTTCAGGACAGTGATCTCTCATCGTGCCATACTTATTACAGCCCTGGTCGAGGCAGCAATCCTTTTTGCATACGGCACTTTTGAGACATTCATTCCTCTTTATGCGCGTGAACATGGCATCAGTACGTATCAGATAGGAATATTTCTGTCCTCTCAGATTCTGACTCTTGCGATCACAAAGCCAATAATGGGCAGATTCTCTGACAGACACGGAAGGAGATCGCAGATCATCGCAGGTTCGCTGTTAGGCGCTCTCTCCATAGCAGCCTTTTCCCTTTCCTCTTCGTTTCTGCGACTGCTCGTATTCAGCATTCTCTTCGGCCTCAGTCTCTCGATCGTTACGTCGGCGACCTCTGCATATATTGCTGACCTTTCACGAAAAGAGACCCACGGTTCAGCTATGGGTCTCCTCGGCTCTGTCATGGATATAGGCCATACCACAGGCCCGCTTGCAGCAGGAATTGTAGCCTCATCCTTTGGATACAGGCTATCCTTCATCAGCGCAGCGCTGGTCCTGGTCAGCGCCTCGCTCTTGTTCTCTGTTGCCATGCTTCGCCCTCGTGCAAAAATATAATATCGTTTTCGGCAGCCTCAACCTGAACCGTAGACTGGCCCTTATCATTCGTCAATTCTTGTCTCTCTTTGTCACCTCTCTGCTTCAACCTTCTGTTTATCCATGTTCGGCAGACTGCGGGTATTTCTGCTTTGGATTAACAGCATCACAATCACAGCTTGATTTCTTTCTGGGAGAGCTGTTACTATTTTTCACTAAAGCGGAGTAGCTTACAAAGACAAGGTCAACATACTGGCGCAAGCCTGGCCCTGTCGTTGGTTGCAATAACCAATAAGCGAGAGCTTTGGTGTGACAGCAATGTCATACTGAAGCCCTCGTTTTTTTATTTTGGAAATAGGAGGTGTTGATGACAGCATTCATTGGTTCGCTGATCTTTGTGGTTCTCGCAGAGATGGGAGATAAGACGCAGCTTCTTGCGATGGCCTTTGCCTGTAAGTTTCGGTGGCAGACAGTTATGTGGGGAGTATTTGTGGCAACGGCAGCCAACCATCTGATGGCAGCTGCAGCCGGCAGCTATCTTGCGGCAATTGTTCCGATGGCCTACATCAAGGTCGCAGCTGCAGTCTCGTTCATCATCTTCGGCCTCTGGACGATTCGGGGCGACACACTGGAGGGAGAAGACAAGAAATACAACTTCAGCCCTTTCTGGACTGTGACCATTGCTTTTTTCATGGCTGAGATGGGAGACAAGACGCAACTTGCGACAATTGCCCTTGCAGTTAAGTATAACGCCATACTCACAGTATGGCTGGGAACAACGATCGGCATGGTTATCTCTAACGGCTTCGGTATAATTGTCGGAAATGTTATGGGTAAACATATTCCGGAAAGGGCGATTAAATGGGCCTCAGCTCTCATATTCATCGTATTCGGCGGATACGGCCTGTACGAAAACTTGCCGAAACAGATCTGGAGCCCGGCAATAATCTTAGCCGCATTGTCTGGTCTCGGTGCTGCCATGTATGGTGTAGCCAGGTTAGGTGCAAGGAGAAAGACTCAACTCCCTGTATGTGAAAACAAATAAAACTGGTGTGTGAATAGAAATCTGCTGTCTAAAGAGGTCCGGAGATCTTCGGAACCGGCGCTGTCGAACGATCAAAGAACTGGAAAGAAGGCCTCTGCATCAAACCGGGCTTTCAGTCTGCCCTGAATTACAAGTCAAGTCTTCAGGAGGATCTGCGTTGTATTGCTTTTAACGGCATGGATAGGCTAAATTAAAAAATGGGAAAAAGAGTGAGCATAATAAGACACTTCGGGCATATTGCGTTTGTTATCTATTTATGTCTTGTTGTTCTTATTCCTGTGACCCATTGTCATGCTGCTGAGGTGGCGTCGGGAAATACCCCCTGCACGGCAGCACCTTTGCCCTTATTCAAGGGGGAACAATGCTGTGAGCTTCACCATACGGGAGGCGATGACCACCATATCCATTTCCTGGCTGATAATCAAACCACTGTAGTCAGATACAATCAGAATGATATATCTCCTGCACCTCAGAATCTTGCAGTCGCAGATGATGTTTATGTTGCCCATTTCCAGCACAAGGGCATCGGCGTAGTTGTCCCCAACTCCGACTTCTATCAAGATGCGCTTCGCCCTTTCTTCTCAGGTCTCTCTCCTCCCCTTTCCTAAGCAGCATCCATTCCCAATCAGTTTTTCTGAACGGTTATACCGTTAATCACTTTTTTATTTAAAAGGGAGAAATGATCATGCGATTATTGATCGTCATGCTCTTCCTGCTCGTATCCGCATGCCCGGCAGCAGCCGGCACGGAGCTGAACATGGAAGAAGCCGAGAGACTTTTTATAGAGAATAATCTTGATATCAGATCAAAGAAAATAGAGCTGCAAAAGAGCGATGCAGCGATTCTCGACGCGAAAACACTGCCCAATCCGTCTGCGCGATATTCTCTGGAGTCGCTTAAAAACGGCGCCAGAGAGACTGAGGAGACATACTCTGTCAGCCAGGAGGTGGACGTAACAGGCAAGCGGTCCGGAAGGCTCGATACAGCCCATAGGAGCAGGGAGGCCGCAGAGCTGTCACTGAACCACGAAATTGCAGGGCTTCTTGTACAGATGAAGCAATCCTTTTATAAGGTCCTGTTACTTAAAGAGAATGAAAAGGCTTTTTCAGGCATAGTTGCGATTTTTTCCGATGTCGAAAATAAGATAGACGCCAGGGTTAGAGCGGGAGACGCTTCAGAGGCAGTTCTCATGAAGCTTACGAGCGAGAAAAAGAAGGTGGTCAGGGGGCTCGCGGCGCTCCGCACAGACCTGAATGCTGAAAAAAGAAGGCTGGCCCTGCTTCTCAACATCCAACCAATTGATTTTGACATTTCAGGACAATTTGCATACAAGCCTCTGCATCTCAGAATAGGGGAACTGACAGAATCAGGACTGCGGAACAGATTCGATATAAAGAGTCAGGACAAAACTGTCGAGGCGGCTGAAGCCTTGCTTGCTGCCTCAAAAAAAGAGGCTTTGCCGTCAATCGATCTGGAGGCAGGTTATAAGAAACGGACAGGAGGGTTCAATGGTTTTATCTTTGGCGTCTCCATCCCCCTTCCCCTGTTTAACAGAAATCAGGGAGGCATTGCCCGTGGACAGGCCGGGCTCGACCAGGAAAAGGTGACGTTAGAGGCCCTGAAGAAAACCGCAGTATACGAGGCGAGTCTCCTCTTCGAAAGAATCACCTCACTCCAGACAAGGATTGTCGACTTATCGATCCAGATCGAAACCTCAAAAGAGCTGACAAAGATCGCCGGCATCACCTATGAAGAAGGCGAAACCGGTCTCCTCGACCTTCTCGATGCAGTACGGTCAGAGAAGGAACTGGCAACTGAATACAACGGTCTTATCTATGAATACTGGGCTTCGCTCTTCGAGCTTGAAAAAGTCTCAGGCGCTAAAATGGCACAAATGGGAGGCACGAAATGAAATATATTGTTAGTACGTTTTTGGTCCTGGCGCTTCTTGCTGGATGCACGGCAACGCAAAAGGAGCCGGCAGCTCAGAAGACTGAGACACATAAGAAGACTGTCTGGACAGCCAAGGCAGAACTGTTTATGGAGTATGACGAACCGAAACAGGGGAACAAGACCGTGTTTCTTCTTCACCTGACCGATCTCAGGGACTTCAAGCCTGTTTCGGAGGGAACGCTGACCCTCACCTTCAGATCTGAGACTGGAGAGGCTGTTATCGTAAAGATCGACAAACCCGAAAGACCAGGCATCTTCAAGTCAGGGGTATTATTCAATCAGCCGGGCACCTACACAATGACCGCCTCATTAAAGGGAAAGACATTCTCCGATGAGATAATTGTGCCTGATATCGACGTCATCGGCAAAGAGGGAAAGCACGATGAGGCGCACCATGAAGAGACAGCCGGTGGTGATATATCCTTTCTCAAGGAACAGCAGTGGACAATAGATTTCATGGCCGGTCTGCCCGCAAAGCAGCAGGTCTTTTCATCTTTTATAGCAACAGGTGAGGTGATCCCTGCTGCAAATGCCGAGGCCACTCTTTCTGCCCCGCTCTCGGGGACCCTGTCGCTGTCAAAGCAGCTGCCCTACATCGGCAAGAAGGTTGTCAAGGACGAACTGCTTGCCGTAATTGACCCGCCCATCTCACAGCAGGGCGGCCTTGGCAGTCTCACCGCTTCCTATGCAGAGGCAAAAAATAGAGTTGTCCTGGCGCAGAATGAGCATGAGCGGGCAAAGCGCCTCTATGAAGCAAAGGCCGTGCCGAAGCGGCGACTTGAGGAGGCTGAACTCAGCCTTGAAACTGCAAAGGCAGCATTCGAGCCTCTGGAGCGGTCGGTTCAGGAGATGAAGCAGGGCGCCTCCGGGAACAAGGTTATCCTCAAGGCGCCTTTCAGCGGGACTGTGGTGGAACTGCTTACTGCAAACGGCAAGGCCATCGAGGCAGGCCAGCCGGTCCTGCGGATTATTAACACCTCAACAGTATGGCTCAAGGCAAATGTTCCCTCAACCGAGATCGGCAGCCTCGGGACCCTCGACAAGGCTTCCTTCACTATTCCAGGAATTGAAGGCGAGATGAAACCATCGCGGCTCGTTACCGTAAATGATGTGGTTGATCCAAAGACAAGGACTGTGCCTGTGATCTTTGAGGTTGGAAACAGCGTGGGCAGACTCAAGGTCGGCATGTTCGCGGATGTATCGATCAGGACAGGGCATGCTGAAAATGCATTAACACTGCCTGAGGAGGCCTTCTTTGAGGATGAAGGAAGGTTCTTTGTCTTTATCCAGGTACAAGGCGAAGCCTTTGAGCGGCGGGAGGTGAAGACCGGCATACGCGGCAGCGGACTTGTACAAATCCTCTCGGGTGTCAAGGAAGACGAGCGGGTGGTCCTCAGGGGTGGCTATTATGTGAAGTTAGCCTCGCTTTCATCACGGATGCCTGATGCCCATGCCGGGCACGGGCACTAAGAAGGAGACGGCCATGCTCGACAGATTAACGAAAATATGTCTTGAAAATAGATTGATCATAATAGCGGCCTCTCTTGTCCTTCTTGTTATCGGCGTCTATGTCGGCATGAAGATGAAGGTGGATGTCTTCCCTGACCTGACTGCGCCGACCGTCACGATCATGACCGACGCCCACGGCATGGCGCCGGAGGAGGTCGAGGCCCTCGTCACTTATCCGATCGAGAGCGCCATCAACGGCGCAACCGGGGTAAGGCGGGTCCGCTCTCATTCTACCTTTGCCATCTCGACCGTTTATGTCGAGTTCGACTGGGGAACTGATATTTACCGTGCCCGCCAGGTGGTGAATGAGAAACTCCAGCTTGTCTCCGCCAGCCTGCCGAAAGAAGTGGTCCCTGTGCTCACCCCTATTTCGTCAATCATGGGCGAGATCATGTACATCGGGCTCAGGTCCGACAAAATGCCGATCATGGACGTGAAAGAGACGGCTGACTTTGTGGTGAGAAAACGCCTTCTGTCCGTACCCGGCGTTTCGCAGGTCGTGAGCATTGGAGGAGAAGCAAAGCAGTACCAGGTGCAGATCGATCCCCACAAGCTGAGCGCCTTTGACGTGTCTCTGAATGAAGTGGTCGAAGCAGTCAAAAATACTAATGAGAACTTCTCTGCCGGGGTCATGAAATCAGGAGGTCAGGACTACCTCATCAGGGGCATCGGCAGGGTCCGGTCTGTTGCAGATATCGGGAACGCGACAGTAACCTCGAGGAACGGCATCCCGGTACTCGTCAGGGATATCGCTGCTGTGAAGATCGGCCCTGCCTTCAGGATCGGTGATTCATCCGTGGATGCGAAGCCTGCGGTGGTCCTTGCCATCCAGAAACATCCTGATGCAAACACTGTGGAGCTTACAAAACGGCTCGAAGGGATACTTGAAGAGATCAAAAAGACCCTGCCTGAAGGCATTATCATAGACACGGACATCTTCAGACAGGCTGACTTTATCGAGAGGGCCATAAATAATGTCAGGAAGGTTGTGCTCGAAGGCGGTATCCTTGTCATCGCGATCATCCTTCTCTTCCTCGGCAACCTCAGGGCAACGGTCATATCAGTGACCGCGATGCCGCTGTCACTGATATTTGCGGTCTTTGTGATGAAGTATTTCGACATCACGATAAACACCATGACCCTTGGGGGCGTGGCAATCGCTATCGGTGTTATTGTGGATGACGCAATAATCTATGTGGAGAACGTCTTCCGGAGAATGAACGAAAACCATCACAAACCCGAGGCCATGCGCCATTCCAGCATGAAGGTTATCTTTGACGCCTCGAAGGAAATCCGGGGGCCGATCATCAACGCGACATTGATCATTATCGTCGTCTTTGCGCCGCTCTTCTTTTTAAGCGGAATCGAGGGCCGGCTGCTGAGGCCCCTCGGGATCTCCTATATGGTCTCTATCGGCGCCTCCCTTCTCGTTGCTCTGACAGTAACGCCGGCCATGTGCGCTTATCTTCTTCGCAAGGGAAAGTTTCTTGAAGAAAGCGGAGACAGCCGCCTTATCCATTGGCTGAAGAAGGCCTATAAGCCAGGTCTCGACTTCGCCATAAGGAAACCTGGCGTGGTCATTACTGCCGCAGCAATCGGCTTTGCACTCTCGCTCATACCGCTTCTCTTTATAGGGAGATCATTCCTGCCGTCTTTCAATGAGGGGTCATTTACCGTAATGGTTGCCACAGCTCCGGGCACTTCCCTTGAGAAGTCCTCGGAAATCGGGACCCTTGTCGAGCAGATACTTCTCAAACATCCCAATGTGGTGAAGACATCCCGAAAGACCGGCAGGGGAGAGCTTGATGAACACGGCAAGCCGGCCAATGCCTCTGAAATAGAGGCCAGGCTCGAGATGAAAGACAGAAAGCTCCAGGACGTGCTTGTCGAACTAAGGGCATCCATGACTGCTGTCCCCGGCACAATCGTCACCTTTGGTCAGCCCATAAGCCACAGGATAGACCATATGCTGTCCGGCACCACAGCCAATATAGCAGTAAAGGTCTTCGGTCCTGAACTCTTCAGGCTCAGGGCTATAGCTGAGGATGTCAGGGCAGAGATGAGCGCAGTGCAGGGGATTGCCGATCTGTCGGTAGAGCAGCAGGTTGATATACCGCAGATGAGAATATCGCCTAAGCGTTCTGAACTCTCAAGATACGGGATGTCGATTGTTCAGGTTGCCGAGGCAACGGAAGTGGCAATGTCCGGCCATGTTGTCACCCGCACGCTCGAAGGCGACAGAGGGTTCGACGTACTTGTCAAGTTCGACGACAGCGCAAAAAAGGACATCGAGAGCATACGCTCAACGCTTATAGACACACCCTCAGGAGCAAAAGTCCCGCTTTCCGCCCTTGCGGAGATCACCTCAGCCAAGGGCCCCAACAGTATCAGCAGGGAAAATATTCAGAGAAAGATGGTTATACAGGCAAATGTTGCAGGCAGGGACCTAAGGAGTGTTTACGAGGACGCAAAGGGCAGGATAGAGAAGAATCTTAAACTCCCTCCCGGGTACTTTATCGAATACGGCGGCCAGTTCCAGAGCGAGGCAGAGGCCTCGAGGATGATCAGTATTCTGAGCGTCTTATCAATGCTGGCCATATTCCTGATCCTCTATATGGAATTCGGCTCATTCAAGACCGCAGGGCTTGTTATGGTGAACCTTCCCCTTGCACTGATCGGCGGGATCATCGTCATCCTTTTGACCGATCGGGTGATAAGTATTGCGTCGATCGTCGGGTTCATCACGCTTTTCGGTATAGCCACAAGAAACGGTATTCTTCTCGTCTCACATTACCGCCATCTCATACGGGAAGAAGGGAAGGCCCTGAGAATAGCAGTATATCAGGGCTCCATGGAGCGGCTGCGTCCGGTGATCATGACTGCGCTCGCTGCGGGTCTTGCGCTTGTTCCCTTTGCCTTTGCAGCAGATAAGCCTGGCAATGAGATACTGTCGCCTCTGGCAGTCGTTATCCTCGGCGGCCTGCTCAGCTCGACGGCGCTCAATATGATCGTCATTCCGGCCCTGTATGTTAAGTTCGAAAAAGAGGAGGATAAATGAAGAATCTTCTACTATTTTTTGTTTTAATAATTCCCGCAGCCTTTATGGGCTGCGGGACAACTGCAAAAGAAATCCAGATGAGAACGCA
This sequence comes from uncultured Nitrospirota bacterium, assembly GCA_947085015.1. Classification (GTDB taxonomy): domain Bacteria; phylum Nitrospirota; class Thermodesulfovibrionia; order Thermodesulfovibrionales; family UBA6898; genus UBA6898. Next base: position 30,234 of record CAMTUV010000040.1, read on the forward strand.
GAGCAATAAAACTGATGTTTTCACGGAAGTGAGGGATGAGGGGACAATTCCCAAGGGCTTTGCCGAACTGACGATAAAGGCGAATATCAAGACACATATCGAAGGTTACTACATGCTCGAATCCAAAGAATCTCTTCATGGGAAAGAGAAGTATCCCTTCGTCGTAAATATCGACGGTCAGGCAGCGCGATGGGAGGTTGACGGTATCAAGGACGTGAAGCCTGCTTATGATGCTGACGGCAAGACAAGCCGCGATCCCGAAGCAGGAGAAGGCTTTAGGTATGTTCTTGAGAAAAAGATAAGACTGCGTGCAGGGACGCACAAGGTGTTCTTCGGTTTGCCTGAAGACAAGTTTTCGATTGAGGTGGAGATATCTCTGAAGGAGGGAGAAATAAACATATTGGAATTTAAGCCTATATATAGGACCAAGAGCATTCCTACAAGGATACCGACCTTTATGAAGGGGATAGGCAGATATGAGGTGTTCCTGAATAACCATAAGATTTTATGAGACTTACGAAGAAAACCGTTCGTAAGGTTTCATCGTCTCTCATTGCGGTTCGTCCGCAATCCTCTTTACGGAAGGATTCCCGACAGGCGGGAATGACAACCTGTGAGGCTTTACGTATGGCATCCTCAGTTATCTTGCTATAATGGAAACAATATGAGCATAACCCGCAGGGATTTTCTTAACGGTGCATTGCTCGGCGCAGGCGCTGTTCTGCTCGAGCTGCCCGCGCCTTTTCGGTTGTTTGCACAGTCCTCTCAGAGTAATGAGTTGGGTGGCGTCAGCGACTATGCGTCTTCCAATGGGAACACACCGGAGGTAATCAGCGCGTACCAAGCCATACAAAATGGGGATTACAAATCTGTAAGGGGAACAGTCGATACTGGCGAGCAGTATGATCTCGTCATAGTGGGCGGCGGCCTAAGCGGTCTTGGAGCCGCATATGAGTTTATGAAGTCCTCTTCAAAGCAGGCAAAATGCCTCATCCTCGAAAACCACCCGATCTTCGGCGGTGCGGCAAAAAGAAATGAATTCATGGTGCGGGGAGAGCGGCTTATTGGGCCGCAAGCCTCAAACGCCTTTGGCGTGATAGACCGCCCCGGCATACCTGGCTATGATATTTACACTGAACTGGGCATACCAACAGAGTTCACCTATGCTGAGTTACCACCCGATTTGAAGCCCCTGGACTTTGATGCCACAAACTTCGGTTACCGGCTCTGGTTCGATTCAAAGAGCATCGGGTACTATTATGCCGGTCAGGGGGAGAACACCCCCGGCAAGTGGGTGTCAGACTTCTGGGAAAACAAGCTTGCAGGAACGCCGTATTCGGAAAAGGCTCGGAAAGATTTCCTGCGCTGGAGGAATATATCAGACCGCCACTATGAGGGTGATGACTACAGCCGCTGGCTTGATTCCATGACCTATAAGAATTATCTCGAAAATATTCTGAAACTCGATCCGGAGATAACGCGCTATGCAGATCCTGTGCTTGCCAGTGTGGTTGGGCTTGGATGTGATGTCATCAGCGCGTACACGGCTCGTCAGGTCTCGATGCCGGGCTTCCCTGAATTTCAAGGCCATCGTTCACTAAAGAAGAGTCATTGGCATTCCTTCCCCGGCGGTAATGACGGCTTCTCCCGCTATTTCATCAAGGCACTCATCCCCGATGCCATTGACGGCAACAAAAGCTTTGCAGATATTCACAACGGACGAGTGCGCTTTCTCTCTTTAGATCGCGAAGATAACAAGGTGCGTTTAAGGCTTGGTTCCTCTGTTGTCCGTGTTGAGCAGGAGGATAACGCTGTACAGGGGAAAAATGTAACAATCAGCTATCTGCGTGATGAAAAGCTTTATCGCCTCAAGGCCCGAAGTGTCGTAATGGCATGCGGCAGCCGCCTCTCGCGCAAGGTGGTAGCTGGCCTGCCTGTTAGCCATGCTGAGGCGTACAATCAGTTCCATGTCTCTCCCATCCTGGTAGCAAACGTGGCGCTTACCAATTGGCGTTTTCTTTACCGCTTGGGCCTTACTGCCTGCAAATGGCAAAGCGGTTTCGGCTTTAGTTGTAACATCCGTAAACCAATGCATGTGGGAGATTACCGTCCACCGCTGCATCCTGACAAGCCCACACTGCTAACGTTCTACGTCGCCTTTCATCTGCCCGGACTCTCTGTTGAGGAGCAGGGAGAGCGAGGGAGGAAGAAACTTCTGGGTACAAGCTTTAGTGAGTTCGAGGCACAGATAATCGGACAGATGAAGCAGCTCTTTTCAGAGGCAGGATTTGATGCGGCAAAAGATGTCGCCGGCATAATTCTGAACCGCTGGACTTATGGCTATGTGAACCCGCAGCCAGGCTTTTATTTTGGCAAAGACAACAAGCCCGCAGCGCGCGATGTTATCCGCAAGCCCTTTGGCCCTATTGCCTTTGCCCATGCCGAACTCAATGGACATCAGCACTGGGTTGCAGCCGTGGATGAAGGCAGAAGAGCAGCAAGACAGGCAATGGAAGCATTGTAATAAAATGTATCTTAACCTCCCAAAGCTCTATCTGTTTTCAGGCAAGAGCTTTGGGAGGCCGTATGCTAAAGTCATCAGTATTAGAACACCCTTATTATCCCTTGAGGCTAATTTCCTGTGTGATTGGCCCCAAGATAATCTCCGTACAGGCTAAGAAATACATACAGTTTCTGCTTTGCCAGATCAGTCCCCCTGGGATTGTTAAAAGTAATACCTGAATCTTGCACGCCAAAAAAGCAAACCATCTGGGTTACCCTGTAAAATAAGGGATTCGACCAAGAATCTTTTATAACAGGAGATAACCCAAATGGTTAAATTACAAAATAAGGATAACGCTGAGAGGTTTATA
>CAMTUV010000041.1:0-31359 GCA_947085015.1 uncultured Nitrospirota bacterium
ACAGCAATACACTCTGAATACTACCCTCATCCTCAGATAGCAATACCGTAACAATATAATCGAATTGCCATAAACGTGCGCAGCGGCATAGTCCTTCACGCGTCATTCAGCAACTTCGCAGCAGAATGACGCTTATACGGAAGAGAAACTGAGTATTTTCAAAAGAAGATAACACTATCGCAGTGGGGAAATAACAGCTTGCCGAAAGTTACTGCATTGCCGTGTATTTTAGTAACGAAAATGCTCCTAAAAAGAGCAATAAAAGTTTACCGTTAGTAAAAGGCAATAAAAGTCTGCCATTGCGGCAAAATAAGGCTCCCAGCAACAAAAGGCAACGTTGCACTTTCCGCACAAAAATGGAAGTGAAAGATGGCACTACCTGAAATGGAAGTAAAAGTTGGCATTCGGGGCCATCTTTTAGTGCCAGTGACAGGGAGTTGGTGGCGGTGCAGGGATTCGAACCCCGGACACTGCGAATATGAGTCGCATGCTCTACCACCTGAGCTACACCGCCAGTAGGACAGAAAGAAGTAAGCAGTGAACAGTAATCAGTAAGAAACCAAAGCAGAAAACCATTCAACACCAACGGATAGCCATTATAGCAAAAAAGGCAGTCTTAATAAAAGAGGCTGAAACGCCGCGTCCTGATATTGATCAGAACACCTGCTGAGATGAAGTTCGAAAGCAGGGCTGTGCCTCCGTAACTCATGAACGGAAGAGGAATGCCGACCACAGGCATGATACCCAGGGTCATGCCAATGTTGACGAAAAAATAGATGGTAAACATGAATGTGATGCCGAGCGCCAGCAGCCTCCCAAAGTCGTCTTTTGCCTTCCGCGCAGTATCGAGGCCGCGCACGAGCAGGATAAAGTAAAGGATCAGGAGAAAGAACGAGCCCATAAATCCCCATTCCTCTGCAAACACGGCAAAGATGAAGTCAGTATGTTTTTCCGGCAGAAACCTAAACGGGCCCTGAGTTCCTTTAAGAAATCCCTTTCCTGAAAATTCTCCTGATCCGATGGCGATCTTTGACTGGTTAATGTGATAGCCGATGCCTGTGGGATCGGCCTGGGGATTGATAAATGCAATCAGACGATTCTTCTGGTAGTCCTTTAATCCCGTCCAGACTATGTTGCCGACAAAAGGCAGCGACACTAGCCCGATGACAATGAGCGTTACAAGAAGTTTTTTTTGGAACCCCTTTGCAAGGGAAACGGATAAAAAGATCAGAAAAACGACAATGGCCGTGCCGAGGTCAGGTTGCTTGAAGAGGAGCAGGAATGGCAGAAACACGAGCATAAAGAAGACCCTCAGAAGGGACATGGCATGAAGTGTTTCCCGGGACAGACTATAATAGCCCGCAAGCATAATGATGAATATGAGCTTAAAGAATTCAGAGGGCTGAAACGAGAAGAAGCCGATGCTCAGCCACCGCTGCGCGCCCATACCGGTCCTTCCGGCAACAAGTACAATGATCAAAAGCAGAACGCCGATCACATAGAGGGGCAGGGCGATCCTGCCAAGCCAGATATAGTCAAAGCTGACAATTACGATGAGCGCGCAGATACTGATCAGAAGCCATACGACCTGTTTTATATAAAAGGCTGCCTGGGGCGCATCGCCCGGCTGCCGTGTTGCGCTGAATATGGTCAAGATACCTATGATTGAAATGGTGATGATGGTGAAAAAGGTGACCCAGTCGAAATTCTGGATAAAACGCCGGTCAATTCGGAACATTGAGCAATTCCTTCTTTTTTTCCTCAGGCATGAGAAAAGCTTCGAGGGCCTTTTTTGCGATAGGTGCGGCTGCGCTGCCGCCGTGGCCGCCATGTTCCACAAAGACTGCCATGGCGATTTCCGGTTTTTCCACAGGGGCAAAGGAGACGAACCATGCGTGGTCCCGGAATTTCTCCGGAAGATGTTTCGAGTCTTTCCTGATGCCAACGACCTGAGCAGTTCCAGTCTTGCCGCCTACGATCGCCATGGACGATCTCGCAGCAGCTCCTGTGCCTCCGGGTTCATTCACAACACCTTTGAGCGCATCTCTCACAATTTCAAGGGTTTCCTGCCTGAGTTCTACTTTCCGAACAAGCTCAGGAACAGCATCTTTGAGGATAAGAGGCCTGTACACAGAGCCTCCATTTGCAACTGCGCTCATCATCACGGCAAGCTGTATGGGAGTTGTTGAAACATAGCCCTGTCCTATTGAATTGATAAAGGTTTCACCAAGAAACCACGCTGATTTTTTCGTTTCGAGCTTCCACTCAGAATTTGGGATCAGGCCTTTTCTCTCCCTGCCCAGAGCAATTCCGGTCTCTTCGCCGAGGCCGAGCTTTACTGCATAATCGTGGATCTTGTCAAAGCCCACACGCTTTCCGGTCTCATAAAAGAAGACATCACAGGACTCAACAAGGGCGCGATGAATGGAGACAACGCCGTGACCTGTTTTTTTCCAGCAGCCGAAATGCCATTTACCATAGCTCAGTCCGCCCCTGCAGTCGGCTTTTGTGCCGGTATCAATAGCGCCTTCTTCAAGTGCAGCGATAGCCGTCAGGATCTTGAATGTTGAGCCAGGGGGATACTGGCTTTGGATAGCCCTGTTAAGCATAGGTTTTTTATTGTCTTCCATAAGGGCTTTCCAGTCACTGTAGTTTATGCCTTTTGCGAACCTGTTTGGATCGAACGAGGGGGAACTGACAAGGCCGAGAACTTCACCTGTGTCAGTCTTGAGCGCAACAAGAGCGCCGGCCCTTCCCTCAAAAGCCTTTTCAGCTTCTCTTTGGAGCGCAATGTCAATGCTCAGGTCCAGGTCAGTACCCTTGATGGGCGGCGTCTCATAAAGAAGCCGTATCTCTCTGCCCACAGCATCAACCTCTATGATCCGCTGGCCTGCCGTCCCACGGAGGGTTTTGTCATAGAGCTTTTCTACTCCCCATTGCCCGATGAATGCCTCAGGAGGAACATCCTTGAAATTCGGATCGCTTGACTGGGCTGGATTCAGCTTTCCGAGGTACCCGATCAGATGAGAACCTACACTTCCATACATATATTCCCTGCTCGTTTCCACTTCGACAAAAAGGCCCGGGAAATCAGAACGCCGCGCTTCGATAATGCTGATTTCTCTAAAGCTGAGGCCTTCTTTTACCCTGACAGGAGTAAAAGGGCTTGCAGCCTTGCGCGTGATCCTGTTATACAGATCAAGCTCCGAAATGTTCAGGAGCTGAGACAAGGCAGTGACGTTGCCTTTGTTGAATTCCTGTGGTATTACAGAGGCGCAGAAATAGGGGGTATTTTTTACCAGGGGAACTCTGTTTCTGTCAAAGATAATACCCCGGGGCGCTGGCACACCGATGACACGAAGCCTGTTCGATTCTGATATCTTTCTTAATTCGTCTCCCTGCAAGACCTGGAGCTGCCAAAGTCTGAGGAGGACTATTACGAACCCAGCAATGAGCAGGTAGCTGATGAAGATGATCTTCTCTGTGGCAGTTTTTTCAGTCTGCATGAGCCGGTTTTATGAACATTCCTGCTGCTGAGTTTAAAAGAGCCTGCATGATGGTTATGAACAGGGTAGTTGCCGGATTTGTCGGAGGTTTGTCAAAAATACTGAGCGAAAGAAAGACGGCTGCGTTGTCGACAAAAGTGAGAAGGGCAATGCCGATAATGCCCAACAGAGGCGTCCATACAAAGATCCCGCCGGAAATGAAAAAGGAGGCTGAAAACCCTACCAGGCCCTTGCCCAGCATGTTTGGTCCGAGAATAGGTGATGAAAGGCTGTCCTGGATTGCGCCGATCAGCAGCCCGAATAGTACGCCTTTGTTCTGACCGTATTTTATGCCGGCGTAATAGGCAAGGAGGACTGTGATGTTGGGCGCTACGGAGAGAATAGAAATCTTTGTCTGAAGTAGAAATGCCATGAAAAAGGCCAAAGCCCAGAGCAGATAGTTCATTTTATTATAAGGACTTCTTCTATGCTTGCGTTATCAACAAAAGGAATTACCTCGATGTATTGGAACTGGCCAGCACCCTGTCTGTCGACCTTTGATATATATCCTGCCGGGATGCCCGGTGGGAAGAGCAGATCCAGCCCTGAGGTGACCACAATGTCTCCCTCCTTCACGTCATGTTCTGGCGGTATGTATTTAAGGATCGTCTTGTTGGCTCCGGTTCCGGACAATATCCCCTCTTTCCTGCTTTCCTGGAGTCTTATCGCTGCTGAAAAGTTGATGTCTGTGAGGAGCAGGAGGTTTGAAAACGAATCAGATACATTGAATATTTTACCTGCAAGACCTTTCGGTGTAATGGCTGTCATGTCTTTTGTTATGCCATCCCGCAGCCCTTTATCAAGAATAAAGGTATGTGTCCAGTGGCTCGAGCCCCTGCCGACAATCTTTGCAACAGCTGCCGTGTCTTTATGGTCTTCTTTAAGCTCGAGCAGAGCCTTCAGACGCTTATTCTCCAGCCCGGCTTCCTGGTATCTCGTGCGTTCAAGCATGAGTTCGTCCACCCTTTTCTGCAGAGATCTGTTGTCTTCATCTCTGAGCGCGATCATTTGAAAGGGACGCTTGAAAGCGTCAAAAACAGATGTGACAACAGAGGAGGCTCTGTTAAGGAGAAAGGATGCAGGATTATACAGAAGGGAATATCCTTTTCTGCTCTGGTAGGTCATGAAGGAAAAAAGGAAAATTACAATGATAAGAAAAAGGATGGCCTTTTTTCTGAACATTACATTTCTGACAATTAGGTTATTGCAATTCTTCTGAGCATCTCTAATTCATCAAGCATCTTGCCGACCCCCTGCACAACTGCAGTGAGCGCATTTTCTGCCACAATGACCGGCAGATTCGTCTCCCGCATGATAAGCAGATCAAGGCCTCTTAGAAGCGCTCCACCGCCGGCAAGAACAATGCCCCTGTCAACAATGTCGGCCGCGAGTTCAGGCGGCGTATTTTCAAGCGCTGCCTTGATCGTCTCGAGGATAATGTTGGTCGGTTCCGATAGTGCCTCCCGGATCTCGTCTTCATTTATGGTTATCGTCTTTGGAATGCCTGAGATCAGGTCTCTGCCCTTGATATCCATAACCCGCTTATCAGGTCCTCCCGAGCTGAACGCAGACCCGATATTTATCTTGATCTGCTCGGTTGTTGTTTCGCCGATCATGAGATTGTATCTTCTCTTTATATATGCCATTATCGCCTCATCCATCTTGTCGCCGCCTACGCGAACAGCCTTGCTGTACACTACGCCGTCCAGAGAGATGACTGCCACGTCAGTCGTGCCGCCGCCAATATCAACGATCATGTTGCCAGACGGCTCTCCAACAGGAAGGCCGACGCCGATGGCTGCAGCCATTGGTTCTTCGATAAGGTAAACCTCACGGGCTCCTGAAGCCTCTGCAGCATCCTTGACAGCTCGCTGTTCAACCTGCGTAATGCCTGAAGGAACGCCGATGATGACCCTTGGCGAGACAAAACTACGCCTGTTGTGGACCTTCTTGATGAAGTATTTCAGCATTTCGCCAGTGGCATCAAAGTCTGCAATGACACCGTCTTTCATTGGTCTGATCGCCATAATGTTCGCAGGTGTCTTGCCTAACATCTTTTTCGCCTCTACCCCGACAGCAATGGTTTTCCGGTTGTCCTTTCTGATAACGACAACAGAGGGTTCATCACAGACGATGCCCCGTCCTTTTACGTATACCAGGGTGTTTGCGGTCCCCAAATCTATGGCAAGGTCATTTGAAAACATTCCAAGTATGTTATGGAAAAACATGTCAACTCCTCAATGGTGGTTTAACTTTCGATTACCGTTGTCCTGGCGATCTCATCGCCCAGGCGACTGCTCTCTTTATTGCCGAGGATCAGGATAAACTCCCCTGCAGCTATCACAGGAAGAGCGATCCATCCGATCCATGGTATGAGCCATAGAAGATATCCCAGTCCAAGCGTGCTGTTTCTCAGCAGAGACTCCCTGAAGGTGCAGGGCTGGAGAGCCTCTATGGAAACAACCTTCAGCCTGATCAGCTTTTTCCCAAGGCTTCTGCCGTCAAACAGACCGTCGCCTAAAAGAAGATAGGCCAAACCGGCAAAAAAACCAGCCCGCGGCACAACTTCGATTACAGCTGCAATGAGAATGAGATCAAGGATTTTTGCAGCTGCTCTCAGAAGGAGCCCAGCTCTTCTTGGTTCCTCGGACATTTAGAATACTAACAAAACCCTTTAATATTTTTCAATAATTAACATTTTGGATGGATTAGAGCTTGACGATTTGAGTGAAATCCAAAACCTATTAATATTGCATAATAATTTTGATTGCTTTAAGCAAGAAAAATATATATTCTCATAATATTCAATGCCAAACGGGGAAAAGAATGAAAAAGATATAGATTCCTATCGGCATGAAGCTGATACCCGAAAGAATGCCGTATCTGTGGGACTTGCCTCGCATGACACCTCAAAGCCCAAACTGAAAAAATATGAATATGCCCCACATCTTGTCCCACAACTGATTTGGCCGGGGGAAAAAGAACAGATATCCTTTGAAGTTCCCACGGTATCGCTTCATATACTTGAGAGAATAGCCCCGGAAGCCATTATAGGGGTGATAAAGAGAGAACCAGCACAGGCTGATCTTTTTGCAAAACCTGAGATGCCCTTGAAGGCGTTACCTATGTCCGGAGTCAATAAAGCATTGTGAGCGACAATCTAGTTCACTTGCATGATTTTGAAATCGATTTCTGAGAATCATTTGTGTTGCTCAATAAAGCGAAGCGACAAATGGCAGGACTTGTTAATCGGCATTGAAAAATTGCTTTAATGTTAGTAAGTTTCAGCGGTATTTGCAAGACAAATGAAGCAGATAAAAGCAGATTAGAGGTTGCTCTCCAAAAACTCGCGCGGGTCCATGATCTTCAAATCAAAGGGCACTTCCTTCAAAGCAAGAAGGTCTTTATCACCTGAGATGAGAAACCTTGCTTGAGCAGCAATGCAGCATTCAAGGAGCATATCATCCTTGGGGTCCCTGCAGAGTATCACTTTTTTCTTTGGCTGAACAATAATGGCATGAGCAACAAAAGCTGCGATTGAAGAAATAAGCGCTTTGAACTGAACGTGGCTGATTTTTCCTTTGGCTTCGAGTTCTATGGGAACTGAGCGATATTCGCTGAGAAGATCAGGGGAAACAAAGATGTCTGTTTCATTGAAAGCCTTCCTGACAGCTTTGGCAGGCGTGCCTCCAAAAACGAAGGCCGAGATGAGAACACCGGTATCAACAACAAGTTTACTTCTTTTTTTCGCAGACTTTTTTTCTGACAGTTTTGACTGCATTATCAATATCTTTTATGGTTAGTTTAGAGCCTTTGAATGCTTCGCCTGCCAGCTTGAATGCGGCATCAAGCCGGTCCTCAGGGGAGAGTACGGAGAGAATAAAATCTTCTGGATTAACTTTTTGCGCGGTTGCTTTCATGATTTCCACCTCTTCATTTCTTAGCCTGTGTTTTAGTATAGCAAAAATAGCTGATGTATGGATTTTTCTTGATACATGCTCATAGAACATAACTCGTTAGAGGCCCAAAGGCTCATCAGGCGGGGAGCAAATGACATCGCTGTCTACCACCTTAGACGTCCTATATTTTTGAAGTTTCTTCCCTGTTGCTGCGTATTAAGGCAAAAAGCCTTTTCTTTTCGTTATAATAATTCATTCTTTTTATAAGAGGTGAGCCATGAAATTCTTTATCGACACAGCCAATATCGACGAGATCAAAAAAGCCTGGGAACTGGGCGTCATTGACGGTGTAACAACAAATCCCTCGCTTATTGCCAAAGAAGGAAAAGACCCTGTGCAGATCCTGAGGGCCATCTGCAGCATTGTGAAGGGCCCGGTCAACGGCGAAGTCATCGGCACCACTGCTGATGTGATGGTAAAAGAGGCTAAAGAGCTCGCGAAGATCCACAAAAATATCGTTATTAAGATTCCGATGATAGAGGAAGGGCTCAAGGCAGTCAAGAAGCTTTCTTCCATGGGCATAAAGACAAACGTTACCCTTATTTTTTCAGCCAACCAGGCCCTGCTTGCAGCAAAGGCAGGGGCAAGCTATGTAAGCCCTTTTGTCGGCCGCCTCGATGACATCAGCCACCATGGCATGGACATTGTTGAGGAGATCCTCGATATCTATGAAAACTATCTGTTTGAAACTGAGGTGATCGTTGCATCTGTGCGGAATCCGCTCCATGTGCTTGATGCCGCACGCATGGGAGCACATATTGCAACCATTCCCTACTCTGTAATAACGCAGCTCATAAAGCATCCCCTGACCGATATCGGGCTTCAAAAGTTTCTGAAAGACTGGGAAAAGGTTCCGAAAAAAGCAGCGAAAAAGAGATAAAGGCTCTTGACTTATGCCTATCTATGAGTACAGATGCAACAAATGCAGCGAGGATTTTGAGAAGCTTGTCTTTGGCAATAAGGAAGTTTTCTGCCCAAAATGCTCGTCCAAAGACGTGAGGAAAAAGATGTCGGCCTTTGGCATGAGCGGAGTAGATAAGCCTTTTGCAGGTGCATCCTCTGCAGGGTGCACCTCCTGTAACAAAGGCTCCTGCAGTTCCTGCAAGTAACAACCTCTTGGGTTACTTATTCCTGCAGGATAAAAGGATTCGCCCTGTGTATCCTGGTTACTTTCAGAGGATTGCCTTCCATAACAAAAACAGCCATGCCGCGCTCCTCGGTCTTTCTTCCTGAGAGCGTCCAGGTACTTTTCCAAGAAATATTCACGTGCATCTGATCCCCTTCGATCTCGACCCATCTGGGGGTAAAGGTCACGTCCACACTGTCAAAGACCTTCCCGCCTGCCGTAATATCCTTGAATCCGGCCTCAGTAGCATTTCTCTGTATGGTTGCCAAATCCTTCTTTACAAAGGCATTCTTGATCGTCTCTGCAACGCCAAAGGCTTCAGTAGCTGCCTTCGATTCCTGGGTAACCTGTTTTACCGCTTTTTTGCCGCCGCAGGACACCAGCAGCAGACATGTGAGCAAGAGAAGCGTAATATTTTTCATTATTCCCCCTGAGTGTTCGGATCTTCTTTGCTAATAATAAACCTTCATCCCCTTTTTTTCAACCAGGAGCTTTGCTGGTGTTTGCCAGTTCAACAATGAAGTGCACCATTTGTTGACACCATTTGTTGCCTTTGTCTTCTGTTAATGCTATTCTTTTTTAGAATTTTAAAGGAGTTTTCAAATTATGCTCTCAAAGGTCCTTTCCGCAAGCATCATCGGCATTGAGGCTTTTCCAGTTGAGGTAGAGGTTGATATCTCTTCGCGGGGCCTCCCTCATTTCTCGATGGTAGGGCTGCCGGATGCTGCAGTAAAGGAAAGCCGGGACCGGGTAAGGGCAGCGCTCAAGAATATCGGATTCAATTTTCCGCTCAAGCAGATCACCGTAAATCTCGCACCTGCAGACCTGAAAAAAGAAGGTTCTTCTTTTGATCTTCCGATCGCTATCGGCATCATAACCTCTGAAGGATTGATCGAACCTGAAGCGATCAGCGGATATGTCTTTACCGGCGAACTATCTCTTGACGGCAGGATCAAGCCAGTACGCGGCTCCCTTTCGATGGCCCTGAAAGTTCGGGACCTCGGCCTGAAAGGGCTTATCGTTCCTGAGGAGAATGCCCCTGAGGCGGCGGTTGTCTCCGGGGTTCAGGTTATCGGGGTCCAGAGCCTTCCTGACCTGATTGCTTTTCTGCGACAGGAAAAGAGCCTTTTGCCTTATACCGTTGACATCACCACCAATATGCAGGAGTTCTCTTCGTATGAAGAGGATTTTTCAGAGGTGAAGGGGCAGGAGCATGCAAAGCGTGCCCTTGAGGTTGCTGCAGCAGGCGGGCATAACGTTCTTCTTATCGGGCCGCCCGGCTCAGGCAAGACCATGCTCGCCAAAAGGCTTCCGACCATTCTTCCGCAGATGACCTTTGAAGAGGCGCTGGAGACAACTCGCATACACAGCGTTGCCGGGCTGCTCAGGGATGGACAGCCGCTTCTTGCAACGCGGCCCTATCGGGCTCCTCACCATACAATTTCCGATGTTGCGCTTATCGGCGGAGGTCAGGTTCCGAAGCCGGGCGAGGTGAGCCTTGCACATAACGGCGTTCTGTTCCTTGATGAAACGCCGGAATTCAAGAGAAACGCGCTTGAAGTCCTGAGGCAGCCGATCGAAAACGGTGAGGTTACAGTATCTCGCTCCCTGGCATCCATAACCTATCCGGCATCATTCATACTTGTAAGCGCCATGAACCCATGTCCCTGCGGGTACCTCAGCGACCCAAAACATGCCTGCACCTGTGCTCCGGGCCAGATCCAGCGGTACAGGCGGAAGATGTCAGGCCCCCTTCTTGACAGGATTGACATTCATGTTGAGGTGCCGGCTGTGCCGTACAAGGAGCTGTCAACTGATTACGCAGGAGAAACATCAGAGAAGATCAGGGACCGCGTCGTGCAGACACGGAACCTCCAGCTCGGCCGGTTCAAGAGCGACAAGATCTACAGCAATGGACAGATGAAGACCCGCCATATCAAGAAATACTGCAAGCTCGGCACTGATGCCGTGAATCTTCTTGAAACAGCCATGCATAAGCTGGGCCTGTCTGCACGGGCCTATTCACGGATACTGAAGCTTTCCCGCACTATTGCTGATATGGAGCAGGCTGAAGCCATATCAGCAAGCCATATCTCCGAGGCAATCCAGTACCGGTCCCTTGACAGAGGGCTGTTCTGACAGCCAGCGAGCATCATCTGATTTAAGGAGGCCTGTCGATCACGTTGCCTTGACAAAATACTGCCTGTATATAGAATAAACCTTAATGTTGCATTACAACAGGGGCATCCGTAGTTGCCGCTCACAACTGCTTTTTCTTTGCAGCCTTGATCAGGAAAAACGCAATTTGGAAGGTCGGGCAGCAGGATGACAATTAAAGAAGATCGCGCCAGGTGGATAAAAAAGAAAAAATCATGAAGGTATGGCTGCAAGACAGTGAAGACTAATATCTTTCTTCTTATTTTAGCCGTATTTATTGTTTCGCTTATCATAACGTTGAATATATTCTTCCAGCAGAACTACCAGAGCGAAATGGCCGAGCAATTCAACCGTCAGCAGCTTCTGATCGCAAAATCGGTTGCAAAGAATATAGAAGGGTATGTAGAGCATATTGAGGAAGAAGCCTTATCGTTTGTCCGGCTCCTGGCTGATAGGGGCCTTGATATCAGGAATATGGAAGAGTTTGTCAACGATGCCTTTGCCGAGGTCAGGGAAGATGTCAATATTAACCTGAAAATTCTCGATAATCAGGGCCAGCTTAAATACAGTTCTTCGGGTGAGTCTTTGACAAATAAGGATATCGAATTTTTCAAGACTGCCAGGGATGTTGAGGTCGGAAAAGTAAAATTTCTTGATCTGACAATGGAAGGCAAGAAGATCGTCATGCTCACTCCCATAGGCAGGTCATCTGAACGGAAAGGCATCCTTATTGTGGATGTCATGCTCCATACCATTAGTCATAAGTTTCTGGCGCCCATTAAAGAAGGTGTCAACGGCCATGCCTGGATGATGGATGAAAAAGGTACGCTGCTCTTTCATCCTACTCAGCCGAAAATGACGGGCAAGAATATCTACTCTGCTGACTCGTCCTGTTTTCAGTGCCATGAATCTTTTGATGTTGAAAAAAAGATTCTCAGGAGTGATGACCTCGGATTCAGCGCTTATGTGGCGCCTTATGGCGAGGACAAGATCATAGCGTTTTCCAAGGCAAAGGTGTCAGATATGACATGGATTGTCTGCGTTACGATACCGTATTCTGAAGTTACCTTCAGCATACGAAAGAGCATGAAGCTGCACTCCCTCCTTGTCATATTTATTTTCATTGCCACGGTAGCATCTGCCTTTGGCATTGTGGTTATGAACCGCCAGAGAATCAAGGCACAGGAAAGGGCAAAACATCTTGAAACGCAGCGGCAGCTTGAGATGGAAATCCTCCAGACAAAAGACTATCTTGAAAATATTCTGGAAAGCACTGAATCGAAGATCATGGTGCTTGATCGTGACATGATGGTCCGGACAGTCAATTCAGCTCAGGCGCGCCTCTGCAGGATGAACAAAGAAGATCTGCTTGGCAGGAGCTTTTTTGATGTATTCCCCTTTGTCACGGAAAAGGACCGTGAGATGTTCAGGGAGGGCATAAAAAAATGCCTCGATGGTGAAAGTCACAGGATTCGTGACTATA
The DNA here is from genome assembly GCA_947085015.1 of uncultured Nitrospirota bacterium. Classification (GTDB taxonomy): domain Bacteria; phylum Nitrospirota; class Thermodesulfovibrionia; order Thermodesulfovibrionales; family UBA6898; genus UBA6898. The sequence goes on from CAMTUV010000041.1 coordinate 12,271, forward strand.
CCTTTACAAGAGACAATGAGACTCTTTATATCAACATCAATATCAACCCACTCGTGCTACATGGCGAAGTTTCCGGCATTATTCTGTCGAGCAGCGATGTTACAGAGGAAGTGAATCTGAAGGAAGTCCTGAGGGATTATGCCGGCCGACTTGAGGAGCTTGTCAAGGAAAGAACTGATGAACTGATCAGTGAAAAAGAGAAGTTGAATGCTATTGTTGAGACTGTCGGGGCCGGTCTGTTCCTTGTTGATGAGCAAAACCGGATTACTTGGATAAACAAGACGCTAAGGCAATGGATAGGAAAGGAGGAGGAACAGATTACTCTTGACGATATCTACGGCGATGATCCGCTGCAGAAGGCGATTATCGACAACAAGATCCTTCAGGAGGTGATTCATCATAATTTTGGCCGGCTAAAAGGAGATTTCCAGTTCACCTCGAATACGCTTTCCGGGCCAGACGGCCACATGTTTACCCTTGTATTGATACAGGACATCACTGACATGAAGAAGATGGAAGAGCAGATGATGCATTCAGAGAAGATTTCCGCGCTTGCGCGTATCTCTGCAGGTGTGGCTCATGAGATCGGAAATCCCCTTACATCCATATCTTCTTATGTGCAGATCCTCCGGGAGATGGAGCATGACGCATTCACCACGGAAAGTCTTGACACCATTGCAAAGCATATCAACCGGATTACAGATATCGTGCGACAGATGTCATCCTTTTCAAAAACCACAATGGGTGATCTGAAGTATCACCATGTCAGTGATCTGATTGACATGACCCTGGATCTTGTGAAATATGACAAGAGGTTGAAAAACATCAAGATTACACTTGAGATCCCTGACAACCTCCCGAAGCTCAGGGTAAATGAGACCCAATGTATTCAGGTATTTATGAACATTATTCTGAATGCTGCTGATGCCATGCTGAATGAAGGGGCTCTGGAGATCATGGCACGGAAGCTTGAGCATGATGTTGAAATATCATTTTCAGACACCGGTCCAGGCATTTCTCCTGAGCATATGGAGACAATATTTGATCCTTTCTTTACGACAAAAGAAAAAGGCACCGGTCTCGGTCTTGCTGTCAGCTATAATATTATAAAGGGGTATCAGGGAGATATCATCGCAGAGAACAAATCTGACGGAGGAACGATATTCAAGGTGAAGGTGCCGCATAATGAAGGCTGATCCATACAAAATACTGATTGTTGATGATGAGAGGGACATCTGCAGGGCGCTTGAATTCCTCCTTTCCAGGGAGGGATATAAGATCGCTACGGCCTTCAATGGAGTTGATGCACTCAAAAAGATCGAGGCAGAGGAATTTGACCTTGTGATTTCAGATCTCAAGATGGAGAGCATGTCCGGCCTTGAGCTTCTTGAAAAGGCAATGACTATTTATCCCAATCTTATTGTGATCATCATGACAGCGTTTGCATCTGTAGAGTCGGCTGTCGAAGCTATGAAAAAAGGGGCAAGTGACTATATCGTGAAACCCTTTATTAATGAAGACGTCAAGATGACGGTCAAGAGGCTGCTTGAGCACAAAAGCATCGTCATGGAAAACCTTGCGCTCAGGCAGCAGCTGAGCCAGCAGTTCGGGTCCAAGGAGTTTGTCGGCGTTTCTCCCCAGATATTTACGATCTTTGATATGCTCAAGAAAGTAATACCCACTCGGAGCAGTATCCTTATTTTAGGAGAGAGCGGCACAGGCAAGGGCATGATTGCCGAGGTTGTACACAGTAACAGCCAGCGGAAAGACAAACCTTTCATTTCGATAAACTGCTCGGCAATTCCTGAGAATCTTCTCGAAAGCGAGCTGTTCGGATATAAGAAAGGTGCGTTTACCGGCGCGGCAACTGATAAGAAAGGGCTCATCACCATGGCAGATCAGGGCACACTTTTCCTTGACGAAATTGGCGATATGCCTATGGCGCTTCAGGCCAAGGTACTTAAGGTCCTCGAAGCCGGAGAAGTGCTGCCGGTCGGCGATACAAAGCCGAAATATGTTGATGTCAGAATTGTCGCGGCAACAAACAAAAAACTTGAAGAGCAGATCAGTAAGGGCCTTTTCAGGGAAGACCTTTATTACCGCCTTAATGTCATAGAAGTAAAACTCCCTCCGCTGCGAGAGAGAAAAGAAGATATCAATGTCCTCACCAGACATTTTGTCGAAAAGTATGGCCGGGAGAACAACAAAAAAATCACAGGTCTTACGGATGAGGCGATGGAAGTGCTGAATAATTATTCCTGGCCCGGGAATATCAGGGAACTGAGAAATGTGATCGAGAGGGCGGTTGTGCTTGCCTCTGGCGACAACATCGGTCTTGCCGAACTTTCCGACAGGATAAAATTACAACAAGGAACGCGCGGCAGCCAATCCCTGAAGGACAAAATCGAAAACTACGAAAGCCGGATTATCAGAGATACCCTGCTTGCACATAATGGCAGCAAGGAAAGTTCTGCCAAAGAGCTTGACGTTGATCTGGCAACTCTGTACCGGAAGATAAAGAAGCTCGGCATTGCCGAGAACTGAAAGAATACTAATCTTTTCTTAACCCGATTTTCTCGCTGTTATGATGTAGAGGCTGGAAGTCCCGATTCTTATCGGGGCTTCCAGCCTTACTTATTACTTATGGCAGCGCTGGCAGTCGTTTGAACTAAATGCAGACTGGCCATTGTGGCAGGTCGCACAGTATTTCCCCTGATAGAGGTCATCCATCTTCATTCCTGAACCGCCCTTTTTATACTTAAACGTCTTTGTGTGGCAGTCTTCGCACTTGAACATGGCCGTATGAAGCTCATGGCCGAATGTTACAGAAGACATTGTCTTTGAAGGATAGGTGATATCCTTCTTAAATGCAGTCATACCGCTGTGGCACTTGGCACAGGCTGTTGATGCAAAGGCTTTTTTGCCGTCATGGCAAACACCGCAGGAATTGCCTTTATACATCTCCTCCATGATCAGTTTTGTGGCACCCTTCTTCATGAGGAAGATCTTGGGATGACACTCGCTGCATTTATATTTTTTCGTATGGTTCTGGTGTGAAAAGTTCACCGGCATGCCTGACGAAGTAAAGGAGAATGTTGTCAGTTTATGGCAGGCATTGCAGGCATTCTTATCAACATTCGACTCTTTATGATCCTTGATTATATGACACTGATTGCAGTGTACTCCTATGCTCTTATGTTTTGCGTGCGAGAAGAACCCTGCTTTTTCCTGAGCATATTTATCATACGCATGGCATTTGAAACATGGCAGCCCTGAGTCTTTAAGTGTCGCAATAATCGTGGACTGGGGTTCTTCATATGTTGTCTCTACGTTCCCTTTAAACTTGCATGCTGCAAGCGCCAGAAGCATTGAAATGATTGCTATTATCCGTATCATATCCCCTCCTATCCTTTCTTTTCTTTCTTCGCTTCATCAGGGAAGAGGCGTTCATACTCAAGCGGATGGTGATGCTTCAGTTGCTCTGTTGAAATCTTGCCAGTGATCCAGATCCAGCTCATGGGAAAGACCTCCGGCTTTAAGTGCTCATTGTAGAAGTGCCAGAATAGGATAAAGACTATGGCAAGGAGTGCCTCATCGCTATGCATCAGTCCAAGCAGTTCCCATATCCAGCCGGTTGCAAACTGGGGTATAAGATAGGTTGCCTGCATAGGAAAAGCAAGCGCATATCCTGAAGATCCTATGATAAACATGCCCCAGAAGACAGCCCAGTAATCGAACTTTTGTGCGTACGAAAATTTGCCAAATCTGGCCTTTTCTTTTGAAAGGCCAAAAAAGTACATGAAGTTCTTAATAATATCAAATACGTCCTTTGGCAGCGGAATAAGCGTAGTCTTGGTGTTAAATGTTATCTGCTTTGTTGCAAACATATAAATGAGGTAGATTACATGCCAGATAAAATCAACAAGCATGGTGACACCTGCAATCCTGTGTATCAGTCCGGCAGTGTCTGCCCCGCCCCAGATACGTATCCATATACTCGAAAGCCCCTCTGGATCATGAGCGTATTTAAGGCCCCAGCCTGTAAAGCTCAGCAGCAGGAAGGTGGTGAACATGACAACATGCTGTATTCTGAAGGTTAAATTAAACCGCTCAATTTCTTTGGGGATGTCTTGTGATGCTCCATTCATTTCGCTCATTATTTTCCCTCCTTTTTCCTGAAGATTGCATTTCTGATGTCAGCAAAGACTTCAAGCAGAACATGAAGAACAATGAATGCGAACGTTCCTATGGTCAGAATAATCAGAAGCTTTTCACCATAGTGCGGGATTGGCCCTGGTCTTTTGTGCGTAATCGCCTGCACAAATTTATCATTTGCACCTTTATGACATTTGCCGCACGTTTCAAGCTTGTTTTTACCAAAAACCGGAGATGTTGGGTCTGTCTTAGTTTTTATGTCATGTGCGTTGTGGCAGCTTGCGCATGATGGGGCCCTTGTATGTCCAAGATGAAGCTTCCTTCCATGGAAACTTTCCTTGAAGCTGTCCATGACATTTTCTTCAAGTTTATATTTTTCGATGATCCCCTTGTCGGAATGACATTTGAGGCATGTCTCTACCTGGTATTTTCTGCTCATGGGAGAGTTGCCGTCCTTCACCTTTGTAATGTAATGAGGAGATCCATGGCAGTCAATGCAGAGTGCACCATCCGACTGTTTCTTTTCGATGATATTTTTTCCATGGACACTCGAAATCACCTTTTGGTACGTTTCCTCATGGCACTTAATGCAGGCAGCTCCGGCAACTGCATCCGCTTTGAACTTCGAAGATATTTGTGCGGAGAGAGACAGCAGATTCGATGGCACTGATGACCCAGTTGTCGCATGAGCTGTTCCTGCGAAGCTGGCATGGCATTCTGTGCAGGTTAACGTTCCATGCACCGAAACCTTGAACTTTTCAGCATCTACATTCAGTTCAATCAATGCGCCATTCTGTGATTTGATCTTGCCTTTCATTGAACCGTGGCAGGAGATGCAGTCTGCTGTCTCCTCAGAGAAGCCGAAGGCTGGGAGAATAAGGATGAGGAGCAGCAAGGGTGCAGCGGCTGCAAAAAACTTTTTTTGAAACATAGGCACCTCTTACATATGTGGTAGCTATTACTAACGAATAGCTGAAAGCTCATTCTGCAAAAGCACGCAAAAAACCCTTAAAATCCTCCCCTGGATTTTTAATGCGATATTGCCCTTCTATTTATTTATCGAAAGCTAAAGGTACAAATAGCAAGCTATTTAAACAGAACAAACCGTTTATGTCAACTCAATAGCTCGCTATATGTTATCTGGAGAAACTATCTGTAATGGTGGGGAAATCCGTGTGGCTGTCACCGCATCTTCATTCTCTGTATGATACAGAGGTTCAGTAAATAAACGTTGCAGGGTCTTTCAGTTTGTGGCATTTTATGCAACGAGTTTTTGCCTGTTCTCTGCCAACTGTCCAGAAATGTGCTTTATGGCAATCAAGGCATTGTAACCCTGCTTTGGTCATATGCAGATTATGCTGACCAACCTTGGTCTCATTACCGTGGCAGTCCTTCAGGCAGTCCTTGCTCGAAGGCTTGATCTTTCCATGAGGATGATGACAGTCAAAACACTTCAGCCCTGACATGACATTTTTTTCACCCGGGCTCTTGTGGCAACTCAAACACCGTTCGTTCGAAATCATCTTCGGCGTCTTTTCACTGAAATTATGGCAGTTAAGACAGGAAAGCCCTTCCATTCCCATTCCATGGATCAACCTGTCTGTATGGCATTCAGGACATGCCTGTTGGTTTGGCAGGAACTTGTGCAGATTTCCAAAATGGCATTTACCGCAGCTGATGTTTTCCATAAACACATGCCGTGCATGGCCATATGAACTGCTGAGGCTCTTTGAGCCCTTTGACACGTCTGCTGTATGGCAGTTTTTGCAGGCCTCCCACGGAGAGATTCTCCCATGCTTCTGTTTTATTGTCTTTGAGCCGCGAACAATAAAGGAAACCATCATTTTGTTCTGTTCAATCAGGGTCATTGTATGGCAGATCTGACACTGAAAATCTCTGTGCTTGCCTGCCTGCCAGGTTTTAAACGCATCCTGCATGAGGTGGCATGACATGCAGAATTCAGGGTCTTCCTGTGTATGGCGGTAATACCTGAAGGCGAGAACACTGCCTATAATCGAAATCAGGAAAAGGAGGATCACTATAGCCTTCCTGTTTTCTTCTATGAAATGAGCAAACGACGTTGGCTTGTTAGACATAGTACCTGTTCATTTTTTCCCCAAGAGTTCAAAAAACTTATAAAGAAAAAATGAGAAAATGAATCCCATGAAAGCGCCGAATGCGGCAAGAATACCAATAATAACAACAAATGCCAGGTTAACAATAATGCTCGTTGATGAAACACCAAGAGACATAAGGCTGTTTAGATCTTTGGCAATGGCGTCTCGCCAGGTGCCCTGCATCGACTCACTATGCATGCTATCCATGAGCAGCGTTATTGCCACACTCATCAAGCCGCCAACGATTGCGCCGCCTACAAGGAATTTTTTCGCCTGGTTGTTATTTCCCATATTTTCTACGTATCCATTATACATAATTTTCTTTCTTAAGAGGACAGGTCGAGGCTGCATGATCCGCGGAGGCCCATGAGAAGTCTCTTCTGTCTGTTATTATATAGTTATGAAAATTATGTCGACTGTGATTACCTCCAGAAAAAATCTTATTGAAATGGGCAATGATTCTTGCCATGATAACGGTCTTCTACAATATCCTGGAGGGCCTTATCTCAATCTTCTTCGGCCTTGAGGATGAAACCATGGCCCTGTTCGGCTTTGGCCTTGATTCGTTCGTAGAAGTCATATCAGGGGTCGGGATATGGCATATGGTCCTCAGGATGAAAAAGAACGGGGAAACCAGTCCTGACAGATTTGAGATACGCGCGCTCAAGATAACCGGGACTTCTTTTTATATCCTTACGGCCGGTCTCCTCGCAACTGCGGTCCTTAACCTCATTGTATGGCCACAAACCGCATTCAACGCTATGGGGCATCCTTGTCTCTTCTGTTTCGATCATGACTATGTGGCTGCTTATTCACTTCAAGATGAAGGTAGGAAAAGAACTCGGCTTCCAGGCCATTATTGCTGATGCCCTCTGCACAAGGACCTGTCTGTATCTTTCCTTTGTACTTCTTCTTGCGAGCATCGGGTATGAACTGACAGGGGTCGGTGGCATTGATTCGGCGGGAGTTATCGTTATCGCCTGGTTTTCCTTCAGGGAAGGCAGGGAATCCTTTGAAAAGGCAAAAGGCAAAATCTGCTCCTGCAATGGTATCTGCCCATGACAACTCCGGGAGGCGTTCCCGGCAGAATGAGCGCCGCCGGCTTTTAATCTTGACTCTCTGCGGGAAGAACAATAAAATCATGGTGGGCAGTCGCAGAATTGAACTGCGGACACCGGGTTTTTCAGACCCGTGCTCTACCAACTGAGCTAACTGCCCCCGGACAATAACTATACCTATTACGTTTTTTGATTGTCAATATATGGAAAAAATATTTCTGAAAAAATATTATCCTTTTTTGCCGGCACTGATATCAGGCGTCCTGCTGGTGCTCTCCTTTCCGCGCTTTGATCTTTCTGCTCTGGCATGGGCCGGTTTTGTTCCTCTCCTTTTTTCTCTCTGGGACAGGGATTGGAAAGAGTCTTTTGTCTTTGGCTTTATCTTTGGCATGATCTATTTTTTCGGAACGCTTTACTGGGTCTATCACTCGATAAATCATTTTGGCGGCATATCGTTCTTTTCAAGCATTATTATCGTTCTTTTTTTTTCTGCATACTTAAGTCTTTTCCCCGCTGTTTTTGCAATGCTCTTCTCTCAGGTGTACAAAAAGACCAGGCTGCCTGCACTTTTTATTGCGCCGGTGTTATGGGTTAGCCTTGAATTTGTGCGCTCTTATGCCCTGACCGGGTTTCCCTGGGCGAGCATTGGATACAGCCAGTACCGCTTTCTTTCCCTCATTCAGGTCTCTGACATCACCGGGATCTACGGTGTATCATTCTTGGTTCTTGCGGTTAATGGCTGCATTGCTGATCTCTTGCTTCTCAGAACACGGTTGAGGGAAATGCCTCTGTTTCCGCTTTCCTACCTCATTGCCGGTGCTATTCTTCTCGTGGCATTAATGCTTACTACGCTTGGATATGGCAGTTGGAGGCTTCAGCAGAACAGGCCGGGTAGAAGCCTGACCGCAAGCATTATCCAGGGAAATATAGAGCAGGATAAGAAATGGGAGCCAGTATTCCAAAATGAAGTCGTTGATGTCTATACCAAACTTTCTGAGGAGGCCTTGAAGGAACATCCCTCGCTGATCATCTGGCCTGAAACAGCGGTGCCTTTTTTCTTCGGCTCCGACACAGCCAACACCGAACGACTGGTTCAATTCCAGAAGCAGACAGGAGCATCTCTTCTCTTTGGAAGTGTTATGGTAAAAAAGCAGACTTCCGGATCCCCGGACCTGACGAATAGCGCGGTTCTTCTGGACAAGGAAGGGAATAAATCCTATGTCTATGATAAAATACATCTTGTTCCTTTCGGAGAATATGTTCCTCTGAGAAAAGTTCTATTCTTTATAGATAAACTGGTTGTTGGTATTGGCGATTATGTCCCTGGCAAGCAGTATCTGCAGGCAGATTCAGCGATAGGCAGATTCAGCACTCTTATTTGCTATGAGGTCATTTTCCCTGGTATGGTCAGAAAATTCTTTGTGCGCGGTGGCGACTTTATGGTGACCATAACCAATGACGCCTGGTTCGGAAAAACTGCCGGTCCATATCAGCATTTTAGTATGGTTGTGTTTCGGGCAATCGAGAATAGAAAACCCGTTGTGAGGGCGGCAAATACCGGCATATCAGGATTTATTGATAGTAATGGCAGAATTGTTATGCAGTCCGGCCTTTTTGACCGTCAGATTTTGACGTATACACTGAAAACAGATTCTACAATGACGTTTTACACAAAATTCGGCGATCTATTCTCTTTTTTTTGTATTGTGATTTCTATTATTCTATTAGGCAATATTGTACCAAGAAGGAGGTAATTGTGCTTATACAGGCTGAACTTAAAGATGCTCTCTCTCTGATCAGAACAAAGGTCGACACCTTAAGAGGTTATCTTTGATATTAGCCGCAAAAATAGCGATCTCGAGAGAATAACAGAAGATCTCTCTTTAGAGCATATCTGGTCGTCACCTGAGAAATCAAAGGAACTTCTTAAGGAAAAAACCAGGCTCGAAAACACTATCACACCTTTTGAGCAACTCACCCAGAAACTTCTCTATACTGAAGAATCTATCAGCATCCTCAATGAGGAAGGTGGTGAATTATTCCTTAAGGAAATCAAACATGAGATCGATGCTCTTAGGGAAGAGATCGAGAGCCTTGAATTGCAGAACCTGCTTTCCGGTGAATTGGATAAAAATAACGCAATTCTCACCATCCATCCGGGCGCAGGCGGAGTAGAAAGCCAAGACTGGGCCCAGATGCTTATGAGGATGTATCTCCGATGGTCTGAGCGCCGCGGATATAAGGCTCAGGTTGTAGATCTGCAGCCTGGAGATGAGGCTGGAATAAAAAATGCAACTTTGACAATCACAGGGCAATACGCATATGGATATCTTCGTTCTGAAGCAGGTGTGCACAGACTGGTAAGGATATCCCCTTTTGATGCAAATAAGCGAAGACATACGTCTTTTGCTTCTATTATTATAAGCCCTGAGCTTGAGGATGATGTCAAGGTTGATCTGAGGGATGAAGACATTAAAATGGATGTGTACAGGGCTTCAGGTGCAGGAGGTCAGCATGTTAACAAGACATCTTCAGCTGTCCGTCTTACTCATATTCCTACAGGAATAATTGTCGCCTGTCAAAACGAGCGTTCCCAGCACACAAATAAGGCTGTTGCCTTGAAAATAATCAAAGCGCGGCTGTACGAATTACAGATTAAGGCCAAAGAGAAAAAGATGGAAGACATTATTGGGGATAAAAAAGAGATTGCCTGGGGAAGCCAGATACGTTCTTATGTAATGCAGCCATATCAAATGGTAAAGGACCACAGAACAGGAATAGAAATTGGGGACATTAATGCTATTCTTGATGGTGCAATAGATCGGTTTCTGAAAGAATTTTTAAAATTATCTCTTTCTAAAGGGTTATCTGAAAGATAAACGCATACATATGCCTTTGTTCTTTTATTATAATGTAAAGAAAAGTAGTAGTAGTAAAAGGACCCGGGAGAATGTTAGGAACGTTGAAAGATATTGAAAAATAAAGATAAAAAGCTATAATAACGTTGTAGGAAACCTTAGGGGGTTTTTGACGAAACTGACACAAGTAAATATCTTACGTGATACTCACAGGTACGTAACAGGAATGTTGTATGGTATCGGCGTTTCGGATATAATATGTGACTTCCCACACGGTTAGTTATTAACAAATGTGAATAACTTGTTAACAAAGGCGCGGCATGACTATAGAAGAAATATGGAACAAGAGTCTCTCCAAGATTGAACAGAAGGTTGACGGCAGTGCTTTTGACCTATGGTTCAAGCCGATCAAAACAGTCTCTTTAAAAGACCAGGCCGTCACCCTTGAGATACCGAACAGATTTTTCAAGGAATGGATAGAAGATGCTTACCCAAACCTTATAAAAGATGCACTTGAAGCGATCGTGGGGCATCCTGTGACCGTGAAGTACAAGATTGAGGAAGCACAGGATCTTTCGCTGAAAAAAAGCAGTGACCGCATAGAGAATAAGAGACAGAGACTTGCCAACAGGGGAATCTATCTTAATCCCCGATACACCTTTGAAAATTTCGTGCCAGGCGGCAGTAACCAGCTTGCCCATGCAGCAGCGATTGCGGTTGCAGAATCTCCAGGGAAAATATATAACCCTCTCTATATTTACGGAGGAGCTGGCCTTGGCAAGACCCATCTTATGAATGCGGTTGGTAACATGGTGCTTGAGAAAAAGCATGACTTCTCTATTCTTTATGTGCCGACCGATCAGCTCATTACCGAGATTGTGACAGCCCTGAGGTATGACAAGATGGCCGAGTTAAAAGATAAATATCGCAATCTCGACCTCTTGCTGATTGATGATGTGCAGTTCATCCGGGGAGAAAAAACACAGGATGAGCTTTTCCATACCTTTAATTCATTATACGAGAAACAGAAGCAGATCGTAATCTCATGTGATCGTTCTCCACGAGAGATAAACGACATTACGGACAGACTGAGGTCACGTTTTACCATGGGCCTTATTGTTGATATTCAACCCCCTGATGTTGAGACCAAGATTGCTATTATCCACAAGAAAGCAGAGATGATGAATATTCGGAAGCTTCCAGAGGATGTAGTACATCTCCTTGCAAGCAGGATTAAATCAAACATTCGCGAACTTGAAGGCAGCCTTATGCGTATTGCAGCACAGGCCGCGCTCACGGGCGAGGAGATAACCATAGAGACAACAAAAAAAGTACTCAAGGACATTATTCATGACGAACACCGGCCCATTACCGTGGATGCGGTCATCAAGGCGGTGTGTGAGTTTTACAATCTTAAGCCTTCTGAAATTAAAGTCAAGAGGAGGACCAAGGATCTCGTTATTGCCCGGCATACGGTCATGTACGTTGCAAAACAGGTCACGGAATCTTCTCTCAGCGACATCGGCAAAGCATGCGGCGGCAAAGATCATGCAACAGTCATCTATGCATGCAAGCAGGTTGATGAACGCAGGTCCAAAGACGAGACATTCAACAGAATGATAGAAAATCTTCTTCAGAAGATAAAACACTAAGGAGGGGTCATGAAGGTAATTGTTTCCAAGGACGAACTGCAGGAGAAGCTGTCGAATATACAGAACATTGTTGAAAAGAGGAACACTATGCCAATCCTGAGCCATTTTCTTCTGGAGGCAGGCAAGAACGGTTCTTTTATTACTGCTACTGACCTCGAGACAGCTCTCAGGGAACCCCTTGCAGTAAAGGTGGAGAAAGAAGGAACGATCTGTATTCCGGCGCGGAAGATGTTTGAGATTGTCAGAGAAGTAGACGGAGATCTTTCTTTGGAATCCATTGATGATCAGTGGCTGAGGATAAAGACCGGCGCGAGCAACTTTCGGCTTGCCTGTCTTTCATCAAAGGAATTTCCTGCCTGGCCTGGCATGGAGGACATGGAGGAAATATCCATAGAGGCAAAGACCATGGCAGGGCTTATTGAAAAGACAGTCTTTGCAGCTGGTGACAGCGACACGCGGTACACCCTCAACGGCCTTCTCTTTCATATAACTACGGACAACAGGCTTTCGATGGTCGGCACAGACGGGCACAGGCTGGCAGCCATGTCAAAACCGATTGAAGTACCCTCTGGGGCACAGGGGAAACTCTCTGAAGAGAAGAAGTTGATTGTACCGAAGAAGGCCGCAGTTGAGCTCAGAAAAATTCTTGATAAAAGGGAAGGCAGTGTCAGAATGGTGCTCAGCAAAAATCATGTGCTCTTCAGCATTGGCGATATCCAGTTCCTTACGCGCCTGATCGAGGGCACATACCCCAACTATGAACAGGTGATACCGGCGGGCAATGAAAAGCGGATAGTCATTGAGCGCGGGGCTTTTGCAAAAGCGCTTCGAAGGGTTTCCCTCATGGCAAAGGACAAGACCAATGCCGTGAAGATGGACCTTGGCGATAATAAGCTGACGGTAACAACGTCAAACCCGGATATGGGAGAGGCAACTGACGAGATCGCAATCGACTATGCAGGCGAGAAGACAGCCCTGGGGCTCAATGCCAGGTATCTGCTCGATATCATAGAAGTCATGTCCTCTGACAGGGTTATCATGGAATTTCAGGGGGCACTTAATCCTGTGCTGATCAAGGATGAGCAGGATGCCGATTACCGGTGTGTCATCATGCCGATGAGAATATAACGTAAAGGAAGAATTCAGGTAAATCAAGGACAGAGAGGGAAAATGGAAGAACATACAGGCAGCGAAGCAACGTACACCGCAGACGATATAAAAGTACTCAAAGGCCTCAGCGCAGTAAGAAAGAGGCCTGCCATGTATATTGGCTCAACAGGTCCGGATGGCCTGCACCATCTGGTATATGAAGCGGTTGACAACAGCGTAGATGAATCTCTTGCAGGGCATTGCAGCACTATTGACGTTGTCCTCCATCATGACAGCAGCTGCACGGTTATTGATGATGGCAGAGGGATCCCTACCGGGTCTCATCCTGGCGATACCGAAGGCCGGACCGCTACAGAGGTGGTGCTTACAGAACTGCATGCAGGGGGCAAGTTCGAATCATCAGCATATAAGATATCAGGCGGCCTCCATGGAGTTGGTATATCTGTTGTGAATGCGCTTTCAGAATGGCTTGAGGTCGAGATCAAACAGAATGGCCAGGTCTTTCAGATGCGGTTTGAACAGGGCAAGCCGACCGGCCCGTTGCTGGTCGTAGGAAAGACGAAGTCACGGGGCACAAGAGTAACGTTCAAGCCAGACCCCGAGATATTCAAAGAAACCGTTGATTTCAGTTACGATGTGCTTTCACAGAGGCTGCGGGAACTTGCGTTTTTGAACCGGGGACTCAAGATAACAATTCTTGATGAACGGTCTGATAAGAACCAGGAATTTTATTATGAGGGCGGCATAGTTTCTTTTGTTGAGCATCTGAACAAGAACAAGACCTCGCTTCACCCGAAGCCTGTCTATATATCAGGCGAAAAAGACGGCATTTTCGCTGAGGTTGCACTTCAATATAATGACAGTTATTCTGAAACTATTTATACCTTTGCCAATAATATAAATACGAGAGAGGGTGGAACACACCTGATCGGTTTTAAATCCGCGCTGACCAGAACGGCGAATAACTATGCCAACGCTTCGGGCATCTTAAAAAATACCAAGGAAAGCGGTGTATCAGGAGATGATATCCGTGAAGGCCTGACAGCGGTTATAAGCGTCAAGCTGCCGAATCCGCAGTTCGAGGGTCAGACCAAGATGAAGCTTGGCAACAGCGAAGCAAAGGGCATTATAGAGTCGATCGTGAATGATGCACTCTCAACGTATTTTGAAGAGAATCCTTCCATCGCGAAGAAGATCATCGAAAAAGCTGTCCAGGCAGCCCGTGCCAGAGAGGCGGCCAGAAAGGCACGCGAGTTGACGCGCAGGAAGGGAGCGCTTGAAGATACCGGCCTGCCGGGCAAGCTTGCCGACTGCTCTGAAAAGGACCCGGCATTGAGCGAAATCTTCATTGTTGAAGGAGACTCAGCAGGAGGTTCTGCAAAACAGGGCAGGGACAGAAGGGCACAGGCGATCCTGCCGCTTCGGGGCAAGATCCTGAATGTTGAAAAGGCCCGTTTTGACAAAATGTTGGCCTCAGAAGAGATACGTATCCTTATCACTGCTCTTGGAACCAGCATCGGAGCAGGAGATTTCGACATAAACAAGATCCGTTACCACAAGGTAGTGCTCATGACCGATGCTGACGTTGATGGCGCACACATAAGGACACTTCTTCTGACCTTCTTTTATCGACAGATGCCAGAGGTGATAGAAAAAGGGTATCTCTATATTGCGCAACCACCTCTCTTTAAGGTGAAGAAGGGAAGGACAGAGAAGTATATCCAGAATGAGCAGGAGATGCAGAGTATGCTTCTGGAGCTTGCTTCTGAAGATCTTGTTATTTCCCTCAAAGGTCAGGAAGTAAAGGGCAAGGCGCTGGTACCGTTTCTGAAGAAGCTTGCCAGTTACGAGCGTTTGATCGAATGGTTCGAAAGGAGAAGAAAGGAAACGCTGGTACTCCGATTTCTTCTTAAAGAAGGAACAGACAAGGCGGTGCTCAAGGATAAGGCGGTGCTCAAGGAACTTCTGAAAAAGATGAAAATCGAAGTTCCGGATATTGCGATCGGTGAGCTGTACCCTGATGAGGAGCATGGGGGATTTGGTGTTGTGATAACGCGGCAGAATTATAAGGTGTCACTTGAGGAAAAACTTCTCATTTCTCCTGAATACCGCGAGCTTGAAGCCCTTTATAGCACGATCAGGGACTTGGGGACTGCTCCCTTTACAGTGACAACAAAAGATGGGCAGCGTGACATAGGGTCTACAACTGAATTATATCAGTATGCGTTTGAAGCGGCCCGGAAGGGGTTGAGCATCCAGCGGTATAAGGGACTTGGCGAGATGAATCCGCAGCAGCTCTGGGAGACGACCATGGACCAGACAAAAAGAACTCTGCTTCAGGTCAACATTGAAGATAGCGTTAAGGCTGACGAGATTTTCACGATCCTCATGGGTGATCAGGTTGAGCCGAGGAAGGACTTTATCGTTAAGCATGCGCTTGAGGCAAGAAATATTGATATTTAACTGCATCAAGAACCTCTTCTTCAGCTTATTAGCAGTTATCGCTTCACTGACCCTGTTGGCATGTGCGCCTGGCAAGGCACTGAGAACGGATGTCCCGCCGAGCGGCGAGGTTCAGGGCACCTATACCCTTATTCTCTATGGCGGTAATTATGGTGATGACCTTGAGACAATAGCGTTCCTGGACAAAGAGGGGGATAGATACACCCTTGAGCCCTATGCCCCTGAATTTATCTTCAGGGCAAGAAAGGGCTTAACAGCTGACAGGGCGCTCAGGGAGGCAGGCGAGTTCATTCGTTCACATGCAGAATTTCAGAGGGAACAGTTTCGAAGCATAAGAGATGAAAAGGGGAAAATCATCGGATATGAACTCCGGCCGCTGTACCTTCCCATTACTTTTGGAACAGACGATGTCATAGATGTCGATTACTGGCTGAAAGAGGACAGGGTAATGATTTATGTAAAAATGAAGCCGTCTATCGAGAAGAGAATAAAAGATTTAGATCGCGAATAAAGAAAGTATGAGAACAACTGACTGTTAGAGGCAGGTGCCTGCAGACAAAGGAGAAAGGATTAAGACTATATGTCAAAGCTACCAATAAATATCGAAGAAGAGATGAAGATCAGTTACCTTGATTATGCGATGAGCGTGATCATAGGCAGGGCATTGCCTGAGGTGAGGGACGGCCTGAAGCCTGTGCAGAGAAGGATCCTTTATGCCATGTTCAGGGAGGGGCTGCTCCCGAACAAAAAATATTCAAAGAGCGCTGGTGTTGTTGGTGAAGTGCTCAAAAAATACCATCCTCACGGTGATACCGCTGTGTATGACGCCATGGTGAGGCTTGCACAGGACTTTAACCTGCGGTACATGCTTGTTGACGGACAGGGCAATTTCGGATCCATAGATGGAGACCGGGCAGCAGCATACCGGTATACAGAGGCCAGAATGGCAAAGATCTCGGAAGAACTCCTTGCTGATATTGACAAGGAGACGGTTGATTTCACAGCGAACTTTGATGAGACAACTGTCGAGCCGAAAGTGCTTCCGTCAAAGATCCCGAACCTTATCATTAACGGTGCTACTGGTATTGCCGTTGGTATGGCAACGAACATTCCGCCGCATAACCTTGGCGAGGTGATCGACGGCTTGGTGATGCTGCTTGATAACCCTGACACTACGGTACAACAGCTTATGACGTCCATCAAGGGGCCTGATTTTCCGACAGGCGGATTTATTCATGGGACTGCCGGTATCAGGGATGCATACGCAGCAGGCAGGGGTCTGGTCAGGATCAGGGCAAAGGCAAAGATAGAAAAGGAGCACGGGGGCGTAGAGAACATTATTATTACCGAGATGCCCTACCAGGTTAACAAGGCCAGGCTTATTGAGAAGATGGCGCAGCTTGTGAGAGAAAAGCAGTTAGAAGACATCTCAGACATCAGAGATGAGTCTGACCGGGACGGTATCAGGGTTGTTATTGTGCTGAAGAGGAATGCCATGGCAGAGGTTGTGCTGAATAACCTCTATAAGCATACTCAGATGCAGACGACCTTTGGTATCATAATGCTCGCCATAGTCAGTGGCCAGCCCCGCGTGCTCAGCCTTAAATCCATACTCGGCCATTTTATTCAGCACCGGCGCGACGTGATTATGAAAAGGACCCGGTTCGAACTCAGAAAAGCCCAGGAGCGGGCCCATATTCTTGAAGGTCTCAAGATAGCCCTTGATCATCTGGATCAGATCATAGCGCTGATCAGATCATCAAAGAATCCGGAAGAGGCAAAAAACGGCCTGATAGCTGGATATCAACTTTCAGAGCTCCAGGCCCAGGCCATCCTTGAGATGAAACTGCAGAGACTTACCGGTCTTGAACGCGATAAGATCGTTAATGAATACAAGGAGATATTAAAGGATATAGCAAAACTCAAGGCAATTCTCGAAAGCGATAAGCTGGTATCAACGATCATCAGAAATGAGCTCCTTGAGATCAGGGAGAAATATGCTGACGAGAGGAGGACCGAGATAACCGAAGATACCGGGGAGATATCCATAGAGGATCTCATCTCTGAGGAGGAGATGGTCATTACGCTCTCTCATACGGGGTACATTAAGCGCAATCCCCTGAGTGCGTACCGAAGCCAGCGCCGCGGCGGTACAGGCGGGATGAGCATGGAGACTAAGGAAGAGGACTTTGTTGAACAGCTTTTTATCGGCTCCACGCATGATTATATGCTCTTCTTTACGAACTTTGGGAGATTGTACTGGCTCAAGACCTATCAGTTGCCTGAGGCAGGCAGGACAGCAAAGGGAAAGGCGATGATAAACCTTCTGCAGCTTTCCGAAGGAGAGCGGGTATCAACAGCGTTGCCGGTCCGTGATTTTAAAGACGGATATCTGGTCATGTTTACAAAACACGGGACAGTCAAAAAGACCTTGCTGACAGCATACAGCAACCCCAGAGCGAAAGGCATTATCGCGATATCCCTTGATAAGGACGACGAACTGATCGATGTCAGAAAGACCAATGGAAACAACGACCTCATAATCGGGACACGCAATGGGCTGTCCATAAAATTCAACGAGGAAGACGTCAGAGAGACAGGTCGCACAGCCAGAGGGGTGCGCGGCATACGTCTGATGAAAGGTGATGAGGTGGTGGCCGCAGAGGTTGCAGAAGAAAAAACCGCCATTCTTACTGTTGCAGAGAACGGTTTTGGGAAGAGGACAAAGATAGAAGACTATCCGCTCCAGGCAAGGGGAGGGAAAGGGGTCATATCCATCAAACTCACAGAGAAAGGCGGCAAGGTAGTAGGCCTTCTTCAGGTGAGGGAAGAGGATGAGGTGGTTATGGTTACCGGAGCCGGCAAGCTCATCAGAACAACAGCGCAGAATATATCGATCCACGGCAGGAATACCCAAGGTGTTACGCTTATGAAAACTGCTGATGAAAAGATATCCAGCATAGCCAAAGTTGTTGAGAAGGTCTGATAAGCGCAACAGCGCGGATAATAAGGAGTTCATAAGTATGAAGACATTCAATTATAGAATCCCACCTTCCCTCCCTTTGCTAAAGGGAGGAATTTCCCCTCTTTGGCAAAGAGGGGTGAGGGGAGATTTGTGAAAAATGACCACTTACTTTTGAACTTATTAGAGTAACTCTATAGTCGCACAGGAGGGGGCATGTCTGATAAGAATTTGGTGCCAATGGGGAGCAAGTCTTTTGAAGACCTGAAGAAAGTAACCGAGCATGGGGCAGAGTATTGGAGCGCGCGGGAAATTCAGTCCCTCCTCGGATATTCGCAGTGGCGACGATTTGAAGATGCAATTAACAGAGCCCTAACCTCTTGTATGCAATCAGGTAATACACCTGAAAACCATTTTGCCGGCGCTGGCAAAATGGTTGACCTCGGATCAGGAAGCGTGCGTGAAGTTTCTGATTACGATCTCTCCCGTTTTGCCTGTTACCTTATTGCACAGAACGGTGATCCACGAAAGCCTGAAATTGCCAATGCCCAAAAGTATTTTGCCATTCAAGCCTGTTAGTCGGCGTGCAAAATTGACCCATCTCAGCATAACCTCCATGCTCTTAGGAAACGACCCAAGAGAGGAGCAAGCGAAAGGAGATGCTGATAGTGGAAACGATCCGTAAGATTCGATGTGCGTATCACAGGGACAGGA
>CAMTUV010000042.1:0-28583 GCA_947085015.1 uncultured Nitrospirota bacterium
AGAGATGGTTATGCCTGGGGACAACGTCAGCATGACAGTAGAGCTGATCTCGCCGATAGCGATGGAAAAGGAACTGAGGTTTGCAATCAGGGAAGGTGGCCGCACGGTTGGTGCCGGTGTTGTCACCGAGGTCATGGTATAGCCCATGAGAGATATATTTCTATTCCAGTGTACCGATTGCAAGAATAAGAACTATTCGACCAGGAAAAACAAGAAGAACACAACGGACAAGCTTCAGCGGAAAAAATACTGCAGAAGCTGCATGAAACATACCGTGCATAAGGAAACGAAAGCGTAGATGAGTGTAGGCCAGTAGCTCTAACGGCTAGAGCATCGGACTCCAAATCCGAGGGCTGGGGGTTCGAATCCCTCCTGGCCTGCCAAATAAAGCGAGGAAGAAAGCATGATTGAGAAGATAAAGCAGTTTTTCACTGACGTGAAAATAGAGACAAAGAAGGTCGTGTACCCCAACAGGGAGGAACTGATCGGGTCAACATGGGTTGTGATCATTACCGTGATGGTGATTTCCGTATTCCTCGGGGTTGTCGACCTTGCCCTTGCCAAAATCGTCGGATTGGCTCTTAGGCAATAAACTATGGCAAAGAACTGGTATGTAGTGCATACGTATTCCGGCTTCGAGGAGAAGGTGAAAGTTTCCATTGAGGAGAAGGTCGCAACAAAGGGCCTGGAGGAAAAGATCAGCAAGATCCTTATTCCTACTGAGAGAGTGATTGAACTCAGGGGAGGCAAGAAAAAAGAGAGCGACAGAAAGTTCTATCCCGGGTACATCCTTGTGGAGATGGAGCTTGATGATGAAACATGGCATCTGGTTAAGGACACTCCGCGAGTCACCGGTTTTGTCGGAGGCCAGAATCCTGTCCCGATCCCGATCGAGGAAGTTGAGCTTGTTATGCAGCAGGTGGAACGCGGACCTGTTTCCCAGACCAAGACCCAGTATCAGAAGGGCGAAAATCTCAGAATCGTGGATGGACCGTTCAGCAACTTCAACGGCTTTGTAGAGACAGTAGATATGGATCATGGAAGGCTTACGGTCATGGTGAGCATATTCGGCAGGCAGACGCCGGTTGAACTGAATTTCTTTCAGGTCGAAAAGAACCAGTAATTTAATGAGTTTTGCATAATAGCAGGAGGATAGACAATGGCTAAGAAAGAGGTAACAGGACAGGTTAAACTTCAGATTGTAGCAGGCAAGGCAACTCCTGCTCCGCCGGTAGGTCCGGCACTCGGCCCGCATGGCGTCAATATCATGGAGTTCTGCAAGGCATTCAATGCCCAGACAGCGCCTATGGGAGACACCATAATTCCGGTGGTGCTGACCATATATAAGGATAGAACGTTTACGTTCATCACCAAGACGCCGCCGGCATCTGAACTCATCAAGAAGGCGGCAGGGGTAGTAAAAGGGTCGGGCACGCCGAACAAGGATAAGGTCGGCAAGCTTACGACAGCACAACTCAAGGAAATAGCTCAAACAAAGCTTCCTGACCTCAACGCGTACTCTCTGGATGCTGCAATGAGGATCATTGCAGGAACAGCAAAGAGCATGGGCGTTGAAGTTGTGGAATAGCGAGGAGGTCTCTATGGGCAAGAAAATGAATGCTTCACTTGAAAAAGTCGAAAAGGGGAAGGAATATTCCCTTGAAAATGCGATACAGATGGTAAAGGAACTGGCACATGTCAAGTTCGACGAGACTGTTGACATTGTCTTTAATCTTGGCGTTGACCCGAGGAAGTCTGACCAGATGGTGAGAGGAACTGTTGTACTTCCTCACGGCACAGGAAAGACGCTCAGGGTCCTTGTCTTTGCCAAGGGCGAAAAGGAGCTGGAGGCGAAACAGGCTGGTGCTGATTTTGTAGGTGCCGATGATCTTGTTGAGAAGATTAACAAAGGATGGCTTGATTTTGACAAGGTTGTTGCAACGCCTGATATTATGGGCGTTGTCGGCAAACTCGGCAAGGTGCTTGGCCCTCGCGGCCTGATGCCGAATCCGAAACTCGGCACCGTAACCTTTGATGTTGCCAAGGCGGTGAAGGAGATTAAGGCAGGAAAAGTCGAGTACAAGACCGAAAAGGCCGGGGTTGTGCATGTGCCGATCGGCAAGGTCTCCTTTGATGCACAGAAGCTGCTCGAAAACGCAAAAGCTATTATTGATTCTGTAACCAAGGCAAAGCCGTCAACAAGCAAGGGCAAGTATATGAAGGGGATCTCGGTATCTTCGACAATGGGCCCTGGTCTGAGGGTTGACGTAACTACGGCTTCAACGAAGTAGTTATTACACGGACATAGTCCAAATATATAATAGTCAGAGACAGTAGGTGTGAAAGCGTAA
Organism: uncultured Nitrospirota bacterium; assembly: GCA_947085015.1. Lineage (GTDB taxonomy): Bacteria > Nitrospirota > Thermodesulfovibrionia > Thermodesulfovibrionales > UBA6898 > UBA6898. The sequence continues at coordinate 2,352 of CAMTUV010000042.1, forward strand.
TGCGCTTTCCTGGAAAACCAGGAATAGCGTGCCTACCGAGGCTAAGAAGGGATGAGAAGAGATTTTGGGATGGGAAAAAGGGCCAAAAAAGACCGCTTCAGCTTTCCATATTTCTTGTCCTCATCTGATGTTCACGTGCCTGCCAGGGTCTCTGGGAAAGGAGGTCTCATCTGAAAAAGCAAGAAAAAGTACAGGTAATTATTGATCTGAAAGACAAGTTCTCGAAGGCGAGGTCTGTTGTCTTTACTGATTACAAAGGTATGACTGTTGCCGAGCTGACTGATTTGAGAAGACTGCTGAACAGTTCCTCTATCGACTACAGTGTTGTGAAGAACACACTTGCCAGGATTGCTTCTCAGGAAACGAATTACTCTGTTGCTGCAGATGTATTCACGGGCCCGGTCGGTCTTGCCATTGGCTACGACGATCCCGTGCTCGCAGTCAAAAGAGTGCTTGATTTTGTCAAGAAAAACGAGAAGCTTAAAGTAACAGGAGCAGTGGTTGAAGGACAACTGTATGGTCCGAAGGATCTGAAGGCTATTGCAGAACTGCCGTCAAGAGAAGTACTGCTTTCGATGCTTGCTGGAGCACTTCAGGCGCCAATGGCAAAACTTGCTGGAGCGCTTTCCGCTACGGTCACCGGCTTTGCCTATGCGATGGAATCACTGAAATCAAAAAAGAACAATTAACCATAATTCTAAGGAGGTTTGCATAATGTCTATTACGAAGGAACAGGTTTTTGAATTTATCGATAGCATGACGATCCTTGACATGTCCAAGTTCATCAAGGAGTTCGAAGAGAGATACGGTGTTACTGCAGCAGCACCTGTGGCAATGGCAGCAGCACCCGGCGCAGCAGCAGCACCGGAAGTTGAAGAGAAGACCAGCTTTGATGTCATTCTGACATCTGCCGGCGACAAGAAGATTCAGGTCATCAAGGTTGTAAGAGAACTCACCAGCCTCGGCCTGAAAGAGGCAAAGGATCTTGTTGACGGGGCACCGAAGCCGGTCAAAACCGGAGTGACGAAGGAAGAAGCCGATTCCATGAAGGCAAAACTTGAAGAGCAGGGTGCGGGCGTAGAAATAAAATAACATCAAGATAAAGGTGCTGAAAACGGGTAGAGGCGGGCGAAAAGCCGTCTCTACCTTTGCCTTTACTAAGATTAAGGAGACATATGGCAAGAGTACTGAGAAAGAGATTGGATTTTGGCAGGGTTCCCCAATTCCTTGAAGTTCCAAATCTTATTGAGATACAGAAGCGATCCTATGAGCAGTTTCTGCAGAAGGATTTTCCCATAGGAAAACGCAGGGACATGGGCTTGCAGTCTGCTTTTGTCAGCGTGTTCCCCATAAATGATTATAATGAAACAGCCGAGATAGAGTTTGTCGGGTACCATGTCGGCGAACCGAAATATACCGTACGCGAAGCCCTGCAAAAGGGTATTACCTGTGCGGCACCGCTTAAAATCAGCGTGAAGCTTAATATGTTCGAGGCTGATGCCAACGGGAAGAAGAAACTGAAGGAATCCCGTGAACAAGACGTCTATATCGGCGAAATGCCGATCATGACCGAAACCGGAACTTTCGTCATCAACGGGACGGAGCGTGTTATTGTCAGCCAGCTTCACCGTTCACCTGGAGTATTTTTCAGCCATGACAAGGGCAAGACCCATGCAAGCGGAAGGCTGCTTTATTCTGCGCGCGTGATTCCTTCTCGCGGGTCCTGGCTTGATTTTGAATTTGATGCAAAAGATATCCTGTATGTAAGGATCGACAGGCGGAAGAAGCTCCCTGCCACAATTGTGCTTAAGGCCCTTGGCTATTCGAACGAAGAGCTTCTGAAGATCTTTTATCCTGTCGAGACTATAAGCATAAAGGGCAATATATTCAGCCGGGAAGTCAGCGAAGTTTTGGTCGGCCTTAAATCTCATCAGAACATTGTGGCTCCTGGTTCAAAAGAAGTGATTGTCAAAGAGGGAATGAAGATTACCAAGGGTTCCATAAAGAAAATGGAGGTCTCAGGGATCAAAACCATAACAACTACAAAAGAGGAGATCATCGGAAGGATCACCCTGAAGGATATTGTTGACCCGACAACAGGCGAAGTTATTCTGGAGGGCAACGAAATCCTTACAGAAGACATTCTCAATAAAATTCTTTCGCTAAAAATCGATACGCTCAATCTGCTTTTCATTGATAGTGTGAGCTACCTGTCGTCACTGCGCGACACGCTCCTTACCGATAAGGTGAAAACGCAGGATCAGGCGCTTATCGAGATATACAAGAAGCTCAGGCCGGGAGAACCGCCTACGCAGGCTTCCTCACGGGACCTGTTTAACGGGCTGTTTTTTGATCCCAAGCGGTATGACCTTTCGCCTGTCGGACGATTGAAGCTTAACAAGCGCCTTAACCTTGATACTCCTCTTGATGTGAAGGTCCTTACGGATAAGGATGTTATTGAGATTGTCAGGTATATCCTCAGTCTCAGAACGGGAAAAGGCGAGATAGATGACATCGATCACCTCGGTAACAGGAGAATCCGTGGCGTAGGCGAGCTTCTGGAAAACCAGTTCAGGATCGGACTGGTGAGGATGGAGCGGGCTATCAAGGAGAAGATGACGCTTACAGAGCTCGAAAATGCCATGCCTCATGACCTTATAAATGCAAAGCCGGTAATGGCTGCGGTCAAAGAGTTCTTCGGATCGAGTCAGCTCAGCCAATTCATGGACCAGACGAATCCGCTTTCCGAGATTACTCATAAGAGGAGGCTTTCAGCTCTTGGCCCTGGCGGCCTCACACGGGAGAGGGCAGGTTTTGAGGTCAGAGACGTTCATCCCACGCATTATGGAAGAATATGTCCTGTTGAGACGCCTGAAGGTCCGAACATCGGCCTTATCACATCTCTTGCATCGTATGCACGAGTGAATGACTATGGATTTATTGAGGTGCCTTACCGGAAGGTTTCAGACGGCAAGGTTTCAGAGCAAGTAGAATTTTTCTCTGCCATTGAGGGCGAGAAGTTTATTATCGCAGAGGCAACTTCACCGTATGACAAGAGTGGCAAGCTAATCGGCGATCATGTATCTGCCCGCGAAGGCGGCGGCTTCAGGATGGTCAGGCCTCAGGAAGTACAGTACATGGACGTTTCCCCCAAGCAGATTGTTGGAATTTCTGCGGCGCTTATACCGTTTCTTGAGAATGACGATGCAAACAGGGCTCTTATGGGATCGAACATGCAGCGCCAGGCAGTTCCTCTTCTGCATCCTGATGCGCCCTTGGTCGGCACGGGGATGGAGTTCGCGGCCGCAAAAGATTCTGGAGCCATTATTCTTGCAAAAAGGGCGGGCAAGGTTGAGAGCCTGGATGCAACCCGCATCGTTGTAAGGGTAAACAATAGCGCCGGGGTTGATATTTATTCCCTTGTAAAATTCCAGCGCTCAAATCAAGCCACCTGCATCAACCAGCGGCCGATCGTGAGGGTTGGAGATGCAGTTAAAAAAGGAGATGTGCTTGCTGATGGTCAGTCAACCGACCTCGGCGACCTTGCCCTTGGGAAAAATGTGGTTGTGGCATTCATGCCCTGGGGAGGCTATAACTTTGAGGATGCGATAATTCTGAGTGAGCGTCTTGTCAAGGAGGATGTTTATACCTCCATCCATATCGAGGAATTCGAGATTGAGGCACGGGAGACAAAGCTCGGGCCTGAAGAGATAACCAGGGATATCCCGAATGTGGGCGAGGAAGCATTAAAGGACCTTGACGAGTTCGGTATTATCAGGATTGGCGCTGAGGTTAAGCCTGGAGATATCCTTGTCGGGAAAGTCACCCCAAAAGGGGAGACCCAGCTTACGCCTGAAGAGAAACTGCTTAGGGCCATATTCGGCGAGAAGGCAGAGGAGGTCAAAGAGAGCTGTCTCTATGTGCCGCCCGGAATCGAGGGAACGGTTGTTGATGTCAGGATATTTTCAAGGAAAGGCATTGCCAAGGATGGCAGGGCAAAGAGCATTGAAGATGACGATATTCAGAGACTCCAGCGCGACCTGGAGGAAGAGATCAAGATCATCAAGGAAGAGAAACATGCAAGGCTGAGCCACCTTTTCATTGGTCAGCGCGTGACAGATGATGTGAAGCATTCCAGGACAAAGGAGATAATCTGTGCAAAGGGAAAGACCCTGACTGAAGATCACCTTGAAAACATCAGGGACGAGCATCTGATGCGCATCAAGATCATGGATGACAGCGTCCAGGCAAAGATCGATACGATCAATAACGATTCAAACCTGTATGTGCGCGATCTTGAAAAGCGATATGACCAAAAAGTAGAGCAGATAAGGAAGGGCGATGAGCTTCCTCCTGGTGTTAACAAACTTGCCAAATGCTATATCGCGATGAAGCGCAAGATTCAGATTGGTGACAAGATGGCAGGACGGCACGGAAACAAGGGTGTAGTCGCTACGGTTGTCCCAGAGGAAGATCTGCCTTTTCTCCCTGATGGGACGCCGGTAGACGTTGTCCTGAACCCTCTGGGCGTTCCTTCCCGTATGAATGTCGGCCAGATTCTGGAGAATCACCTTGGCTGGGCTGCAAAGGCCGTAGGGAAGATGGTCAGAGAACTTTTGGACAGGCAGGGATCACTTGCTGAGGTAAAAAAATGCGTGGGCGATGTGATTTCCGATGTCATTGAAGACAAGAGAAAGGTGAGTGACTATATCGATGAGATTGACCAGACTGTTGCCGAGGATATCGCGCAGAATGGTATTTTTATCGCTTCTCCTGTCTTTGAAGGAACAAAAGAAGAGCAGATACGAAAGCTGTTTAAAAAGACCGGGATATTGAAGACCGGACAAACTGTACTCTACGATGGCAAGACAGGAGAACGTTTTGAGCGTGAAGTAACTGTTGGCGTAATGTATATGCTCAAACTCCATCATCTTGTTGATGACAAGCTCCATGCGCGGTCCATTGGACCATATTCTCTGGTTACGCAGCAGCCTTTAGGCGGCAAGGCACAGTTTGGCGGACAGAGGCTGGGCGAGATGGAGGTCTGGGCACTGGAGGCATACGGCGCAGCGTACACACTCCAGGAATTTCTGACAGTCAAGAGCGATGATGTCTCAGGAAGGGCAAGGATGTATGAGGCGATTGTAAAGGGTGATGCAACCCTGGAGCCCGGCGTGCCTGAGTCATTCCATGTATTAATAAAAGAACTCCAGAGCCTTGGTCTTGATATAGAGCTTCTGGAGAAAAAGAAGAAGGGGGAATAGGATGACAGAAGACATTTATTCCATATTCCAAAAGCCTAAAAATCCGACTGATTTCGAAGCAATGAGAATAAAGCTTGCATCACCGGAGAGGATCAGGGAATGGTCATACGGCGAAGTAAAAAAGCCTGAAACGATCAATTACCGTACATTCAAGCCTGAGCGCGATGGTCTTTTTTGCGCAAAGATCTTTGGCCCAATAAAAGACTGGGAATGTATCTGCGGAAAATACAAGAGAATGAAGCACCGCGGTATCGTCTGCGACAAGTGCGGTGTAGAGGTTATCCAGTCAAAGGTGAGGCGCGAGAGGCTGGGGCATATTGAGCTTGCAAGCCCGGTCGCTCACATATGGTTTCTGAAGGGTGTTCCAAGCCGTATCGGCATTCTCCTTGATATGACCATGAGAAATCTTGAAAAAGTACTCTATTTTGAGAGCTACATTGTTATTGATCCCGGAGACACACCTCTTAAGGCGAGGGAGCTCCTCACCGACGATGAGCATAAAAAGAAGTTCTCGGAATACGGGACTAGATTCAAAGTTGGTATGGGAGCTGAGGCGATCAGAGAACTGCTCAGGGCAATTGATCTTGAGCCGCTCAGTATTGAATTGAAAACCAAGATCAAGGAAGCTTCCTCAATTGGAGTCAAGAAGAAGCTTACTAAAAGATTAAAGGTTGTCGAAGCGTTCAGAAAGTCAGATAACAAACCTGATTGGATGATCATGGATGTTATCCCGGTTCTTCCTCCTGACCTGAGGCCGCTTGTTCCTCTTGAGGGCGGCAGGTTTGCAACATCAGACCTCAACGACCTTTACCGGAGGGTCATCAACAGGAATAACAGGCTCAAGAGGCTTGTAGAGCTCAAGGCGCCGAGTGTCATCATCAAGAACGAAAAGAGAATGCTCCAGGAGGCGGTTGATGCGCTTTTCGACAATGGCCGCAGGTCCAAGGTCCTGAAGACAGCCACGAAAAGACCGCTTAAGTCCCTGAGCGACATGATAAAGGGTAAGCAGGGACGGTTCAGGCAGAACCTCCTCGGCAAAAGAGTGGACTATTCCGGCAGATCGGTTATCGTTGTGGGGCCGGATCTGAAGCTCCACCAGTGCGGCCTTCCCAAGAGAATGGCACTTGAACTATTCAAGCCCTTCATCTTCAACAAACTTGAGGAAAAAGGATATGCGACGACTATAAAGGCGGCAAAAAAGCTTGTGGAAAAGGAGTCTCCTGAGGTTTGGGACGCACTTGAAGAGGTGATCCGGGAAACTCCGGTGCTCCTCAACCGTGCCCCCACACTGCACAGGCTCGGTATCCAGGCATTTGATCCTATCCTGGTAGAAGGCAAGGCGATCAAGTTGCACCCGCTTGTTTGTACTGCATTCAATGCAGATTTTGACGGTGATCAGATGGCTGTCCACGTTCCGCTTTCGATAGAAGCGCAGGTCGAGGCAAGGGTTCTGATGATGTCGGTCAATAATGTGCTTTCTCCTGCCAACGGTAAGCCCATTCTGCTTCCAACACAGGACATGGTTTTGGGCATCTACTATCTCACGAAAGAGAGAAAGGGAGCCAAGGGCGAGGGCAGGATATTTGCTGATGAGCACGATGTCAGGGTCGCCTATGATGCTGGCCAGCTTAGTGAGCATGCAAGGATTAAGGTGAGCAGCCTCACGAAGATCAAGGAAGACCAAAAGTTTGAGAAGGATCCTGCGAAGTGGAAAAACTATACAACAACAGGAAGAGTGCTTTTTTACGAGATTGTTCCAAAAAAGTCAGATGAAGCTTCAAAGGGCATTGCCTTTGAGGACATCAATAAGGATATGACCAAGAAGGCCCTCTCGAAGATTATCGAGGATTCATACAAGAGGGTTGGAAAGTGTGAAACCGTGAAGTTTCTTGACGATCTCGAGGAACTCGGCTTCCATCACGCGACGAATTCAGGCATCTCTATATGCATGGCAGACATGCATATCCCAGTCAAGAAAAAAGAGATGATAGGCCGGGCAGAGAAGGACGTTATGGAGGTCCAGAGCCAGTACTCAGAGGGACTCATTACCCAGGGCGAGCGGTACAATAAGGTTATCGACATCTGGGCAAATGTTACTGAGCGCATTGCTGACGAGATGATGAAGGAACTCGGCGCTGAGGATGATAAGGTGGCTTCAGAAGAAGAACTGCAGGAGAAAAGGTCTTTCAATAGTATCTTTATGATGGCTGATTCTGGAGCAAGAGGAAGTACGGCTCAGATCAGGCAGCTTGCAGGCATGAGAGGCTTGATGGCAAAACCTTCAGGTGAGATTATTGAGACCCCGATCACTGCCAACTTCAGAGAGGGCCTTACGCCTCTTCAGTATTTTATCTCAACGCATGGTGCGCGTAAGGGTCTTGCTGATACGGCGCTGAAAACAGCGAATTCAGGATATCTCACGCGGAGGCTTGTTGATGTGGCCCAGGATGTTCTTATTACCGAGGACGACTGCGGCACCACAGACGGTATCGAAGTGACCAATCTTATCGAAGGCGGCGAGATCATCCAGCAGCTTGAGGAAAGACTGATCGGCAGGTATTCGGTTGAGGATATCAAAGATCAGGACAAAGTTATGATCGTAAAGAGGAATCACGAGATCACAGAGGAAATTGCAAAGGCGATTATTGAAGCGCCGAAAGACAGGGTAAAGATCAGGTCAGTTCTCACTTGCGTATCCAAGTTCGGTGTATGCGCAAAGTGTTATGGCAAGGATTTGGGCAGGGGAGGATATGTCGAGATCGGCGAGTCGGTCGGTATTATCGCTGCTCAGTCCATTGGCGAGCCCGGAACGCAGCTTACCATGAGAACATTCCACATCGGTGGAACCGCTTCAAAGGTTGTTGCTCAGACTGTTTTGGAAGCGAAACATTCAGGAACAGTTAAGTTCATCAATATTAATACTGTCAAGAACCGTGAGGGTTTCTATGTTGTCATGAACAGAAATGGCAACATTGCAATTACCGATTCAAAAGGCAGAGAGCGCGAGAAATATTCTGTTGTGTACGGCGCCAAACTCCATGTTGAGGAGGGCAAGAGGGTTGAGATTGGCCAGAGGCTGGTCGAATGGGACCCATATTCAGTGCCGATCCTCACTGAGGTTGGCGGCAGAATTGCGATGGGAGACATTGTCGAAGGCGTGACAGTCAAGGAAGAGGTCGACGAAACTACAGGTCTTTCCCACAAGGTGATTATAGAATACCCTGTAAACATGCGGCCTCGAATTTCTATCAAAGATGAGCATGGAAAGGCAACACTCAAGATACCGAGCACAGGAAACCTTGCACGGTATCAGCTGCCTTCCGGAGCGCATATTATTGTGGACAAGCACAGTATTGTCTACCCCGGAGATATCCTTGCCAAAATGCCGAGAGAGACGACAAAAACCAAGGACATTACCGGCGGCCTTCCGAGAGTTGCCGAGCTTTTTGAGGCCAGGAAGCCAAAGGAACAGGCAGTCGTTTCGGAAATTGACGGCATTGTCGAGTTCCGGAGCGCGCTGAAGGGCAAGCGTGTTGTTGTTGTCAAAGGCGGCGAGGTAACGAAGGAATACGATATACCCAAAGGTAAGCATGTGAGTGTGCATGAGGGTGACTGGGTTAAGGCCGGAGAGGCGCTTATGGATGGCGCTGTAAACCCCCATAGTATCCTCGATATCCTCGGTCCAAGAGAGCTTCAGAGTTACCTTGTGGATGAGGTCCAGAAGGTATACAGGTTGCAGGGTGTTTCGATCAATGACAAGCATATCGAGACGATCGTGCGCCAGATGATGAAGAAGGTGCGGATCGAAGATTCCGGAGACACGACGTTCCTCATCGGCGAGCAGGTCGACAGGATAGCGTTTCAGGATGAAAATATGAGGGTTAAGGCTGAAAGCGGTAAGCCTGCACAGGGCAAGCCCTTGCTTCTCGGCATTACCAAGGCATCGCTCACCACAGACAGTTTCATCTCAGCAGCGTCTTTTCAGGAGACGACCCGAGTTCTTACCGAGGCTGCTATCAACGGCAGCATTGATGAGCTTCGCGGATTAAAGGAGAACGTTATCATGGGCAGGATAATTCCTGCGGGCACAGGCATGAAGCACTACCGTAACACGTTTGTTACGCGTGAACAAAGTCCTGTTATTCCTGAGGAGATTCCAGCGCCTGCTGAGTAAGTAACGCTGCACAAAATCCCTCTGAAACCTTTTTCTTACAGGGCTTCAGAGGGATTTTTTTGTCTGAACAAGCGACTATTGAAAGATGCAAAAGAAATGTCCTGCGTCCTGTCATTCCGGCGGCTCCGACCGGCCTACTGTTGGCTCGTCCGGAATCTTTCTTTGTGAAGGACTTCCGATACCCAAACATCGGGTACAGTTTTAGGAGCAAGGTCATATCAGAATATTCAACTGCGAGCACTTCAGAGTCGAGGTTCTTTAAGATGTTGCTGTATCGCTGACGCCGACTATTGTAATGCCTGCTTTTTCGGCCTCTTTGATAAGTTTATTTTTTTCGAGGATAATGCTCTTTCCAGTTTCAAGCGCAAGTACCCGAGCCTGCACCGCAAGCATTGACCTCAGCGTGTCGGGGCCAACGACCGGCACATCGAAGCGCATATCCTGCTGGGGCTTGCTCACTTTAATGACGACTGCCCCACTTCCTGCGAGGGCGCCGCCTCTTTTGATCGCTTCGTCAGTTCCCTCTATGGCCTCTATTGCCATAACAGCCTGATTTTTGATGACAACGGTCTGGCCAATATCCAGCCTTCCGATCTCTTTTGCTATTTTCCATCCAAAGGCAATATCCTTCCATTCGTTTTCTGTCGGGCCTTCCTTTGTAAGGACACCTTCTGGCGCAAGCAGCGAGGATGTAAAATCAGAGGTGTTTAACAGGACAATGCCTTCTTTTTTCAGTTCTTTTGCCAAGGCAAGGAGAATTGAGTCGTCGCTCTTGTCCTTCAGCGAGAAAAGAAGCTTAATCGCCCTTAGGTCAGGCGTGATCTTGCTTTTGTAGAGCAGGGACTTTGGGACCTTGCCAGCCATGACAGCCTCTTTTATCCCTGATTTTTTTAAAAAACGTATAACCGCCCCCAGCTTGCCGACATTGATCCACTTGATTTCATCAACAACCGATGCCAGAGTCCTCTCTGCCAGGGGTTCAAGCCCAATCGCAATAATTTCATATCCCTTGGCGCGAGCCTCTTCAGCAACTGCCATTGGGAGATCTCCATTCCCTGCGATGAGGCCGAGCTTTGCCTTTATCTGCATATTCCGCGTTTATTCTTTTCAATGAACTCAAGGAGGTGCCCTATTTCGGGAAACTCAGCAAAATCCTCCTGGACTTTCCTGACAGCATCTTTGAGCGGCCGCTTCTCCCTAAAAAGGATTTTGTATGCCTTCTTTATGGCAGTTATCGCCTGGTCTGAAAAACCGTGTCTCTTTAATCCGATTGTGTTGGGGCCGAAAAGCTTTGCGCGTGAGCCTGCTGCAATCATGTACGGCGGAATGTCCTGGACCACTCCGCTGAGACCGCCAACCATGGCATATCGTCCTATTCTTGCGAATTGGTGCACAGCAGCAAGTCCTCCAATGATCGTGAAGTCCTCGACAACAACATGGCCTGCGAGCGTTGCAGCGTTTGCCATGACGATATGATTTCCCACCTTGCAATTGTGTGCAATATGAACATAGGCCATTAAATAGTTATTGCTGCCGACTACGGTTGTTTCATCTCCACCAACTGATGCCCTGTGAATCGTTACATATTCACGAACAATATTGCTGCTGCCTATGATCAGTTTCGTAGGTTCTCCCCCGTATTTGAGGTCCTGCGGGGGGAGTCCGATGCTTGAAAAAGGATAGAAGGTGCAGTTGTCGCCGATTTCAGTATTGCCTTCTATAATCACATGTGAAAAAAGCTTTGTACCTTTTCTGAGGTGCACGCCTTTTTTGACGATGCAATAGGGCCCGATCTCTACGCCTGTATCTATTTTCGCTTTTGGATCAATGATCGCTGTTTTGTGAATCGTTGATTTCATGCCTTAGATCTCCTGATTCGTGAGCATAGCGGTGAAATCTGCTTCAGCTACGACCTTGTCATCAACCTTTGCCACGCCAGATAGCTTCCATACATTGCCCCGCTGCTGTACCACCCGCAGCTCCATTTTCAGCTGATCTCCGGGTACAACAGGCTTTCTGAACTTCGCCTTTTCAATGCTCATAAAAAAAACGGATTTTGCATCAGTGCCGGTGCTGAATGCAAGTACGCCGCCCACCTGCGCCATAGCCTCTATGATGAGCACTCCAGGCATAATAGGCTGCCCGGGAAAATGTCCCTGAAAAAAAGGTTCGTTGATGGTTACATTTTTTATTCCTGTTATGCTGACATTGGGCTCCATAGCTATGATCCTGTCAACCAGCAGAAACGGATACCTGTGCGGCAGTTTCTTCATAATATCGATAACGTTCATCATAATTATTCTCCCTTCTCCATTCTCTGTATTTTCTCCTCAAGTTCTCTGATCTTCTTATTCATCTCAGGCAGTCTTGCAAACAACACCTGTGCCCTGAGCCATGTGGCATGTGGTATGGCAGGATATCCTGAGTAGACCCCTTTCTTGATATGCCCCTTCATTACTCCTGAACCTCCCACGACTATTGTTCCAGAATCAATTATGGTGTGGTCAGCAATGCCAACCTGACCGCCAATAATGACCATTTCTCCTATCTCCGTGCTCCCCGCTATGCCAGCCTGAGAAATGATCAGGGACCTTTCGCCGATAGTTACGTTATGGGCGATCTGGGACAAATTATCTATTTTTGCACCTTTTTTAATTACCGTGCTGCCGAGCGTTGCCCGGTCAATAGAGACATTTGAACCGATTTCCACATCATCCTCAATGATTACTCCGCCAACTTGAGGGATTTTATAATGCTCGCCATTTTCAAATACATAGCCATATCCGTCAGATCCGATGACAGTTCCGGCGTGTATGATAACTCTATCTCCAAGAGTGATTCCTTCTCTGATCGTCACATTCGGATAGATGAGGCAGTCCCTGCCGATCCTTGAATCTTCTCCGATGAAAACCCCTGGCATAATGACCGAGTTATCTCCTACAATCGCACGACCGGATATAACAGCAAAAGGATAGATCGATACGCTGTTGCCTATAGAAGCGCTCTCTGCAACAAAGGCCTTAGTGCTTATTGTCAAAGGATGAGAGACTTTTGGATAAAAATATTCAATTGCCTTTGCAAAGCCATAATACGGATTCATGACTTTGATCTGTGGAATTGAAAGGTCGGGAATTACGTCCTTAACAATGATGCAGGAAGGCTTTGAGTTAACAAGATATTTGAGATACTGGGATGAGGCGATGAAGGTTATGTCACCTTCCCTGGCATCCTTGATCCCTGAAACGCCGGTGATTATCTTTTCGGCATCTCCAACAACTTCACCATTGACAATGTTGGCAAACTCTTTAATCTTCATGGAGCCTTTTAAAAACAGTGAGATAAAAAAGCCTCCTCGAAAAAAGGAGGCTTTTTGAAATAATAATTACGCTGATCTATTTCTTTGTTTTTGCCTTTGATTCATTATGTTTTTTTATTACGACATCAGTCAGGTCAATCTCTTTTTTTGAGTAGAGAATCTGACCCTCGGCATTTTCAAGTATGAGTGTATATGCCTCATCCTGACCGATCTTCTGAATAATGGCACGAATATCTTTCAAGATGTCGCCTGTCAGTTCACCTTCTTTTTTCTTTACCTCACCCTGGGAATCAGAAACAAGCCTCTGGTATTCCCTGATAAGACGTTCCAATTCTTCTTCTTTGGATTTTCTTGCGTCCTGTGAAAGAACGGAAGCCTGTTTTTCAAGATCGTTTTTACCTTTTTCTATTGCCTTACCCTTTTCGTCAATCGTAACCTGTTTCGACTTGATCAAAAACTCAAGGTCGGCCTTTGCTTTTTTCCCTGATTCAGATTCATTGAGCGCCCTGACGAGGTCTACAAACCCTAGTTTAAGGGTGTCTGCTGCAAAAACTGACGTGCCGGTGAGCAATAAAATAACCACTACGAGCCATGCTACTTTTCTCATGCTGTCTCTCCTTGTATATAGTTAGAAAAAGCTGCCGAATGCAAACTCAAATTTGCTAGAGCTTTCACCCGGTTTCGGGGCAAGATTGTAACCCCACTCAAGCCGTATTGGACCAAAGGGTGATATCCAGCGAACCCCGAGTCCTGATGTATATCTCAATTTGCCTATATCCTTAAAATTATCATAGGCGTTTCCTGCATCGAAAAAGGTAAGACCCTTTAGCTTCATCTCTGCAGAGAGGGGGAATATATATTCGAAGTTAAAGATGAGTTCTGAGGTGCCGCCAATCGGATTACCCTCTACTTCAGTTATTGATGCAGGCGGCCCGACTATAAGTTTCGAGTGCATATCTCTCGGCCCGGCCTCCCCAAAGCCAAGTCCCCTGACAGTATTGATGCCACCAACATAGAAGCGTTCGTACAGAGGCAGTTTTTTGCCTAAAAGAGCCTTTGAATACCCTAATCGTCCCCTTGCCATAAAGGTTGTATTGCCTATTGGGAAGAACCAGCCTGAATCGACGATAGCTTTGATATAACCGCTTGTTCCTCCAAGACCTGCAAATGTAACGGTCAGGGAGTTCCTTGACCCTTTTGAGGGATCAAGATAGTTATCTCTGCTGTCCCTTGTTATCGAGGGGGTTAAGCTGCTTGTGGTATTTGTCCCGATCTGATCTGTTATAACACTCGATGCATCAGGATTGATGTTATCAATGGTAGCCTTTTCAAAGTTATAGGTAATATCGCCTTTCCAGTATTCATCAAATGATTTTCCAAAGCCAACATAGAATCCATAAGCCTGTTTATTGTATTCAAGATACTCGCGGTGGTGTCGATAGAGGCCTGTTGAAAGGGATATGGGCTTGTCGCGGAAGTAGGGATCGCGGAAGGAAAGCTCATAATATGAGGTCTTGCCTCCCAGTTCACCTTTTACTTTTATATATTGCCCTTTGCCAAAAAGATTTCCCTGTGTAAGGTCAGCCGTGGCAATAAATCCATCTGCTGAACTGTATCCGCCGCCGATACTCATGAACCCGGTTGGCCGCTCTTTCACCTTGACATCAATATCAACGGATTTGTCCTCATATTTAGGCTTTGGAACCATATCAACAGTTTCAAAAAATCCAAGATTGTTGATCCTTTCATAACTTCTTTTTAACTTTGAACTATCAAAGGTTTCGCCTTCATCAAACCTGATCTCTCTTCTGATGACCTTATCCCTGGTTTTAAGATTCCCGGATATCTCAACTCTGCCGATGTGGTATTTGTCACCTTCCTCGATACCGAGCACAATCTGAACGGTCTTATTATTTTCGTCAGGAGTAAGGTCGGGAACGACAGAGACAAGAGCATATCCGTTTCTTGAATACAGGTCTGAAACAGCAAGCATGTCTTTTTCCAGAATATTTTTCTGGAAAAGGCTGTTTTGCTTAAGAGTTATTTTCTTCCTGATCGTATCAGCGTCATACAGCTTGTTGCCCGTGAAATCAAGGGATGCGACCTTGTACTGATCGCCCTCGGAAACGTGCAGCTTAATGGTCATCCCCTTCTTTTCCTTGTCAACAACAATTTCAGGCTCTCCAACAACAACTTTTAAGAATCCATTATTGAAATAAAGGTTTCTGACCTTTTCCATGTCAGCATCAAGTTGATCCTTCTTGAGATATCCGCCTGAACTTACAAATGAGAACAGCCACCACTCCTTTGTTCCCATGACTTTTTTGATCTTGCCTGCTGACAGATACTTGTTGCCTTCGACGGATATTTTTTTAATCTTTACCTTATCACCCTCTTCAATCTGATAGGTGAGTGTTACTTCATTTTCAGATATCTTCTTTATTACAGGGATAATATTTGTCAGCCAGTATCCCTCTTCTTCATAGTATTTCCCGATTTTGATTGCATTATCCTGAATCAGAACAGTGTCTGCGATGGAGCCGGGCGTAATGGATATTTTTTCTCTGATTTTCGAATCTTCTATCTTTTTATTTCCCTGAAGTTCAATGCGGATAATGGCCGGCTTTTCCCGGACAAGGTAGAAAAGTTTGACGCCGCCCTCAAAAGCTTCGATCTCGACCTTTACGTCCTCAAAATATCCCAATTTGAAGATGGACTTGATATCTTCGTTGGTTTTTTCCTGAGATATGGGCTCCCCGAGTTTCTGTGAAAGTTTCGCCTTGACCGCTCCTTCTTCAATGCGCTTGAGTCCCTTGACCTCTATGGCATTGACCAACGGCTGTGCCTGTGCGAACAGGCCCGTATATGATGCCAGCAAGAGCACTATTACCAACAGAACTGTTTTGCGCATGATTCCCTCCCAATTTGGGCTAATTTAGAGCTTTTCTTAAGGCCCGATAAGTATAGCACTGACCCATGGGGACTTGTAAATAAAAAAAGAATCAATATCGGAGATTATATGGCACGGGAATTCCCCATCTCTTTATAAGGCAAAGCAGTTCAGTGGAAATAAGAATTTATGATTTGCGGATTAATTTTTTTTATTTGACCATCTCGCAAAAGGTATTTTAAGCTGTAAAGCCTGCATTATCTTTCTTAGGCTAATGAACAATCACCATATAAGGAGGATTCGATGAAGAAGTATGACACGCCGTTGATCGACGAGCTCGAAAAAGGCCCATGGCCGAGCTTTGTCACAGAGATGAAGAAGGCTGCAAAGAACAACGAGATGGCAAATGACGCAGTAGGGCATCTCGAAAAGTGCTATCGGACCAAAGTAGGGTACTGGAAGCATGGAGGTATCGTAGGCGTTCTCGGTTATGGAGGAGGCGTTATCGGAAGATATTCAGAACTTGGCGACGAGTTTCCCGGGGTTGCTCATTGCCATACGGTTAGAATAAACCAGACGAGCGGGTTTTTCTACACGAGCCAGGCCCTTCGCGAGATCTGTGACATTTGGGACAAATACGGAAGCGGTCTCACCAACATGCATGGTTCGACCGGCGACCTTGTTCTCCTTGGCACCAAGACGGACGCCCTTGAGGCCATCTTCGCTGAGTACTCATCCCGCGGATGGGATCTCGGCAGTTCAGGTTCTGCTCTCAGGACTCCAAACTGCTGCGTAGGACCAGGCCGTTGCGAATGGACAAACTATGACACACTTGACCTTAACTATGCGCTGACTCAGGAATTTCAGGACGAGATGCACAGGCCCATGTTTGCATACAAGTTCAAGATCAAGATGTCAGGCTGCGCCTGCGACTGCGTTGCTTCACTTGCCCGTGCTGATATGTCCATTATCGGAACCTGGAAAGGTCACATCGAGGTCAATCAGGATGAAGTTAAGAATTACGCAAAGAACGGCATGGACATTAATGCCGAGATCGTCAATATGTGCCCCACACAATGCATCAGCTACGACGGCAAGCAGATGAAGATCAATGATGCTGAATGCAACCGTTGCATGCATTGCATCACCAAGATGACAAAGGCCCTCAGGCCTGCTGGAGAGCGCGGAGCAACCATCTGTATCGGTTCCAAGGCCCCGATCGTTGTCGGCTCTCTTCTTTCCTGGGTCATTGTTCCGTTTATCAAGGTCGAGCCTCCGTACACTGAGGTCAAGGACATTATCAGGAAGATATGGGAATGGTGGGATGACAACGCAAAGCCGAGAGAGAGGATTGGCGAGGTTATCGAGATGAAGGGCATGAGGTCGTTCCTCGAAGCTATTGGCCAGGCTCCAATTCCGCAGCAGATCAAGGAGCCGAGGAAAGATCCGTTTATGTTCTACACTGAGGACGACATGGCTGCTTTCAAGGCAAAAGAAGCAGAAGAAAAGAAGACCGGCAAATACAAATTCTAATTTATAGTGATAAATTAAGGAGGATATAAGAAATGGCATTACCACAGAGAAAAACAGACATTGGTCCACCACATTATAAGCAGTTTTTGCCGCCTGTTATTCAGAAGAATTACGGCAAATGGAAATATCATGAAGTGATTACCCCTGGCGTGATGGTTCACGTCGGCGAGAGCGGAGATAAGCTCTGGACTGTAAGAGTTGCCTCACCGAGGATTCTTTCTACTGCAACGATCCGCGAGCATTGCGATGTTGCAGAAAAATTCTGCGGTGGATTCTTCCGGTATACCACCAGAAATAATGTTGAATTCCTCGTTTCTGACGAAAAGCAGCTCGAACCGCTCAAAAAAGATCTTACAGCACGCGGCTTCAAGATGGGCGGTATCGGTGCTGGCATCAGCAACGTGGTCCATACACAGGGATGGGTACATTGCCACAGTGCTTGTACAGATGCTTCAGGCCTTGTAAAGGCAATGATGGACGAGCTTATGGAATACTTCGAGTCTACGAGGCTTCCGGCCAAGCTCAGGCTTGCAGTTGCATGCTGTGTAAATATGTGCGGTGCAGTTCACTGCTCAGATATTGCTGTGGTTGCAGTTCATACCAAAGTCCCGGTAATCGCACACGAGAATTTCAAGAATATGTGCGAACTTCCGACGGTCATTGGGTCCTGCCCTACACGCGCCATCAGCCCTGATCCTGCGAACAAGAGCGTCAAGATCAATGCTGCAAAGTGCATGTACTGCGGTAACTGCTTCACGGTCTGCCCTCCGATCAGCATCAAGGATCCGGAGCGCGACGGTATTGCTATCCTGGTTGGCGGAAAGATCAACAGCCTCAGGTCCAACCCGAAGTTCTCAAAGCTTGTTATCCCGTTCATCTCGAACGAGCCGCCGCGCTGGCCCAAGGCAGTCGCTGCGATCAAGCATATAGTAGAGGTTTATGCGAAGAACGCGCGGAAGCATGAGAGGGTTGGTGAGTGGATAGAAAGAATCGGCTGGGAGAGGTTCTTCTCCCTGACTGGAATCGACTTTACCTTCCAGTGCATTGATGATTTCACGTTTATGCGTGACACCATGAGGACATCCTCCACCTTCAAGTGGTAGTATAAACAATTGGGGAAGGCAGTCCCGGGCATCGGGACTGCCCCACGATTCAACTCTAAATTTGACACGGGGGTAAGAGAAATGGAAATGGCAGAACTTCAGGACAAGATTTTCGCCTTCAGCGAAGCTGCAAAGGGCAAGAAGAAGCTTAAGGAAAAAGATATTCTTATCGGCGTGAGCGCTGAACTCGGCCTTGAAAAGGATGAGGTCAAGAAGGCTTTGAGAGAGATGATCAATGTCGGCAGACTTATGTATTCCTATGGCGGCGGCGCAAGCTCAGTCGAAATCCCGAGTGAAGAGTATCTCAGGGAAAAAGGCATGATCCCGTAATACCCGGCTCAATTATATGATTTATCAAGAGGGACATGCAGTCCCTCTTTTTTTTGCCCACTGATTCAACTGTTTTACCTGTTCTGCTTCATTGCTCTTATTCCTTGTTCCAGGCTGCAAGATGCTCTGTTATGAACGAGATAACTTTCTGGTGTTCATCAGCCCCACGATTCTGAATGCTTATCTGCTCACCGAAAGCAAAGTGTATTTTTTTTCTTATATCGATAGGGCCGAAGTCTTTGAATTTTATTCCAATACCCCAGGCGTCAGTCTTGAGCGCGACCGGCACTATCGGAACATTTGCCTTCAGGGCCAGCTTGATGCCGAGGGAGTTGAACTCCTCCGGGTTAAAGGTGGAGGATCTTGTGCTTTGGGGAAAGACTACGATGGAATGCCCGCTCCGAAGTTTTTCGGTTCCTACTTCCAGCACGGCCCTGAGATCTTCCCGGGCATTTGTCCTGCCAACCAGAATCGGATCCCTGGAACGCATGATCGGACCAAAGACAGGCATCTTCACGAGGCTTTCCTTTACCACAAAGGTTACCGGTTTCAGGGGCTGAATGATAGAAGGAAGCACTAATGTCTCAAGTGTGCTCATATGATTACTGATAAAGACTGCAGGACCATCAAAATTCTTAAGATTCTCCAGCCCAGTTATCTCTATGGATGCTCCGATATTTTCGAGGGCGCGCATGATCTCAAAACTGCTTTCAGCCCATTTTTCAGCCGGATACATGCCCTTAAGAGCTTTGCGGCTATTTCTCCAGACGATCCAGAATACCTGGAAATAGAACGTTACCTTTGGCCTGAGGAATATCCTGGAAAAAATGCTCTGTGGTCTGTCAGGGTCAGTCCTATACCCATTTTGTCCTGCGGGGATCACTGTTTCTGCAGCACCCACTTCTGTATTTCTTCGACCATTGCCTCGACCGTTGCCTCTTTTGGCATGATATGGACATTGAGTCCGGCTTTTTCGATTGCTTTTGCAGTAACAGGGCCGATAGCTGCAATCGCCACATTTTGCAGAAGCTCGTCTGCATCCTTCCCCATTATCTCCCGGAAGTTCGAGAAAGTGGCTGCGCTTGTGAAGGTTGCAATGGTTATCCGGCCTTCTTTTAAAAAGCGCTTTAGCCTCTTGCCGTGGTAGTCTGGCTTGATTGCTCTGTATGCGATTGGCACATCGATAATGCCACCAAGCTCGCGCACTTTTTCAGGGAACACTTCCCGTGCGATCTCAGCCCGTGGGAGCAGAAACTTTATCCCCTGCAGAGGCGTAGCGCTTGGCATAAGGCCCTCAAAGGCCCCTCCCCCCTGTTCAATTCCCCCTGCTCCCTGTTGTCGTATGAACGCGTCAATCAATCCTTCTGCCCGGAACTCATCAGGGACAAGGTCAACTCTGATGCCGAACCGGTTAACTGCAATCTTTGTCTTGGTCCCTATGGCACAGATTCGCAAACCCTTTAGTTCGCGGACATCAATGCCCTGTTCAAAGAGCCGCTCAAAGAAATACTTTACTCCATTTGCGCTTGTAAAGATCAGCCAGTCATACGTGCCGACATTATCAATCGCTTTGTCGAGTTCATCCCAAGCCTTTGGGGGGACGATCTCGATCGTGGAGAACTGGAGAACCTCAGCGCCGAGCTCCTCAAGAGACTCAAAGCCTCCTGAATGTTCCCGTGTCACCAGTATTCTTTGTCCGAACATCGGCTTCTTTTCATACCAGTTCAGTTCACTTCGCAGCTTCACAACATCTCCGATGACAGTGACTGCAGGCGGCTTAATATCCCGTTCCTTTACAAGGGCGGCAATGTCTCTTAATGTGCTTACGATGGTTTTCTGGTCGGCCCGCGTGCCCCACCGTATAACTGCAACAGGAGTGTCAGGAGAACGGCCATGTTCTATTAGCTTTTTAGTCATCTCGTCGATATTCTTTACTGCCATAAGAAAGACAAGTGTGCCGACGCCCGTAGCAAGCTTTGCCCAGTTAATGGCCGATTCCGCCTTTGTAGTGTCCTCATATCCGGGTATGACAGCAAAAGACGAAGAATAGAGCCTGTGCGTGAGCGGAATCCCTGCATACGCCGGGGCAGCTACAGAGGAGCTAACGCCGGGTACCACCTCAAAGGGAATTCCCGCCTTTACAAGTTCCTGTGCCTCTTCGCCACCCCTGCCAAAGACAAAAGGATCTCCGCCCTTCAGGCGACAGACAATCTTTCCTTCATTTGCCTTTTCGACAATAGCGCGGTTTATTTCATCCTGCGTCAGGGTGTGGTGGCCTCCTCGCTTGCCTGCATAGATGAGTTCAGCTTTACGACTGACATAATTCAGTATTTGTGCATTGAGATGAAAGTCATAGATAACGACCTCAGCCTTCTGCAGGCAGTGAAGGCCCTTTACCGTGAGCAGTCCGATGTCGCCAGGACCTGCACCTACAAGATAGACAATACCGTTTTTCTTTTCCATAGGGGCTCTATTTTAGCACAAGATGAATGTGGAAGGCTGTTGCGTTTACATGTTATTGAAGAAGAGATAATGAATGCGCTATAATGCCCCAGATTTATAGGGGGCAACATGGCAATTCAAAAGATGGACATGCGGAGCGAAGAAAGATTTTCCTATCTCAGAACAATAAAGTATGTCTGTATTCCTGACACAGAAGAAGACTTCAAGGGCGTAACGATAGACATCAGCAAATCAGGAATGAGTCTCTATATATTTAGCCCCTGCTGCATCCGTGAAGGACTTCATGTAAGGATCAATGACGATCTGCCTCTGACTTCAACGTCTGGGGTTGTTCGTTGGGTGCGACAGGTCGATCACGATCTTTACCGGGCGGGTCTTCAGTTCAACTAAGTCGGTTCCGGGCTGCTTCCATCTTTCCATTTTATTCTGCTATTATTCCACGTCGCACATAACGAATATTATTTTGGCAGCAAGGAGATACCCAATGTCGGATCTAAAGAAGATGTACAAAACCATTATGGATGATAATTTTCCTGACGAAATGGCTATCAGATTTGGCAGTCAGACTCTCGTGTACAGGAAAAGGGCATGGAAGATACCTGATGAAAAGACAGGAGAGCTTGTCGAAAAAGGGCTGCGCTATGGCGAGAATCCTGATCAGCAGGCCGCGCTCTATGAGTTGGTGAATGGCAATCTGGTGCTGGGAGATTGCAGATTCATAGAGGCGGGCAACGGACTTGTGAGCAGCATCTCAGAGTCTGACATGCTCCAGGCCGGCAAGCATCCTGGAAAGACAAATCTCACCGATCTCGACAATGCCTTGAATATTCTGAAATATCTCTCTGACCGGCCTGCGGCTGCGATCATGAAACATAATAACCCCAGTGGCGTTGCGTATGGAGATACCCTTTCAGATGCTTTTAATAAAGCGAACATGGCTGACAGGATTGCTGCGTTCGGCGGATGTCTTGTTGTCAACCGACCCCTTGATAAGAGGACTGCAGAAGTGATCAGTAATAATTATCTTGAGGTTGTCGGCGCCCCTGATTTTGAGGATGGCGCTTTTGAAATCATTGCAAAAAGAAAAAACCTCAGAATCGTGAGGATACATAAAATGCATGAGCTTGAAAAATACCGCTCTTTCCGTTTTGTGGACTTTAAGTCATTGATAGACGGCGGGATGATCGTTCAGCAGTCGCCAATAAGCAGGATAAAGACAAAGGATGATTTCTTGCCGGCAAAAACCGTTTATAAAGGCAAAGAATACGCTATCGAAAGACAGCCTACTGAAAAAGACTATGCTGATATGCTGTTTGGATGGAATGTTGAACAGGGTATCACTTCAAATTCGGTTATCTATGTGAAAGACGGTGTGACAGTCGGGATCGGGACAGGAGAGCAGGACCGTGTTGGTGTTGCAGAGATCGCTGTTTTCAAGGCTTACACAAAATATGCTGACGCCCTCTGCTTTAACAAATACGGAATCCCGTACAAAACATTTGAGTTGGAGGCTTCTCAGGGCAAAAGGGACATAGCTGTGCTGCAGCAGATTGATGAACTGACTAAAAAAGAGAAGGGCGGCCTTATAGGATCAACTATGGTATCGGACGCATTTTTCCCATTCAGGGATGGCGTGGATGCCGGGATAAAAGAGGGCGTTGCCGCAATTGTTCAGCCCGGCGGGTCTGATAGAGATTATGAGTCGATAGAGGCCTGCAATCAGACTAATCCACAGGTGACCATGGTCTTTACCGGGCAGCGGGCCTTCAGACACTGAAAAATTGCATATAATGAACAGGCAAAAAAGATTGCCAAAAAATATACACTTTTCTCTCTCACAATGTTATACTCTTCTTTCCCGCAGTCGGGTTCTCTGATGTTGCAGTATAAATACTGCCCATAAAAAGCTTGACATTAAATAATTGCTCTGGTAATATTGCAAGGTTTCCCAGAGTTTAGAGGATTGTTCACTTTTTATTTTTTGGAGGAAATGTGCCTACAATAGCACAGTTAGTACGGCAGGGCCGCAAGACCCTGATAAAGAAAACGAAATGCCCCGCGTTGAAGTCATGCCCTCAGAAGAGGGGTGTCTGCACCAGGGTCTATACCACTACGCCGAAGAAACCGAACTCAGCCTTGAGAAAGGTTGCCAGGGTAAGATTGACCAATGCCATGGAAGTGACAGCCTATATCCCTGGCGTCGGACATAATCTTCAGGAACACTCGATCGTCATGATCAGGGGTGGAAGAGTGAAGGATCTTCCCGGCGTCAGGTACCATATTATAAGAGGTACTCTTGATTCACAGGGCGTAAATGACAGGAAACGCAGTAGATCAAAATACGGAACCAAGAAGCCTAAATAAACGGAGTATGTAAATGCCGAGAAGAAGAGTTGCCGAAAAAAGAGAGATACTGCCGGACCCGAAATATAATAGTAAGGTCGTGAGCAAGTTTGTCAGCATTATCATGGAAAGCGGAAGAAAGGCTACGGCAGAGAACATCTGTTATGGTGCCTTTGATATTATCATGGAAAAGACGGGAAACGATCCGCTCAAGGTCTTCAAGACGGCTCTTGAGAACGTGAAGCCCCTTCTTGAGGTTAAGGCGAGAAGAGTTGGCGGTGCTACCTATCAGGTTCCGGTCGAGATCAGGCCACAGAGAAGGATGGCCCTTGCGTTTCGTTGGCTTATTAATTATTCCAGAGGTCGTGGAGAGAAGACCATGCGGGAGAGGTTGGCTGGAGAGTTGCTTGATGCATTTAACAATACCGGTGCTTCTATCAAAAAGAAGGAAGACACTCATAAAATGGCAGATGCTAACAAGGCGTTTGCGCATTATAGATGGTAAAGAGAGTAAGGGAGATATATCTTGTCACGCGGTCCTTTAGAAACAACACGCAATATCGGTATCATGGCACATATCGATGCCGGAAAAACCACGACTACCGAAAGGATACTCTACTATACCGGTGTAACCTATAAGATCGGAGAGGTCCATGAAGGCACTGCAGTCATGGACTGGATGGTTCAGGAGCAGGAGCGGGGCATTACCATTACGTCAGCAGCAACAACCTGCACATGGCGTGACCACAAGATTAATATCATCGATACCCCGGGGCATGTTGATTTTACGATAGAAGTTGAGCGCTCCCTCAGGGTCCTCGACGGCGCTGTTGCTGTGTTTGATTCTGTTTCAGGTGTTGAGCCCCAGTCGGAGACGGTCTGGCGCCAGGCAAACAAGTATAATGTTCCCAGACTTGCCTTTATGAATAAAATGGACAGGATGGGTGCAGATTTCTATATGTGCATTAACAGTATGGTTGACAGGCTCGGTGCTAACCCTGTGCCTATTCAGATACCAATGGGAGCAGAGGATCAGTTCAGGGGGCCTATTGACCTTGTTTCGATGAAGGCCTATTTCTATGACGATGAAGCGCTTGGCGCAAAATATGTCGAAGGTGAGATACCTGCTGAATATCTTGAGCAGGCCAAAGAATATCGGGAAAAGTTGATCGAGGCGATCTCGGATGTGGACGAAAAAGTCATGGATAAGTTCCTTAATGGCCAGGATGTGACAACCGATGAGATCCGTGCAGCCCTGAGAAAGGGTACTGTTGCTATGAGCCTGACCCCGGTCATCTGCGGCACGGCTTTCAAAAACAAGGGAGTTCAGCACCTTCTTGATGCCATTGTCGACTATCTGCCCTGCCCATACGACATCCCGCCTGTGATCGGCATATCACCAGATGATAATTCCGAGCAGCTTAGAAAGCCTGAGCCAAAGGAGCCTTTTTCTGCCTTTGCATTCAAAATTATGACCGATCCGTTTGTTGGCCAGCTTACGTTCCTTCGGGTGTACTCAGGAACATTGAACGCCGGATCATATGTTTATAACTCATCAAAAGGCACGAAAGAGCGCGTCGGAAGACTCCTCAAGATGCATGCCAACAAAAGAGAAGATATCAAGGAGGTCTCTGCCGGCGATATCGCTGCAGCAGTTGGCCTTAAAACGACTCTTACCGGGGATACTCTCTGCGATGAAAAACAGCCGGTTATCCTTGAAGCCATGGAGTTTCCTGACCCGGTTATCTCTGTTGCGATCGAGCCGAAGACAAAGCCGGACCAGGAAAAGCTGTCTCAATCCCTTGCAAAGCTTGCTCAGGAGGATCCTTCGTTCAGGGTTTCTGTTAATGATGAGACGGGCCAGACGCTTATTGCGGGAATGGGCGAACTTCATCTCGAAATTATTGTCGACAGGCTCACGCGCGAATTTAAGGTGGGAGCGAATGTCGGCAAACCGCAGGTCGCCTACAGGGAAACGATTCGTGCGGCTGCAAAGGCTGAAGGTAAGTTTGTCAGACAGAGCGGCGGCCGCGGGCAATATGGTCATGTCTATCTTGAGATTATGCCGCTGGAGCCAGGCAAGGGGTTTGAATTTGTGACTAAAGTCGTTGGCGGAACAGTGCCCCGTGAATACTGGAATGCTGTTGAAAAGGGCGTCAAAGAGGCTGCTGATGGCGGCGTGCTTGCCGGGTATCCCTTTGTTGATTTCAGGGTAACGCTTACTGACGGTTCATACCACGAGGTCGACTCCTCTGAAATGGCGTTTAAGATTGCAGGGTCTATGGGCTTTAAGGAATGCGCTAAAAAAGCGAAGCCGATTATCCTTGAGCCTATTATGAATGTTGAAGTTGTTACTCCGGAAGATTACATGGGTGATGTTATCGGCGACCTTAATTCCCGGAGAGGCAAGATACAGAATATGGAGCAAAGGGGTAAGGCTCAGGTTATCAAGTCGCAGGTCCCTCTTTCCGAGATGTTCGGGTACGCGACCGATCTCCGTTCGCGGACACAGGGAAGAGCAACATATACCATGCAGTTCGCAAACTATGACGAGGTGCCGAAAGGCATTGCAGAAGGTATCATAGCCAAAGTTAAAGGCGAATAGCAGTAATCAGTTATACAGTAATCAGTGGAAAGGTTCAGCCCAGTCTATTCTGAATACCATCTGCTTGATTAGCAAGGAGGCGAAATGGCAAAGGCAAAATTTGAGAGGACAAAACCGCATTGCAACGTGGGTACGATAGGACATGTAGACCACGGCAAGACGACGCTGACCGCAGCAATCACGAAGGTGCTGGCAATGAAGGGGCAGGCAA
>CAMTUV010000043.1:0-39138 GCA_947085015.1 uncultured Nitrospirota bacterium
AACGCTTCTTCAAGAGGCTTTTCTGCACTACATTGGCTTTTCAGAATATGGCAATACCAAAACCCCAATTGACGCGGTTCTATAAATCGCACACCTGTCTTTTTAGTGGTTTTTAAGAATTATCTGCGGAAGATGGGTTAACCAGACCGTATCCTTGTCCAGCCGGACTTCAACATTACCATTTGCCGCTTGATATATCGTAATCTCAGTCATATCAGTTTCCGTCAGACCACCATAACCAACTCGCTATAGCCCGATAGCAGGGTGTCATGAGTGATGAGTCTCATAGGTTCACAGATTGCCTGAGCGATCAACATACGGTCAAACGGGTCTGCGTGGATTGGCGGCAGGGTCTCGACAGAGGCCGCGTGTTCAGCCGAAACAGGAAACATACGATAACCCGCCTCCTGAAAATATCCAAGCGCCTCATTGCCGGAAACAGGCATATTTCCACGGCCAAGGCTGTGCTTGATAGATATCTCCCAGATCGAAGCAGCGCTCACAATGATCTCATTCTTAGCGGATATAATCAGACTGAGGGCTGCCTGCGGCAGCTTAGGATCGTCAGTTATGGCCCATAACGCTATGTGAGTATCAAGCAGAAGCTTCACTCATGCCCCTCACTAAAGAGCTTATGAATGACCTCGTTATCAGCATCAATCGATTCCGGCACGTGGAATTTTCCCTTTGCAACCCCTATCCGCTTATCTACAGGAGAGCTTTTTAGAGATACAAGGCGGGCAACCGGCTTGCCGTTGCGGGCAATTACAACCTCTTGTTCGCGGCCACTTTCGATGGATTCGAGCAGCTTGGAAAGCTTTGTTTTTGCTTCAAATATGTTTACCGAATGCATGATGCACCTCCACAATGACTTAGCTAAGGTTAGTTTAGCAGATTTAAGGCATCATTACAACTAATCATCAACTACTTAATATATAAGCCTTTTATAGCTGAGAAACATGGCGTTGACCATCATGCTGCATGTGAAAATGGACGCACTTCTTTTTTGATCTTATCCTGAAGTTGATCACAGGTGACTTCCATATTATAACGGGACTGCAGGTTAAGCCAGAACTGGGCTTCTATACCGAAGAACTGTCCAAGGCGCAACGCTGTGTCAGCGGTAATGGCGCGGCGGCCCTGCACGATCTCATTAATCCGACGCGGCGTAACGCCTACGTCTTTGGCAAGTCTGTACTGGCTTACTCCAAAAGATCCCAGGAACTCCCCAACAGGAATTTCTCCAGGATGGATTGGAGGAAAATCACGCTTTTTCATATTTTCTAAAGCTCTCAATCGAACTCGTATCTATGCTGCCCTTTTAAGGCTGATACGCATGCCGGCCTTAGTTGCAAGTGAGATGAGCATTTCCAGGCTGAACTTCTCCCATTTTCCTCTTATGAGATCAGAGATCCGGGACTGGCTAACACCAAGAATCTCAGCCGCCTTTGCCTGCGTCAGTTTCTTATTCTTGATGAACTTCCGGAGATCAGCCATAATCTCAGAACGCATCTGAAGAATAGCGGCTTCCTCAGGGGAAAAACCGAGATCAAAAAATACGTTGCCCGAAGATTTGATAATAGGTTCTTTCATGACACTATCCTCCTATTTCCCTGAATCGCTTGCGAGCTAATTCAATATCGTGTTGATTCGTTTTTTGGCTCTTCTTATGAAAAGAATGAAGCACATATACCGCATCCTTGAACTTCGCAACGTAAATAATGCGCCATTCTCCCAAAACATGTATTCGGATTTCCTTGACCCCGCGTCCTATGCCTTGCATAGGTTTCCAGTCGGTCGGCTCAAGTCCGCATTGAACGGAATATAATTCAAAGCCCGACGCCTTGCGCGCTTCCTCCGGAAAGTTCCGAAGATCATCCAGGCTTGAGCCTATGAAGTTTAGAGGTTTCATACTCTCTTTTGTATTATATAAGTTTTTATATATTATGCAAGCAGAAACTTTGCAGGTGTCAAGAGGCAGCCGTCGGTTTTGTTCATCCGCGATGACCCAGCATATTATGTGCAAATTTTGCACATACTGAATCGGGTGCCAGTTCCCCCTCGGCAAAGACATTACGCAAGTGCTTGGTAATAACGGAGCGTTCGCGCCCAAACAACTGGCTCATCTGCTCCTGCCGGAGCCAGACAGTGTCCTTGTCCAGCCGGACTTCCACCTCACCTTTTTCGGCTTGATATATCGTAATCTCAGTCATGTCAATTTGTATTATACAAGGTTATGAATAACCAGCAACAGATAAGGTCTTTAGGCTCAAATTAATTCCCAGAGACTGCTATAGCGCGCTCACTGAACTGAGCACACTGGCAAGATGCTGCTTGGCTGCCGCCTGAAATCTGAACCAGTGGGCATTCGGGTCCTTAATGCTAATATTCACAAAGCGAGGCCTTGTGGCCTGCGTGCCCGAGACAACATCCGGCTCTGGAATTTCAGAAGCATCTCTCCTAAACTGCAGGGCCTCGTTTATCCATCTGTCCTGATCGTATTCATCGATCTGAGGATAGACATCCCGGATCAGGTTGATCCTTGCGCTGAAATTATCAGCAGCCATGATCTTTTCAAATGTGGCTTGCAGGTCTTTCCAGTCAGCCTTGCCCTTATTGAGAAAACCGAATATCTGCTCAGCAGCAAGCAGGGCACGCTCCCTGTTATCTATTTTCTGTTTGCCGAATCTCTCGTCCACCCATGTTTCTGAGATCTCGTCAGGTTTGTGATAGACCTCTGCATGACCGATGTTCGGCGGCAGACCCTTGAAGATACCTTTATTCACCCTGTTCCAGTCCTCGTAAAAAGCGCTGAACCGTTCATGGGCCCAGGTGTCAGCGTACGCATGCAGTGCCACACCTATAGCATAAAGGTCTTTACTCTTAACAGCTGCATTCAGAAGCATTGTCGCATTTTTGCAGCCCCTGGTCGTGCAGAGGGGATTTTTCCTGCCCTTGATCTCAACATCATTGTCTCCGGGAAGAAAATGAAAGGGCGCAAACACATGTCGCTGTATCCCGAGGTTGAAGGCAGTGATGTCGGCTGCCTGCGAAATAATAGTGAAATAGAGATCACCTGAGGTTCCAAGACGTTCCGGAAAACTGACAAAGAACTCACCATGCGCGTCTGAAACTGTATATTCCCGGTCTGTGTTGTCGTCAACATACTGGGAGGCGTACGCAATAATGTTGGCGTCACTGGGCCTATACCCGGCCTCTTTTGCCAATGCAAAGATAATATCGTAATGAAAATCTTTCTGCATGTTCCCTCCTGAGCATCATTATTGCACTGTCATTCTACCGCTGCAGGCAGGAATAACGAAAAAGGGCTGCCTGTCCTCCTCCGAGGATCAGCTAAGGCCGACAACACCTTCTATCCTATATTCATACCGGCCAACCTGATTTTTCAACTGCACGCTGAAGACAACTGCGTTTACGTGATCTTCAATGAGATCATGTTGTCATTGCAGACCTTTTACGGTATGACTGTCTGCAGCAGAACAAACTTTAGATCATGTCCCTTCTGGAAGTCGAAGCACCTTTGAAGCATTCATGAGTATGCTATCGTCGAACCCATGAGCCCTCTTGATCTTCACATCCCGGTCAAACGGATTCTTTGTTCTAATGATCTCTGCGTATTCAGCAGGCGTGATACCTCGCGTCACAAAGGGAAGATGCGGAAGGCCATCGATCGGGATCGGGAAATCGGTCCCATGGACGAGCCACTTTGCCGGAAAGTGGTCGAGGATCTCTGAAATGATCGGCAGCCGCGTGGATAACGAAAGTGCTGAGGTGTCTGCCCACAACCTTACATCATCTCCGGCATTTGCCTGATCCATGAGTTCACGGAACTGCTTCATCCTATTGGGGTCCTTAAGCGGAAAGACAGGAGAGGCACAGTGGGCAGCGATCACCTTCACTCCGTATTCAAGAGGCGTTTTCAGAAAGTCAAAGTTGTCATAGTCCATATTCCTGATCCCCTCGGGAAAGGAATATTCCGGACCAACATGACAGAGGAGCGGCAGCCTGTTTGCAGCCATTTTTTCATAAAACAGGGGGCTGACTTCACTTACTTTAATATGCTGGGTCGAGGGTATCCATTTCATCAAAACAGCGTCTTCATCAGCAAAGACGAAATCGAGCTCTGTCTGCCATTCATCTTCCGATCGGTTCGGGCTGACAGAGGCACCATAGAAAAAGCGTTTGCCACTTCCTTTTTCCCGTAGGCTCATGTTCAGTTTCTTTACCTTGTCAGAGAGGTATTGATTTGAGACCCAAAGATCTGTCTTTGCCTTATCCAGATAGCCATTATCATAGACTGCATCAAGGGCAAGGAGTACAATTGCATCGATCTCCTCTGCAGCAATCAGCAGGCGGCAGACAAGATCGAGGTAATTATCCGCGCTTATCCATTCATCCGCAGGCTGAGCGCCGAGACTCACGAGATCGTTTTCTACGATATGGGCAAGAAGCCAGGTAAACCAGTGCTGGTTGTCCGAGGCATCAAAATAAACGTCTTCATCGACCAGTGTAATGTCCTTACCATTGCCAATTACATGACAGTGCATGTCGATCTTCAAGGCTGCCCCCCGTTATGTTTCTGACTTATGCGGATATCCTATGAAAAACATCATAAAAGAGCAAGAACACTTCTCAGCGGAACCAGTGCAATGAGCGGATGATTACAGAAGAGCATGGCCGACTTCCAGATGCTTACAGCAGCTTCTTGTTGTTTTTTCAGGCTCGCGGTAAAATACAGAACATTATCACTACCGTTTTTACAAAGGGGCCTCCTATGACAGATACCATGAAACCGTCGCTCAGCTACACGATCATCTGCGACGATGTAAGACAGGAACAGGGAGGCAAGATCAGCCTCATGGGTCTTTTTGAGAACATCTACGCCATTAATTTTCCTGTACTTCATCCGAGGCTTGCACTGATGTCAGAGTGGTCTGACGGCAGAGGTGACTTTATGGTCATGACAAGGCTGCTTTCTCCTGACAGAAAGACTGTGCTCAGGGAAACAGTTTCCAGGTTCACCATAAGCGACACAAGCCACAGGCACAGGGACGTCTCTGTACATATCAACATCGAATTCCCTTCATCCGGCACATACTGGATTGAACACTATCTTGACGGAGAACTTGTCAGCTCAATGCCGCTGGCCGTGATCAAGGTTAAAGAACAGGCGTTCCACTAACAGCAATCATGAATTACCTTATCATCGGAAACGGCGTTGCCGGAACAACCGCAGCGTTCGAGATCAGGAAGGCTGATCCCTCTGCCTCAATCCGTATCCTGACTGAAGAGCCCTATCCTTTTTACAGCCGCATCAGGCTGCCTGAATTCCTTGCAGGCGGAGTGGACGAGCAGGGATTGATCATCAAAAAGCCTTCCTGGTATGAAGAAAACCGGATCGTTGTGTCGCTCAATATAAGGGTCACAGCCATAGACCCTGCAGCAAGAAAGGTCAGGACATCAGCAGGCGAATTACTGTCCTATGACCGTCTGCTTGTGGCCACCGGTGCCAACTGTTTTGTGCCGCCAATCACAGGCTCTGACAAGAAGGGCGTCTTCACGCTGAGAGGATTGGAGGATGCCCGGAAGATCAGGGAATATGCAAAGACCTCCGGCGGCAATGTCCTTCTTATCGGAGGAGGAGTGCTCGGACTTGAAGCAGGTTACGGTCTTATGAGGTCAGGCTGCAGGATTACGGTTGTGGAATTCTTTCCGCGGCTTCTGCCAAGACAACTGGACGAACAGGGAGCGAAAATACTGCAGCATACGATGGAATCCATGGGCTTCACCTTCCACCTGGACGCGCGATCAAAAGAGATCAGCGGCAGGGACGCGGCAGAGGCGCTTGTCCTGGAAGATGCCACACGCATCGACTGCGACATGATCATCATATCAGCAGGGATCAGGCAAAATGTCGAACTGCTCGGAAACCCTGGTGCGACCATTGACAAAGGCATTGTGGTGAACGACAGGATGGAGACAGGCATCCCGAACATCTATGCTGCAGGGGACCTTGTCCAGCACCGCGGCATCTGCTATGGAATCTGGCCTGCGGCCGAAAAGCAGGGGCAGACTGCCGGCATCAATATGGCAGGTGGAACAGCCGAATACAAAGGCACGGTAATGTCCAATACCCTGAAGGTCGCAGGTATGGACGTCTTCTCAGCCGGGGATATTGATACTGACAGAAAAAAAGAATCTATCTTCACTGCTGACGATAAGAACTTTGGCTATAAAAAACTGGTCCTTGAAGATAACAGGATCGTCGGCGCCATACTGCTTGGCGACATCAGGGAAAAGCGTAAGATCATGAAGGCGATAGAGAACAGGATCGATATCAGCTCAATAAAACAAGAGATCGGGGCATGGAATTTTTCATCTGTCTAAGCTGCAGGCCTTCCCTTCAGGGTGTTTCATTTTCGATGGTACATGAAGTACAATAATCTTCGTTTCACACTCCCCGGAGAGGTGGCTGAGCGGTTGAAGGCGGCGGTCTCGAAAATCGTTATGGGGGCAACTCCATCGGGGGTTCGAATCCCCCCCTCTCCGCCAGTTATCTTCTCTGATATGTCAGGACTGACCTTTTGACCCGAACGAAAGACAACAAAAGCACGCTGTCAAGATATCTGAGCCGGTTCACCGGAACAGCAGGCACAGAGCTTCTTAAGGGAAACGGATCATCAACAGGGATGGGATCTGTTTCCCTTCATGGCGTTTCGATAACGCAGTATGTTAACGAATTCTGGACTGCCAAACAGCGGCAGGCATCCTCTATTCACGAGATATCCTATAGGGCCTGTTTCAAACCTCAGCTGCCCGCTTTTTTTATCAAGCTCCTTACAGCGGAGGGTGACATTGTGTACGATCCCTTCAGCGGTCGCGGCACAACAGTTATCGAGGCAGGACTGCTCTCACGCAGAATAATCTCAAATGATATCAATCCCCTTAATCAGATACTTGCAATGCCGCGTTTCTTTATTCCTCGTCTTAAAGACATTGAGGATCGTCTGAGTCAGATCAAATTTAACACACGGATCAAGGCTGACCTTGACCTCTCGATGTTTTATCATCCTGATACGCTGATAGAGATCTTATCTCTCAAACAGTATCTTTTTAAGAGAAAAGAGAGCGGGGCTGAAGATGACATAGACAGATGGATCCGCATGGTCGCAACAAACAGATTGACCGGCCACTCATCAGGTTTTTTCTCGGTCTATACTTTTCCGCCCAATCAGGCGATCACGCAGAATGAACAGGTCAGAATCAATAAAAAACGTAACCAGAAACCGGAATATCGGGATGTAAATCTAATTATCCTAAAAAAAACGAAAAGCCTGCTCAGAAACGTAACAGAAGAACAGAGGAGCCTCCTGAGCAAGGCAGGGAAGACAGCATTATTTCTGACAAATGATGCAGGCTCGACTCCTGAGATAAAATCTGAGACGGTTCAACTAACCACAACATCGCCCCCCTTTCTGGACATCGTCACCTATTCAAAGGACAACTGGCTCAGATGCTGGTTCAATTCTCTGAATGACGAAACCATCTCCTCTGGTATAACAGCAGCGAAATCGGTTGTGGAATGGTCGAAGATCATGGGCAGGGTCTTTCATGAACTGTATCGGATCACGAGAAATGACGGTTGGGTCGCCTTTGAGGTGGGTGAGGTGCGAAAGGGAACGATCAGGCTCGATGAATTTGTGGTGCCCCTTGGCATCAATGCAGGCTTCTCCTGCGAAGGCATCGTGATCAATCTCCAGGAATTTACCAAGACCTCAAACTTATGGGGAATCAGCAATAATACTGCCGGAACAAATACCAACCGCATTGTTCTTTTTCATAAGAAATAGGCAGACAGAAACACCGGAATCCATTTCGATATTTCTGCCTGCCGTTTTGTAAAAGTACTTTTCATTATGCGGCCAAACAAAAACAAGGCGGCCCGAAGGCCGCCAGCCTGATCTCAAATTACTTTGTTACGGTTCAATCTGGCTTATTTTTTGCATAGCCAATCTGTTTCAATGAATTCTCTATCTCTTCAAGGACAGCCGGATCATCAATCGTCGAAGGAGCTGTGTACGCCTCACTATCTGCGATCTTTCTCATGGTACCCCTGAGAATTTTGCCGGAACGGGTCTTCGGAAGACGCTTCACAACAGCAGTCTCCTTATAACAGGCTATTGCTCCGATCGTATTGCGCACCAACTGAGACAGTTCTTTCTTCATCTCTTCATCCGGACGGTCAGCCCCTGCCTTAAGCACAACAAGGCCGATCGGCACCTGTCCCTTCAGCCCGTCATGAACGCCGATCACCGCGCATTCGGCAACATCCTTATGCGTGGCAACAACCTCCTCCATCTCTCCGGTTGACAGACGATGGCCTGCGACATTGATCACATCATCAACACGGCCCATGATGTACACGTATCCGTCCTCATCAATATTGCCGCCGTCAGCAGTAAAGTAATATCCGGGGAATGGCTTCAGATACGCTTCAAGAAACCGCTCATCAGCATTCCAGAGAGTAGGCAGTGTCCCAGGCGGAAGCGGCAGTTTTATAACCACCAGACCCTCCTCCTTAGGGCCACGTTCATTGCCCTGCGGGTCCACTATTTTGACATTATATCCAGGCACCGGCCTTGTGGATGATCCGGGCTTGACCTGAAACTCTTCTATCCCAATACAGTTCGCCGTGATAGGCCAGCCTGACTCGGTCTGCCACCAGTGATCAATGACCGCTTTGCCAAGCAGATCGTGCGCCCAGTGATAGGTGTCGGGATCGAGCCGTTCACCGGCAAGGAAAAGTGTTCTGAATCCGGAAAGGTCGTATTTATTTATGAACTCACCTTTGGGATCTTCTTTCTTGATCGCCCGAAAAGCGGTCGGAGCGGTAAAGAGCACCTTAACGCCATGTTCAGAGATGACCCTCCAGAATGCTCCGGCATCAGGGGTTCCGATCGGCTTGCCCTCATACACGATTGTTGTGCAGCCTTTGATAAGAGGAGCGTACACTATATAAGAATGCCCTACCACCCAGCCCACATCAGAAGCAGCCCAGTAAACTTCACCGGCCTTGACGCCATAAATATTCTCCATGGACCAATTCAGGGCTACCGCATGTCCGCCATTGTCACGCACAATGCCCTTCGGTTTTCCTGTGGTACCTGAGGTGTAAAGAATATAGAGCGGATCAGTAGCATTTACCGGTGTACAGCCAACAGGCGCTGACTTAGAAACAAGTTCCTCCCAGTCGTGATCGCGTCCGTCGATCATTCCGGACCTGACCATCTCGCGCTGGAATATCACGCACGATGCAGGTTTATATTTTGCCTCTTCAATTGCCCTGTCCAACAACGGCTTGTATTCAATCAGCTTGGCGCCTTCTTTTGCACCTGAGGCAGTGACAATGACTTTTGGCTTTGCATCGTCAATTCTTATAGCAAGCTCATGCGGGGCAAATCCGCCAAAAACAACTGAATGGACCGCGCCAAGTCTTGCGCATGCCAGCATAGCAAATAACGCCTGGGGTACCATCGGCATATAGATGATAACCGTGTCACCCTTATTAACGCCGAGGCCTTTCAGCGCACCGGCAAAACGTGAGACCTGATCGAGCAGTTCACGATAGGTGTACTTCTTGACGGTATTGGTAACCGGGCTGTCGTAGATGATCGCCGTTTGGTCTGCACGACCGCCCTCAACATGTCTGTCAACGGCATTGTAGCAGGTGTTCATCTGCCCGCCGGTAAACCAGCGATAAAACGGCTTGTTTCTGTCATCCAGCACCTTATCCCATTTCTTAGACCATGTAATACCCTCTGCTGCTTCGCCCCAGAAACCTTCCGGGTCTTCAATGCTCTTCCTGAATTGCTCCTCGTATCTGCCCATCGTAGGCCTCCTGTCTTATATTTAACTTATGGAAGTATAATAACGACAAATACTTCACTTTGCCAACAGTTTCAGAATTACAGAGGGAATAATGCCTCCATGCCTCAGGTATTCCACCTCCATGGCAGTATAAATACAGGATAAATCCCGTTGTATCACGGGAGGGGAAACCGAAGAAAACTACCTGCGTTCTTTAAAGAACCTCTGGAGCAATGCAGCGGATTCATCTTCAAGAACTCCTGAAACAACCCCGACCTGATGATTGAGACGCTCATCGGTCAAAATGCGGTATACACTGTCCACGCCGCCTGCCTTACTGTCTTTGCAGCCGTACACAAGACGGGAGATGCGCGAATTAATGATCGCACCTGAACACATGATACAGGGTTCTTTTGTGACATACAGGGTTACATCAAGAAGCCGCCAGGAGCCGGATACTGCGGTGGCTGCGCGGAGCGCCAGAATTTCGGCATGCGCAGAAGGATCTTTTGTCGTTTCTCTGAGGTTGTGCGCCCTGCTTACAATATTGCCGTTGCGTACGACGAGCGCGCCGACAGGGACCTCTCCCTTCTCATATGCAAGAACAGCCTCATCCATTGCCATTCTCATGAACACAATATCTTCATCGTTCTGCATCAACTCATAATAGCACAGGTTTGACAGTGCACGAAAAACAGTCATTCAGTTCCTTTCCCTGTTCGGAGCTTTTTCAGAAGTTCTCTGTATCTCTGCCTGACGGAGTCGGTCATCTCACGACTGCCGAAGCGGTGGGACTCGTAGAGATTGAGTAATTCCTCTGCCTCGATACCGAACCTGCCCTTGCGTGAGACCTTAAGCAGGTCCCCTGCGGTCATGGCATCAGTCACGCTCACTCCCTTCTTCCTGAGAAGATCCCGGAACTCAAGATAGGTCCTTGTGACAAAGCTGTATCTCCTGAATCTTATTTTCCTTAATGCCGCATAGAGCAGCCAGATGGCAAGGGCAAGCAGAAGGGACCACAGGATGACAGTCCTGAACCCTGATAAGCGGAGCCGGGGCAACCATTTCAGCGTGAAGGGAGAAGTAAGTGTCCTTACGATCTCCTTCTGGTCGTCAGAACTGAAGCCGACAACATACCGCGTCCATTGAAGCCGCAGTGAATCAAGAAGAAGGGATAAGGTTGGAGGCTTCTGCGCGGCAACTGCGGGCGTCGGGTCAAAACGCCTCCATTCGTTGCCTATAAGAGCCTCCACCCAGGCATGGGCATCGCTCTGCCTGACAATGAAATAGTTGCCGTATTCGTTTCTCTCCCCTCCGTAGAAACCGTTCACAACCCGGCTGGGGATGCCGAGGCCTCTGAGCATAATGACCATGGAGGATGCATAATGCTCGCAGAATCCTGCTTTGCTATTGAAGAGAAAGTCCTCAAGCACACTCATGCCAACAGGAGGAGGCATTGTTGAAAGAGAATAGACATAGTTTCTCTTCAGATAGATTTCAACGGCAGAAGCCTTCTCTGCATCTGACGTACCCTCACCTGAAATACTCTTTGAGAGACTGATGATCTTTTCCGTACCAACCGGCATCTGCAGATATTGTTCTTCCCGCCTGCCTTTAGAGGGAGTCGTTGTATCGCTGCGCACGGTGTATTTAATGCGACGCGACAACTTGCCGGGTATGGTTACGCCCATCGCATCGTCAACCAAAAGAGAAAATGTCTCCACATTCACTGCCGTCATCTTTGCAAGCCCAAAGATAACTTCCGAATCGATCGGTTCGAGATAGATCCTCTGCTCAACAACGTGTTCCTGATTATAGGGAGAAATGACGAATTCATCGCCTGTCCTCAGTATTCTGCTTTTCTGTTTGGTCGTGTTCCTCCAGGATATGCCGTCAAAAGAGTCCATCGCAATACCCCTCCAGTAGTAAGGCGGTCTGATCTCACGGTCTATTTCTATCCTCATAACCACGGTCTGATCCAGTTTAATATCGCCAAAAGAACCAAAATCCACCTTGTCAGAAAATCCGACGGTCTTTATTCCCCGTATATGACTTTTCCCGATAAAGCGCTGGGGCGTCCGGGGGATCAGCATGAAGAAGATCGCAGTGCAGGCTATCGTAAGCATGACGATAGCCATGACCGGACGTCGGATGCGCACCCTGCCCAGTGTGCCTTCCTTCAGAAAATGGGAAAGGACCATGGCAGTAACCAGCAGAACCATAAAGATCATAAAGATCACGCCAAAGGTTAGAGCGCGCGTCAACTCAGATGCAATGATAAGCTGGAGCAGCGACATGAAATAGACCTGCAGATGGTCCCACGGCTCCTTGAGATCAAAGCTCTTTATTCCCTGAAATGTTATGGTCATATGAGCCACAGCAAGGAACACATCTCCCGTGATTATGGTTGCATCAGCAAGGAACACAAAGAGGGCTGCCTGGGCCAGAATGGCAGCCACAAGCTTTGTTGCCTGATCTCTGTTCCTGAAAAACCGGTAGTATCCGACAAAGATCGAGAGCCCGCCTGTACACATCAGGAGGTTCATCTCGCCGGTGATCAGCAGGCTTACGCAGCCGGTCAGAGCCAGGATAGCGGTAATACTTTTATAGAGTATCGGCATAGATCGCCAGATCTGCTGAGGCAACAGCTGATCTCAGACTCGATTGCCCTGATTTCAAAACAGCAATCGTAAACCCTTCTGCCTTGAGGCCGTACACATCTCTTTCTTCATCCTGTTCAGCTATCAATGCAAGCGCATCAAGGATCGAGAGGAGATGTTCATTTCCGCTTCCAAAGGATATAGTCTTCCGGGCAGCAATCAGCCTCACCAGATGCCCGCGCTCAATGAAATGCTGCGCAATTGATGCTGCAAGCGAGACAGCAGTCTCAAAATGCTCACCATCCGATGGCAGGAGATTATCGAGCAGGATTGATATTTGTTGAGATGCATATTCGACATACTCACGAATGAGAAACTCATTCTGCCGCGCAGATGCCTTCCAGTGAATTCTCCGCCAGTCATCGCCATGTTGGAAAGCACGGAGGGAATAGACCTCATCCCCTCTGCCCCTGACAGCAACCACACCCTCGTCCTGGCGGCCCTCAATGATATCGATCATATGCCTGATATCGAGCAGCTTCGGATATACGAGAACCTGGCCGGACAGATGAACTGACATGCTCTTTCGGAAAAGGATAAAAGGAAAGCCGCTCTGAACAACGAAATCTCCATACGCATACAGCCCCCTCTTCCTAAAGCACATCTTCATCCTGTCCCTGAAAACCCCGTGCCCGGCAATATGTCCGCAATATACCTGTTCCGCAGCATCAGAAGCCGTAATGATTACTGAGTACACAGGGACCTTTTTTCTGTTATATACGAGCAGTTTAACGCTGACCTGCTCCTCTGCAAACAGCGGCCCTGCGGCGGATACTTCGAGAACAAGCCCTGCAAGGTTCAGCCTGAGGATAAGATAGGAAAGTACAATGAATGAGAGCATAAGCGAGAGGATCAGATAGATAAGATTATTACCGGTATTAACCGCAGCAACCGCGATCAGAACTGCGGCAAGAAGGAACCGTTTGCCCTCGCGTGTGAGTTTCATGCCGATATCCTCAAAACTCCAAATCGATTCACTGAGTATCTGCCCTTAACTATTAAAATAGGTTGTCATTCCCGCAAGCAAAGCGCGTCGGCTTGCACTCCCTTGTGGAGTGGAATCCTTCTGTAAAGCCTTCAGAAAGATTCCCGAC
This sequence comes from uncultured Nitrospirota bacterium, assembly GCA_947085015.1. GTDB lineage: Bacteria > Nitrospirota > Thermodesulfovibrionia > Thermodesulfovibrionales > UBA6898 > UBA6898. The sequence goes on from CAMTUV010000043.1 coordinate 13,643, forward strand.
AAGCCGGAATGACATATATACGAACAAAATGCTGATTTATAAACAGACACTTCTTGAAGTATGCCCTCTTCAGACCGGCACAGGAATGCGTTCAACCATATCCCTCACGACTTCCTCTGCGTCAGAGATTCCCTTTCGATTCTTCAGGATCAGTCTGTGGCCGAGAACAGACGGTGCAAGGCGTTTTACATCATCAGGCACGACAAAGTCCCTGCCTGCATAGTACGCATGGGCCTTTGCTGCCTTGAGCAGGAACTGGGCACCTCGCGTGCTTGAGCCAAGCCTGATCCTGTCATCATTTCTCGTACCGGTAATGATCTTCATCAGATAATCCATTACCGTCAGTTCAACAGTCACAGCATCCACCGCGTCCTGCATCGTCAGGATATCTGCCTTTGTTACAACAGGGATCATTTTCCCGATCAATGCAAAGCCCGACAGGTCAGAGACAGCCTGTTTCTCGTGTTCAAGGTCAGGGTACCCGAGCCTGAGCTGCATCATAAAACGGTCAAGCTGACTCTCGGGCAGCGGAAAGGTTCCGTGGTATTCGATCGGGTTCTGCGTAGCAATGACCATGAAGGGATCAGGAAGCATAAGCGTCTGGCGGTCAATGGTGATCTTCCGCTCGTTCATTGCCTCAAGAAGGGCTGACTGGGTCCTCGGGCTTGTCCTGTTTATCTCATCAGCAAGCACGATATTCGAAAATACAGGGCCTGGCTTGAACTCGAACTCCCTGCTCTCAGGATTGTATATGCTCACGCCGATAATGTCAGAGGGCATCATATCACTGGTAAACTGTATCCTGTGAAACGCGCAGTCAGTAGCCTTTGCAAGGGCATAGGCAAGCGTTGTCTTGCCGACACCGGGAACATCCTCAATCAGCAGGTTGCCGCGGGCAAGAAGCGTCACAATGGCCATGGTTATCACCTCGGGTTTCCCGCGGATAACAGATTCCACCGCAGTTTGAAGTTGCTTTATATTCGGGTTTTGCATGGATTTAGCGGTAACTGCACAGCAGGATCTCTATTTTTCCTTGACAGCCTCGATAAACTCCAAATGAGGCAAACTTTCTGAACCAAAAGCATTTTGTTTTAAACCTAACACCTTTACCACAATATTGTGATATCCCGTTTGCATGGTTGAAGGTATTTTAGAAATAAATGCCTGGGGCTCATCCATATCCTGGACATTTGTAAATAATCCTTCGCTTTCAGATTTCATCTTTATAAGCCGCATATGAACTGCAATCTTATTACCTTTGAGCGGAAATGGATTTGTAAATTCACTCGGTTTTGTGTAAGCACTAATTCCGTGTTTTGCGTGTAAAGGATCCACCCTCTTGCCATTCCGAAACTCTCCGTCACTACGAGTGCCATCGGCCCTAACAAGGGTGCCTTTACCATGAGGATCGCCATTCTGAAACTCTCCTTCATAACGGTCACCACTGGACCATACCTGCGTGCCTTTACCATGCAACTTGCCATCCCGCCATTCGCCCTCATAACGGTCACCCTTAGCCGAAATATAAGTACCCTTACCATTTCTCTTATCATCTCGATATTCGCCCTCATAACGGTCAACCTTAAAACTGCCGCTGCCATAAACAGAAACACCCTTATGTCTCTTGTCATCCCGCCATTCGCCTTCGTAACGACCACCATCAGGCGTAACAAGGGTGCCCTTACCATGTCTCTTGTCATCCCGCCATTCGCCATCATAACGACCACCATTGGCAGAAATATAAGTGCCCTTACCATGCTTCTTGCCATCTTTCCATTCGCCTTCGTAACGGTCACCCTTAGCCCAATTATAAGTACCTTTACCATGCTTATTGCCGTTTAAAAATTCTCCTTTATACTCATCTTTACCTTTAGCAACCCCTTGACCATTAGCCAAGCCATTCTTGCAATCGCCTGAATACTCAGCAGCAATATCTGAATCATTGACTTTGCAAGTTGCAGCTGACGAATATTCAAAGAGAAAAAGACAGCTTATCCCAAGCAATAACGATAAAAGCTTCATATTTCTTACCTCCGTGCATTTGTTATCAAATCATATCACTACAACACAAGCGTGTTCCAAAACCATATATTTTCGCTTCTACAACACGGAATATTTCACACAGTCTAAGGGTGATTATTACCCAAACACATGGCTTTCTGTTTTAAAGCTGTGAATGTGCCAATTCCTCATTCACTCTTATTGCCTTGATGGTCTTTAATTCCTTTGCCTCATTACGTTTCGCTTTATATAAATCCCATCTGAGCTGAAGATTCATCCAAAAATCTTCTGAAACGCTGAAGTATTTTGCAAGCCGTAACGCTGTACTGGGTGTTATACCACGCCGCTTGTTGATAATTTCATTTATCCGCTGGTAAGGGACATGAAGCTCCTTTGCCAATTCCCGCTGGGTGATCCCCATAGGAATTAAAAATTCTTCAAGAAGCATCTCCCCGGGATGGGTTGGCTCTCTATGTGTCGGTATGCGAAGCATAGTTACCTCCTTACAATGTCTAAGTGTTAATGATAATCCGTAATCTCCACATGTTCCGGTCCTGATTCATGCCATGTAAAACATATACGGTATTGATCATTGATTCTGATGCTATATTGTCCTTTCCTGTCTCTCGTCAGAGCTTCCAATTTATTGTTCGGTGGAACTCTCAGCTCATTGATATCCCTGACAGAATCAAGTTGATCCAGTTTTCTTGATGCAATCTTCCATAACGATTGAGGGCATGTTTTCCGTGAATCTTTAGAATTATTGCCGTTGAAAATATCTTCCGTTCCATTGTCTTTAAATGATCGTATCACTGCTTCATGTTAGCACGGAACTCATGCTACTATCAAATACGTTACCTTGATAAATTGTCCGCATCACAAAAATACTTTCATTGTCTCAGGGTCATTAACCCTTAATCCTTGACACAACAGCCAAAACAGCTTTATCTTACCTCATATGAAAAAACTCTGGTCAGGCAGGTTTACACAGAAAACGTCAGGCACGGTAGAGTCCTTTACCGAATCGATCTCCTTTGACAAAAAGCTCTGGAGGCACGACATCAAGGGCAGCGTTGCTCATGCCAGAATGTTAGCCCGGCAGCGCATTATCACAAAAAAAGAAGCGTATGCCATAGTCGCAGGCCTTCAGCAGATCTCCAATAGAATAGAAAAAGGCACATTCCCGTTCTCCTCAGAGCTTGAGGACATACATATGAATATCGAGTCGGCTCTCACGGAAAATATTGGTTCTGTGGGCAAAAAACTCCATACAGCACGCTCAAGAAATGATCAGGTCGCTGTTGACCTCAGGCTCTATCTTAAAGATGAGATGCAGAAGATCATCCTGCTGCTGGAGCGCCTCCAGAAAACATTCGTTACGCTTGCTGAAAAAAATCAGGAGGCGATCATGCCGGGATATACGCATCTCCAAAGGGCGCAGCCGGTCCTTCTGGGCCATCATCTGCTTGCCTATGTGGAGATGTTCCAGAGAGATAAGGAACGTTTCCGGGATTGCCTGAAACGGACTGATGTATGCCCGCTTGGCGCTTGCGCACTCTCAGGCACGTCACTCCCTACGGACAGGGCTTATACGGCAAAGCTGTTGGGCTTCAGGGAAGTTTCCGGCAACAGCATTGACAGCGTCTCTGACAGGGATTTTGCGCTCGAATTCCTTTCCTGCACTGCGATTGCGATGATGCACCTTTCACGCCTTGCAGAAGAACTTATCCTCTGGTCAACTGAAGAGTTCCGTTTTATTGAGCTATCTGACAGGTTCACAACAGGTTCAAGCATCATGCCGCAGAAGAAAAACCCTGATGTTGCGGAGCTGATGCGCGGGAAAACCGGCAGGGTCTATGGCAATCTCATGGCTCTTCTTACCCTGATGAAAGGTCTGCCCCTTGCCTATAACCGGGACATGCAGGAAGACAAACTGCCGGTGTTCGATTCTGTCGAAACGCTCGAAGGATGTCTTGAAGTCCTTGACGGGATGATGCGGGACCTGAAATTTAACACAACAAGGCTCAGACTGACCGCAGGCGAGGGATATTCCACTGCAACGGACATCGCAGAGTATCTGGTCAGAAAAGGCGTCCCTTTCAGGGAGGCACACGAGATTACCGGCAGGATCGTGCTGTCCTGCATCTCGCGCAATATAACGCTTACCGGACTTTCCCTAAAGGAACTATCTGCCTTCTCTGCAAAGATATCCCGGGATATCCTGCCTGTACTCGACCCTGCTGAATCGGTTAAGGCGCGAACATCGTTTGGCGGCACTTCGCCGTCAGAGGTAAAGAGACAGATCAAACATTACAGGAAGGTGCTGAAATGAACATACATGGCCATAAAAGAAAACATCTTTTTCTGATCCTGACAGCTTTTTTTCTGACAGTTGCTGTCTTCGGCTGCGGCAAGAAAGGCGATCCGACGCTTAAGTCCTATGAAAAGCCTGAGACGCCTTCGCATCTTTCCGTGATCCACAGGGAAGACGCCATGTTCATAAAGTGGTCATATGCTGCGGCAAAGGAAACCGCTATAGCAGAGTTCATTGTCCTGCGGTCAACAGGTTCAGAGTTCGAAAAACTCTCCCATATCGATAAAGCTAAGCGTGCCTATATCGATAAGGACATCAAGATAGGCAACACGTACGAATACAAAGTAATATCACAAAATCTTCGGGGAGTATACAGCAAGGACTCCGCTGTTGTGGCTGCCTCCCCTGTTGCAGTTCCTCTGCCGCCTACGAAACTGTCGTATACGGTTGCAGAAGATACGGTAACGATATCGTGGGAACCGGTAAACAAAGGCAGTCTGTACAATGTCTACCGGAGCGCCACACCGGGCACCTATGGCATGAAGCCGATAAATCGTGAACCGCTCGCAGCGCCGATCTTCAAGGATACCTTTTCAGTAAATAGCACTTTTCATTATACGGTGCGCAGCCTGACAGGAGGCAGCGCCAGAGATGAGGGAAGTGCCTCAGAGGAACTTACGGTTGATGCTGCAGACCTTGTGCCGCCCATGCCCGCCAATCTTCAGGCATTTCCTGCGCCTGATAAAGTTCTTCTGTCATGGACCGAGCTCGATGAACGCTGGGTAACCGGATTCAACGTGTACCGGAAAAAAGACAATGGCGATTTTGTCCTCCTGGGCAAAACGCAGACACCGACATTTCTCGATTCTGAGGCCCCTGCATCAAAAAGGGATTACCGGGTTGCTGCAGTCGGCGTGGCAAAAGAGGGGCCTGTTGCTGAGATAAAGAACATTATATATATTCCCCAGCAATAGGTTGACTTGCAGCACAGGAATCATTAGTCTATTGTCCTATTAACGTTTCCTCCGGGGCGCAGATATGCCAGACATGAAAGACAATATCCTCAAAGAATTCAACGACAGTATTGACGTAAAGGAGCGGTTTGTCCAGGGGCATCTTGACGCCATCGTCGAGGTCTCAAGAGCAATAGCCGATGCCTTCAATGCCGGCAACAAGATCCTCATATTCGGCAATGGCGGCAGTTCCTGCGACGCCTCGCATATCGCTGCCGAGTTCGTCAACAGATTCAAAAGAGAACGGCCCGGCCTCCCTGCCATTGCGCTGAATACAGACATGGCAGTCATTACGTCGATAGCAAATGACTACGACTTTTCCGAGATCTTTGCACGACAGATCAAGTCGCTTGGTGCAGAAGGAGACATTGCCATAGCTCTCAGCACAAGCGGTCAGTCGCCAAATATCATCAAGGCTCTTGATGTTGCGAAAAGAAAGAAAATGAAGACTGTCTTTCTTACCGGCCTCAAGGGTGAGAAAACAGCCGCTAAAACGACCTTCCCCTTTGTTGTGCCTTCCGATAACACACCAAGAGTCCAGGAAACGCATATAACACTTGGCCATGTCATCTGTCTTATGGTCGAGGATATCCTTTTCGACCAGCCGCGAAAAAAATCTCTCTAAGGTGAAGATCCTCGGCATAGATCCCGGAAGCATCAGGTGCGGGTATGGTGTCATCGAAATCAGGCCCAAAGGGGCTGTATATGTTACCTCCGGCACCATTGCGCCTTCATCAACCAAACCCCTGCATGAACGGCTCAAATATATCTACGAAGGACTTATCGCCATTATCCGTAACTACCGGCCTGATCACGTTGTGGTAGAAAAGATGTTCTTTGCCAAGAGTGTCAGGGCGGCAATGAGTCTCGGATACGCCCGCGGCATCGCACTGCTCGCAGCAGCATCAGAAGAGATCGAGCTGCATGAATGCAGCGCTCTTGAGGTAAAAAAATCTGTTGTGGGTTATGGAAGGGCTGAAAAAGAACAGGTGCAGAAGATGGTTCGGCTCATTCTGAACCTTCAGGGAGACCTTGCTCCTGACAGTGCTGACGCCATCGCCCTTGCCCTGTGCTACGCAAATACGATAAAATTCAATGAGGCCGTAACGCGTAATCGGTAATGCGTAACGGGAAACGACCATATGCAAATTTTCTATCGCCCAATTTTTAAGGATCTCATAATTGAAACTACATCTATTTAACAAATCCCTCCTAACCTCCCTTTGCCAAAGGGAGGCATTAATAACCCCTCTTTGTCAAAGAGGGGCGAGGGGAGATTTGTTCAATGTAAATCTTATTTCGATACTGATAATAACAGCTTACGTATCAGTGTATGCGGCTTTCACTACTCACTATTCACTATTCACTGGTCACTGCTTATGATCGGTTCACTCAGAGGCAAAATCATCTCAAAGAGACCTGACAGTCTGCTTATTGAGGCTTATGGAGTAGGATATCAGGTGCATGTGCCGGTAAATATCCTTTCCCGCCTGCCCCAGGAAGGACAGGAGGCCTTTCTCCACATCTATACCCATGTGCGTGAAGATACTATCCAGCTCTTCGGTTTTCATGCTGAAGACGAGAAAAAGATCTTTACTACTCTCCTCGGCATCACCGGCGTAGGACCGAAGATGGCTCTGAATGTGCTTTCTGGTCTTTCCCTTGAAGAATTCCTGACCGCTCTTGAAACTGAAGATGTTGCCATGCTCTGCAGGATTCCTGGGCTGGGCAAGAAGACAGCACAAAGACTCATTCTTGAATTGAGGGAAAAACTGCCGTCAGTATCAGGATCGAAAGACAAGGTATTTGACGATGCCCTGTCAGCCCTGGTCAATCTGGGATACAAGAAGAACATAGCACAGGAATTTCTGGAGCCAGTGTACAAAAAGGGACATATGGATATTGAAACGATCATCAGGGAAGTGCTGAAACTCATGTCAGAGAAGAAACATGGATGAGCACCATATAGACAATCCTGAGATTGCCGGGAGACTCGTGAACCCCGGGGCTGCTGACGAAGAGGCCATCATTGACGTTAATCTCCGGCCAGGATCTCTTGACGAGTTCGTAGGCCAGGAGAAGCTCAAGGAAAATCTAAAGATATTCATTACTGCTGCAAACCAGAGGAAAGAACCTCTTGATCATCTCCTCTTCTGCGGGCCTCCCGGCCTTGGCAAGACAACGCTGGCGCATATCATATCCAATGAACTGAAGGTGAGCATAAAATCAACGTCAGGTCCCATGCTCGAACGGGCAGGCGATATTGCAGCAATCCTGACCAATCTCTCTGAACGGGATATTCTTTTTATCGATGAGATTCACCGGCTGCCCCGCATTGTCGAAGAAGTGCTCTATCCGGCCATGGAGGATTATCAACTGGATATCATCATCGGACAGGGCCCAAATGCGCGGACGCTCAAGCTGAATCTTCCCAAATTCACACTCATCGGCGCAACAACGAGAACAGGCCTTCTGACCTCGCCGCTCAGGGACCGCTTCGGCATTGTCACCCGACTGGGATTTTATTCCTATGAGGAGCTGGAAAAGATCATTACGCGCTCGGCAAGCATCCTCAAGGTGTCGATCGAAAAAAATGCAGCGCTTGAAATAGCTCGCAGGTCCCGCGGCACACCCCGTATTGCCAACAGACTTCTCAAGAGGATCAGGGACTTTGCCCAGGTGCTTGGCGACGGCAAGATTAATCTCGCAATAACAAAAAGCTCTTTGCTGTCACTTGAGGTTGATGAAAAAGGATTGGACGAAATGGACAGGAAACTTCTGCTCACAATCATCGAGAAGTTTAATGGCGGACCTGCCGGCGTAGATGCGATATCTGCATCGCTCAGGGAAGACAGGGAAACGATCGAGGATGTGTATGAACCTTATCTGCTTCAGGAAGGCCTGCTTGAGCGGACGCCGCGCGGCAGGCTCGCAACGCGAGCTGCCTTTGCCCACCTCGGCAAGACCATCCCCAGCGGCCTCTTTTGATCTCATGCATACTAATCCGCTTACTCTGTCATTCCGGCTTGTCCGGAATCATTCTTTGTTTTCGGAAGGATTCCCGACGCGCTCCGCTTGCGAGAATGACACATTAGGAGGCGTTATTTATAAAAACCTTAATATGTCTTTCTGTATCTTACTTTCATTTGACACTTCACTCATCACTCATCACGGTCGCTGATGAAACTTCTCATGCATATCTGCTGTTCGAACTGCAGCATCCATCCTCTTCAAAAACTCCTGCTTAAGGGCATGGACATAAAGGGCTTCTGGTTCAATCCTAACATTCACCCATACACGGAATATACAGCAAGGCTCGACTCCCTCATAAAGCTCGGCAAGCTCTGGAACCTCGATGTCGAATACGAAGATGACTATTCCCTCGATGATTTTCTGAAGTCGGTCGTAGGCAGGGGACCGGCTCGCTGCACTGCCTGTTATGAGATGAGGCTTGACAGAACTGCTCAGGCCGCAAAGAAAATGAACTTTGACGGGTTCACGACATCGCTGCTGGCAAGTCCCTATCAGAAGTTTGATGGTATAATAGAGCAGGGTCAAAAGGCAGCAAAACGGCACGGCGTGACATTCCTCTCGGAAGATTTCAGACCAGGCTGGAAAACATCCCAGAACATGTCCCGGGAACTAGAGCTCTACCGCCAAAAATATTGCGGCTGCATATACTCAGAAATGGAGCGGTACGCTCAGAGCAAAAAAAGGAGAAAAGATAAGTCATTATGATTGATATTATAAGAAAACTGACAGCAGGAGCATGCATGCTCCTGCTGTTTGCGTCGCTCGTTGAAGCAGGCACAACAATGAAGGTCCTTATCCTTGATGATGTCTTTCAAAGCATCCCCTCACGGGATGAAAAGATGGAACGGATGGGAAAGCTCAAGGGAGAACTTCTCGTCAACGGCACACGCTATCCCGGCAATATCGAGATATGGAAGGGCAATGCCGGACTGTACCTTATAAACGAACTCCCCCTTGAGGAATATATCAGGAGTGTGGTGAGTGCAGAGGTCGGTGCAGACTGGGACATGGAAGCGCTCAAGACACAGGCAGTAATCTCAAGGACCTATGCGCTTTACCAAAAGGCCCAAAATAACAACCAGAACTTTGACCTCACCTCGTCAGTTCTCCACCAGGTCTATAAGGGATCAAATGAGAATGCCCGCATATCCTATGCAGTTTTGAATACCGAGGGAGAGGTGCTGACATACAACGGCAAAATCATTGAAGCCTTCTACCACTCCACCTCAGGCGGCCTGACTGAAGCGCCGGAAGAGGTTTTCGGGAAGAGCGTTCCTTACCTCAAACCTGTTTCAGGAAGCTGCGAGACCTCCCCCTACTGGATATGGGAACGCAACATACCGGTAGAGGAGATCGAAAAGGCGCTGAATATCTTCGGAATCAGGGACATAAAGATCACGTCGTATACTGTGACCAAAAGGGTAAAGACTGTTGACGTTTTCCAGGCCGGCGCAACTCAATCCATGAAGGCCACGGACTTGCGTAAGGCCATTGGCTGGAACAAACTTCCGAGCACAAATTTCACGGTCTCCCGCGATAGCAATGTCATGGTATTTAGTGGAAAGGGCTTTGGCCATGGCGTTGGGCTCTGCCAGTGGAGTTCTCTGGAAATGGCCAGGAGCGGCATTGGGTATAAAGATATTCTTGCCCATTTCTATCCTGGCACTCTGTTACAGATACATGAAAACCGCTGACTTCGATTTTTTTCTCCCAGACGGCTTCATAGCAGATAAACCGACAGAAAAGCGGGACAGTTCCCGTCTTCTCGTGCTCTCCAAAAATGGAAACATGGAACACAGGAACTTCTCTGACCTGCCTTTGTACCTGCACGCCGGTGATATGCTGGTGTTGAATAATTCGCGCGTATTCCCGGCACGTTTGACCGGTTACAAACCCACAGGGGGGAAAATCGAGTTCCTCCTGGTCGAAAAGATATCCGACAGGTCATGGCGAGTGCTTGCCAGAGACAACTATTCCGGTAACCTGACCATAGAAGACAACTTCATTGTTCATATGGCAGAGGACAGGACCGTAACCTTTGATAATGAGCATGAAATGCAGAGGATCATCCAGGAACATGGAAAGATGCCGCTTCCGCCGTATATCAAACGGAAAGCTGACGAGACAGATAAGGAGCGTTACCAGACTGTCTATGCTGAAAGGGAGGGGTCAATCGCCGCGCCAACAGCAGGTCTTCATTTTACAGAAGAACTGCTCAATTCCCTGCGAGACCGTTCCATTGTTGTCCGCATGGTCACACTTCATGTCGGGATCGGCACATTTAAGCCGATTAAGGCAGAACATATCCGAGACCACACCATGGACAGGGAACATTTTGAGATTGAAAGCTCATTGATTCATGAGATTGAAGCAACGAAACAGCGAGGCAACCGTGTCGTCACTGTCGGCACCACAACAACTCGCACACTGGAAGGATATCTGTCAGGAAAGAGCACGGTCCATTCATTGAACGGAACCATTAAGGGTTCAACAGATATCTTTATTCATGAAGGGTTCAGGTTCAGGGCAGCTGATGCCTTAATCACGAATTTTCATCTTCCGCGCTCAACGCCACTCATGCTTGCTGCAGCTTTTTCCGGCCGTAAAAACCTGCTCAATTCGTATGAGGAAGCCATTTCACAAGGATATAGATTTTTTTCCTACGGTGATGCTATGCTTGTTTTATGAACGACGACGAATTCGCTGAAAGGCCCTCTGGCTTCGTGCTTGGCAAGGAATTTATCATTGTTCTGGTGATCATTTTTTCCGGCTTGAGCTTCACCCTCGGTTATTTTGTCGGCAAAAGCGGCACTCCAAAACCAGAGCCTGCGCTGCAGGCAGTCGAGTCACCAGGTCAGTTCCAGAAACAGGAGTTGCCGCCTGCTCCTCCAGCGTTGCTCTCAGCACCGACCACTGAGCAGGCACAGGCTATTCTGCCTCCGATGAAAGAACCTGCCTCACCCGCCGCTTCGGTAACGGAAAAACCTGCTGTTGAGAAATCAGCACAGAAGGTCGCACCTGCTGCGGTTTCAGAAGGCATTAGATCCATCTATACTGTACAAATAGGCGCCTTTAAAAATATTGCCGAGGCAAAGCAGCTGAAAGCTAAATTCGACAAAAAGGGATACAAATCCTTTATTTTTGCCAGCACGAATAAGAAAGCAGAGAAGATATTCAAGGTCAAAACAGGCGAGTTCAAGGAAAAGAAGGAGGCTGAAGTGCTCGCACTGAAGCTCAGGAAGACTGAAGGCCTGCAAACCTACGTCACCATGAAGACGGAATAAGGAGCTATTACGGAGACCGTTGAAATAGCCTTTGATAGAGAAAGTGAACTGCCGTTCCTTTTCACCAGCCTTGAGAAGAACCTGAAGCTTATCGAAGAATCCCTTGGCATATCTGCCAGTTACAGGGGAAACAGGATCTTCCTGAAAGGTGCTGACGAGCAGGTCAAAACTGCAGAAAATCTTATTCACGACCTCAGAGAACTCAGCATGCAGGGTTACTCGCTCAGGCCCGAGGATATACGCTTTGCTGTCAGGGCGCTGTCCGAAGGCGAAAGCATGTCATTAAAAGAACTCTTTCTCAATAATATACCCGTCTCGTCAAAGCGCAGGTTCATAATCCCCAAGACAGAGAACCAGAAGCGATATCTTGATTCCATAAAGGGCTTCGACATCGTCTTTGGCGTCGGCCCTGCAGGAACCGGCAAGACGTATCTTGCTATGGCAATGGCTGTGAATGCCCTGTTGAAAAAAGAAGTGAGCAGGATCGTTCTTGCGCGTCCGGCAATCGAAGCCGGCGAAAAACTTGGGTTCCTGCCCGGAGACATTCAGGAAAAGGTAAACCCCTACCTGAGGCCGCTCTATGATGCATTATATGATATGATGGAGACTGAAAAAGTAGTGAACCTCATGGAGCGCGGGGTGATCGAGATAGCACCTCTTGCCTTTATGCGGGGCAGGACATTGAATGATGCCTTTGTCATACTTGACGAAGCGCAGAACACGACAACAGAGCAGATGAAGATGTTTCTGACCCGGCTTGGTTTTAATTCAAAGGCAGTGATCACCGGTGATGTCACGCAGATCGATCTGCCCTCAAACAGGGCCTCCGGACTCGTAGAGGTCATAAAGATTCTCGATGGCATCAAGGGAATTACCTTTGTCTCATTCTCGGAGCGGGATGTGGTCAGACACAAGCTGGTGCAGGCTATCATAAAGGCGTACGAAATCTATGAAAACAGAACTATCGATACAAAAGCTTAATACTCCGGCCGTCAGGACAAATCTCCTCAAGCTGTCCTATCTGTTCGGTATTGCTGTTATGACCTCGATCTTCCTGCTTCAGGAATTCAGCATGAACAAATTCCTGGGCGGCACACTCATCTCTTTTGTCCTGCTCTTTGTACTCTATCGCGATATCATGCGATACAAACCCGCTTACCTGAACAATTACAGCATGCTTCTGCTACTGAGCCTCATGATCATCGGCACACTCATGGCCGGCAGAATCTATAGTTATTTTCTGATAAATCTGATGAAGGGTCTGGGAGTGGCTGATACGGGCATCGCCATATACGGCATCCCGATCGCAACGGGAGCAATGCTTGTCACCCTGCTCTTTGATTTCCACACGGCGATCACCTTTTCCTTTACCGTAAGTCTTCTCACCGGTTACTGGCTCGAGGAGTCTTTCTTCCCGATCTACACCTTTGTGGGCAGTCTCACTGCTGCATTCAGTGTCATTCGTTGCAAAAAACGGTCTGCATTGCTCCGTGGCGGTCTCTATGTAATCCTGGCAAACATCTGTCTGGTAATAATCTTCCTTATTTCAAAAGGCGAGCTCTTCACGGAAAAAACGCCTGCCGCGATCGTCTTTGCGATATTCTCAGGCACCACCGTCGCTGCGACCGTTGCGCTCACCCTCCCGCTTTTTGAGTATCTGTTCAAGGTTACGACCGATATCAGCCTCCTTGAACTTCTTGATCTGAATCAGCCGCTCATGAAAACGCTTATGATCAATGCGCCCGGAACCTATCACCACAGCGTGATCGTCGGCAGCCTGGTGGAATCGGCAGCTGAGACCGTTGGCGTTAATCCTCTGCTTGCACGCGTAAGCTCCTACTATCATGATATCGGCAAGGCAAAAATGCCGGAATATTTTGTCGAGAATCAGAGTGCAGCACCGAGCAAACATGACAAACTCACCCCTCACATGAGCAGCATGATCATCATCAATCATGTAAAAGAAGGGGTTGAACTTGCAAAACAGTACAAGCTGCCCCAGTCACTCATAGACATTATCAAGCAGCACCATGGCACGGCTGTGTTGACGTATTTTTTTCAGAAGGCAAAGGATATGGGACATGATAGTGCTCCCGGCGAGGAAGAGTACATGTATCAGGGGCCAAAGCCTCAAACCCGCGTTGCAGCACTGGTCATGATGGCCGATGCAGTAGAGGCTGCGTCCAAAGTCCTCAATGACCCCACACCTGCGCGCATATCAGCGCTTGTGGAAAAGATCATCAATCATATTTTTCTTGAGGGTCAGCTTGACGAGTGCGAACTCACACTTAAAGACATATCAGAGATCAAAAAACGCTTCATTTACACCCTGACCGGCATAATGCACAAAAGGATTGACTACCCCGGTTTCAATTTCGGAAATGGCGATTCACATAAAGAACCAGCAAAGATCGAAAAGCCTAAATTTGCGTAGGGTCAGAGAACACCTCGCTACTGCCCTTGCATTGCTTGGTCGGGAAGAGGCTGAACTCAGCATACTCTTTGTAGGCTCCCGCAGGATGAAAACTCTCAACAGTCAGTATCGCGGCATTCCCAAAGAAACGGATGTTCTCTCTTTCCCCATGGAGGATGTTCAGTCATTTTTTCCCGGTTCTTCACGCCTCACGCCCCACTCTTCACGGTCTTTGGTCCTGGGCGATATTGTCATCTCGATTCCAAAAACCATAGAGCAGGCCAGAGCATACAGCGCACCCTTTTACGAAGAACTGCTCAGGCTGCTCATTCACGGTCTTCTGCACCTTCTTGGATATGACCATGAGAAGAGCAGCTACCAGAAAGTGAGAATGGAGAAGAAGGAAAAGGAGATCCTGCATGCCGTTACGCGCCTGGCGTAAAAGCGCAAACCACGCCATAGAAGGCGTGCTCCATGGTGCACGTACCCAGAAACACCTTCGATACCATTTTTTTTCAGCTGCTGCCGTCCTTTTTTTTAGCTATATAGTAGGCGTCTCAAAGGCTGAACTTATCATTATCGCGCTTGCTGTTATCCTCGTGCTTGCAGCAGAGATGATGAACAGCGCCATAGAGGCTGTTGTGGACATTCTTTCGCCGGAATATTCAGAGAAGGCAAGGATCGCAAAGGATATCGCTGCGGGTGCTGTTCTTATCACAGCATTCGGCGCAGCTGTGCTCGGCTATGTTGTCCTCTTCCCCTATGTAAAACTTATTTTTAGCGAAGGCTTCCATATAGCAAAACATTCAAAGGAAGAAATATCATTCATCGCCTTCGTGCTGGTGCTTATTGCCGTAATCGTTACAAAGGCCCAATTCGGAAAGGGACACCCCCTGAGCGGCGGCATGCCGAGCGGTCATTCAGCTCTCGCATTTTCGGTCTGGGTCTCGATCACTTATATAACAGAGAACCTTTATATCTCGAGCCTCTGTTTTCTCCTGGCTGTCTGGATCGCACAGTCAAGAGTGGCGATCAGGATGCATACCAGGCTGGAAGTTCTGCTCGGTGCCCTCCTGGGAACGCTGCTCACCTTTCTTCTCTTCAGGCTTTTTTACTAACCACCGCGATCGGAAGGCTTATAAAAAAGGTTGCCCCCAGGGGCGATGACTCAGCACTGATTGAACCCCCATGGGAAACAGTGATCTTATGAACAATTGCAAGGCCGAGACCGGTGCCGCGTTCCTTGGTGGTATAAAATGGAAGGAATATCTTGTCCCTAATGTTTTCGGCTATGCCATGACCCGTGTCTGCTATGGTCAACAGGATGCTCTCTCCATCCAGCGCGCAGGAGACTTTAATCCTGCCGCCTTCAGGCATCGCCTCAACAGCATTCTGAAGCAGATTTGAGATCGCCTGGCGAATAAAGACCTCATCCGCTCTTATCATGAGTTCTGCTGGTATATCCATGGTTATGCTGATCTTCTGAACACTCTCTTCGATCGTCTCCGCGCAACCCTTTATCAATGCAACCAAGTCAATGTTGCCCAAAACCGTATCCACAGGCCGCGCAAAGGTCAGAAAATCGGCGATGATCCGATCCATGACCATAATCTCTTTATTGATCGCTTCAACCGCAGGCTTAAGGGAATCGTCTGCTTTCCTGGACAATATCCTGGTATATCCTGAGATGACCGCCATAGGATTCCTGAGTTCATGGGCAATGCCTGCAGACATCTCGCCGAGTGTCGAGAGTCGGTCACGCAGTTCCTTCTGCGACTGAAAGGCCTTCAGTTCAGTCAAGTCGGTAAAGACAAGGAGATGGCCTATGACAGTATGGCCACTGTCCTTCAGGGGCGAAAGCGAAAGGCCGATCCAGAGCCGTTTTCCGTTGTTGCACATATATGCAGTTTCTGCGCGCTCAACCACTTTTCGTTCTGCGATCATCTCCCTGATAGGGCTCTGAAAGATCTCTCTGAAGCTTCCGCCGATGGTATCAGCCTCGTTCAGCTTTAGCATTGATAGTGCTGCATAATTGATCCTCGTGATTTTCAGGTCCTGATCAAAGCTGACAACCCCACTCGGCACTGACTGGATAATGTTCTCATTGTACAGCTCAACAGATGATGCACGATCCTCTGCCTTGCTTCTCAGTGCCTCGAGTTCGTGTTCCTTTTCCTTCAATTTGGACATAAGATCATGAAACGTATCAACAACAAAACTGACTTGGGTCCTCTCACGGTTCTCCTGTTCATCACGTTTTTTCCGGTATGTGAGAATTTGTTTGATGACAAAAAAAGCGATGAGAACGATAATGAGAACAATAGAAGAGATAAGGGCTATCTGGATGTGCTGGACGTTCATGCTATGACATCACGCTTTCTGGCATGCTCATCCCCGGTACAGATACCAGATAATGATCTCCTGACCAAAAAAAAGCGAAAGCAGTGCTCCGAGCGCAAGAAAAGGACCAAACGGTATCTGACTGCCTTTTTCCCTGCCCCGAAAGAGCATCATGAAGATGCCTATAATTGACCCGGAGAGACTGCCCAGGAAGGTCGTAAGGATTATGCCCTTCCACCCTAAAAATCCTCCCACCATGGCCATCATTTTGATATCTCCCCCGCCCATTGCCTCTTTTTTAAATATTTTTTCTCCTGCAAATGCAATGAAATAATAAAAGAGGAACCCTGATACAGCGCCGATCAGCGATGCCTTCCAGCCCAGCAACTCTGCTCTCATGAACGGGTCAGGCAGGAGCAGCGAGCCGGCAAGCAGGCCAAGAGGTATGCCAGGAAGGGATATCCGGTCAGGAATGATCTGGAAATCAAGATCAATGAAGGTTATAACAATAAGCGCTGAAGAAAATATGGCATAGATCAGAAACGGCCAATCCGGTCCAAATCTCCAGAGAAGAAAAACATAAAAGAGTGCGTTCAGCGCCTCAACAAGCGGATACCGCAACGATATGGGCGCATTGCAGACTCGACACTTGCCTCCAAGCAGCAGAAAACTGAGCATCGGAATGTTATCCAATGGTCTGATGGGATTACTGCATGACGGGCAGCGTGACGAAGGCCATACAATCGAGCGGTCACGGGGCATCCTGTATATGCATACGTTGAGAAACGACCCGACAAGAGCGCCAAAGATAAAAACAATACCGTAGAGGATCACCTATTCCGTAACCCTGCCTATCTCAGCGGTTCTGGTCTTCAAGTCATTTATAGTTTTTTCCAACTTGCTGATCTCAGCCACTGCTTCTGCTACTTCAGAATCCTTCAGTATGTTCTTATCCCGATGATCCTTCAGTTCCATGACGCGTTCGCCGATCTTTCTCAATAGTTCCCCACGGGTCTTGGCCACCCTGTCAGATTCATAAAGGAGTCTGAATATGGCTATTTCGATATTCAGGCGCTCGGCAAATACTGTTGCAAACCAGCGTACCCTCTCCAGACCTTTTCTAAAATCATCTAATATTTTCTTCACGTTTACGCCTCCGCTACCCTGTCTTGAAGAGGTCAACTCTCCCTTTCCAGAATACATCAAGATGCTCTTTTAGAAAAGGTAATTCTTTGAGTTCGGGATCTTTTTCTATGATATTGAAAGCCTCTTTTTTTGCTGCCTCAAGTATGGCAGCATCACGAACCATATTTGCATTCCGCAAATCAGGCAGCCCGGCCTGGCGCGTACCCAGAAACTCACCGGGCCCCCTGATGTCAAGATCTTCTTCTGCGATCCTGAATCCGTCATTGGTCCTCACCATAATATCCAGCCTGCGACTGGCATCCTCACCAACAGGAGGAAACGCGATCAGGATGCAGTATGCACTGTCGCTGCCTCTCCCCACTCTTCCCCGCAACTGGTGCAGCTGGCTGAGGCCGAAACGCTCTGCATGAACTATCAGCATGACCGAGGCATTCGGGACATCCAGACCCACTTCGATCACGGTTGTACTCACAAGAATATCAATCTCCTTTTTTTTGAAAAGGCTCATCATGTCTGCACGCTCTTCAGTCTTCATCCGTCCATGAACAAGCCCAATTCTGAACTCAGGAAACTTTCGAGCAAATGCCTCTTTCCCCTGCAGAGCTGTTTTCAGCTTCATCTTCTCAGACTCTTCTATGGCAGGATAAACAACATAGGCCTGCCTTCCCTTGCTGAGTTCCTGCCTCAGAACTGCATAGATTTCATCCTTGCTCGATGATTCCATGCATGTTGTGAGCACAGGCTTTCTGCCAGGCGGAAGTTCATCGATCATAGAGCAGTCAAGGTCACCGTACAAGGTGAGTGCAAGGGACCTTGGAATTGGCGTTGCGGTCATCACCAGGACATCCGGGTTCATACCCTTTTTCCTGAGCACCGCCCTCTGCATAACACCAAACTTATGCTGCTCGTCTATCACAGCAAGTCCTATCTTCCTGAACGTAACCTTCTCCTGAATAAGCGCATGTGTGCCGATAATAATATCGGCCGACGATGTATCAGTAAGATGTGCTGCATCTTTTTTCGTGCTTCCTGTAACGAGCAAAAGCTTTAGGCCAAGCTGCTCAGTCATCATCTGGATATTGATGTAATGCTGCTCCGCAAGAATCTCTGTGGGAGCCATGAGAATGGCCTGGTATCCCGACTCAACCGCATCAAGCATGGCAGTAAGAGCTACTACGGTTTTTCCGCAGCCAACATCTCCCTGAATAAGACGGTTCATGGCCCGGGACTCCTGCATATCCTTCCTGATCTCACCTATGACCCGTTTCTGGGCTGATGTAAGTTCAAAGGGTAGCTGTTTCAGAAGCGCCTTTCTGAGGGTTCCCTTTGGCTTAAGACTTATCCCTTTTTCCCTTCCGGCTCTCCCCCTGAGCACTGCAAGGCCCAGTCCAAAGAGAAAGAACTCATTAAATATTATCCTGCGGTGATATCTGGTCATGCCGCTGTTCAGGTCTGCAAGATTATCAGCGTTACCGGGGAAATGCAGTTTCTGGATGGTCTCCTGAAGCGCGGACAGATCATTTCTTGCAAGGAGATCAGCGGGCAAAGGATCGCGAAGATTTGCAGCGTTTTCTCCGATAATCGAGAACATGATCTTTCTGAATTGCTTCTGGCTAATGCCTTCGGTAAGGCTGTAGAACGGCACAACCCTGCCCGTATGGATCAGGGCATCCGCATCGTCAGGCAGCGTCTCATACTCCGGGCTCTCCATCATCAACTGCGGCATATCCCTGGTGTTCTGTTTTACCATACCGCTGACAACTATAGACTGCCCCATCTTGAACGTTTTCTTTAAAAAAGGCTGATTGAACCAAATGACCTTCAGATATCCATTCCCGTCAGAGAGCACCGCTTCGAGTATGCTGAACCTGTTGCCTTTTGCCTTGAGTGATACGATAGTTCCTGAAACCGTCTCCCTGCATCCAGGCTGAAGGTTCGCAACAGGCTTGAGAGCTGACCGGTCTTCGTAACGATAAGGGAGATAATGGAATGCGTCCGTGATGGTACTGATACCGAGGCTTGCAAAAAGCCGGGCCTTGTGGGGCCCGACCCCTTTTACGAATTGTATGGAGAGGCCTGTGCTGTCAGGCATCAACAGACGGCGTCTCTTTTTTCCGGGATTCCTTCTTTATGGAATCCTCAAGCGCCTTGTCTGTCTCTTCCAACCGAATCTTCGAATATTCCGTTTCGCTTATAATGTCAATCTCCCAGCCGGTGAGCTTCATGGCAAGCCTCACGTTCTGGCCTTTCTTGCCAATGGCAAGAGAGAGCATCTGGTCATTCACAACCACCATGGCAGTTTTGTCATCCTCGTTCACGCCGATCTTTTCGACGCTTGCCGGGCTAAGTGCACGGGCAATAAGCGTCCTCGGTTCATCTGTCCAGGGAATGATGTCAATCCTCTCACCCCTGAGTTCACGGACAATGGCCTGCACCCGCGTTCCCTTCATGCCGACGCATGAGCCGACAGGGTCAACAGCTGTGTCCTTTGATGTAACAGCTATCTTCGTGCGTTCACCGGGCTCACGAACAATGCTTTTTATGATAACAAGGCCCTCGCTGATCTCAGGCACTTCCATCTTGAACAGTTCGCCCACAAACTGAGGCGTTGTTCTGCTGATAATGATCTCAGGACCTTTTGATGTGACCTTGACCTCTTCAACTATCGCCTTTACGACATCGCCGCGCTTCAGGTTCTCTGTCGGAAGCGTGTCCTTTATCGCAAGGTATGCCTCTGTCTTGCCGAGATTGATGAAATATGCACCCTTTTCTTTTCTCATAACAGAGCCGCTTACGATCTGCCCTATCCTGTCCTTGAACTCGTTGAATATAACATCGCGCTCTGCCTCGCGGACCCTCTGGAATATGACCTGCTTAGCAGTCTGTGCAGCGATCCTGCCGAGGTCATGGAGATCAAGAGGGAAGTCAACAGAATCGCCTTCCTTCTTCTCCGGATCAATAGCCTGGGCAGCCTTGACCGAGATCTCCTGATCAGGATCAGCCACTTCTGCAACCACCTGCTTTGTCTCATACACGCTGATATCACACTTTTTTCTGTCAATGGTCAGATGAATATTTGTCCTGCCGCCATATTTCTTCCTCATGGCGGAAAGCAGCGCTGACTCGAGCGCCTCGACCATTATCTCCTTTGAGATGCCCTTTTCCCTGCTTATCTGTTCAATTACGTGACACAGTTCTTTTGTCATTTCAGTTCTATCTCCAATCTTGCCCGAGAGATCGTATCAAAGGGTATGAGCAGATTCTGCCCGTCCCCGCTTATCAGGGTTATCAGATCGCCCTGAACATCCATAATCCTGCCGATAACCACATTCTGGCCATCTTCAGACTTCTTCTTAAGGACCATCTTTGCCAGCTTTCCCCTTGACTGTTCATAATGTTTCAGCTTCTTCAGCTGACGGTCAATCCCAGGGGAAGAAACCTCCAGCACAAAGGCAGTCGGTATAGGATCTTCTACATCAACCAGCGCAGCAAGCGACCTGCTGAATTTAGCGCATTCATCGAGAGAAATCGCGGGCTCCTTGTCAACATAAACCCTCACAAAAGGATTCCTCGCATTGCCCACGATCTCCACGTCATAGACCCTGACCCCATGCTGCTCTGCAATGGATTCTGCCAACGCCGCTATCTTTTCCTGTATTTCTTCCATAGAAAACAAAAGAGCGGGAAAGCCCACTCTTCTTTAATTACTTCGCCAGACTGAAAAATAAAGTGTTATGATTATAACAACGGTGCATATAAAAATGCAACGCATTAGCTCTTTCCCCTTGCACATCCTGCAAGAAGGCAGTTTACATAGAGGTTGCTTCATAAACTCGAAACTGTTTTTTTACAGTAGTATTGCCATATTCAGGATAAAAATAGAATAATAACAGTTGAATACCATGAAAAATGTGAAGAAGAACATCAGGAATGAAGATCATCTCAACTGATAAAAATAAGGCTCATAGGGACCGGTCAGAATTCATCTCTCTGGACCTCATACCTGATCCTTTTATTATCCTAAGGTCGGACAACACCGTCCTTGATGCCAACCTGAGTTTTTTCACCCTGATTGGTTCAGACAAGGAAACGGTTATCAACAAAAACTTTAATGAAATAACCCTGCTCAGGGAACTTTCCAGGAAGGTTTCTGAGTCTTTCTCTTCAGAATCAGAAGATTTTGAGAGGATAGCCTTTCATAACAAGCATTTTGAAGTGCTGATTCTCCCGTTCAGGCATTCCGATGAAACGTATCTTATCAGAATAGTACTCAAGGACATCACGAACTTTATCCGACTCGAAAAAGAGCTCATGAAAAGAAACAAGGAATTGATCATTGTCAATACCCTTTCAAGTGCCTTTATTTCATCAGAGAATATGGATATGGTTATGGAGGACCTGATCGAAAAAGTCCTGCTCATTACTGACTTTCACACAGGGTTTCTGATGATGCACGAGGACGAGAACCTCAAACTCAGGGCAAGCAAAGGCATTTCTCAGGATCTGCAAAACTTCATCATTGCAGGAGGCCTTGAAAACCTCTGCGACGATGCCCTCAAGATACAGGAGCCGATGTACATTGTTGAGCGGTCAGACATCTCGAAGATTCCGGTGCTTCGCGAGGAAGGCATTATCTTTATTGCTGCTATTCCACTTTTATCCAACCAAAAAGTAATGGGACTGCTCTTCCTCGCCAGCAGGGTGAGCAGGGAGATGGATTTTGATTTTGCAGCCCTCCTTTCCCTGGTCGGCAACCATGTGTCTCATATCATCGACAAGATCAAGCTCTTCCAGGAAACAAAGAGGCTCTCTGTCACCGACGGCCTTACCGGTCTGTACAACAGCAGATACTTTTATAAATATCTCGATATCGAGATATTAAGAACAAAAAGGTACGGCAGTTCGTTCTCGCTCATGATGTTTGACATTGATGACTTCAAAAAGCTGAACGACACATACGGTCACCAGGCAGGAGATGAAGTGCTTCAGGAACTCTCCAGTATCCTTAAGTCAGTTTCGAGAGAAACAGACATTGTGGTAAGGTATGGAGGCGAAGAATTTGTGATCATACTGCCGAACACGGCAGAAGCAGAAGCGATAGCCCTTGCTCATAGAATACTGCAGTCCGTGCAGGAGACAAAGATAAAGATCAATGCCACGGAGAAAGTAAGTATAACCGTAAGCGGCGGTGTCGCATCTTTTCCGCAGAATGCATCCACAGCAAAAAGCCTGCTCAATGCTGCGGACAGCGCCATGTATGCGGCAAAAACAGCAGGTAAAAATACCATAGTCTGTTATCAGGGGAACGTTCGTGAAAAAAATATTTAGCAGACCCGGAAGTCTCAAGCCTGCTGCCTTTCGGTACTGTCCTGGCTGTGGACACAGCCTCGTGCACAGGCTTATTGCAGAATGCATTGACACGCTCGGCATTCGGGAACGGGTTGTCGGCATTGCGCCTGTAGGCTGTGCTGTCTTTGCATACGATTACTTTGATTTTGATATCCTCGAAGCTGCCCATGGCAGACCCCCTGCTGTAGCAACAGCGCTGAAAAGAGTCATGCCTGACAAGATCATCTTCTCCTACCAGGGAGACGGAGACCTTGCAGCAATCGGCACATCAGAAATCATCCATGCAGCCAACAGAGGAGAGAACTTCTCGGTCTTTTTTATTAATAATGCGACCTATGGCATGACCGGCGGACAGATGGCGCCAACAACGCTCACAGGACAGAGAACAACCACTACGCCCAAGGGCAGGGATGTGCTGACTACCGGTTACCCGCTCAAAGTGTCTGAACTCCTTTCGAGCATTGAGGGTGTCTCTTATATCCAGCGTGTTTCTGTTGATTCGTATAAGAACCTGGTAACAGCAAGAAAGGCTATAGAAAAGGCCTTCAGATATCAAATCGAAGGCAAGGGTTTCAGCCTTGTCGAGATCCTTTCACCCTGCCCTACGGACTGGGGCATGAGTCCAAGGTCTGCCGCAGACTGGGTCAGGACAACCCTCTCCCAAACCTACCCTCTCGGGCTGGTCAAGGATAAATACCCGGGAACCAGCTGATTTGGAGAAGAAGATCATCATCGCAGGCTCTGGAGGTCAGGGCATACTTTTCCTTGGCAAAATGCTTATGTCAGCAGGAATGCTTGAAGGCAAAGAAGTTACCTGGTTTCCCTCTTACGGCGCTGAGATACGCGGGGGCACCGCAAACTGCACTGTGATCATCTCTGGCGAAATGATCGGTTCTCCTGTTGTCATAACGCCGGATATCCTCATTGTGATGAACAGTGCCTCACTCGATCGTTTTCTGCCAAGCCTCAGGAAGAACGGACTGCTCTTGTACGACTCGTCGCTTATTCATGGGAAGATATCAAGAAAGGATGTTATTGCCGTCCCTGTTCCATCAACTCAAATTGCGGGAGATCTGGACAATCAGAAGTCAGCAAACATGGTGATGCTCGGCGCCTTCATCGCAAAAACAACATTGCTCAAGCCAAAGACCATATTCAGCATATTCAAGGACAATGCCGACCCGAAAAAGGCAAAGGCTTTTTCGGAAAATAGAGGGCTTGTCCAAAAGGGGATGGACTACATTGAAAATACGTAAGGCCCATATCAGCGATATTAAGGAAATCCAGAAGCTTGTGAACGAGTTCGCCCGCAAAGAGCAGATGATACCGCGCTCGTTAAATGAACTGTATGAAAATCTCAGAGACTTCGTGGTTGCAGAAGAGGAAAATAAAATCGTTGGCGTCTGCGCCCTTCATATTCTCTGGGATGATCTTGCAGAAGTCCGCTCGCTTGCAGTGAAAAAAGAGTTTCACGAAATGGGCATCGGCAGAAAGATGGTTAAAAGTTGTTTAAAAGAGGCGACAGAACTCGGCATCAAACGGGTATTTGTCCTCACATACCAGCCAGATTTCTTCAGAAAGTTGGAGTTCAAAGACACAGACAAGGCTGAACTGCCCCAGAAGATCTGGGGCGACTGCATCCGCTGTCCCAAATTCCCTGAGTGCGATGAGAACGCTCTCATCAGGAATCTGTAGCCCCTGCTTTTGATCTCCTGACTGCATGCCCTTATCCATGCCAGAATTTACACCACCTGAACCGGACGAACTGCTCAGGGATCACTTTTTTATTTTTACTGATGACCTGAAGGATCTTCCGCTACTCGATCTTGCCTGCGGCGACGGGCATAATGGCCTCTTCCTTTCGTCGAAGAGGTTTTCAATGATCCTTGCCGACAGATCAGAAGATGCCTTAAAACAGGCAGAGCAGTCGGCTGATTCTCTGGGAGTTTATATAACACTCAGGCATATTGATTTCGAAGAGAAAGACAGCAATCCGTTTGAAAATGACGTCTTCAGCGCAGTTCTTGTCTTCCGGTATCTTCATCGCCCGCTTATCCCTCAGATCAGGAACTCGCTCAGAAAAGGCGGCCTTCTCATGTATGAGACCTTTACCACAGAACAGGCCCAGTTCGGAAAACCTAAAAATCCGGAGCATCTTCTCAAGCCCGGAGAACTGTTTTCATGGTTTTAGGACTGGGAGATCATTCATTCCTTTGAAGGTATAAAGGAATACCCGAGAAAGGCTATTGCCCAGCTCATCTGCAGAAAGCCATGAGAAGCGGAAGACTATCAATTATCTGTCAAAACGGTTTTTAATTATCTCACATATTTCCTGATATCAACGCCAAACCCTTCTTTGAGAAACTGAACATTACTCCTGATAATCTTCTTCTTGCAGATATAGGAAACTGTTGGATGGTAGAGCTATCCTAATAGCATTCTTGAATAATTAAGTGGTGTTGTGATCTTCCCCCGATTTCGTGGACACCGAGTTAAGTTAGGCTGCCATAGCCTCCAGCTCAAATGATACCGGTGACCGATATCCCAAAGCCGAATGCCTCCTCTGCCGATTATAGAACATTTCGATATATTCAAAAATGCTT
>CAMTUV010000044.1:0-11481 GCA_947085015.1 uncultured Nitrospirota bacterium
AGTTACTTTCGTCGGCTTGGCTATATCGGACTTCTCCATGTTTACGGGTCTTTATACCTTACGAACCGCCGTATGCCGAACGGCACGTACGGTGGTGTGAGAGGACGACAGGTGAATTAATCACCTGCCTCCTACTCTATTACCCCGTCCCTCTCGATGCTTTTGTTGGCTGATTTTCTATTAATCATTGGTTCGGCTTGGAGGTATAGATTATGTTGAGCGTTACAGGAGAAGCCACAGGTGTTGCGAAAAAAAAGGCTGAGGAAATATTATCCTCTTTGTCTGGATTAACCATTGAAGAAGCCCTTCGGCGGAAGGCGCCGGCCGGCGGCCGCCGCCGATTTCCCAGTCGGTAATCGTTTCGGTCTTGCAATGCTGCAGCTAACAAGATATGATTGCACAGAAAAAAGCAATTTGCGGCTGCAAACTAAACTTATTTATACGGATGGATATGCGGAATACACAACGATTTTTGATAAGTCTAAATCGTATTTAGAACCTAATTCACCTGGAATGATTGTCATAAATCAGGTTTGTAGATGGTAGTTACTGTATTGATAGGTTGCTGACATCAATGTTTTCAAGCATGAAGGGTTGGAGCTTTTATGTAGTGCTTGCTGTTACGCCTCGTTGACAGCATTTACCTCTTAGAGTATCATAATTACATTAGTGTATTTATTATCTCTCAATGAGGTGAAGCATGAATTTTAATACAAAGACTGTATCCAAGATTGCCGGACTGAGCAACAGGCAGATTGACTATTGGGACAGGACACATTTTATTAAGCCTTCGGTTAGCGAAGCCTCCGGTTATGGCTCAATTCGTCTCTATTCCTTCAATGACCTTATTCAGATGAAAGTTGCAAAGACATTGTTGGATAAAGGTATCAGCCTTCAGCAGATAAGAAAGGCGATTACCTATTTGAAGAAGAACATGCCTGAAGTTGAAAAGCCCCTTGCTGAAATGAGGTTTTTGACGGATGGTGCGACGATATTTGTGCTGACAAAGGACAAGAAAGTGATTATTGATACCCTGAAGAGCGGGCAGCTTGTTTTCGCTATTGCTTTGGGTGAGATCGTGGAAGACCTTAAGGGTGAAATTATCGCCTTGCAGAAAGAGAGAAAATATGAGGTCACGGTTAAAGGTGCAAAGTATCCTGTAATCCTTCATCCTGATACTGAGGACGGTGGTTTCTGGATTGAATGTCCTTCACTCCCCGGCTGTGCCTCACAGGGGGAGACTGTCGAAGAGGCCCTTGAGATGATAAAGGATGCTATCACGGGATATCTTGAGGTATCAAAGGAGAAAAAGAGCCAAAGGAAATTCAAGAAGGCTTCATGAGCGGCATCAATAATCTGAAGCCTGAAAGGGTAGTCAAGGCGTTTCAACGGGCCGGATGGACAGCGGAGAGACAGACGGGCAGTCATGTGCATTTGAGCAAAGAGGGAAATCCAAATATCCTTTCGATACCTGTGCATAAAGGCAAGCCGATAAAACAGGGCCTTCTCAGAAACCAGATTGGCAAGGCCGGAATGACGGTTGAAGAGTTTTTGAAGTTGTATAGATAAATCGGGGGATAGGGTGGCTTACGGCAAATTAGGCAACAATCAGGAGTCTATTACAGAAGATGACTTTACCATTTTTAGTGTCAACAAAAAAGTCCTAAATCATAAATCAAATCCTTTCGTTGGAGATTATTAAAATGAACCACAAAAGACCTAACTGGGACAAATGTAATTCACACGGCCTTTCACAAAATCATCCTCACCCAAATCCACTGCCATTTGGAAGCCCCGCAAAAGCAGGCATGGAAGCTTGGCACAATACGGAGAACATACTGTTTATTTGCTACTATCAGAACAGCTTAATGACAAGGAATTTATCGCTACTGTCAAATTTTTTGAGCCTGTGTTTCTCGGATCGCCAAAAGATTTATTGCAAGGCGATACTGTAATAATCGACCATGAGCATATTTGCTGGATTAGTGACGGATAATATTAAAACTCCCAACAATTCCGTTAACAAGGAAGCCGAATAGAGTATGGTGTTCTTTGCGAAGGATCTGTGGCGGAGCGGGTTACGCACTGCGTTTTTCCCGCAACGGAGTGAGGGGAGCCAGACACGAGCTGCTTAGCGTCGCATTAGGAGTCAATAAATAAAAATCAGGAGGAGAACAATGGGAACAATCAAGGACGTCCTTGACCTCATCATTCAACTTAAGAAGCGGGTCGAGGACCGTAAGTTGGCCACTGAAATAACGGCGATTCAAACGCTCATATCTTCGGTGCAGCTTACGCATGAGGCAACGAGTTCTGAAAATTCTAAGCTTAGAACGGAGATCTCTGAACTTAAAACGGATAATTCTGAATTGAGACAAAAAATAGTAGAATTTGAGAAGACGATACTTGAACTTGAGTGGAAACATGCTAACTTGGTGACGAGCATCATAGAGAAACACGGCAAAGAAATATCGGACCTCACAGTGAAACACAGAAATTAAATAGCTCAACTCCGCAAAGGCGATGTTGGCCCATCTGTTGCTGGGTTTACATAAAGACATATAAATATCTCCCGCGCACTGAGCCCCGGAGGACCTGCGATGCTATGGGCAGGAAGGCCGCCAGCGAGACATAGAATCTCCCACCTGCTCTCCCTCCTTAGGAAATCTGCCAAGACGCTCTTACGCTGAGTTTTCTTATTTTCCTTGAAAACCTGATATGAACTGGTATTCAATAGAGCCTATGGATGAGAATAGCCCGTTGACCGCAGCAGAAGAGCATCTGAAAAGCATGGAGCAGAAGGTCGAGGATCTGCGGCTGCTCATGGATGTTTCCTCAATTATCTCGTCGACTCTCGATTTTAACGAACTTATCGGTCTGGTGATGGAAAAGGCTAAGGAAGTTATGCATGCCGATGCCTGCTCTATCCTTGTGTATAACAAAAAGACAGAAAGGCTTGAGTTCGAGGTTGCGCTCAGCAGTGATGGCTCAAGCGGGGAGATCCTGAAGAAACATGTCACCCTCGGTCTTGGCGAAGGCATTGCCGGCTGGGTTGCGCAGAACCTTGAACCGATCATCGTCGGACAGGCAGCAGAGGACAAGAGGCACTCTAACCAGGCGGACAGTTTGACAGGGTTCTCGACGAAAAGTATGATCGCTGTTCCACTTGTCGGCAGGTCAGGGCTTATCGGTGTTGCCGAGATACTGAATCCCCTTGGCAGGGATCAGTTTTCCGAGTATGATCTTGAGATATTTCAGGCCCTCTGCAGACAGATAGCAGTTGCTATGGAAAATGCGGTTTTCCACCGGGAGTCTCTCGAAAAAGAGCGGCTTAAACAGGAGCTTGAACTTGCGGCTACGATCCAGAGAAGCTTTCTGCCCCCGCAGCCGATATATGAGAAAGGCATCTTAAAGATTTCAGGATTTACGCTTCCTGCCAAGCATGTGGGCGGAGATCTCTATGATTTTGAAGAGCCTGTTGAGGGGCAGGTTGGTGCGCTGATAGGCGACATCTCCGGTAAGGGCGTCTCAGCAGCGCTTTTCATGGCAAAGGCGATCAGCGATTTCAGATACCATATGCGTGGTATTGATGATCCAGGCCAGGTGATGAGCAGTCTGAACCGGCAGATGGCGAACTCGCCGCGAGGCATGTTTCTGACAGCCATGTACGCGATAGCTGACATGCAGACCGGGAGGGTAAAGATCGCTGTTGCAGGTCATCCGCCTTTTCTCTGGGTAACAGCAGATGACGTGAAGGTCATGGACCTTGAAGGAGGGCCTCCTGTGGGCATTATGGATATCGACTATCCGGTCAACGAGCTGACGCTTGCTCCGGGAGACAGACTGATCATGGTGACTGACGGTGTTTTCGATGCAAAGAACAGCGAAGGCAAAAGACTGGGTTTTGATGACGTGGTTGCCTTTGCAACCCGCAACAGGCAGGAGGACCAGTTGACAGATCTTATTGTCGATTTTGTGAGCAGCTTTACCGGCGATGCGGACAGGGCAGATGATCTTACTATCGTTGAACTGAGGCGCGTGGCATGAAGGCTGTTGTAACCCTGAAGGTCCGATCGCATCCGCGCTATCTCAGCCTGATCCGCGACGTGACAGCTCGTTTCTGCATGGACTGTGGCCTTGATGAGGAGTTGACCGGCATGATCAAGCTTGCCGTGGACGAGGCCTGCTCCAATGTGATCAAATATGCGTATCATGGAGACACGTCAAAGGATATTGTTGTAAAATACGGCTCCTCGAAAAAACAGATCTCTATTATTATTGAGGACAATGGGGAAAAGGCCGATCCCGAAAAGATCCGGGGAAGGGATCTTGATGATGTAAGACCCGGCGGCCTTGGTATGCATTTCATCAGAAGGGTCTTTGATCTGGTTGAGTTTGATCCAAAAAAAGTGAAGGGCAACAGGCTGCTGCTCATGAAGCAGACAGGGGGAAGCAATGAATTGTGAAATTGGTGATTACAAGGGCAATACCGTTGTCTCGCTGAGCGGTGAGATTGATATGCATTCATCACCAATGCTGAGAGAAAAACTGCTTGGCGTCATCAAGAACAAGCCTCCTCGACTTATCGTAAACTTCAAAGACGTTTCCTATATTGACAGTTCCGGCATTGCAACCTTTGTCGAAGGCCTCAAGCATGTGAAGTCCTATAAGGGGAGACTGCAGTTCTCCGAACTGCCCCAGTCCATCATGGATATATTCAGTTTTTCAAAGCTCGATAAGGTTTTTGAGATCTGCGGGGATATGGACGATGCTGTCGGCCGCTGAGCATAGGCCGGGTTCGAACGCATAAATGGCCTTCACCCTCCTGAAAGACATCACTGACGCATCGCGCATCATCAACCAGTCTTTTTACTGGACATTCATCTCCCCGCTGAGGGGCAAGCCTGTTCGCATAAAAGCGACCATATCCGAGATGGTAAAAACTGGATACAATTCCGTGCCAATCGTTGCTGTCATCTCTTTTTTTGTCGGCATTATCCTTGCCCTCCAGGCGGCGTACCAGCTGAAGCGGGTCGGTGCGTTGATCTATGTTGCCAATCTTGTCGGCGTATCTCTTACAAGGGAGCTAAGCCCTATCCTGACTGCAATCATTGTTTCGGGCAGGAGCGGTTCTGCCTTTGCCGCCGAGATCGGCTCTATGAAGGCAGCAGAAGAGGTGGATGCACTTGTCACCATGGGCATAAACCCTGTGCGGTTTCTGGTAAGTCCGAAGCTTCTGGCGCTTATGGTCATGGTTCCTGCGCTCACTATCCTCTCTGATGTTATCGGTATCTTTGGCGGTTTTCTTCTCTCGACCACAGTTTTAGAGATCAATGCTTACAACTACTATCAGCAGACCCTTAACGCACTTCTGGTGAAGGATGTCTTTACCGGCCTGATTAAGGCGTGGGCATTCGGCATTGTCATAACCATCGTCGGCGCATACCAGGGTTTCAAGGTCGAGGGCGGTGCAGAGGAAGTCGGGCGGCGGACAACATCCTCGGTTGTCATATCCATATTTCTTGTGATTATCTTTGACTTATTCTTTACCACGCTCTTTTACTATTTCACCTGAGAATATTTCATAAATGAAACTGCCATAGAGGTAACAGGGCTCAGGATTAATCAAAACTGATACAATAACAGGCAGGAGGTGAGAGATATGGAGATACTGAAATCGAAACTCGAAGGACTATTGAAGGAACTTCCAGAAAAGGTTGACATGGAAGATGTGATGTATCGGTTGTATCTTCTCCAGAAGATAGAGGCAGGGGAAAAGGACGTTGCCGAAGGCAGAACATTGGCTAATAAGGATGCAGTCGAAAGGCTATCGAAGAAATGGCAGAACTGAGATGGTCTGACCATGCCCTTACTGAGTTAGAGGGCATTAATGACTATATAGCAGCAGACTCCCGTTTGTATGCTCAATACACCATTCAGAATATCTTAAAAACCTCCGAAATATTGCAGACCTTTCCCGAATCAGGACGACATTTACCAGAGTTTCCGAATCTGCCACACAGAGAACTGTTGCTCGGTAATTACCGGATAATCTACCGCTACAACTCTGATCAGAATTCAGTTTATTTTGTCACGGTGGTTCACGGAAGTCGTCTTCTTAAGGAAACATATCTGATGGGATAGACCATCTTAGAAAGTTGAGTCTCCCAATGCTAATTTGTAATAAGGTATAATTCTGCCAATGAATGAAACTGCCATAGAGGTGACAGGGCTCAGAACAAAGTACGGCGACCGCGAGGTGCTGAAAGGCCTGACCTTTGCCATTCCGAAGGGGAAGACCACGGTGATCCTTGGCGGCAGCGGCTGCGGCAAGAGCACGCTCCTGAAACATCTGATCGGCCTGCTGAAGCCTTCAGAAGGCAGCATCAGCATTAGCGGCAGGGAGATTACGACCTTGACCGAGCCGCAGATGGATGACGTGAGAAAGAAGATGGGCGTGCTGTTTCAGGGAGCTGCGCTTCTGAATTCCATGACAATCGCCGAAAATGTGGCCCTGCCGATCAAGGAGCATACGAAGATAAATGATGCTACGGTCCAGATTATGGTGCGCATGAAGCTTGACCAGGTTGGGCTTTCAGGCTTCGACCATTTTTATCCATCCCAGCTCTCAGGCGGCATGAAGAAGAGGGCAGGCCTTGCAAGGGCCCTGGCGCTCGATCCGGAGATGCTCTTCTTTGACGAGCCTTCTGCGGGCCTTGATCCTGTCACTGCTGCCGGTCTTGATGATCTGATTCTGAAGCTGCAGAAGGCCTTCAGGATGACGATCATCGTGGTGACCCATGAACTGCCCAGTGTTTTTGCAATTGCTGATTATGTTATCATGCTCGACAAGGGGCAGGTGCTGTTCTTCGGACCTATCGAGGAGCTGAAGAAGTCGGATCATCCCCGTATCAGGCAGTTTCTTGAGAGAAGGTGGGAAGAGGAAGAATACTCTCCGGATGATTATTTCAGGATGATTGCCGGGGATTGAAAATTGCGGGATATGCATGACCAAGGCGCCTGTCGGCAAGCCCTGCAAAGCGATATGATTTTACAGTTTGATATTTAGATGGAGAACATTCTTTGAAAGTTTCAATGAATCACAATGCCGGAGGGAGTGCCTGCGGTATCACTGGCAGGCCGTTGCCTCGCGGCACATTGGTCATCTGGGCGATATTTCAGATTACTGCGCATAGCAATCATGGAAGAGGGGGGCGCTTTGAGAGAAGAGGTTAAGGCCGGACTGATCATTGTCGTATCCATGATCCTGCTTACAGTGCTGATAATTCTTATCGGCGGCTCACAGTTTCTTGACAAATATGACACGTACTATATCAAGGTGAAGAATGCTGCAGGTCTTGAGACAGGTGCGCAGGTCAAACTGGGCGGCGTAAGGGTCGGCAGAGTGGTCAGTGTCAAAGAGCCGCAGCAGGCCGGAGAGTCGGTTCTTGTGGAGATCGGCATCAAGCAGGGCAAGCCGATTTACAAGGGCACCAAGGCGTCTGTAACGCAGGTCGGATTTGTCGGTGACATTTATCTGCTCCTTTCTGTCAGTGATACGGTTAATGAACGGATCAAGGTGGGCGATGTGATACCTTCCGAAGAGGTTGTTGATTTTGGGATCATCATGGCAAAGGTCGAAGGTCTTTCAAAATCCCTTGATACTCTTATTCAGGATGTGAATAAGATTTTCAGTCCCCAGAACGTAAAACAGGTTGAATCCCTGCTCAGCAATACCAATAAGGCGATCGTTTCTGCAACCTCTAATATCGACAAAATGACATCTGACATCAGGACAACAACCGACAAACTTTCAAAAGTGCTTGATGAACTTGAAGGTCTTGTGAGTAACAACAAGGGTGAGTTTACACAGGTTCTGAAAAAGGCGCGTGAGGCCCTTGACAAGGCAGAGGGCATGTTCAAGAGCATTGAGAAGTCTTCGAAGACTGTTGACAGGGCAATTGACCATCAGTCGCAGAACCTTGATGCGCTGCTCAATACCATGACACGGACGACTGACGAACTCCAGGACCTAATTCACGAGCTTAAGAGCAAGCCCTGGAGCATTCTTTATAAAGAAGGGAAGGGTGAGTGATATGCTGCAAAGAGGTATTCTTTTGCTTGGTGTTCTCTTAATGACTGCATGCTCCATGCCTGAGACAAGGATATACAGCCTGCATCTGCCTGCAGACAATAACAAGGCCGAGGCCGGAAAGCAGGCCATGATCACGCTCAGGGTCCAGTCGCCCCGGTATCTGGCACAGCCCTATATCGCTCACAGGATTTCTCCCTATCAACTCGATATATCCCGGTACGCGAAATGGGATTCTGCTCCGGTTGAGATGATCCGAGAAATATTCAGGGATTCACTGGCAGGCGTTTATCAGGATGTGAGGGCCTCGAATTATGTGTCTGAGGGCTCTTTTGTCCTGAATATCAACCTGAAACGGTTCGAAAGGGTTGAAGACTCATATGCTGAATTGGCGTTTGATGCTGTGCTCTATTCTGCTGATGGCAAGGAGTTATATCGTGTTGAAGAGCAGAAGAAGGTGCAGATCGACACGAAGGACCCTGCCGGCGTTGCAAAGGGATTGAGCGCTGCGTTGACCGAGTCAGTGAAGGAAGTTCTGGCAGGACTGGGAAGTAAGATTTAAACCTGGTAGTATTCTTTTTTTCTGTCTTTAAACAGATCGTTGTACTGATTCAACTTCTTATCCCTGCTTAAGGACAGATCAATATCTGCAGTGATCAGGATTTC
This sequence comes from uncultured Nitrospirota bacterium, assembly GCA_947085015.1. Taxonomy (GTDB): domain Bacteria; phylum Nitrospirota; class Thermodesulfovibrionia; order Thermodesulfovibrionales; family UBA6898; genus UBA6898. The sequence continues at coordinate 8,759 of CAMTUV010000044.1, forward strand.
CTCATTCGAGCCTGCCCGCACCAGAATCTCTCCTTTCGGCGATATTATCTGGCTCTGGCCGATGAACGTGAGGGCCTCGCCTTCCTTTCTCTGTTCAGTGCCGATGCGGTTGGCTGTTACCGCATAAACCCTGTTTTCAAAGCACCTGACCGGCATGGACTGCGGGCAATAGGGCAGAACAAGGTTTGACGGATGTGCTATCACCTCTGCCCCTTTGAGTGCAAGAGTCCGCGCAGATTCCGGGAAGAACCAGTCAAAGCAGATCATGATGCCGATCTTGCCTAAAGGGGTATCCCAAACTTGAAAGCCGGTATCTCCCGGTGAAAAGAAAAGGTTCTCTTCATAAAATAGGTGGGTCTTACGGTAACTGCCGATGAAGCCCTCAGGTCCTGTCAGCACCGCTGAATTGTAGAATTTGTCGCCATCTTTTTCAGGCAGACCTGCAACAATATATATACCTTTGTCCTGTGAAAGGTTCACAAGAAAGTCTGTTGTTGCCCCATCAGGAACATGCTCGGCAAGTTCTGCGACTTCTTCCTTTGAAACGAACTGGTACCCGGTAACAAAAAACTCAGGGAGGACGAGAAGGTCAAGCGATGCAGTCTTAACCGCATTCCCGACTTTATCGAAGTTCTTCCTCTTGTTTCCGAATGTAGTATCGAACTGAAAAAAGCCTGCTTTCATGCCGGTACAATACCATTCAGGAAAGTCACAGAACAAGCAATCGCGCTGGTTGTTCTGTTTTGACAACCTTTTGAGGAGCGTGCTACAATTTAGCGTTTTCAAGATTATCTGCGCATTATGGGAGCACACATCGTGGACCTGAAAAAGATCGAAAAAGGTGTGAGACTTATTATTGAAGGCATCGGAGAAGATCCTGAGCGGCCCGGCATGAAGGGAACACCGGGCAGGGTTGCCAAGATGTATGAAGAGATCTTTTCCGGCCTCTCCACACCTACCGAAGAGATCCTTCTTCCTATTGAAGGAGAAAGTCATGAGGAGCTTGTTCTCCTTAAAGATATCCCCTTCTATTCAGTCTGCGAACACCATCTTCTTCCCTTTATAGGCAAGGCACATATTGCCTATATCCCCGGAGCGGGAAGGATTGCCGGTATCGGTGAGCTTGCCAAGGCTCTTGAAGTGTTCGCAAAGAGGCCGACAGTGCAGGAGCGGCTTACTGCCCAACTCGCTGACATGCTCATGGAAAGGCTAAAGCCCAAGGGCGCCATGGTCATTATTGATGCAGAGCATCTCTGTCTTTCGATGCGCGGGCTGAAGAAATCAGGAGCGCGCACAGTCACCTCAGCCGTGAGAGGTATTTTTAGATCAAAGGAATCCACGCGCCAGGAACTGCTGGAGCTTATAAAGAAAAGGGATTAACCCCCAACTCCTAATCCCCCAAAACCCAATTACACAGGAGGAATTGAAATGAGTGCAAAGATCATCAGCGGCACTGAAGTTGCTGCAGAGATACGGGAAGAATTGAAGAAGGAAGTTGCTGAGATGAAGGAAAAGACAGGTGTGATCCCTGGGCTGGTCACGATACTGGTAGGTCAGAACCCTGCTTCAGTGAGCTACGTCACTGCCAAGCAGAAGGCAGCACACGAGATCGGATTTCATTCGATACAGGATGATCAGCCGGTGGATATTGCAGAGACAGATCTCCTGAAACTTATCGACAAATATAACAATGATCCCAAGATCCATGGAATTCTTGTTCAGCTTCCGCTGCCGAAGCATGTTGATGAGAAGAAGGTTCTTAATGCCATTAATCCTGACAAGGATGTTGATGGTTTCCACCCGGTCAATGTGGGCCGCCTTATGATCGGTGGCAGCGAAGTGAAGTTCCTCCCCTGCACACCTGCAGGCATACAGGAGCTGATCGTCCGCTCAGGTTTTGAGACTTCAGGCGCCGAGGTGGTTGTTGTCGGCCGTTCGAATATCGTTGGCAAGCCGATTGCCAACATTATGCTCCAGAAGGGCAGAGGTGCAAATTCAACCGTCACGATCGTTCATACAGGAACCAAAAACCTTGATGCACATTGTAAGCGGGCTGATATCCTTATTGTTGCTGCGGGTGTGCCGGGTCTTGTGAAGCCTGAGTGGATCAAGCCCGGAGCATGTGTTATCGATGTGGGTGTAAACCGCGTTGGAGAAAAGAAAAGTGAAAAGACCGGCAAGATGATACCCATTCTCAAAGGAGACGTTGATTTCGATGCAGCCAAGGAGATCGCGGGAGCCATCACTCCCGTGCCCGGCGGCGTTGGACCTATGACGATCACGATGCTTATGAAGAATACCGTAAAATCTGCGAAATTGGCAGCAGGGCTGTAGTAATCGTCTCGTAATAATGAGAACCTTGATTTATAAAATCCCTCCTAACCTCCCTTTTCCAAAGGGAGGAATAAAGCCCCTCTTTGACAAAGAGGGGTGTGGGGAGATTTTTTGAATAATCCCTTTTCAATTGAATTTCTAAGGAGCAGGCTATGTCAACGAAGACGTTGAAATATGATACGACTAACGCTAAATCGCTTCTCCGGGAGGTCTCGGAAAGATCATCCCAAAACTTGTCTGCCTGTTACCAGTGCCGCAGATGTGCGGCGGGCTGTCCGGTAGGCGAGGAAACAGGTGTAACGCCTGACCGCCTTATCAGAATGGTTCTCCTTGGGGAGAGGGAAGAGGCACTCAACAATCTTCTTGTCTGGCAATGTGTTGCCTGCTAC
>CAMTUV010000045.1:0-50714 GCA_947085015.1 uncultured Nitrospirota bacterium
ACTGACGGTTCTCGTTGCTCCTTTGAATAACCTGCACTTTTGAAATATAGCCCATCTCTATGCCTCCTCTGTTGAGATGGCATTATTATACCATAGCTATATAGCTATGTCATTGTTTTTTTAATTATTTCACAGCTTCTCAATCTGCTGTATCGCAACATTTGAGGGTGCTCAAAGCTGCGGGTCTTGTGACAGACGAAAGACAGGGATATTGGATATTTTATTCCTTAGATCGAGACGCCCTTGAGAAATGTCGTCAAAGACTCAATCGTATTTGCACCTGTGGTTGTTTGGGCGGACAGCCCAATATGGTTAAAATGCACAAGCACGCTTCAAAAACAAAGCAGGGATATTTTTTTACCAATCTATTTAAGCGCTGAATAAGTTGTGCGGTCATGAAACATTATGAATTATAGAAATGGACTTACCATGCAGAGCATTACAGGGTATAATGAAAAAAGATCAAGTTGTTCCTGAATAATTATTTCCTGGGCGCATAGACAGGGCCAGACCGATTTGCTGGACAGAACAGCATATTCAATACTTTCACAGGAGGATTCTTATAAAGACAACTGCAGGAAGAAATCATGAACGCGTGCAAGAACAAAGGACAAGGATCATCGGTATTATCTTCGGCGCACTTATTGCGTTGATGCTTGTCGTGTATGGTCATATCGGAGGCACGGCATTAGCAGCCAACCAGATCCCTGCCAAGCCTGAGATAACCTGTCCCTATACTGGCAATGTTACTGCAATAGCCGATGGCAGGAAACTCTTCTACAAGAACTGCGCAGAATGTCACGGTGATGGCGACGGTGGAAGCGGTCCCGATCTTACAGACAATGAATGGCTTTGCGGCGGTTCAGACTACCAGGTCTTCGAGACTATTTCTAAGGGGCGGCCTTGGGCAATGCCGTCATGGAACGGTGACCTGAAGGATGACGAAATCTGGAAGATCATCGCTTTTATCCGGAGCCTCAAGAAATAATAACAGATCATGCTTTTGCGGCAGGCTTATTAAGCTGGAGCATCGGCAGGGCATTTGGCGCTAAATATATTTTCTGAAAGTTAATTGGACAGTCTGCGGATCAGATGTGCAATATGATTATCCTTTGATTGACGTTCCTGCAGGTATACCTGTTTCCAGCTCGCGGTCTTTGCTGTGGTCGCGCGCTATCAGCATATATATGGATGGCACCACGAAAAGGGTAAAGAGCGTTCCAATAAACATGCCACCCACCAGAACAAGGCCGATGGAGTTTCGCGCTGCTGCACCGGCGCCTGTTACGAGAATCAGCGGGAAGTGGCCGCCGATGGTGGCGGCAGTGGTCATCAGGATCGGCCGCAGACGGGTCATGGCAGCTTCGCGTACTGCCTCAAGCTTAGAGTGTCCCTGCAACTGCAGTTGATTGGCGAACTGCACGATCAGGATGCCGTTTTTTGATACCAGTCCGACCAGGGTCACTAAACCAACCTGGGAGTATATATTGAGTGTTGTAGTCCAGCCATGGGTCCAGAAGGGAACATTCGGGTTGGGCATCTTCAGGAAGGTAAAGATAAGTGCGCCGAACATGGCGAGCGGTACTGAACCTGCCAGTATGACGAAGGGGTCGCGGAAGCTGTTGAACTGGGCTGCCAGCACCATAAAAATCAGTATCACGGCAAGTCCGAAGGCAGACAGGAACTTGCTTCCCTCAGTGCGCAGCTGACGCGACTCGCCAGTGTAGTCGATAACGTACCCCTTAGGCAGGATCCTGGCAGACTCGTCTTCCAGAAAGCGCAGGGCTTCATCCAGCGGACGGATAGCCACACCGCTGATCTTGACTGCATTAAGCTGCTGAAAGCGATTGAGCGACCTCGGCACTACTGAATCCTGCATTGTGGCTATGGTGCTGAGCGGGATCAGGTTGCCGTTTGGACCGGTGACGTGGATATTCTGGAGCTGTTCAGGGTTAAGGCGTCCAATGCGCTGGATCTGCGGTATCACCTTATAGCTGCGCCCTGAGATATCGAAGCGATTGACAAAGCCCCCTCCAACCATTCCTCCCAGGTCAGCGCCGATCTGAGCAAGGTTAAGACCAAGGGATGCTACCTTGTCGCGATCGATGATGAACTCTGACTGGGGCTGATCTATCTTTACATCGATCACAGGCGGAAAGGCGAACATGCCGCTCTGCATGGCCTTCATCTGCAACTGATTGGCGAAGTCGAGGATCTCACTCGTCTCTGCTGTCGAGGCAAGGATAAACTCCACCGGATACTGGCCTCCGCCGGGCAGGGCAGGCGGCGTTACAGGGAAGACCCGGATTCCGGGTATGGCCTGAAGCTTCTGCTGAACTTCAGGCATGATCTGAAAAATGGTGCGTTTGCGCTTATCCCATGATTTTGCGACCATGCCTCCGAAGCCTGAACTGGGAAAGGTGATCTGAAAGGTGAAGTCAGTCTCCGGCACACTCATGAACGTCTCATTGACCGCAGCGGCATAACTGCTGTTCTGGTCTAGTGTCGAGTTGGCCGAGGCATCCAAAATGCCGAAGATGACCCCCTGGTCCTCGGTCGGTGCCAGTTCCCTTGCAGACATGATGAACATCGGCACTGTCAGCAGTGTAATCACGAGCCAGACTGCGTACACTGCCGGCCGCGCCTTCAGGGTTGTGTCAAGCAGCCTGCCATAGACATTTCTCAGACGTTTAAAGTCACGGGATATGCGGCCTGCCAGTCCGTGTTCTTCGATACCGGGCTTAAGCAGCCGTGCAGACATGAGCGGCGACAGGGTCAGGGCCACTATTCCCGAAATGGTGACCGCGCCAGCCAGGGTAAAGGCGAACTCGCGGAAAAGAGAACCGGTCAATCCGCCCTGCAGACCGATCGGAAGGTAAACAGCTGCCAGGGTGATGGTCATGGCGATGATCGGTCCGACCAATTCACGGGCGCCGATCAGGGCCGCCTCTGTAGGTGACCTTCCCTCGCCCAGATGGCGCTCCACGTTTTCGACCATAACAATGGCGTCATCCACCACCAGACCAACAGAGAGGACAACAGCCAGCAGGGTAAGCAAATTGACAGTAAAGCCAAAGGACTGCATCAGGAAGACCGCTCCGATCAGAGAGACAGGGATCGCAACCACCGGGATGAGGACCGAGCGAAAAGACCCCAGGAAGAGAAAGATGACAATCACGACGATCAACAATGTGTCACCAAGCGTTTTGAGAACCTCATGGATGGCGTTCGTAATATAGTTGGTTGCATCATAGGCTATGCGGGACTGCATGCCGCTTGGGAGGTCGCGCTGCATTGAATCCATTTCAATTCTTACCCGTTTGATCACATCCAGGGAGTTGGCATTGGGAAGAGGCCATATGCCCATGAAGACCGCAGCCTGGCCGGAAAAACGCACCTCTGCATCATAATTCTCAGCCCCAAGCTGCACGTCTGCTATCTCTCCGAGACGCACAATGCTGTTGTTCTGCTGCCGCACCGCCAGATTCCTGAACTCATCGACTGTGCTCAGATTCGTGTTTGCAGTCATGTTTACCTGAATGAATGACCCTTTACTCTGCCCGAGGGCAGAGAGGAAGTTATTCGAAGACAGCGCTTGGCGCACCTGTGCCGGGCTTATGTTCAGGGCCGCCATCCGGTCAGGCTTAAGCCAGATACGCATCGCAAAGGTGCGGGCTCCGAGGATATCTGCCCGCTGCACACCTTCAATGGCTGACAAACGGGGCTGAACAATGCGTACCAGATATTCGGTTGTCTCGTTCTGCTTGAGCATATCTGAGGTGAAACTGAGGTACGCAGAGGCGAACTGACTGTCAGCAGACTCGATATTGATGATCGGCACCTCAGCCTCAGGCGGAAGGTCACGGCGGACCTGGTCGATCTTGGAACTTATCTCTGCCAGTGCCTTGGTCGCATCGTAGTTCAGCTTGAGCCTCACCTTGATAGTAGAGATGCCGAGGCTGCTCTGTGACTCCATATACTCAATGCCGTCTGATGCTGCGATGGCCCGTTCCAGTGGTGTTGTCACAAAGCCGCGCACCAGGTCTGCGCTGGCACCGATATAGGCTGTAGTGACCGTTACTGCTGCATTTTCGCTGCGCGGATACTGACGAACATTGAGTGTGCTGATCGCCTGGAGACCGGCGATGACAATAAGAAGGTTCAGCACCAGTGCAAGAACAGGGCGGCGAATAAACAGATCAGTGATGTTCATGGCAGAAACACTGGTCAGTTGTTCTCAGGTTTGGGTGACTGCTGAAAGTCAGGTGCAAGCTTGTTATCGACTACCGCGGGCAGGCCATTACGGAGCTTGAAGACGCCGGTGCTTACAATAGTCTCCCCTTCTTTAAGGCCGCTCGTGACAGCCACAAAATCGCCACGCTTTTCTCCAAGGCGCACAAACTGTTGACGCAGTGTCTTATTGTCCTTGCCTTCTTTGCCCTCTTCAACAACAAAGACAGAGTCGCTATACGGTGCGTACAGAACTGCTGTAGCAGGGATGATAAGCACCTTCTGACGGACAGGGAGTCCGACAGACACGTTGACGAACATACCCGGCCGAAGTTTTTCCATGCGGTTAGAGAGCGTGGCCTGCACCTTTATGCTGCGGGTCTCAACATCGACCAGGGGATTGATTGCAGTGATCCGACCCTCGATCTTCTCGCCCGGCAGGGAATCTCCTGTCACCTGCAGAGTCAGATCATGGCGCAGCTGCTGGAGTTGCTGCTGCGGCAGAGTGAAATCAACATAGATAGGGTCAAGTGCCTGAAGCGTCACGATAGGGTCCCCTTCGCGGAGAATCTGGCCAAGGTTGACCTGGCGGATGCCGAGACGACCGCTAAATGGAGCCCTGATCGTCTTTTTGGCAATGGTTGCGCGGATATTGTTGGCCTGTGCCCGGGCCTGCTCGGCATTTGCTATTGCAATATCGCGGTCTGACTTGGAGATGATTCCTTTAGCAAGGAGCTGATCAGCTCTTTCGAGGTTTGTGACGTACAGATTCACCTGGCCGAGTATTCCCGGAAGCTGTGCCTCCTCTGAGGAGGTATCCTGGCGCAGCAGAGTATCTCCCTTCTTTACTGTGGTGCCTGGTTCGAACTCGATTTTGACCACTTTACCAGATAGTTCGGCCGACACGGTAACACCTTGAACAGCATTCAGCGTACCGACTGCGGTCAGAGAAGAATCCCAGGACTCAGACTTTACTGTTTCGGTGGTCACGGTCTCAGGTGGAGGAACGAACTTCTTGCCCTGGTCGATCATTGCCCTGATCTGGAAGGTCTTGATTCCTCCCAGGATGACAATGAGAATGACAAGGCCGATAAGAGAGAAAACAATACGCCTTTTCATAGGAAGAAGATCTCGTAAATAAAGTTATTTATCAGCATCTGAAAAGATTAACATGTCATGACGATTTTCTCAATACAGGGACAGGCGTGCAGTTTCCTGCGAATGACGATAAGTTCTATCCAAATGGAGACAGGCACTAAGTTTCAGAGATATTTCTCAGCAAGAAATGCATCTTTCTGTTCAGCCTATCAAGGCGACTGCCTTAGTCCTCAGCAGCCTGTCCCGTCACTCCTCCTGATACGATGAATGCCATCACCTTGCCGCTTTCTGCCCTGAGCGGTGTCACCTGTTCTCTCGGAACGATAATAAGATTTCCGGCAAAGTTGTAGGACTGTGGGAGATAGACTGCAACGCTTTCCGGCAGCCCGTACATTCCAAGGTTCTCCGCAGTCACAAATCCTATGAACTGAACCTCACTGCCAGGGGAGAGTCTGACCAGAACCGGCTTGTCGAACCGCTTCTTCTCGCCCACGAATGCGCCGGTGAGGTCTTTAACCGAGGTGTAGATCATCCGGACAAGAGGGAGCCGCCGGACGGTTCTATCAACAAGCGCCACAAGCCGCTTGGTCAACAGATTGGAGGCAATGAACCCGATAGCTGTAATGGTCGCAATAGTCACAACAAATCCAAGACCCGGAATCTCGAATCTGAACACCCCGTCAACTTTCGCAAACACGAAATAAATAGCATAAACGGTCACTATCGCTGGAACGAGAAAGATCAGTCCTTCAAAAAAATATTTTGTCAGTTTCTTCATCATTACTCCTTGTTGGTCAAACCTGTATACGCCAGTCGATCGGGGTTCTCACGCTGTTCGGCACTCATTGTACCTCAGTTTATCATCAAAAGAGAACAGGTCGCACTCCCCTCGACGCGTTGTCTGAAAAGGTCGGGGCCAAAGGAACTGTGGCAATAGCCGCTATATGACGGATAGAAGTGATAAGTCCTTCTTTATCAGGAATGAAGAAAGCTCGGTGATTTCTGCTGTACCTGTTTGTTTATCTCTCTATACGGCAGGCCAGAAAGGGCATTCATGACACCAGCCTTTTCCTTTCCCGACTGGAGCTTTTCAGCCGATAGGGTTATACTTCAAGCATGCTCAGGATCGCAGTAATAGACGGACAGGGAGGCGGCATCGGAAGCCTTGTTGTGAAGCGACTGAAAGAGGAATTCTCTGACAGGGTCGAGGTGATCGCGCTTGGGACCAATGCGGCCGCGACAACAGCCATGATGAAATCACGGGCAAACAAGGGCGCTACAGGCGAAAACGCGATCATCTGGAACTCTGACAAGGTAGATATGATCATCGGTCCCCTGAGCATTGCACTGCCCAATGCCATGTTAGGCGAGGTGACAGACAGGATGGCAACAGCTATTGTCTCATCTCCAGCCCGGAAACTCCTGCTTCCCCTGAACCAGGAGGGGATCGAGATAGCAGGCGGAGACAAGGAACCTTTGCCCCATCTTATTGAACATGTAATCTCACAGATAAAGGAGAGCGGCCATGTGTGAAGCAAATGCCTATATCTTAAAAGAAGGCAAAGAAGAACTCTATCTTGAAAGCGTCGATGTCATGAGGCCTGAGGAAGGCAAGATATTCATGAAGAACCTTTTCGGCGAGCAGAAGATCTTTGAAGGGGAAATAAAAGAGGTTTCCCTGCTCCGTCACAAGATTATCTTAGAGAAAAAGTAGCTCCTTTCTTCCCGGACAATGTCAACGCATGTCTGATGAATGGCGGCTGATCGATTCAGGGCCAGGCAGTGCCTCCTATAACATGGCCCTTGATGAGGCGATCTCCACAGCGGTTCGAAACCGCAAAGCACCTCCGACGCTCAGGTTATACCACTGGAACAGGCCCTCGCTCAGTCTCGGCTGCTTTCAGAGGACATCAGACCTTGACCTCGATTACTGCAGACAAAACGCTATTCCGTTTGTAAGAAGGCTGACAGGCGGCAGGGCGATTCTTCATGAAGATGAGCTTACATACAGCTTCTCTGTTCTGACAGACAAGGAACCTTTTTCAGAAGGTCTTATGGAAAGCTATCGCAGGATAGGCAGTGCATTCACCCTTGCCTTCCGGAAAATCGGCATTTACGTTGAATCAAAGATGCAAAGAGAGAGGGGCAGGGTCCTGACCAAAAACCCGCTCTGTTTTGAGTCAAGCTCGTATGGCGAGATCCTGCTGAATAACAGGAAGATCGTCGGCTCTGCACAGAAACGGTGGAAAGACGGACTTCTCCAGCAGGGATCAATACCCTATACCTGCGACAAAGAAAAGATAGGCCATGTTTTTGGCAGAAAAGATTCAGGAACAGAAAACTCTATGAATGGCCTGAAAGAAATCCTGCCGGACTTTGACGAACAGAAATTCAGAATAGCAGTTCAGGAAGCCTTTGAAGAGGCCTTCGGGATCAGCCTTCCAACTTCTCATCCGACGAAGGAAGAGTCTCGTCTTGCTGAGGAGCTTGAGAAGCAGAAGTATCTTCAGAACTCGTGGAACCTTCGTCTGTAGCTGCCAAATCAGTTACAGGCTCAGCAGTCCCTGTCACCGGTTTCTTTATCTCCAGCTCATAGTAATAGGTAAAGACAACTGAAAGCACAACAAGGCCAAGATATCCCTGCACCATATAGGACAGAAGCTGAAGCGGAAAAGAAACAATCGTCCCGATTATGGGGATCAGGCGAAAGGGAAAACTGATCATGATGGCAAAAAAACTTACGACAATATAGCCGAGGAACAGCAGCATATAGAGCCAAAAAGCATTTTGCCTTTTCCAGAGAAACACGCAAGACTCCTTAAAAGCCTTCCACGATCCCTCGCGCTTGAAAAAAAGAACAGCAATACCATAGACCGTAACCGCAAGAACCGCAAGAAGGATACTGATAGCGACCAGTGCAAGCACCAGCGAAAAGAAGATGCCGAGGAAGAGAGCAAGAGTTGAGTCCTGGGTCTTCGCAGCAGAAACAATCGCTGCAATGCCCCCGCCAAAGAGACCAAGCATAACGGCAATGGCAAGAAAAACAAAGCCTATGAGACAGGTGTACCACATAAGAGGAAAAAAGAACTGCCTGGCTTCCGAAAAAAACCGCTTCATGCTAAACGGAGTTGACGGTTCGAGGATACTCCTTCCCACGATTCCTGCTGATCCGCTGAAAACATAAAGCCCAAGAGTAGTGACAAACAGAAAATAGAAAAGGATGCTGGTCACTACCATCATTACAAGCCAGAGATACTTTGCAATGAATTCAGAAGGGTTCGAGAACATGTTGAAGATGTCCTTTGCCTGGGTAAGCCCGGTCAGATCAAGACCGAATATGACAAAGGCAATACCGAGCGGGATACCAACGATCACAAAAAAACCGATGCAGTTGACGATCATCAGCACTGCCTGCACGCCGACAAGCTGCAGTCGGCTGTTTACGGTATGAAAACCTGCTTTTATAGCATCAGAAAACGTCATAATGATTATATTAACAAAAAAAGCCCTCGGGTAACAAATCAGTCATGGATTTCATTTATCATCCAATCTCCCCTCGCCCCTCTTTTCCAAAGAGGGGGAACCCACCCCTGCACCCCTCCCAAGAGGGGAATTCCTCCTCCCTTGCCTAAAGCACCTACTGTTGGTTGGAAAAGGGAGGTTAGGAGGGATTTTTCCAATGATAACTGCAACCCGTAGCAAAAGGGATATGCCCTCGGATTTATACATCTTCGACCGCCATCTCCTCAAAGCAATCCTCAGGAAGCTCTTTCAGGAATCGGGACTGCTGGGCAATCCCCATGGTCTGCCAGTCTTCAGCAACCACAGGATAGCAGAGATAAAGGGATTCCTTTGCCCTGGTAACTCCTACGTAGAAAAGCCTGCGTTCTTCTTCCTCGTCCTCATTCTTGAGCGATTTAGCGGACGGGAACTTCCCGTCATTCAGACCGATCATGAAAACCGTGCCCCACTCAAGTCCCTTGGCCTGATGCACAGATGAAAGGATAGCCTTGCCTTCAGGCGCTTCCGATCCTTCGGCCGCATCAGCAAGCCCCTGGAGCGTCATCTCGCTCAGGAATGTCTCGAGCAGATCATACCGACGGGCAAATTTCATCATCTGCGTCACATCTTCGACCCTCATGTCAGCATTGGGATAGGTCGCATGGAGATGGTCCTCATACCCGTGCTGCATCACATAATCGATCGCTGCAGACGGCATGCCCAGATAGCGTTCATGCTTCAGCACGCTCAGCATCTCAAGAAAACTATTAAACGCTGCGGTTGCTTTCTTCGGCACGAGCGTGTACGCATCGAACACAGCCTCAACAGGCTTCTCTTTCTCCTCAATGAAATGCCAGACCTTTGCTGCAGTGATATTGCCGATGCCGGGAATGAGCTTCAGCACCCGTTTCCAGCTGATCTCATCATGGGGATTGGCAATGATCTTTAAAAACGAAAGCGTATCCTTGATATGGGCCTGTTCGAAGAACGTAAGGCCTGACCTCACCTCAAAGGGTATGCCCTTGCGCTGAAATTCCATCTGGAGTTCCATGGACTGAAAATGGGATCGATAGAGCACAGCGATCTCATTAAATGACCGTCCGTCAGCATTCAGGTCTATTATGACTGCTGCCACGAATTCGGCCTGCTCAAACACATCCTTCAGCGCAACCATATACGGAAGTTCCCCTGCTGCAGAAACAGCATGAAGGTCTTTACGGAACTGCCTGCGGTTATGGACTATGCTGCTGTTGGCCAGATGCAGCACCTGGGGGGTCGAGCGATAGTTCGTGGTGAGCTTGTACAGAGCCGTTCCCTCATGCTTTTCAGGGAACTTCAGGATATTCTCAAAGTCAGCACCCCTGAAAGAATAGATCGACTGGGCATCATCGCCGACAACCATAAGGTTCCCGGTGGGACCGGTCGTGAGGTCTATGATCTCGGCCTGAAGCCTGTTCGTATCCTGATACTCGTCAACCAGCAGATGCCTGAACTTTATCGAATAGTATTCGCGAATCTTCGGATGCTCAACAAAAAGCCTCTTCCATCCATAAAGCAGATCGTCAAAATCAAGGAGGTTCAACTGAAACTTCTTTTTGTGATAGAGTTCTGCAATTTTAATAACCTCTTCAATGACATGTGAGAAGTGCGAAAAACGCTTCAACACAATGTCCTCGACCGGCAGGTCCGTATTCCTCGAGAGACTGCATATCTCAGCCAGCACGCCGCCCTTCGGGAGAATGGTATCCTTCTGGTACACGTCTGCGATGCAGGCATCAAAGAGTTCCTTTGAGTCCTCACGGTCAAGGATCGAAAATCCCTGCCTGTACCCTATCAGCGTGCAGTGCTGCCTCAGGAGCAGATTTGCTATATGGTGGAACGTGCCGCCGAAAAGGCCGGAGATGTTCATGCCGATCAGCAGTTCAACCCTTCTCAGCATCTCCCGTGCTGCCTTGTTCGTGAAGGTAAGAAGGAGGATATTCTCTGCCGGGGTGCCTGCCTCGATCAGGCGTGCAACCCTGTACGTTACAACCCGGGTCTTGCCTGTGCCTGCGCCTGCGAGCACCAGCGCAGGTCCTTCCTCATGCATCACTGCAGCTAACTGCTCGGGGTTCAGGTCTTTAGCATAGTCAACCGAGAACCGGTGAGGTTCTCTATGCAGAACATACTTTTTCATGCGGCCAGAAAAAGGGTCTGGGATGATTTCGGGATGATGCCCTGTTCTGCCGCCCTTCTGAATAACTCTTCAACCGCATGAACACCCTCGTCTTTGATATCAAGAGAATAATCATTAACATAAAGCCTGATATGCTGGTCTATGACACTCTCGTCAAACTCCTGAGCATGGCGTTTGATATAGGTCTTTGTTTCTTCGCTTTGGCTGAAGGCATATTCCACGCTTTTACGGATCACGGCATCAGTCTCCTGCACCAGCTCTTTTCCAAGATCTCTTTTGGCGATAATGCATCCCAGCGGAATAGGCAAGCCGGTCTCCTGCTCCCACCAGGCACCAAGATCCATGATCTGCGCCAACCCTTTCTGCTGATAGGTAAAGCGGCTTTCGTGGATAATAAGGCCTGCGTCTGCCTCGCCGCTTTTCACTGCATCAATGATTCGATGAAAGGGCATGACTTTGATATTTTTCTTCAGCTCAGGATCATAGATCTGCAGCAGCAGGAAGGCAGTGGTCAGTTCTCCGGGGATAGCAATGGTCTTTCCCCTGAGATTTCGCATGGTACATTCGTCCCGTGCCACCACAAGCGGGCCGCAGCCCCTGCCGAGCGCGCCACCTGACCTGAGCAGGCAGTACGTATCTCTCAAATGACCGAAGGCATGGAACGATACCTTCGTGATGTCGAGCCTTGCCTGTTGCGCCATCCGGTTCAGGGTCTCGACATCTTCAAGGATCTCCTTGTACGCAATATCAGAGGTGTCGATCTTGCCATGCACAAGGGCATAAAAGATGAACGTGTCATTGGGGCAGGGTGAATATCCGAGGGCAAGAGTTCTCTTCTGTTGCATCTTATTCCTATTATGGTTGTCTATTCAAGGAGAAGAAGCCTCAGGCTGTACAGCAGGGCTTGTTTGTTCTTGTCGGATATTTCTCCAATATGCTCTTTAAATCTTATATTGTCTATGGCCCTTATCTGATCGACAATGATATCAGAATCTTTTTTCATGCCGGCCTCGCCTTTTTTCAGGTGAATACGAAGTATTTCAGCCTCTGATTGAACCTTCGTGGTAATAGGACAGACAACAGTGCTGGGATGCACTTCATTCAGAAGATTTGTCTGTATGACAACTACGGGACGAATCTTGCCCGGCTCAGTTCCGAACCTGGGATTAAGGTCTGCAGTATAGACATTGAACTTGCGGGGTGTCATCTCGACAGTTTATCTTCGATCAGTTCCAGCTCACGCAACACCTCAAGTGAAGACTCAGCTACCAGACGTGACTCTTTTTTTAGTTGTTTTTGGATAAGGCTTCTTCGAACAAATTTATTATAAAAATCCAGCGCATCGTTTATGTAAGCATTTCTCGAAGTATGGATAGCTCCAATTACTTTTTCGGTTTCCGAAAAAACGTCATCCTTCATCTTAAGGGAAAGAGTTTTTGACATGCCGGGCCTCCCTTGCTGTAGTATTACCCATAGTATATACTTTTTCATGTCTGGGGGGCAATCAAAAGATGAGTGTCGGCTTCCTCATTATGGTGCGCATACTGTAGAAGTTAAGCTCTTCCAGTTCAGTTTCCAGAATGAAAGCTGACTCACTTCTGTCCTCCCCTTTTCTGTTGCTCCTGTCATGCAAATAATGTTCTGCATTACTTTAATTCCAATAACCAGGGGGCCTGGTTAAAATCGACTGTAAAAATTATTACTTCCTCTGCTATTTATTGGCGTAATGCTCGGTTTCACCGAGGGAGAGCTCAAAACAAGTCTCTTCTTAAATACTCCTAAGCAGTTCCAGCGCTGCCTTCTGACAGTTCTCTGCAGCGAGCGGTATATTCCATTTTGATCTGTCTCTGTCCCCTACGATGTTGCTGATGCCGCGCATTTCGATTACCGGAATGCCATAGAGCGTGCAGACATGGGCAATGGCAGCTCCTTCCATATTCTCGCAGATCGCGCCAAAGCAACGCTCAAGTTCAAGCGCCCGCTTTTTTGTGCCGGTGCATGTGGAAACCGTCAAAAAAGCACCTTTTTTGACAGTGATGAGTGATGAGTGACGAGTGACGAGTTGAGCAGCCCTGACAGCCTTTCTGATAAGAGGCTTATCAAGAGGGAATTCATTAAAATACTTTTTCCTGCCTTTTTGAAGCAAAGGCATGTTGATAAGGTCTGTTCCATGGAACCCGTCCTTCAGCAGGACCCCCTCGTCTCCATAGATCTCCTTCTCAGCAACTGCAATATCCCCAATCTTAAGCCCTGATGAAGGATATGCGCCGCCAATGCCGATATTCACGATCACAGCAGGGGAAAAATCATGGATAAGTCGCGTACTAGCATGGGCTGCATTCACCTTGCCCATGCCTGAGACACTCAAAACGACACGCTTCCCAACCAGGCTGCCCTCATAATAAAGGCCTTTGGCTCTCATTTTTTTGCTCAAATTCCTGCAAAGGATACTGCCCTCTGCAGGAACCGAGACAATGATTCCGATATCGGTTCTTTTTTTGTTTATCAATCTCAGCCTCAAACAGTTTTTTCTTGTAATTACAAACAAGCTCATAGTAGTTGACAGGCTTAACAAATCTCCCCTCACCCCTCTTTGCCAAAGAGGGGCATGATCCCTCCCTTGGGCAAAGGGAGGATAGGAGGGATTTTCCAGTCAATGTCTTCTACTTTTTAACTCCTTAGTATCATATCAGACGCCTTGATAAAAAAGGGCTTCCTGTGGTAGAGTTTCTAACCCGATTGTCTGTTTCACAGGCCGGGAATATCACACGCCAACTACAGTTTCTGCCCCTGGTCCCGAAAGGGTAGGCAGAACAGGCGGAGGAAAAACCCAAGGAGGAGTACCAATGGTAGTTTCAATGAAGGAGTTGCTTGAGGCCGGAGTACATTTCGGTCATCAGGTAAAGCGCTGGAATCCCAAGATGAAGAGATACATCTTCGGGGAGAGAAATGGCATCTATATCATCGACCTGCAGAAAACACTGAAAGGTCTTGAAGATGCATATCGTTTTGTCAGGGAGACAGCAGCAACAGGTGCAACCGTGCTGTTCGTCGGCACCAAGAAACAGGCACAGGATGCGGTTATGGAAGAGGCAAAGCGTTGCTCTTCTTATTGCGTCAACCAGAGATGGCTTGGCGGCATGCTCACCAATTTCACCACGATCAAGAAGAGCATCGAGAGACTGAAAAAGCTCGATGCCATGAAAGAGGACGGCACGTTCGGCCTTCTCACCAAGAAAGAAGCGGCATCGCTTGAAAAAGAGCGCATAAAGCTCGACAAGAACCTTTCCGGCATAAAGGATATGAAAGGAACGCCGGGCGTGATCTTTATCATTGATCCCAAGAAAGAGAAGATCGCGATCCAGGAGGGGAAAAAGCTCTCGATCCCTATCGTTGCAGTCGTTGACACGAACTGCGATCCTGATGAGGTTGACCACGTGATCCCCGGCAATGACGACGCTATCCGCGCCATTAAGCTCATGGCATCCAAGATCGCCGATGCAGTACTCGAAGGCAGGGCAATCCTTAACAAAGAAACTGCCCAGGAAGAAGAAAAGGCCAAGATCGAGGAAGGAGTTGCAGAAGAAGAAGCAGCAGCGGCAGCGACAGAGGTAACAAAATGACAGAAATTTCAGCTACAGCTGTAAAAGATCTTAGAGAAAAGACCGGCGCAGGCATGATGGAGTGCAAGAAGGCACTCACCGATGCAGGCGGCGATTTCGAAAAAGCTATAGATATCCTCAGGCAGAAGGGGCTGGCATCAGCAGCAAAGAAGGCATCCCGCTCTGCGTCACAGGGACTGATCAGTTCATACATCCAGGCAGACAAGGTCGGCGTTATGGTAGAGATCAACTGCGAGACCGACTTTGTAGCAAGGACCGATGATTTCCAGAAGCTAATCAGAAACGTGATGGAGCAGGTTGCGGCTGCTCAGCCGACAGCCGTGTCTGTTGAAGAGTCTCCATCAGAAAAACCTGAGAACTGCCTGCTTGAGCAGGTTTTCGTTAATGATCCTGAAAAGAAGAAAAAGATCAAGGATCTCGTGACAGAAAAGGTCGCAAAGCTCGGCGAAAACATCGTTATCAGGCGCTTCATCCGTTATCAGGCAGACAACGGCCTGGTGGGCGCGTACATCCATATGGATAAGCTTGGCGTCATGGTGGCTGCAGACTCTGCAACAAAGCCTGATGAACTTCGCCCTCTGATAAAAGACGTGGCAATGCATATAGCGGCTGCTAATCCGGCATACATATCCAGGGACCAGATCCCTCAGGATGTCATTGACCGCGAAAAGGCGATATACGCAGCACAGGTGACCGGCAAGCCTGCGGAGATCACGGAAAAGATAGTTATGGGCAAGCTGGAGAAGTATTACAGCGATGTCTGTCTTTTAGAGCAGATATTTGTTAAAGACCCGGATGGCAAGAAAAAGGTTAAAGACGTTATCGGAGCCGGCACTATCATAAAGAGCTTTGCCCGTTTCCAGCTCGGCGAAACACAGCCGGCTGAGCCGAAAAGCTGTTAGGGAGAGACCATTATGCCGCGTCTGTACAGCAGGATACTCCTCAAGATCAGCGGTGAAGCCCTCATGGGCGACAAGGGCTTCGGCATTGATGCCCATACTGTTGACTTTATGGCCAAGGAGATCAGGGATATTGTCTCTATGGGCGTGCAGATCTCTGTTGTCATAGGCGGCGGCAATATCTTCAGAGGGGTTCAGGCAAGCCTTGAAGGCATGGAGCGAGCATCGGCAGATTATATGGGAATGCTCGCAACAGTCATCAATGCCCTTGCACTCCAGAACGCTCTCGAAAAATACAAGGTACCTACGCGTGTCCAGTCGGCAATTGAGATGCAGGAGCTCTGCGAACCCTACATCAGGCGTAAGGCGATGCGGCATCTTGAAAAGGGACGAGTAGTCATCTTTGCTGCAGGCACGGGCAATCCCTATTTCACGACCGACACAGCCGCAGCCTTGAGGGCCATGGAGATCAATGCCGACATTATCATGAAAGGCACCAAGGTGGATGGTGTCTATTCTGCAGACCCTGTAAAAAACCCGAAGGCAAAAAAATTCACTGAACTCACGTACATCGATGTACTCAAAAAAGGACTCGGTGTCATGGACTCCACTGCCATCTCTCTCTGTATGGACAACAACCTGCCTATCGTGGTCTTCAGCCTGATCGGCAAAGGCAATATCAGAAAGATTATTGAGGGAAAACGGATAGGCACGATCGTAAGGGGGAACAATGATCCAGGAATTAAGAAAAAAAACAAATGAACGGATGCAGGCCTCTATCGAGGCGCTCAAAAAGAAATTTGCCTCGGTAAGAACCGGTAGGGCGTCCCTGGCACTTCTTGATGGCCTCACCGTAGACTACTACGGCACGCCTACGCCAATACAGCAGCTCGCCAGCCTCAGTCTCCCTGACAGCAGGCAGATCGCAATCCAGCCGTGGGAACAGAAGATCATACCTGAGATAGAAAAGGCGATCATGAAGTCAGACCTCGGCCTTACACCCATGAATGACGGCAAGCTGATCAGGATCAATATCCCGGCCCTCACTGAGGAGCGAAGGAAGCAGCTTGTCAAGGTTGTCAAAAAAGAAGCTGAGGAAGCAAAGGTAGCTGTCCGGAATATCAGAAGAGACGTTAATGAGGAGCTGAAAAAGCTCGAAAAGGAAAAACATATCAGCGAGGATGAGATAAAAAAGGAACACGATGAAGTGCAGAAGATTACAGACTCCTTTGTCAAGAAGGTCGATGAACTGCTTGAACATAAAGAAAAAGAGATAATGGAGGTATGACATGAACAGCAATTTTATGGTAAAGGTTGAGGACGCAAAACTGCCTGATGTCCAGAAGGCCCTTCAGGCAGCTGGGATCAAGGTAAGAAGTATCATCGAAGTACACAAAGAAGAGCTCAAGAAAGAAGAGACTGCCTGATGGCTGCTGCAAAAAAGAAGGTCCCGGCAACAAAAAAGGCTAAGGTTGAGGTCAAGGTTAAGACCAAGGCCAAGGTTGTCGTAAAGACTAAGGTTAAGGCTAAGGCTAAAACGGTCAAGACACCAGCTGCTAAAAAGACCAAGGCTGAGGTTAAGAAGAAAACAGCAAAAGTTAACATAGCTGCAAAAGCGAAACCAGCACCTAAGGTCAAGGCCAAGACAAAAAAAGTCGTGGTCATGGCTGCAAAGAAGAAAATAGTTTCGCAGAAAAAGGCTGTTGCCAAAAAGCCTGAGAAAAAAGCTTTGACATCCGGGAAATCGACTGCTGCAATAAAGGGTACGGTTGCTGTTGTTGCTCCGATTGCTGATCGTTATCGCGGGTTAAAGGGCATGTTGATCGCAAAGCGTGACACCTTGCTCAAGGAAGCTAAGCTGGAGATTCAAAAATATGTGAGCGGTGAAAACCGCCAGCTTGTTGATACTGCTATTGACGAAGCAGACTGGGCAGCAGTAGAGATCTCAGAGGATATCAATCTTAAGAGGCTGGGCGCCCAAAGACAGCTCCTTAAAGATGTCGAAGAATGTTTGAGAAAGGTCAACGAAGGCACATACGGCATATGTGAAGATTGCGGAGAAGAGATCAGCGAGAAGCGGCTGCATGTCATTCCCACAGCGTCGCTCTGCATTGACTGCAAGGAACAGAGAGAGAAAATGGCTATCCTGGATCTGGACACAGAAATCTAATTACTACGGCAGCATCGGCCCAGCCGATGCTGCCTTTCGCTCCCCCGTTTTCCCCATCGAGAGACCTCATGCCGAATTATTTGCTTTCACTTTTAACCCAGAATATCCGTTAAGCCTAAATCTCTAATGGCCGCCATTAGGGTATAGCGGGCATAAGGCATTGAAAAAGCGGTAGAATAAGGCACGATCGAAGCGGCTTCGGAGCGAATACGGCAGTAACGCAACCAGCAAAAATGCGGACAGCATTGCCGAAATAGACATAAACAGTTGACTGAACAATTTAATATGGAGATTGAGATACCAGAGCCCGATAATACCTGATAAAACCATAGATAGAAAGAATATAAGCAGCCCAACGATGGCTCCTGCTGGGCCTGTGATAAAAATGCCCTGTAAAGGGCCCTGATTTGCTTCAGGCCAGAAATATGGCGGACCAGCAACGCCACCGACCAGCCCGATTAAGCCGGAAAACCCAACAAGGAGAAAAAGGGGTATGGTATAGCTCAGGAGGCCGCACCGTCCTTTCTTTGAGAAGATCTCGGAGATGAGGTAAGGTGCATACCCAATCACTATGCAGACAACAATAACTAAGGCAGTCGGTTCATACATAGGGCTTAATTTTCCTGTTTATTGCTCTTGTTCTTTCGTCCCGGCATGATCCATCCAAAGAGCAGAATCTCAACACCCATTCTAATCTTGTCTGAAAGTGAATATGCTCTTTTAGGCTCGTCCTCTTGTTCGGAGATCTTATTTAAGTAGTCTGTTATGAGTTCAGATGCTCTTTCATATTGATCATAAGGGACTACGATCATCTTCTTATTGAAGATCTCGATGCGTGGGCCTACTTTCAGTGAACCAAAGTTGTCATTATTTACAAAGTAGTATATCTCTTCAGCATCAAGAATGCTCCTGATCATAGCAAGTTCCATCTCATTGCTTGGGGAATGCAGGTTTACTATCGCATCGGCTGGATCTGGCTGATTTGGCAAATCTGGCTGTCTCTCCGGAACTAGCGCAACATGACAATCGCTGCACATGGTAAAGCCAGATCTGTATTCGGCATTGCAGTTAGGACAAAACATTGAACTCACCCCTCCCCGCAAGAATCTTACCTGATGCATTCCAAAGTGTAATCAGGAACATTGTATCATGTCCTGGAATTGGGTGTTTACAGAAAGTTAGTGCGGAGGATAGGAAGTCTCTGAGATTTCGGCGGCTTCATGCCACTCATTCTATCATTCACCCCGTAACATACACAGCCTTTTAGTCTCAAATGACTGCCGGTGCCTGTTCTGTTGTATCTTCTCTTGGACTTCTCATAAGCATGGTCTTGACATTATGTCATATCTGACATAATATTAAGCATGAGCCCTTTCGACAAACCGATTGTGTGGCT
The DNA here is from genome assembly GCA_947085015.1 of uncultured Nitrospirota bacterium. Classification (GTDB taxonomy): domain Bacteria; phylum Nitrospirota; class Thermodesulfovibrionia; order Thermodesulfovibrionales; family UBA6898; genus UBA6898. The sequence goes on from CAMTUV010000045.1 coordinate 19,094, forward strand.
TCACGGGGAAATACGCACACCACCTCTGTCTAAAGAGGCGCGGATTGAAACTGGGTTTCTCCTGAGGATGCTTCAAAAAGGCGAAAAACTCAGCATGCCTCAATCGCGACCTATGAAAGTCATAGGCAGCAGATGTCACGAGCTCAGAATTGATGATGAGCACGTAACGTGGAGGATCATTTACCGGGTGGATGATGATGCAATTGTCATACTCGAAGTCTTCAAGAAAAAGAGCGAACAGACGCCACTGCAAGTGATCGATACATGCAAGAAAAGGTTAAAGGAGTACTACGAATCATGAACAAGAAGAAAATGGCAACATTGGAACAAAGAGGGTGGAAGGTCGGAACTGCGGCTGAGTTCCTGGGCTTGTCTGCTGAAGAGGCGACTTATGTAGAGTTGAAGCTCTCGTTAGCTCTCTACCTTCAGAAAAAAAGAAAGGCTAAACACATGACGCAGGACCAACTCGCAAGGCTTATTCATTCGAGCCAGTCACGGGTTGCCAAGATGGAAAAAAACGATCCTACGATTTCAATCGACTTGCTGATGAAATCTCTGCTGGCGCTCGGCGCTTCCAGATCGGAACTTGCCCGCACCATATCGTAAAGCGGAACTTTTCAGGACAGATACCAAGCAGATATTACATCATTCGCCCTGCAAGTTATACTGCTTTTTCTTTCGCCGACTATAAATGCTCATAGGATTTCAGCCTGTTATTCCGACGAGCCAATTCGTTGCTATAGCGTCTGCCGATCGTAGCTGAATGCTCTCTGACCCAATCGCTTAATTTGCATTCACCCGCAGGCGGGGATTCTGTATAGAGCAGGTCAGCCATCAGTCCTTCGATCTCATCATAGGTAATGGCAACATCTCCGACCAGTTTTCCGATTATTGAGCCAATAGAGTACCCGACTGCCGGGGGAAGCGAAATAATGGGTCTTTGCCTTCCAATCGCCTTTCCTAATTCCTCGACCAGACCCCGGTACGTAAAAGTTTCCGGCCCTATTGCATCAATTATGCAATTCTCCCTTTTCTGGCCTTGCTCAACTGCCAATTTTGCAAGATCATCGACATGAATCGGCTGAAGACGATATTCTCCATTTCCAAATACTCCAAAAACCGGAAACTTTCTTAGAAACCACACAATGTTGTTTATCAGTATGTCCTCTGGCCCAAAGATAACAGCCGGGCGGAGTATCGCGTATGACATGCCTGATTCAATCAGCATACGCTCAATCTTTGCCTTGCCGCTGAAATATTCAAAACGTGAATCTTCAGAAGGATTCGTTATGCTGATATGGACAATTCTTTTAATGCCCGCTGCTTTAGCTGCATTAAAGAAAATCCTGGAATTATCGACCGCCTTTGAATAGGTGAAGTCGGTATGATTGAACCGTACCCAGTAGTTGTTATAGAGAACGGTTGCGCCTCTTAAGGATTCAACAAGCTTCTTAGGGTCGTCAAAATTGAAGGGATAAGCACGCAAGGTACCGTTAAAGGGATTGCTGCGATTCTGAGAGTTGGTTATGGTTCTGACCTGCTGGCCAGCCTCAAGCAGCCGCCTGGCTATATACTTACCGGAAAACCCATAGGCTCCTGTTACAATATGTGCACTATCGGAATGCATGGTATCCTCCTATTCCCATATTTACTATGGGATATCTTTACTTCTTCTTCGTCAGACCGAACAAATTCCTTTTCAAATCTTCCAGAGTCATTAAGACCCCAACAAGTTTATCCATCGTCTGAATGAAATCCTCGAGCTTTTTGAGCCGCTCAATGGCAAAGGCGGCTTCTGCAGTCTTTGCAGCTTTCTGTGTGTCAACGGATTTTTGAAGCAGTCTGCTGACCGAGTCGAGAGCCAGGTCAAACTCCTTCTTCTCCCTTTCCCGCAATACTCCCTTGACTATCTTCCAGAAATCGGTTTCCGCCTCGTAATAGTCCTTCCTGTCGCCTTTCACCCAAATAGTCTTAACCATGCTCCAGCGCTCAAGTGCGCGTATATTGATGCTCACGTTGCCTTTGCTTATGGAGAGGCTCTCTGCCATCTCATCAAGGGTCAGGGGCTTTGGGGAAAGATAGAGTAGACCATATAGTTGGCCCATAATCTTGCTGAACCCCCAGAAGGACGTAATCCTTCCCATCGCCTCCATCAGCCCTTCACGTATTTCTTCGACTGGATTACTCATGCGTTCTTCCTCCCGAGCATATCGTTTTCACTCCCCTTGAACTTTCTGATTACAACAAAGACAATGAGGCCGATCGAGAAGAGGATAATGGCAGTTGATGTGCCATTAAGACCATCTTTGATCTGATTTATCCCCGCCAGAAACAGCTGTCGGTCAGAGGTTCCTTCCGGACACCATTTCAGCGCTGAACTAATGCTGTAAAGGGCAAACCACGCCTCAATGGCAGGGGTCCAGAAGCGTGCCCGCTCTTTTCCCTCGCAAAGGTCCTCCATCATTACAGAGAATCTCCTGTGGATAATGGCGATGATCGCCAGCACAACCAAAGAACAAATCGCGAGACCTGTCAGAAAATAGCCTGTTTCCGTCATATTGCCTCCTTTTTCGAACGTTTAGATCTTTCTAAACGTATGCTACAATGAAAGGTACCACTTGTCAACTACTTTTTTGGATTATCGCGCTGATAGGTCCGGAGGGGCGCAAACAGGACAGGAATGCTGGGCATAAAAAGCGGTTACAACAACTGCAATAAAATGCGGACTATTAAACCGGCAAGCAAATATCGCAAGCCGGCATTCTCGTTTGCCGGGGACCGGACGGCGCAACACATCAAAAATGAAGAAAGATTCCGGACGAGCCGGAATGACAAAATTAAGGCATTTAATTGCCGGGTTAATACTACAAACTACGGTGCGTCGACCGGGGTGATCTCTCTGCCATAGACCTCTGCAAGTATCTTGTCAGCGCCTTTTGAAAGCAGCTTTTCGCCAAGGGCTATGCCGATCTTCTCAGCATCCTCGATATTGCCTTCAAGATGCTCCTTGATGATCCTGTCACCGGTCACACTTCCGACAAGCCCGTCCATAATCAGCCTACCATCCTTAATCGTGGCGTACGCAGCGATCGGCACCTGACAGCCTCCCTGAAGCCTTTTGAGCAGCGCCCGTTCAGCCCTGACACAGATCCATGTCTCTTTATGGTTCAGGGGCGCAATGAGCTGATTAATGAACTCGTCGTTGATCCTGCACTCGATGCCTACTGCACCCTGCCCGATCGCCGGAAGGCTTATCTGAGGCTCGATCACCTCTGTGATCCTTTTATCCCAGCCGAGTCTCTTAACTCCGGCTGTTGCAAGTATCATGGCATCGAACTGCCCTTCATCGAGCTTTCTGAAGCGCGTCTCAAGATTGCCTCTGAGCTGAACGATCTTCAGATCAGGCCTGATGCTCAGCAGCTGACTTGACCGACGAAGACTGCTGGTCCCTAATGCAGCGCATTCCGGGAGTTCCCTGAAACTTTGAACCTTGAACTTTGAACCCTGAACAGGGGCGATAAACGCATCCCTCGGGTCTTCTCTTTCGCAGATCACAGCAAGGTGGAGTCCGTCAGGAAACTCGGTAGGCACGTCCTTCATGCTGTGCACGGCTAGATCAGCCTCACCTCTAAGCAGAGCCTCTTCGATCTCCTTCACAAAAAGACCCTTGCCTCCGACCTTTGCAAGCGGCACATCAAGGATCTTATCACCGGTCGTCTTGATCTTGTTCAGTGTGATCTCCAGTGCCGGACTTATGCGCTCCAGTTCCGCCTTCACCCATTCTGCCTGCCAGAGTGCAAGCTTTGAGCCGCGCGTGCCGATCACTATGTTATTTTTTGTCATCATCTTCTCCGTTTAAACCATAGAGTCTCTTGACCACTGCTATCATTATATCCTTGTCTTCTGCATCATCCTTCAGGGCTATGGTAGGCCCATGGATAAGCTTATTCATGATCGCGCTCGACAATCCTTCAATCGCTCTCCGCTGCTTGTCCTCAAGTTCGGGGAACCGGTTAAAAAATCGCTCCAGTTCCTCTTTCCTGATCGCATCTGCCTTTTCACGAAGAGCAACAACCGCAGGGACTGAATCGAGCGTTGACAACCATTTTTTGAAGGTCTCGATCTCTTCCTCAACTATTTCCTCTGCCTTTTCCGCCTCTTTCTGGCGCTCCTGTTTGTTCGTATCTACAACATCATTGAGGTCGTCGACATTATACAGGTACACGTTGTCCATATCATTGATCGCAGGATCGATATTCCGGGGCACTGATATATCGATCAGGAAAACGGGCTTCTGCTTTCTCGCCTTCATCGCCTTCTGCATATGCTCTTTAAGCAGCACGAATGCAGGCGCCCCTGTGGAGCATATCAGGATATCCGTAGTGACCAGTTTCTCAGGGAATTCCTCGAACCTGATCGCCTTGCCGCCAAATTCATGCGCAAGCTCGCAGCCGCGCTCATAGGTCCTGTTGGCAACAATAATCTCTTGAATACCGTTGTTCATCATATGCTTTGCAGCCAGTTCCGCCATCTCACCGGCTCCAAGGAGCATGAACGATTTACCTGAAAGATCAGTGAATATCTTCTTTGCAAGCTCAACTGCTGCAAAGCTGATCGAAACTGCGCTTGAGGCTATCCTCGTCTCTGTCCTTACGCGTTTGGCAACGGATATTGATTTTTTGAGAAGCCGGTTCAGAAGCGCTCCGGTCGTCTTCTTCTCGAGCGCAAAATCAAAGGCATCTTTCAACTGTCCGAGGATCTGGGGCTCGCCCAATACCATGGAATCAAGGCTTGATGCAACCCTGAAGATATGTTTCACTGCCATCATCTCTTCATGGAGATACAGGGCTGTATCCAGGGAATCGCGCCTCAGATCAAAGAACTGCACAAAGAAATCCTTGAGCGAGGAAAATGCCTGCTGCAGATCCTCGACAGTCAGATAAATTTCTACCCTGTTGCAGGTCGAAAGTATTGCAGCCTCTTTTATGCCGGGAATATCTTTTATTCTGAGAAGTCCCTCTTCAAGCTTTGGGCCGTTAAAGGCAAGCTTTTCCCTGAGCTCAACATCAGCTGTTTTGTGGTTCAGTCCGACAACAGCGATCTTCATCAGAATGCGTGGTATCCCTTAAGCAGCAGATTGACGCCGAAAAAAGTAAAGAGAACAACACAGAAGCCGATAATCGAAAGGATCGCTGCCTTTTTCCCCCTCCATCCTTTTGTGAGCCTGAGATGGAGCACGGCGGCATAGATAAACCAGGTTATCAGGGACCATACCTCTTTGGGGTCCCAACTCCAGAAGCTTCCGAGGCTGCTTTCAGCCCAAAGCGCTCCAGTAATGATAGCCAGCGTCAGGAACGGAAAACCGATCGTGATCAGGCGATAATTCATTTCATCGAGGATCTGAAGGCTCGGAAGTCTTTTGAAGAGACCTCCCAGATGCTTTGACTTAACGTAATGCTCCTGTACCAGATACATGATGCCAACACCGAATGCCATGGCAAAGGCAGCATCGCCGATAAATGCAAAAGCTGTATGGATGAAAAGCCAGGAACTCTGAAGAAGCGGGCTCAGGTTCTCGATCTTTCTCGGCAGCATGGAGGAAGCGAGCATGAGGACAAATACTACAGGCATGATAAATGAGCCTAAAAGCCCGACGCGGTATCGGTATTCAAGGAAAAAGAAGAGCAGCACAATGCACCAGGAGAAGAAAGAAGATGCCTCATGGAGGCTTGCTGTGGGCATGTGACCTGAGATGAAATACCGCGCAAGGATATTGGCCGTATGGAAGACAAATCCGGCTATTACAAGTCCGAACATGATGCGCGATGTAGTCTTGGTGCCTTTGAACAGTTCAAGGCCGCAGACAATAGTAGCGGCAAAATAACAGGTGAGTGCGAACTCAAAAAGAAGCGTTTGCATCAAAAGCAGCCCAACTCGCAGTTCTTGATCCTGATGCCGAGGTCATTGGCAGCATCACCGACTTCCTTATACGGGATCTTCAGGTCTTCTGCGATCTTTCTGGCAATTGAGCAGGGAAGTTTCCCGTCAGCTGCCTTTTTCATCATTTCCTGTTTCAGCTCTTCGTTCATGTAGTATTCCGCTCAATGTACCAAGAAAATTGTTATATTCCGCGCCTGAAAGGCTTCGGGGGAAAAACTTTTTGGTCTGAGAGTCTGCGGGGAGCATGTCTTCGGAATCATTCAGGATTATGTCAGCTCCAGCTGCGAGCTCTTCAATGCCAGGCTTCCAGCGTTTTCTTCCCTTACCAAATATAAATATTACAATATCGGGCTTTAAAAACTCAATTGCGCTATTGCCTTCCACTATAATCAGATCAAGATGGCACAGTCTTTTCAGGGCCTTTGGCAGCAGATCCGGGAGACTTGTGCGATCTGATCTGACCCATGCCACTTCCCTGGCCCCTGCGGTGAGCATCTGCCATGTGTCCTTGCCATGTTCCATGAGAGTCGGGAGATCAGTAATAAGTTCCGGCTCAGATTGCGTTCTGGTATATTTGATGGCACCACAGGTCAAGACAGGGGCTAGGGGTTGGGGATTGGGGTTTAGACAAAAATGCCTGAGGATTATTGAAGCAAGGGTCGTCTTGCCAGTGCCGCTGTGCGAGGCCCCGATGCCGATAAGGATTGGGAGTTTCAATGTGTCATAGCGCAGCATTTCTTGTATTTCTTTCCGCTGCCGCAGGGACAAGGTTCGTTTCTTCCTGTTTTGGCTCCGAAGGCAATGGGATCTTTATGCCTGGCATCAGCGCCAATCAACCCGGCAAATTGCATTCGTGCCTTCTTCAGTCCAGTATGAATATTGGTAATGCACTCGTCAATGACTGTTTCCCCATTTTCTATTGCTTTCATGGCCTTCTGCATCTCGTTCTTATCCTGTCCTTTTCCGCCCTCGATCAACTTTGCCTGGCTATAGAGCAAAGATGCTGCTCGATCCAGTTGCTCTGCATCCTTTTTCAGTTCCCCGGGAAGATCATCCAGTCTCATTCCCCCAAGCTCAAGGCCGCTATAAAAAGATTGAGACAGACTTAGGGTATCCATAATCCGATGCAATGCTCCAGTCTTTGTGACAGGATAGTCATAACAAGGAAATGGTGTCTCATTGGTCTCGAAATTCCACTCATTAAGGCTATTCCAGAGTGCCATAATGCTGCCGATCATCTCTTGAGCATGAGATTTCGTTTCGAAGTGTGCACCTTTCTTTTCGAATATGGCCTCCATCAGAATGGATGGCATTACAAGCTTAGGAGATGATAAACAGCCGAATATGAGACCGTAAAGACCGAAGATCGAAAGATTTGAACCTGCCTTCAGGAGATACTCTTCCATCTGATCATCGCCGCAATAACCATCTATGAGGGGCGCAGGGGCTTCTTCCTGCAATAGATGCCCTTCCAAGGATCTTCTGGCTTCGTCAAGTGCGGGAAGAATGTCGACCTTACGCAGGCGGATTTCAAATTTATCGGCAATGAGAGAAAAAAGATCAGCAACCTCCTGTCTCGTAACCAAGAGCTCAGCCGGAATCATGCTGGTCTTTTCAATACATTGAAGCAGGCAAGCGACAAACTCGGCAGGCGCCTTTTCCCTGTCAGCTAAATGGGTGTCATGGACAAAACCGCTTTCTTTATCAACGATCATGATTGTATAAGGATAAAAGGGCCGTCCCCCTTCATGGATAGGAGCAGATGAGTAAAAGAAATCGATCTCCCATCCACTTTTTATAAACCGAGAATTCTTTTTGATTCTCTGTATGGCAAGCTCATCCAGTTTCACGAGCTGATGAGGTTTTTCCTGAAGAAGCTCAGGCGTCATCCATGCATCTTGCCATTGAGCGGCATCCTCATTATAAGTCCTGACCAGATATGAGCCTTCCTTTGAGCAACAGAGAAGGTCCTCATCCTTGCCTATGCGGAGACAGACTTCCTTCGCCTGCTCCAAGGCCACTGTCAGAAATTCTATCTCTCCTTTTTCAAGAAACCACGGAAAATAACCTGGCTGATGCCTTCTGAACACAGGCCAGGCCCTTTTCCCCTTTGCCTGAGTTCCGAGCTTCTTGATCAGGGCCCTGTCTTCTTTTTCGAGTGCGCTCTTGTTTTCGAAAAAGACGAGAAGACAATCCTGGATGAACATGACTTCGCTGTTCTCCGGCTCAATCTCTTCGTTTTGGACCATGAGGTGCCCATTAAGCCCTGCAGTCCCGAGATAGACAGCCATGCCGAGGAACTGACCAAGCTCGCCCATAATACAGCAATAGCCTACATCACCCGTCGCAGGGCTCTGAACGCCAAAGATATCCTGCTCTGTAACCCATGCCCAGGGCTCGACCGCCCTGAACTCAGCCGCTGCTCTATACAGAGCTTTCCATTCAGCTTCAGTTGCTTCTGATTTCATTATGCATTCCTTTTTTAGCCGTCATTGCGAGCGAAGCGAAGCAATCTCGTTCACTTCTTAATCGCACCTCGCTGCTCCAACTTCTTCCTCGTCCGCTCGATCTCTTCAGCTAAGATCTTTTCAGTCGGCAACACAGTCTTGTATTCGGCAGCGAGAACCTTGTTCGGCAGGCCCTCAAGGGCGTATTTGGCAACAGCGTGGTCTTTCTGTGCGCAGAGGATGAGTCCCACAGGCGGATTTTCGTTTGGATGAGTCCAGTGCTCGCGGGCGTAGTTTAGATAGAGATGCATCTGCCCGGCGTCTGCATGCGTGAATTTGCCGAGTTTGAGATCAATGATCACCAGACAGCGCAGGTGGCGATGATAAAAAAGCAGATCAACGCGATACCACTCGTCGCCAATACGCAAACGTCGCTGCCTTCCGACAAAGGTAAAATCTCCACCAAGTTCGAGAAGAAAGTTTTCGAGTTGCTTGATAAGTGCCTCTTCAAGCTCACTTTCCGAATACTCGTCTTTGAGCCCGAGAAATTCGAGCACAAATGGGTCTTTGATCTCCTCTTCTGGAGTCAGGATATCTTCTGGCAGTGAAACTGAGCCTTTCCTGAGCATTGCCGCTTTATTGCGCGAAAGCGCTGTCCGCTCATAGAATTGCGAATTCACCTGGCGATCTAACTGCCGCACGGACCATCCGCCGCGCAGGGCTTCCTTTTCATAAAAAAATCGGGCTTCCGGGTTCTTCAGAGACAGCAACCTGACATAGTGCGACCAGGGAAGAGGAAATTGGCTCGCAATGTCTCTTAGAGAGACTTCTGCAGTCACCGCCTGTAATTTTTCAGACAGCGTCTGAAAAATTCGATCAGACGGCCAACATAGGCAAAATTTTCTCATTTGGCTAAGATTAACCGGCCCGAAGCCACGTCCGAATCGTTTAGTCAAATCAACTGAGAGTTGCGCTACTAATTCTTCCCCATAGCTGGCTCTTTTTGTCCCCTTCTGCTCATGCTCCACAATTCGACGCCCGATCTCCCAATACGTCGCTGTCATAATTGCGTTTGTGGCGCGCACAGAAGTCCGGCGTGCGGCTTCAAGGAGTTCGGCAACGCCGTACAGGACAGAATCATATCCCGCCAGCGCTCCCGGCTTTATTGTAACCTTCGATTTCTTATCAATCACGCCGATATCTCAGGAGGCAATCTGACCGTTTGGGTTTTCTTCGGTAGCGCTTTGAACCGACTACTCCAATTCGACTATCAGTGAAGGTCTTCGGTTCGCTTATATGACCGGCAGTCCAACCTGCATTATAGACGTTGGTCAGAACATACTTTTGGCAGGTATCAGCCTTGTTTTCGAGCATGGCCTCATTGTAAACAATCAGAGGAATAGGGTCAATGCAATCACTCGCATGGAGCCGCTACAGATTCCCTCAGCTTGCTGCTGCAGTATCTTCTTTATTAACCTCAGCCTTATGGCCGCATTCCTTGTTAAGGCAGATGTGCGTCACATTGCCGGCTTTGTCCCACTTCTCAGCCAGAAAGACTGCACCGCACTTGGGACATGGCACAGGAACAGGCTTATACCAGGAGACAAACTTACAGTTGGGATAATTGCCGCATCCCCAGAATTTGCCTCTTTTTGACCTTCGCTCTACGATGTCTCCGTCATCAAGCGGGCATTTCATGCCTGTAGAGACTGGTTTTGTTGTTTTGCATTCAGGATATTTAGAACACGCGATGAATTTGCCGAACCTGCCGGACCTTATGACCATGGGTGATTCGCACTTCGGGCATTTCTCGTCAGTTGTTTCAGGCTCGCCGGCAGCCTGTCCTTCGCCTTCAAGCGGTTTGGTCGTCTTGCATTCAGGAAATCCAGTGCAGGCATAAAACCTTCCATGTCTTCCCCAGCGGATAACCATAGGCTTGCCGCAGTTCTCGCAAGTCTGCTCAGTCGCAATGTCCTCAGGCTTCACCTTGCCTTTCACTGCTGCAGCTTCGTCCAATTTTTTATGAAAGGGCTTATAAAAGTCCTTCACGATCTTTTCCCATTTCTTTTTGCCGTCCTCAATATGATCAAGGTTCGCTTCCATGTTCGCGGTAAAACTGATATCCATCAGTTCACTGAACCGCTCAACAAGAAAGTCGTTCACAACCATGCCGAGTTCAGTAGGAGAAAACTTGCCCTCTGCCTTCTGCACATATTTTCTGTCCTGTATGGTTGAAAGGATTGCAGCATAGGTGCTCGGCCTGCCAATGCCTTTTTCCTCAAGCGTCTTGACAAGTGTTGCCTCTGTGTACCGCGGCGGCGGCTGGGTAAAATGCTGTTTTGGCTGCAGTTCAAGAAGCGAGAGAGCTTCTCCCTGATTGAGCATAGGAAGGAGTGCTTCACCCTCATCCATTGCCTCATCCGTGCCTTCTGTGTACAGAGCCATGAACCCCTGAAACTTTACGACACTGCCTGAGGCCCTCAGCACAGGCTCGCCCTTGCAGGATTCAGCCGCGCAGGAGATCTCGAAGGTCGTCTGTTCAAGCTCTGCAGGGGCCATCTGACTCGCGATAAACCGGTTCCATATGAGCTTGTACAACGCAAGCTGGTCTTTGTTGAGGTATCTTTTTATTGCTTCAGGATCGTTGGTCAAATAGGTCGGCCGGACCGCCTCATGCGCATCCTGGGCCGATGCCTTGCTCTTGTACACAGGCGGTTTCTCAGGCACAAAATCCTTGCCATAGGTCGCTGCAATATATTCTCTGGCAGCCTGCTGCGCCTCAGCAGAGACCCTGAGAGAATCAGTCCTCATATACGTAATGAGTCCTACTTCCCCCTCTTCTCCTATTTCTATGCCTTCATAAAGCTGCTGTGCCATCATCATGGTCTTCTTTGCCGTGAAACGAAGTTTTCGAGAGGCCTCCTGCTGGAGCGTGCTTGTTATAAATGGCGCTGCCGGATTTCTTTTTTTCTTCTTCTTATCTATCTTCGAGAGAACGAACCTGCTGTCCCTGATATCACTGACAGCAGCCTCAGCCTGTTCAGCATTTTTGATCTCTATTTTCTCTCCGCGGTATTTTACAAGCTTGGACCAGAACGTGGGCTTGTTTGAGCCTTCGAACTCCGCATTGATGGACCAGTATTCTTCCTGTTTAAAGGCCTCAATCTCACGCTCCCGGTCAACAACAAGCCTGACCGCAACAGACTGAACTCTGCCTGCGCTTAAGCCTCTCCGTACTTTTCTCCAGAGCAGCGGACTGAGTTCATAGCCCACGAGCCTGTCAAGAATCCTGCGTGCCTGCTGGGCATCCACTTTCTGAATATTGATCTCGGTCGGGTGATTCATAGCCTCCAGGACCGCGGTCTTGGTTATTTCATTAAAGGTGACACGGAAAACTTTTTTTGACTTGCTCTTGATCTCTTCAGCTATATGCCAGGCAATCGCTTCCCCTTCCCTGTCAGGGTCAGGGGCAAGATATACGGTATCTGCCTCTTTTGCAGCCTTCTTCAGGTCCTTGATCACCGACTCCTTGCCGGGAATGATGATATACTTGGGAGCAAAGCCATTCTCTATGTCAATGCCCATCTCCTTGGCCGGCAGATCCCTGATATGGCCCACTGAAGCCTTGACTGTAAAATCTTTGCCAAGGATTTTGCTGATCGTCTTGGCCTTTGCCGGCGACTCAACTATAACAAGCGCTTTCATTTCTTCCTCCAGATACACTCAAAAAAACTGATCAACTCCACAGGATCCTTCTTCCATTTCCGAAGATAAAGGAGAATATATCCTCTTTCTCGTAGGAACTGTCCCGTATCAGTATATAAACAAGAAGTGCCTTCAAAATGTCAAGCTCAACCTCGTCAACCTGCTCCGTGGCCTCAAGCTCATCGAGCTCTTCCCATATCTCGGCAAGGTCCTCTTCCTCATAGTCAACAGACTCCAGAAGCTTTTCGGAATCGATCTCGATATCGTCCCTGTCCGTGGGTATCATGCGCAGGATACTCAGCAGCTTCTGGGTCAGCGTCTCTGTTTCATGCAAGATAGAACCTCTTTCCATCTGACTGTCTTACAACCCCCTTTAACTCCAGGGAAAGGAGTATATCAAGAATCTTATGAACTGGCAACCTGATCTCCCTGGATAGTACATCAATATGCTGCGGTTCGCGCGTCATACAGCCGCAGAGAACCTTTTCCTCAGCAGAGAGTTCAACCTGCTGCCTTGTCTCGCTCCTGATGAATCCTTTAAGCATTGGAGCCAACTCCTCAATAATATCATCCGCCCGGGTCACCATCCTGGCGCCCTGCCTGATCAGCATGTTCGTGCCAGCAGAGTTGCCTGATGTGATATTGCCGGGCACTGCAAAAACTTCCCTGTTCTGCTCCAAAGCTATGGATGCTGTAATGAGCGAACCGCTGCCCTCTGCTGCCTCGATCACAAGCACGCCCATCGAAAGGCCGCTTATGAGCCTGTTTCTCCGCGGGAAATTCTCCCGGTTCGGCTCTGTTCCAAGAGGGAACTCGGTCATCACACAGCCTGAGGCAGCGATCTTATCCATAAGACCCTTGTTCTCCGCAGGATAAAAGACATCAAGGCCCGAGCCTAACACGGCAATAGTCCTGCCGCCTGCTGCCAAGGCGCTCCGGTGAGCAAACGTATCAATGCCCCGTGCCATGCCGCTGATAACCGTGAACCCTGCAGAAGCGAGTTCCCCGGATATTTTATGCGTTACTGTCTCGCCGTACGGGGAATACTTTCTGGAGCCTACTACTGCAATGCCATACCGGTCTTCAGGCTGATACGTTCCCTTTCTATAGAGAACAACCGGGGCGTCAGGTATCTCTTTCAGCGCTGCAGGATAGTCTGAATCGCCATAACAGACAGCAGAGAGACCCCTTTTCTCCAGGCCGATCACCTGTTTTTCGACTTCGTCCCAACGTGAAAATGTCCTGATATTCTCTGCCCGGGCCCTGGCCATGCCATGAATTGAAAGAAGGTCATGCATATCCATTCTGAAGACATGCTCAGGGGCCCCTGCATGTGCGATGAGCTGCTTTGCTGTTATCGGACCGATATCCGGAACAAGGGAAAGGCCGATCCAGTATCTGGGGTCAGACACTACCTGGACCTGAGTGACCTGTTCGCCTTAAGCCTCAATGCATTCAGTTTAATGAACCCTTCGGCATCCTTCTGGTTGTACACATCCTCAGCCTCAAAGGTCGCAAGCTTAACATTATATAAAGACTTCGGCGCCTTCCTGCCTGCAATAATGCAGTTGCCCTTATAGAGCTTGATCCTGGCAGTGCCGGTCACAACCTTCTGCACCTCATCGATCATGCCCTGCAGTGCTATCCGCTCAGGCGCAAACCAGTAACCGTAGTACACCATCTCAGCGTACTTCGGCATGAGAGAATCAAGAAGATGGGTAACCTCACGGTCAAGGGTAATGGACTGTACAGCCCGTCGCGCAACATGCAGGATTGTTCCCCCGGGGGTCTCATACACACCCCGCGACTTGATGCCAACATACCGGTTCTCTACAATATCGACCCTGCCGACACCATGCCTGCCGCCGATCTCGTTCAGTTTTTCAAGGAGTTTGGCCGGCGACAACCTTTTACCATTCACGCTGACCGGATCTCCCTGCTCAAAGCCTATCTCTACATATTCCGGTTTTGCAGGAGCCTCTTCAACAGGCACGGCCAGGGTGTACATGTCCCTGGTAGGTTCAAGCCACGGGTCTTCAAGTATCCCTCCCTCATAGCTTATATGTAGAATATTCCTGTCTGTGCTGTAAGGCTTTGCCTTTGTGGCTGTGACCGGAATTTTGTGCTTTGCAGCATAGTCAATAAGGGATTCACGCGAATTGAAGGTCCATTCCCTCCAGGGAGCTATTACCTTGATGTCCGGCTTAAGCGCGTAGTATGTAAGCTCAAACCGTATCTGGTCATTGCCTTTACCTGTGGAGCCATGGGCAACGGCGTCCGCCTTTTCCTTTATCGCTATCTCTATCTGTTTCTTTGCAATCAGCGGACGCGCAATGGAGGTTCCTAAAAGATAGAACCCTTCATACACAGCATTGCCGCGAAGCATTGGGAAGATATAGTCCTTGACGAACTCTTCGCGCAGATCCTCAACATAGACCTTCGATGCGCCGGTCCTGAGCGCCTTCTGCTTCACGGTCTTCAGCTCTTCCTTCTGCCCAAGGTCTGCGCAGAACGCTATGACCTCGGCGTTATAGGTCTCTTTCAGCCATGCTATGGCAACCGAGGTGTCCAGGCCTCCGGAATATGCAAGCACGATCTTCTTAACCATGATATGCCTCCGTGATAATTAGGAATTAACGATAACTGAAACTGCAGAATCATGATAACTTTATCAAAAGAGGATTAAACATAGCATAACAACTGATTATTTGCAAAATATGCCAATACCTGTGCTGGCCCCTGACCGGCGCTAATGCCTCTATCCAGCAGGCTCACACTATGCCAAAAACTTCTGTTGGGAAACTTTATTCTTCATAAGCTCGGTGGGCTATGCTATCATCTCGCTTATGGGAGCAGAAAAAACCCCGCAGGGCATAGTAATTGTTATGTATTACATTACCATGAGGTCACCATGATTCAATTGTGCGAAAAATATGATACGTTATCGCGAAGAAGGCAACATTATGAGCGATTTCTGAGTAGGCTCACAGAGCTGCCTGAGCGTTGAAGCTGCGGAAACTGGAAAGCTCTCATGAGAAGAAGGCTGCCGAATCTATGATAGCTTTCAACTCTGCGCCATAATTTTTCCTAGACTTTCAATATTCTGTCTCGCTTCGATTACATATTCGCCTAACAGTTCAATGCCCACAAATTTTCTTTCTAATAATAAACATGCAATGGCAGTGGTACCGATGCCCATGAAGGGATCCAATACTACACCCCCCTTGGCCGTAAATAATTTAAGAAACCACGTTGGCAATTCGACAGGGAAAGCAGCACTATGATTACGATTCTGGCATTCTGTTGCCAGCCGGATCACATTAGTAGGTTCAACATAATGCTCATCCTCCAATACTACTACGTTATGAGGATACACTCGCTTACGCTTTAACCAATTTGAAACATTCCTGCCAAAATGGGCATTAGTTCCCGATATATTTCGCAAAAAATCTTTTTCCGACATTGACTTAAATCTTTGCTTGGACCAATCACCGATAGGTACTTTGACAGCATCCTGATACATCTTAAAATCTTTTTGCAGTGTGAAGTGGAGGCATCTTTCCCAACTATCTCTAAATCTATTAGGCCATTTGCCTGGATATGAATTCTTTTTATACCAGCAATATTCCTCTGTCCAGCGCCACCCTTTTTCTTTTAGAGCTAATATCAATTCTAATACATATGTCAGACGTTCGCCGTTTTCAACATGCTCCTTGATATTCAAAATAAAAGATCCATGGGGCTTCAATACTCTTTTTAGTTGTTCAGAAATTGGCAAGAACCAATCAACATATTTACTGGAATGAACACCTCCATATGTTGATTTGCGCCTATCCGAATAGGGAGGCGAAGTAAATATCAAATCAACACTATCATCCGGAAACAGTGAGACATCAGCTAATATGTTTTCACAGCTTCCTTCATGAATTACATTTAGTTGTTCTATTTTCATTTATCTATATCCTTATAATGTTAAGAGCTACTGCGAAAAGGTCATAAGCTCAATCCTTCGCGGCCAGGCTTTTGTTTTCTTATAGATATGCAAGTAAGGATCGCGGATAATTTTTAAAGACTTCATATCACATTTATTTTTAGAAATAAGGGGCACAAGGTACAAATAGTAGTTACTACGGTAAGATTCGGCTTTCTCTATCTCATTCCTGGTCCAATAAAACCTGAAGTTCCATGGAGACACTGCCTTAACTTCAATGTATCTTAAAATAGGCTTTTCGTGCTTATCAAACACATCCTCATAACTTTTAATATCATAACCAGCAGCGACGTTGAGGCGAGAAATATGTTCTATTGCCTTAACTAATTGAGGGAAATTGGCCAACCGCGCCTTTTCGTATTTGAGTATTTCCATTTCTGCAAGATTACCAATTAATTCCTTATTTTTTAAATTCTCTAAATAGCCATCTATAGACAAGTGATTATATTTGTTAAGACGTGCGAATAAACGGAAATAATCTTTGGCAACAACATATTTTTTCTTATTCTTATCTAAGCGCAAAACTTCAAGTTCCATCAATAAATTTCTCAAGCCACTATACTTTAGCCGTTGTGATATTGTGGGCTTAAATTCATAACTATCGCCGACATTTCGAAACAGTGCAAAGAAATCAATAAGGTATTCGCTAAAAGAATGCTTTGGACCAATGAATTTACGAACTATATAATTTTGTAGCACACCATTCGACTGCTGCCACTTGGCAAGACACGAAATATATGAATCATGAAGGATAATCTTATCGCCCCGCATAACAAGCAAGCCTATCTCAGTTAAAAAAGTTATCGTTGTATCATAATTTGCAGCTATTTTCTTATATCCAGCCTCAACAAATTCTTTCTCTTTCAATGAAGAGGCTTTCACTACTTCTGAAAATGCTATTATTTGAGTTAACGAAATCTTTTCAAAATCAATCATTGGCTATCGAAAAGTCTTTCATAGGCCTTAATTTCATCATTGTCATCAAACATGTCGAGCGAATTGATATTGTAATCTTCTTCGACAACTTCATACATCCTTTTTGCTTTAGCATCCAAATTAAATTTAATATCCTGATCGATAGTATTGTCATATTGAAGAAAATAATAATTGGCTTCATTAATTTCGGAGCCGCCCACTCTATGTATTCTATCTAAGGATTGTAGATATTGAGCGCAATTATAGGACAAGTCGTAATAAATCGCGTGGTAACAGGTCTTATGAAGAGAAATTGATTCCGCACAGGCTGCGGGGTTTGCTATCAATATATTAAGAGTACTGGGATTTATAAACTCCTCAATAATTTCTTCTCTTGTCTCTTCATCTTTTAAGTTATCGCTCTCAGTTGGGATTGCGCCGTAAATTAGCTTGCACGTAAATCCTTCGTCAAATAAACACTGTTTAATTAGTTTCAATGTATTAATAAAATTAGCCCAAATTAAAACCTTCTGGTTCATGGCTAAAATACTACCAACAAGACTTTTCAATTCTTTTATTTTTGAAGGAAGTTCTAACTTATCGTAGTTAATAATAACGGAGTGTAAATCAGTTTCATTGCCTAAAAGATCTTCATCATAATTCTCAACAGCGCTGCTTAGCAATTTTGCATAAGACACACATTGCCTCAATCTAATCATTCTGCCTCGTCTTAATTTGTTCACCAAATCGATATTTTTCAGATAATCCTCTTTCGCATAAGACCGAATCTTCTGGACGATGGCATCATAAATTAAGCGCTCATATTTGTTCATTAGTACAACGTGAGGTGGATGGAAAACTGGTGCCTTTAGGCCAAGATCAGATTTACGAACCCTATAAAATAGCGAGCCAATGGAAGCCATTAGTTTTTGTTTTGCTGCAATTTCGTCCCCATTCTCCTCATCAAGCTTTATTTTCATTTTAGTTTCTTCATCAATCGGAGAATTCTGCGGCCATAGAAAATCAAATGGATTGAAGAGATCGGTATAGCTTCTTGGTAACGGTGTTCCGGTTAAAACACAGCGATTAATTGCAGAAGCTGAAACTCTTAAGACTGCGCTTGCCCAGTTACCATTAAGTTGTTTAATGTAATGAGCTTCATCAATAACCAGAAAAACGTTCATCCCCTGCTGCATAAAAAAAGCGGACACTTCATTTTGATCATTTAGAAGCGTCTGATAAGTTGTTAAATATAACTCCGCAATATCATTAGAGGCAGCATAATATTCTAACTTTCTCTGCGATTGTTTAATGCCGGCTAACATTTTACACTTTGGAATGCGCCCCAGTGTAAGCTCAAACTCCGCTCTCCAGGGGCCAAAGCACGATGGAGGTCCAACAACAAATAACAAATTAACCCGACCTTCTTGTCTGAGCTTCTCGTAAACGCTCAATACGACAGAGGTTTTACCACTGCCTGGAACCGAGAAATTTGCCCCGTTGCCCACTATGTATAAATGATATGCTGCCTTAATCTGATGATCTTTTAAACGCCTATGAATCTGATGTCGTAAAAAAGCCGTAAACTCTTGGAATGTTGACTCATTTATATTGCCGTCTTTAAAAGAAGAGGCCGATGTCTTAACTTGTTCAAAATTACGCACGCTTTCCACGCAAGTATCTATTATATGTTTGCTTCGCGCCGTTAATGAATGCGGAATATTCTCATCTTCAAAAAAACTTACAAGCTTCATCAAAATATCAGCGCATTGCAAAGACGAAATGACATACTGATTACTTTCCGAATTTCGGGAAAAGCCCCAATAGGTAAGCTGACTGCTCTCAGATGGCTTTAGGTCCAAAGGACTGCTTTTAACAATAAGCTGATTTTCTGCAATGTCAATTTCAATCACAAGCTTTGACTATTTCTTATTGAATTTATCGCCGAGTTTAGATAGATTTTTTTGGTGATGGTAAAGTTCAGTTTCAATGGCAGATGCCCGGTCTTGAATCATTCGAGCTATTTTCATGGCTTTTTCAATATCGGCAATATTCAGTGAGGATGTAATCATATCATCATGATTAAGTTTCTTAAGCGATGCATCCAATAAAGCTAAGGGAGTTTCCTGATCCTTTTTTTGTGCATGAAGATTTAAGGCTTTCTTTACTTGATTAGTTATAATATTTCCTTTTTCAATGCCCCAATATTTGTCAATATCACGCATTGTTGCATCCGTACCGTCTTTATTAATTAGTTTATTTTTCGAAATGGATGATTCGACTTCTGATAGTTTCAAGAGCTCCTTCTTAGCTGCAGGATTTGAAAGTATTTTAGGAATCTGCCTGATAATCATATGTGCCTTCGGCAGTCCTTCTGTATCCTTAAATTCTCTTTTCCTTATAATTTTGAAACAGGCGTCTTCAATTTTGCCTACTTCATTTTCCTTGATTCCTAACTTGATAAGCTGCATCTTGT
The DNA here is from genome assembly GCA_947085015.1 of uncultured Nitrospirota bacterium. Taxonomy (GTDB): domain Bacteria; phylum Nitrospirota; class Thermodesulfovibrionia; order Thermodesulfovibrionales; family UBA6898; genus UBA6898. The sequence goes on from CAMTUV010000045.1 coordinate 38,568, forward strand.
CCGTCAGCTTAAGATAAACTGAATTATAATAATCGCGAAAAGCTTGCCAACGACCCTCTGAATCGCTTCGGCCAGTCGCTATGGTGGTATACATCTTTTCTCTACCAAGAGATTCAAGATATCTGTCGATACATTCCAGTGGCCTCAAATATTCATTTTCGTGATATTCAAGCTGCCGCTTGAAGTCCTTCGCTGAAAGGCCGCGATACTTTGAATCATCTCGTAATTGTTCTTCCAATGTCATGCCAGCTTCAATTTTGCGCTTTATTGAAAGGGCTTTATCAAAATTATAGTATTCTGCCTTACCATCGCTTTGAAGCTGGTATCTGTTTTCTATCTGTTCAATTTCCTTCAATGTCGGTGGGCCACCAGGGTCGGACTTGCCCGGAAGAATTACAACTTTCATAGTGTCAAATGCGCTATCTTTCTTTTTATCCCGCAATTTCATCAACGCCATTCGTCTGCGATTACCATTTATCAGAAAACCATCGCATGTGATAATAGCTGGATCTCTTTGGCCTTCATATTCGAGCGAAAGCATTAGTTCTTCAGTTTTTTCCTTATCTTTTTCGAAAAGAAAGTCCCCGATAATTTTTTGCGTCTCAACACTTCGCTCATTAAGTACACCATTCAATTTTTCGTAATGCAGGACATCTGACGCAATTCTTCCATTATCTTTTCGGTAACGCAACAGATCTATGGGGACGTAATAGATTTCTCGTTCGTATCCATCCTTACGCTCATTTCGGAATTCTATAACTGCTCTTTGCGGTTTTGGGCCAGGCTGTTTTCTGTTGGCTATTTCGGTTGCGAAATCTTCAATTATTTCTCTCGTTGTGGGTTTTACATGTTTGTCCATATGTCAGCCTCCATATTAATTTGGGGGAACCTTTAGTTAGTTAGTCAATTTAACCCTATGCCCTATTTGAGGATCAAGATATTCGTCATTATCATCAGTGACAAGAAGCCGCTCATGATTACACGCGGGGCAAGTATCCCAGATAACTAATGGCCTAAGACTTATGAGCTGCTGATCTGATGGCCTGATCAAAACCACATCATTTTCTTCCAAAGCACACAAAGACACAAGATTCACAGCTTCAAAAACTGGGTTTGAGCCCATCAATGAGCGAGCCTGAACATAAAAAGTCTTATTTATTTTGTGATATTTAATACCCACTACAGAAATAAGTTTTAGTGAAAAGACATCCTGTAAAGCAGAAATTACTTCCGATATAACGGGATGATATTTTTGAAAGAGTTCTTCATATTTAATTTCTGGCTGAGTGTAGCCATGGCGAATATCATTACGAAGCTTAACCAGTTTGTGGGCATTTATGAGGGTTATTGCTGCCATGACTTTTTTTAGTGTCTCAACTGAAAAGAAAGTGTTGCCCTGCCTTTTCATGAGATATTTGACAGCTTTTGGTAAAGCATCAACCCAAACACCCAAAGATGGACGCTCCCGTACATATTTTCGAAAGTCCTCTTGGAGACTTTTTTCTGCCCCTTCCCTCTCTTCAAGATAAAGGGATTCTCTAACCAGACTGATAACCGCAAAACGCACACCTATATCAAACAGATCTATGAGTCGTTGAAATTTTCTTGTCGGGTTACTTTCTTGGCGCAACAAGCGCCAGATAACCGCAATGGGAAAGGCGGCCTCCTCCTCAATGGGTAACTCAAGCTGACCCGACCGCTTTATCGCGACTCTACGGATGGCTTCTAACACTGCCTGAAATGCTTCGATCTGAGCGCCCGATAACTGCTCTTCCCATTTGCTGAAACATGTGGGACAAACATCACCAGTCCTAATCTTAAAGGATATATCTGGTTTGTATCCGCACATATCATTAAGACATCCGAGCGGGTCGAGATGAGCATAGGAATAATCCTGCCAGCCTACCAGAAATTCCTGAAGATTCTGGACGATCTCAATACCTAAAAAAGATTCTAATGGGAGATATGAAAGAACGTTCCAGCCGTGGGTCGTGATAACACAGAATTTATTTTCAAGGTCGGTAAAACTGTACCAATTGTCTTCAAAAGAATTGTCGATAATTCCGACTGTAAATGAAGGAGCAAATGAACTTATAATATTTTCTTTGAGAAGCTTGACTGCAGCTGCTCTGGAAAGTGAAGCGGGGGGATTAGTGAGAAATATCTGGGGCGCTTTCTCAATGACAAAATGAAACTCTTTTTGGCACCGATTCAATAACTGGGTGACTGACTTGACTGCTTTTGAATGATGTTGCGAAAAATTTACTACTAAAACATTCACAGTTTCACCTATGGATTACGATTAAAGAGATTATACCAGAGACGAAGAAATGTTATTTGACAACTCTGAAACCACTTGCGGTACGTTGATGAATTAGTTAACTTGTTGAGGAAGACGCTTTCAGTCACCGACCACAAGGGCAATGTAACGAGCATGGCCTATGACACCCTTGGCAGGAAAAAGACCGTGATTGACCGCAGTATACCTAAGAACACACTATTAGGATGTCCCCTAATTCTAATTTGTAATATCAGCCCAGGTTTCTAATCGATAATTCGGCTATCGATCCAGCAAAGCTGCAGGAAATAGGCGCATCTATAACAGAGACTCAATATAACATCTTGTAACGATATCCGTCTCTGAGCGGGTGCTGCGCCGTTCAATTGCAACTTAATCTCAATTTCATTTATACTGAATACATGGAAAGCAAAACCTTTCAGGATTTCCTTGTTGGCCGCGGCCTGAAACTGACCAAGGAGCGCATGGCAGTGGTTGGCGAGATCTTCTCCACACACGGCCATTTTGAGCCTGAGCACCTCTATTTTAAGATCAGGGGTTCAGGCATCAAGGCATCGCGCGCATCAGTGTACAGAACTCTGAACCTGCTTGTGCAAAGCGGGTTGGTAGAACGTATTTCGCGTTCTGAAAAGGGAAATGTTTATGAACTCACCTTCGGCCATAAACATCACGACCATATGGTCTGCACGGATTGCGGCGAAGTGATAGAGTTCTATTCCGAAAACCTCGAGACGATCCAGAACGATATCTGCACAAAATACAGTTTTGAAGGAACGAGCCACACACTCGAGATTAGAGGTCAGTGCCGAACATGCAGAAAAAGAAAAAAATAAGAGACGAGAAGCACTCATACAGCAGAATCGTCCTGGTCGGGAACCCGAATGTCGGCAAAAGCGTAATATTCGGACTGCTGACCGGTAAGTACGTAACCGTATCGAACTATCCCGGTACCACGGTCGAGGTCGCCTCAGGCAATCTTACGCTCGATAACGAAAAGTTCCTGCTTATTGACTCTCCCGGCGTCAACAGCTTCACGCCGATGAGCGAAGATGAGCGGGTAACGCGGGATATCCTGCTTGCGGAACAATCCAATAATATTGTGCTTGTTGCTGACTCAAAAAACCTCAAGCGCACACTCATGCTCCTCATCCAGCTTGCTGAGATGGCCCTGCCCTGCATCCTTGTCCTGAATATGGAAGATGAAGCAAAGGCCCGCGGCATTGATATTGACTACCCGAGACTGGAAGAGATCTTAGGCATTAAGGTCATCGGCACGGTCGCTCCGGAGCGCAAAGGCATAGGCAAGCTCAGAGACTCGCTTCTCATGCCCCAGAACGCCAGGATATCAACAGACTATGGGAAGATCATAGAGGAATCTGTCAATGCCATATCAGCGCTTCTGCCGGAAGCTCATATCTCGCGGCGTGCCCTCAGTCTTATGATCCTTGCCGGTGATGAGAGCCTGAAAACATGGTGCATTGCTAACCTCGCTCCGGAAACAATCGATAAGGTCGAGGACCTCAGGTATGAGGCAGAAACGCAGGCAAAGGAGCCGCTCTCTTCGATTATATCCCATGCACGTATCGAGGCTGCAGAGAGGGTCGTGCTTGATGTCCAGACTCGGCATGAGCCTGAATCAGGACATATTGCCAGGTGGCTGGGCAAATGGACCATGCATCCTTTTGTAGGATTATTCTTTGTGCTTTTCGTACTCTTCTGCTTTTATGAATTCGTCGGCAAGTTCGGCGCCGGGATACTGGTGGATTTTTTCCAGAGCGTGATTTTTGAGGCCTATCTTAATCCTGCTATCGGAAAGGCCGTCCATACGCTGATACCATGGCCCTTTGTACAGGATTTTTTTGTGGGCCAGTATGGTCTCTTCACCATGGCGCTCACCTACGCGGTAGCCATCATCCTGCCGATCACCGCAACCTTTTTTATTGCCTTCGGCTTTCTTGAAGACAGCGGGTATCTGCCGCGCATTGCTGTTCTTACGAACGGTGCCTTTTCGAAGATCGGCCTCAACGGCAAGGCAGTTCTGCCGATGGTTCTGGGACTTGGCTGCGGCACCATGGCGACCATGACCACGCGCATACTCGAAACGAAAAGAGAACGGCTCATAGCGACCTTTCTTATTGCGCTTGCCATCCCGTGCTCAGCTCAGCTGGGCGTGATTCTCGGCATGCTTGGCCCCTATTCCATCAAGGTAGCTGTCTGGTGGATAGGCACTCTGCTTCTGGTGCTTCTTCTTGCTGGAACCATAACCTCCAGGGTGCTGCCCGGAGACAAGGCGGATTTTTTTCTCGAAATACCTCCCATGCGCATGCCCCGCATGGGGAATATTTTCATGAAGACCCTCGGCAGGATAGAATGGTATCTGAAAGAGGCTGTTCCCCTTTTCATCCTCGGCACCATAATACTCTTCGTACTCGACAAGACGCATATGCTGAAATGGATAGAGGAAGCAGCTTCGCCTCTTGTTGTGAGATTTCTCGGTCTGCCTCAGGAAGCAACTGCAGCCTTCATCATGGGCTTTTTGAGACGGGACTACGGCGCAGCAGGCCTCTTCGAGCTTTCAAAACAGGGACTGATGAACGAAAATCAGGTGATCGTGAGCATCATAACACTGTCACTCTTCGTGCCCTGTCTTGCAAGCTTTTTTATGATCATCAAGGAGCGGGGCACGAAAACGTCGCTGTTGATGTTCGCGCTCATTACGGTCTTTGCCCTTTTGGTCGGCGGCGGAATAAATCTAATATTATCCATTCTGTCCTGATACCGTTTTGACAGTGCTTTCATAAGGCGGGTATACTTTACGTTACCGTGAAACCAAAGCTCATCATTATTCTCGTCCTGTCTTCTATTCTTATCGGCGGCATTGCAGGCGGCTATGTGGCAATAGCCAGGGGCATTCCTTCAATCGACGAGCTAAAAAATTACCATGCCAGCGGCGGCACGAAAATCTATGCTGATGACGATGTTCTGATCGGCGAACTCAAGGCAGAAAAGGGCATCTTCCTTTCGATCAATAACATCCCCAAGCAGATGACCAATGCGATCGTTGCGGTTGAAGACGCACGCTTTTTCAAGCACAAAGGCATAGACTACATTGCTATTGTCAGGGCAATCGTAAAGGACATCATTCATGTCAGCCTGAAGGAGGGTGGCAGCACCATCACCCAGCAGCTTGCCAAGGTCGTATTTCTGTCATCCGAAAAAACTGTGAAGCGCAAACTCCTCGAAGCTGCCCTTGCCTTCAAGATCGAAAAGAGTCTCAGCAAGCAGGAGATTCTTGAACTGTATCTCAATAAAGTCTATTTCGGACACGGGGCGTATGGCGTGGAAATGGCAGCGCGCACCTATTTCGGCAAGTCAGCAAGGCAACTTACCCTCGCAGAAGCGGCCATGATAGCAGGTCTGGTCAAGGCCCCCACCACCTATTCTCCCTTTAATGATCTTACACGGGCCAAAGAACGGCAGAACATCGTCTTAAGCAGAATGGAAGATGCAGGATATATCACAAAACAGGAACGGGAAAGCGCTTACAATCACCCACTGTACCTCTCGAGCCTGAAAAAGGGCATTGAGGCAAACAGCTATTTTGTCGAATATATCAGAAAGTACCTCGAAGAGAAATACGGAGAAGAGGCGGTGTACAAGACTGGCCTCAAGGCATATACCACGCTGAACAGGGCTATGCAGCTTTCTGCTGTCAATGCCATGCAGAACGGCCTGAGAGAGGTTGACAAGCGCAGAGGATGGCGCGGTGCACTCGAAACGAAAAAGGACATTGATATAGAAAAAGAACTTAAAACCCGCGACATGCAGACAACAGTCATAAACAATCCGGGCGATATCTACACAGGTCTTGTCCTGAAAGTTACTGCTCAGGAGGCTGTGATCAAGACTCGGGGACTGCTCGGCAAGCTCTCGATCAAGGATGCACTCTGGGCATCAAAAACGCTCAGCAAGTCAGGCAGTGTCAAAGTCATAACCAACTTCGGCCTCAACCAGATCCTCAATCCCGGTGATCTTGTCAGGGTCAGCATCAAGAGCATACAGAAAAACAGCGTTGCACTTGCACTTGAGCAGGAGCCGGAAGTTGAAGGCGCACTTGTTGCTGTTGAACCATACACCGGCTTTATCAGGGCAATGGTCGGCGGGTACGACTTTTCGCGGAGCGACTTCAACCGCGCCATTATGGCAAAGCGCCAGCCGGGATCATCCTTTAAGCCTATCATCTACGCTGCTGCAATGGACCATGGCTTCACACCCGCAAGCCTTATCGTGGATGAGCCTGTCACCTATTCAGGAGGCCCGAAGGGCGACTGGACCCCTGAGAACTATGATCACAAGTATTACGGCCCCACGCGCCTCAGAGAAGCCCTGACGTATTCGCGAAATGTGGTGACTGTCCGGCTTGTTGATGCCATGGGCCTTGATGCGCTCATGAGCTTTGCACGGACTATCGGGGTTTCTGCAGACATGCCGCGAAACCTGAGCATAGCGCTCGGTTCATTCAGCATCACGCCTCTTGAAATGGCAATGACGTACAATGTCTTTGCGAGCAGCGGCATGAAGTCAAAACCTCTTGCCCTGAAATATCTGACAGACAGCAAGGGCAGGATCCTCGAGACAAACGAACCGGAGCCTGAGCAGGTGATCAGCCCCCAGACAGCATTTCTCATCACCTCCATGATGGAGGATGTTGTAAAACACGGTACAGGCTGGCGGGCCAAAGCCTTGGGCCAGCCTGTTGCAGCAAAGACCGGGACAACAAACGATTATAAAGACGCATGGTTTGTCGGGTACACGTCAAATCTTGTGGCGTCTGTATGGGTAGGGTTTGATAATGCAAAAACGCTTGGGTCGCAGGAGACTGGAGGAAAGGCTGCCGCACCGATCTGGACCATGTTCATGAGCAGCGCTGCTAAAGAATCCGAAGGGTTTCAGCAGCCTGAAGGCATTATCAGCCTCTCTATTGACCCTAAGACCGGGCTTCTTTCCAGAGACGATTCAGGACTGAAAGAATACTTCAGGGAAGGCACACAACCAAAACAGTACTCGCCATACAAATCTATCTGGGAAATAAGAGATCCGACCAAATTCAACTTTGACTGACGGCAGCTAATCAGGCAGACAGTCTGTAGGCGTTTAGTTATTGAAAGATGCAAATGAAATGTCCCACGTCCTGTCATTCCGGCTCGTCCGCTTGCACTCCCTTGTGGAGTGGAATCTTTCTGCGGGAAGGACTCCCGACAAGCGGGAGTGACAAAAAATTAGGTCAATAGTTATGCAGGAATCAATAATAATGGCACAGCAGCAACGGTAAATTCTATTTCTGCCTTGATATCTGCTTGGAGATAAAGACAACGCAGTCTTCGCAGATCCTGCCTGATTCAGTATTGCAGATCATCCGGTTCAGCTCCCAACAGGGCTTGGTCTTGTCTATGTACGCAGAGCACTTACCCTTCCGCTCGTCAGGGCAGCTGGTAATCTCCCAGCAGGGGGCATAATCAAGGAGCTTTTTGATGCCTTCAATGCTGATCTTCTGGTTATGGATCAGGTCCCTGAGGCACCGGAGCCACTTGATGTTATTCTCTGAATAATACCTGTTTTTGTTCCTGCGTGCCGGTTTGATCAGGCCATGCTTCTCATAAAGCCTGAGCGTCTGGTCAGTCGTTCCGATCAGTTCAGCAACAATGCCGATCGGATAAAGAGGGAGACTCTGTTTCTCCTCATCGCTCAGATCCTTTTTTACTTTATCTTTTGCCATCACTATTCCCATTATTCTGTGTACTAAAGATATACTACTAATTACAGTTATTAATACACTTTTGAACTAAAAAATGCAATATTTTGCATACATTGTCATTTTTTATGGACGTATAAAACTGTTGCAAATCCTTGACTTCTCGCGTTTTTCTTAGGTAATATTACCCTACTTTTCTCCTAAGGAGATTCCTAATGCACGAAGAAAAACTGTTGCTGGATCTTTTCATAAATGTTAAGACCGTTCCCCACTACGTGTCGTATGCCTTTCTTGCCTCTTTCATCCTCATCACAACTGCTTTTATAGTTAACAGATCACTGACGCTCGTTCCGACCGGCCTGCAGAACTTTATAGAGACAATTGCAGAAGGTGTCCTGAACCTCTGTGAGGAAAACATAGGCCATCACTGGGCAAAGCATTTTTTCCCTCTCATAGGCACGGTTGCCCTGTACGTTGCTGTCTGCAATTTCATGGGTCTTATCCCCGGGTTCTATTCTCCGACCAGCAATATAAATAATAATGTTGCCCTGGCTGTGCCGATCTTTCTTGCAACGCATGTTTACGGCCTCAGGGTTCATGGCATCGGATATTTCAAGCATTTTCTTGGGCCTATCCGGTCGCTTCCGGCCCTGCCGCTCATGATGCTCATATTCATTATTGAACTTATCGGCCATCTGGTCAGACCGGTAACACTTTCGGTCAGGCTTTTTGGCAACATGGTGGCAAAGCATATCATCCTGCTCGTGCTTGCAGGACTTTCACCCTGGCTGGTACCGACGCTTATTCTGGCTCTCGGCACTCTGGTCAGCGTAATCCAGGCCTTTGTTTTCACACTGCTTACGACATTATATCTTGCTGGTGCCGTTGAAGAGGCACATTAAATCAAAGTCTCTAAGAAAGGAGGAAAGAACAACATGAACAAAATTCTTTCTGTCGCACTGCTCACATTCGCTGTTATCTGTCTGCTTGCTCCTGCAGCTGTCTTCGCCACTGAAGCGGCTGCTCCTGCTGCTGCACAGGCTGCGGATTCCGGTTCAGGCAAGGGGATGGCTGCGCTTGCTGCAGGCCTCGCGATCGGCGTGGCTGCTTTTGGCACAGGCATTGGCCAGGGTATGGGTCTGAAGGGCGCAACCGAGGGTATCGCAAGAAACCCCGGGGCTTCCGGAAAGATCACAACGACCCTGATCATCGGTCTCGCCATGATCGAGTCCCTTGCGATCTATGCGCTTCTCGTTGCGCTCGGCATCCTGATCAATCAGAAGATGTTCTTCTAAAGAATATCCGGTCGTCAAACGACAAAGGCCCCCCGATAGTATCGGGGGGCCTTTGTCGTTTCTGCTCTCCGGTATTTGAATGTTTATTTTTAGTGTCATTCCCGCAAGTAAAGCGCGTCGGGAATCCTTCCGAAAAGATTCCGGACAAGCCGGAATGACAGAAACTTGAAACTGTGGCAGTCAGAAGCAGGCTCTTTTAAGTGAAACCACAGGGTTTATTATTTATCAAATTACTGCATCTTCACAGAATGGAGCTTTTCGTACATCCTGGCGTTGTCGATAGCTATGCCGCACTGTTCTGCAAGGGCCATTGTAAATTCGATCTCGTCCTGACTGAAGGTCCTGTGCACGTTGGTAAGCAGTCTGAGCACGCCGATCACCTTCCCTTTTGCTATGATAGGCAAGGCAAGAACACTCTTGATCCCTTCTGCCTCTGTCTCTTTTTTATAGGTAATCCTCTCGTCTGTCATCACATCATAGATGGCAACAGGCTTTTCGTTTAAGGCCTCCCGTATGTTCTCTTCTGTATCAACAGGTCCCCTGCCCAGATATTGTTGTGAGAGCCCGTGGGCAGCCTCAAGCACCAGTTTCTGGCCTGTATGGTCCAGGAGCCGTATGGTCGCCGCCTTCAGCCTCATGACAGCAGGGATCATCCTCACAACCGTGTTTAAGACCTCTTTCACATTAAGCGTTGAACTGATCGTCTTGGTAACGGCCTTGAATATATCGAGATACTCTCGTTCGCGTGAAACGCTTTTTTCAAAATGACGTGCATTCATTATCGCAATAGCAGCCTGTTCAGCAATAGCAGCAAGAAAATTCAGGTCTTCGTCTGAATAATCCAGTGGTTCCGCAGTATACATTCTGAGCACACCAATCACCTCATCTTTGAACCGAAGCGGTATCGAGAGGATCGTACGAATGCCCTCTTTTTCTGCCTCTTTCCGGTATTTTGATGATTTGTCTTCGGTGATGTCGTAGATAGAGACCGGCTTTCCTGCGAGTGCATCGTCAATGGACCGGTCATATTCAACAGGGCCTTTATTTACATAGCTTTCGCTCAGGCCGCAGTGGGCTGCGATCTCGAGCTGGTTCTTCTCTCTGTTGAGGAGTCGCACAAGGCTTGCCTTCATGTTCATCACCTTAACAACATGTGTAACAATGAGGTTCAGCACCTCCTCAACCGAAAGGCTGGTACTGATCGCCTTACAGATTTTCTGGTAGCTCTCAAGATAAATGCGTTTAGAGAATATCTTCTCTGCACAGACAGGGCAGATGGAGTGTGTGAAATCACCGAATCCCTGCTCTGTGAGATAGGCCTCAAGCTGCTCCCATGTTTCATCATCATGCCGTATCTTCTTGCACCATCCGCAGATCGGGATCAGACGCTCGAGTCTCTGAGTCTTAAGCTGAAACGGTCTGAGTGAGGTAAACTGCGAAATATCCCTGAAGGTAATGATAATGCCTTCAGGCTTTCCATCCCTGAGCAGTTGCGAAATATTGCCTTCCACAAAGGCTCTGCTGCCATCCCGGGCCTTTAGAAATAAATTTCTCTGCAGTGGTTCATTCGTCGCAGCAAGGGAAGTAATGAGGTCGCAGAGTGCATTCCCCCCCTCATCTTCAAACCTGATCAGTTCGTCGTAGCAGGATTTACCAAGCACTTCCTGCGAAGCCCACCCGGTTATCGCCTCTGCTCCGCTGTTCCAGTGTGTAATCCTGCCATCAAGGACCACAAGGCAGACTCCGTCTGCCATTTGTTCAATGATCTGCTGATATGTTTTCAGTTTTTTGTCAAACATAAGAATCTTCTTGAACCACTTTCTGCTAATATTCCGCCAAAGAAGCGCGAAAAACATTATAATTATACATGAGTTTATCGAAATCCTTCGCTATGCGCAAAAACGTATGCTGCTCATAACTGATCTGAGCAAAATTGAGCGGCCTTTTACCAACAGCGTCATAACCCTGGGGAATTTTGACGGCATACACCTTGGCCACCAGGAACTTATCCGTATGGTCATGAAGCGGGCTCAGGAGATCCATGGCCAGAGCATGGTCGTCACCTTCAGACCTCATCCTCTCAAAATCCTTGCGCCGGAAAAATGTCCTCCGCTCATAAGCATCTATGAAGAGAAGATCGAGCTTTTCAAAAAATTAGATATTGATGTGCTGGTCAAGATACCCTTTTCCCTTGATTTTGCGGAAATGCCGCCGCGGGAATTTGTTAAAAAAATCCTCTGTGATCTCCTTGGCACAAAAGAGATCTTTGTGGGCTGCAACTACCGTTTTGGCAAGGGAAGAGAGGGCACTACGCAGACACTTCGGGCTATGGGTGAAGAATTCGGCTTCAGAGTAAATGAGGTGAATCAGATCTCCCTGAAGAGCGAGGTGATCAGCAGCACCAAGATCAGGCAGTTGCTCACAGCCGGAGAGGTCGAGCATGCAGCAGACCTGTTAGGCAGGCCCTATGCCATAACCGGCATTGTGATCAAGGGTGACAGCAGGGGCAAGGCCCTCGGTTTTCCGACAGCAAACATTGCCTCAAAACATGCAATCATTCCTGCAGACGGCGTGTACGCAGTGAAGCTCTCTGCACGGGATACCTGTCATGACGGTGTCGTCAATATCGGCTTCAGACCTACGTTTGATACAAAATCTCTTGCGATCGAGGTGCATGTCTTTGACTTTAATGAAGACCTGTACGGCGAAGAAGTGACGATCTATTTCATTAAAAAGCTGCGGCAGGAAAAGAAGTTCGGGTCAGCAGATGCCCTTATCGCTCAGATCACCAAAGATATTGC
>CAMTUV010000046.1:0-17060 GCA_947085015.1 uncultured Nitrospirota bacterium
GAACAGTTATGGGCTATGTAGTTGATGCAGTAGGCGGACTGTCAAAGGTTACCGTGCAGGATACTGCAGAGGCAAAGGCCCACAACTAAACACCCTTCAATTACCTCCCCTGGCCCCTGAGGATTTGATCTCCTTAGGGGCTTTTTTTTATGGCGGTGCCTGATTTTTCAGAAAAACAGAGCGCTCAGAATTTTCTGAAGAGCGGAATGTGTTCCTTTTTTTTCTTTTTAGCTTTTTTGGAGGAAGGGCAGTCTAATGACCTGCAGAGGCTGCACCGTGTTTCGCTGCAACACTGGCAGAAATCGCAGTCCTGACAGGGGTTCTTCTTCAGCATCTGAACAGGCTGCTTCTCCATATTCTTAGTATATGCCGCGTCGGGAATGCAGTAAAGAAAACAGGTCCTGTATGCAATGCGAAGGGTTTGTAAAAAGCTCCGGAAGCGCAACGCAGCATACGGACTTTTTACAAACCCTTTAAGGCTTGCGCTCCACCTCCACCTGTTCTGTCAGCAGCCGTTTGTAGTAGAAGTTCTGGCCGTACAGGACGCTGACAGGATTATGCCCTGTGACGCGGTCCTTGGTGATGAGGGTAGTTACCGGTGCATCCGAGTATTTGGTGAAGAGCATGTCATGACCGACACAGAGCCCGACGATGATATTCATATCTGTGCCTGCCTCGTTCAGTAGCCGCGCTTGGGCAATAGGGTTGCATGCAGGTTCAAAGGTCGAGGGCCGCACCTTGTCCTGCTCCGTGATGCCGAGTTCGAGCTTGTCTATGCTTCCGCTCTTGCAGCAGACCGAAAGCGGCGTGAACCCCTGGGCCGAGAGGATGCGGCTGAGGCGCTCTGTCTCATCAAGCAGGCCGATGCAGGTGGCCATGCCGATCCTGCTGTATCCCATGAGTTTGGCAAAGGCGATGGTATCCTCGACCCGGGTCCAGCGGGCGCGGATCGCGGTGCTCCCCTCCTTATGTTCGTAGCAGAGACCTTCTACCCGCGTTGCGACCTGGGCCATCTTCGCGTCAGCGCTGTCGCCTTTGTATTGATCAAAGCTCTCCTGAATAAGGTCCATATGTTCCTGCGAGGGACAGTACCCCGGCTTCGAGGGCCTTTCATCAGGGTTGGCGCTCCAGCAGTTTGTCCTGCCGTTTTTCTGCCAGACAGCGCCGCACCTGCTACAACTGAATTCCTTCATCGTATGATCTCCTTCCTGTTCTGCTGTTGAATTATCATTATTATACCTCTGGCAGCTGCTTTGAAGCATCTCCTCTCTTGCTGAACATGTCAACCCGCTGACCTGCAGCACGGATCAGCTATGCCATGCAGATGCGTTCAGCTTCGATATCCTTTGACATGTTACAATTGCTCATGCAGAAGGAAGACAAGGAATTCGTGACCATGCAGATCCCTCCCTATCTGGTTAATGAACATTATGACGACCGGTACTTCGATGTAGTGAATGCGATCGAAGAGGCGAAGCAGGTCTTTTTTCAAGGCTGCGGCCTTCCAGAAAGTTTTTCAGCCATGGGGCCGGGGAAAAAGAAATTCAGGATAGGTGAAACAGGTTTTGGCGCAGGCCGTGTTCTGATCGCACTTATGGATCTTCTGAACAAGAGCAGCATCATTGATCTATCCATAACCTACAATTCCGTTGAACTGCATCCAATCACTTCTAAACGGATGGCATCAATCCTTGAGGGATTCAGGCCCGAGGTCGGTCCGCTTATTGATCTTCTCGTCCTGGCGTACAGCCGACTTGATATTACCAGGCCGGGATGGCACCAGATACAACTCGTACGACCCTTTGGCATCCTGACCCTGAATCTCTGGATCGGTGAGGCCTTCGAAATGGTCAATGCACTTACCGCGCCCTGTGATGCATGGTTTCTGGACGGCCATGGCCCGAAGAAGAACCCTGCCATCTGGCGGCCTGAACTTCTCCTTGCAATTGGGGAGAAAACAAAGACTGGCGGGACCTGTGCCACGTTTACTGTTGCCGGGGCAGTGAGACGGGGACTTGGCGAGGCAGGGTTTTATGTTGAGCAGCGCCCAGGTCTTGGCGGGAAAAAAGCAGTGCTCAGGGGGATAAAGCGGTAATCAGGACGAGGATTGCAAACACCAGTTTTGTAGTGTATTGTAATACAGGAGGTGCATTATGAGAACAGTATTATCAGTCAGCCTGCCGGAAACCATGTCCGAAGAGCTTGACCGCTTTGCCAGGACTACCGGCAGGAACAAGAGTGACATTGTTAAGGAATCCCTGAGCATGTTCCTGTGGGAAATGAAACTCAGGGCAGTACAGAAGAAACTCGGGCCAAAGGCAAAGAAGCTTGGTATTGTCAGCGAAGAAGATGTATTTAATGCCATATCATGATCGCCGTATTTGATACGAATGTGCTCATTGCGGCAATTATCACTGAGGGGATCTGCTCAAAATTACTGCACAGGGCCCGCGCAAATGAATTCTCTCTTGTCTCCTGCCCGTTTATTCTGAAAGAACTCCGCCGTGTGCTCTCCAGGAAGTTTAGGCTTTCTCACAATGAGATAGCTTCTGCATTGGAGCCTGTCAGTGAAGCAATTGAACGGATCATTGAGCATGATCTTAAGATTACGGACATCTGCCGGGATGCTGACGATGACAATATTCTTGCCTGTGCTCTTGCATCAAAGGCGGATTATCTCGTTACGGGTGATTCTGATCTTCTTATGATAAAGAAGTTTCATGGTATCAGGATCATAACGCCGAGGGATTTCGAGGCGTTGTTCCTGTAACTGCTGCTGTTCCGCGTCCGGCTTTACGTGTTCAGCTTCCTCACATGCGCCCCGAACAGCTTGTCGTCCTTCATGATATGCGCTACGATCCAGTCTACAACGATCTGGTTCGCTGTTACCGAGAGTTCGTATGACATGCCGGTTTCTCTGGGGAGTGACGCCTGCTCCTTTAGTTCGATGATGTTCTTCAGATACTCAGCGTGCCGGAGTTTATGCTCCTGAAGGCCCGTGTACCCGGCTGTCTCCATCCGCTTCTCCTCTTCGCTGAAATGAAACTGGGCATAGCCATCAAGGAACCTGATCGTTCCGTCGATCTCATCACGGCAGCGATGCTCCCTGATCGCAAGGAGTAGGTCATTGATCCGTTTGAAGAGTTCCCGGTGCTGTTCATCAATCTTAGATATGCCCACTGCAAGGTCTTCAGTCCATTCCATTGAAATGCTCTCCTTTTCTGTCAGTCCTGCTGGAATCGGCCCGTCTATTATACACAAGCCTGGACTGCTGCCTCACGACGCTCTGCCGTGTCATAGAGCTGAAGCATCGAGCCGGGCAACATTAATTTGTGCTAAAAGGCAAAAAACTGAAACGAATGCATTGAGCTGTTGATTCAGTATAAAATTGTCTGTCCCTTTTCATTTCCTTTTGTCCTCGTAGACTCAAATAAAGATGGCCTCAATGCTGCATCTCAGCTATAATTCAGGAAATGGGAAGTGCTTCATAGGGGCACAGAGCGAATGAAGAGGTCTTTCTGAACGCGTTCAGGATTTTCCGTAAAAGGAGAAGGACATAAGGGGCATGAACTACAGGCAGCTGAAGGAAATGGCTTATCATGGGGTCTGCATCAGGCGCTTTGCTGCTTTTACTGGCGTTCTGCTGATGCTGATCACCTTCTTCACTTCATCTGCTTCGGCTGGACTGCTCCTGCAGCACAAGATAACGTATACCGTTACCGGCGGCGATACGCTCACTTCGATCGGCGACAGGATGGGCGTCAGATGGAAAGAAATAGCAGCTGACAACGGCCTTGACCCCGAAAAGCCGCTCAGGGCAGGGCTAACCATCCGGATCGCTGTAAGTGAGATCATCCCCGAAACCATGGACAATGGCATTGTTATCGACCTGCCCGGCAGCATGCTCTATCTCTTTCAGGGCAGTGTTCCTGTGATGTCAGTGCCGGTCGGCCTCGGCATGCCGAAGAAGGAAGGCCAGAGAGGATGGGAAACCCCTGCAGGCAAATTCAAAATAAAAGGGAAGCTCAAAAGCCCGGACTGGAAAGTGCCGGAATCGATCCAGGAAGAGATGAGGCGCGAGGGCCTGAGCGTGAAAGAGAGCTACCCGCCCGGCCGGAAGAACCCGGTGGGAGGATACGTCCTTCAGACAACACTCCCCGGGATCCTGATCCACGACACGATCGATCCCTCGTCTGTATTCCGGTTTATGAGCCATGGATGCGTGAGGCTCCTGCGCAAAGACATGGAGCAGCTCTTCGGCAGCGTCCGCTCAGGCCTGGCAGGCAGAATCTCCTATAGTCCTGTAAAGATCGCAGAACTGGGAAATGGAAAAATATTCATGCAGGTTAACAGGGACGTGTACAAGAAAATACCGGATATGCAGGGTGAGGCGCGGAAGGTGCTCAGCAAAGCAGGGTTGTTCCGAAAGGCAGATATGAAAAAGGTCGAGCAGCTCGTTCAGGCCAGCTCTGGCATCCCCGAAGATATAACGGCCAGAGGCAAGTAACCCACTCGGCAGCTATGCTGTCCGCATTTGAAACCACGCCACAAGCTCTTCATAAAAAACATCAGGATCCAGCAGATCGCGGGCAAGACTTGAGGGGTCTTCCAGATCAAGATAGTTGGGCGAGTCAACTGAGGCGAGCTGCCTGGCCAGAGTGGTCTTGCCGCATTGTCTCGGCCCTATGAGCGCGACTGCACGGCTCCGCTTCAAGGCAGCCCTTGCCTCGTGCACCAGATTTTCGCGCTTGATCATGATGCTCCATTATACCATGAAAATCGAAATACATATGTTCGATTTTCATGGTATAAGCAGAACAGTATTATCTCTTTATCAGGACTCCGGACAGTGTTCGTTTCCATTACACGTGGATGACCACGCCGAGGACATGTAAGACAGTCAGAGTGGAAAAACCTCTCTTTCCTGTTACGGGAGCTTCAACAGTCGTTCACTACGCCAGATCCGCACAATAATAACGCTCCCCTTCTGACGCCGGTACACTATACGAAAAGGCGGTTGAATAATCTCTCTCAGGTCTTTTGCGGCAAACTCCGGCACAACCCGTCCCGAGTCAGGATAGAAGACGAGCCGCTCAGTCTGCGCGATCACTTTTTCGACGAGTTTTCTGCCTGTTTCCGGAATTCCCTGCTCTGCAAACCAGACCATTACCTCCTCAAGGTCAGCGATGGCAGACTCCGCAAAAGAGAGGGAACTTCTCTTTGCCATATCTATTTCAGTCCTAACCGCTTCCTGACTTCATCAATGCCCGCGATCCGCCCCTTCTCTATATCCATGAGCCCTTCCGTTACCGCGCGCATGAAAGAACGCTCCTCATCAGCCTTTTCATAATCGCCGAGAGATTGGACCACGGCAACTCCCTGGCCGTGGCTGGTGAGCAGGACCGGCCTGTGGGTCTCGGAGGTGAGCCTGACGACCTTGCCGGGATTGATCTTGAGGGTGCTCAGGGGAATAATGTCTTCAGAAAATTTGGTGCCCATATCAGGTGCCTCCTTAAGGACTTGTTTTCTGGTCTTATTATAGCACCTGATCATATCATACGACAACCGGAAGCTGTCTGCATTTTTTGTCCATAGAATACAGAGCGGGGCAACGCCGCAGCCTCGCCTTCAGACAGCCCTTGTGAAGGATGAAGACCTGACTCTTCGCGGCAAGATTGAGATATTTTCTCGGTACCATGAATGAGTGTGTTCATTACTTTTCGCTGATATCTAAAAAGCCGGGGCCATTCCCTTCAGGGTCCTGTGATATCCAGGCTATTGTTCCGTCATTGAATTGTAAGCAACAATGAATATAAGACCGTATAACTCTCTGTCGGCCTCTTTTGCTATTTTTGTTACTGTCTTTCCGACTAACCGTCCGTAGTGTTCAACAAATACATCTTTCACTTTTCTCTTCTCCTTTTTTGATTTCTTGTTATACGAAACTCCGCTCATGACATGCTTTCCATTTCTTCAATATACTGCTGGACTAACTCAACAACTATCCTTGCATCACGGGTATCTCTGCTGTATACAGACCAATACGCTCTCTGCAAATAATAATCAAGCACGTCATCGATTTCTTCTTCATCAATCTCGTCTTCTTTGATTTCTTCGAGAACGCTTTCGGCGATGCCTTTGATGTTCCAGCTCTTGTAGTATTTATTGGTGCTCATGAATTTGCCTCCTTTAATTGCTATTATGTTAACTTGTTAACATAATAGCAATGTCCTGATTTAATGTCATCATGTTATATTGTTGACATGATTCTTTCCTTGAGGTAAGCTAAACGAAAAGGAGAGCGGTCAAATGGGCAGAAAAAGCACGACATCTACAGGCACTTCATCGCCCAATAAGGTTTTCGGGGTCAGGATGGACCCTGAGCTGGCAAAGAAGCTGAAGATTCTGGCGGTAAAGAGGGATACGCAGATGTATAGACTCTTGGAAGAAGCGATAACCGACTACTTAAAGAAACACAAGGAGCTTTAAGTGGCGCGAACAGCGCAGGAAGAACTTAACTGTAGGAGGGTTTGATGGAAAGAGTTGAAGATGTGAAATTATTCTTCCATGAGCTTATCGATAAGTATAGTCTCAATTTCCATCCCGATACACCGTTTGAAGATTTTGACGTATTAACCAAGGCACAGGTAAAAGTCTTAAACAGGAAAATGGATAAGGCCTTCAAAATTTGCGAAAGAGAAAAAGCCGATATTTACAACATCGGGCTCAAAGTGCACAGGGCTGAATTGGCCCGAATTCGACGTGCAGCGAAAAGACAAATGCTTAAGCAGTGGGCGGCACTGGAGAATAAACCAAATTAAATGCAGTATAAACTTTCGTCAGACTTCAAATTCTTTCGCCATCCAACGTCCGACCGTTTTATTCATAGCTTAATCAACACCCTTGGTTTGCGTTTTGTAAAGACGTAAACAACCACTATCCCAGAGTGTATATCTCATCAAGCAGCTCTGACATAAAACCGCGTTGCCGACTGACCGGCGTCCCCACAATCATAGCCCGATCCAAGCCTTGATTAATAGTTTCACACGATGTCTCAGGCAGCAATGTGCAAGCATGACAGGCGGCAAGATTGACAAGGCGTGATCCTTGACCACCGAGATTTTCCGAGCAAACAGGGTCAGCTGAACACCATGATGCTCGACTAAGAGCTCGTCGGACAATTGCCCCAAGCCGATCAGGCTGACCCAAGCGAACAAGGCCGCCTAATGTTCCTTCTGAGTCCCCCGCTGCCGTGTAAATCAGGATACCTGCCATGGGGGCCTGAGTGTCAGCAGAGATGTAGAGACGCTCGCGCAATGAAGCCGTGCTGTAACCGCACTCAAAGACAAATTGATTTATTAGTATGTGTGCCAAGCTGTGAACAAGAAGATACTTCGTCGCCCATCGCCTGTCTGCACCAGCATTTGGAGGGAGGGTTTGAAACACTCCGGATAGTCTCGTGATGAACCCGTCATTCAGGCGATTAGTAAGCCAATCCTCATTCTGCATCTGCCATTGGGATATCTTTGGCTCGCTAAGTTCGATATAGATCCCCTCGCCAAAGACCTCAATCGCTGGCAACCATTGGTCTTGCCGTTGCGGTGGAGGATTACGAAACAGTTGCCTCATTGCTGCGTCTGGCATGCCGGCCAATGGTTGAGTGCTCGGCTCCAAACGGTCGAATCCATAAAAGACTCGGGTTTCGCGCAATCGTTCGACCAAATTTATCTTTGCAATCCAAGTTACAAAGTCCGGAGGTACTGTAGTGGGAATTACTCTGAGATTGGGAATGTTCTCGGTATCATTAACTTCGCTGCGGATGATGTTGAATTCGGCACGTCGAAAATCAAGTAGGTCTGAATCTGGGATAGCAGGCTGGACAGCATCAGAAATTGCGGCAGATACAAAGGCAAAAAGGTTTTCCAATGCTTGCTCTAACTGGACAGATTCAGGATTAATGCCTCGACCAGCAAGAGAGCTTTGAACCAGAGCGACAGCTCCGGGTCGCATGTTCATATTCCAAAGAGTCCTTGCAATTCCGCATGTCCCCGCATCCTGTTCAATTGCATTTCTCAGTTGAACAAGAGCAGGGTCCTTCTGCTGTAAATCTGGCAAGAGAATAGCCGAGATAGTCTTGGGGAAGTACAGATTAATCTGGTTTATGAGCGCCCCGACCAAAGGGTTACTGCAATTCTGATCGTTAGCTCCTTCGCCCAGCCACGGCCGCTCACCAGGACAACTGATTCCTACTTGTTCAAATGCGCTTTTTTCACCCTGATCCAAATCCGGTTTTACGGTTGTGCCTGAAAGGCTTTTACCCTTACGCCCAGTTGAGCCTTCTGGGCAAGCACTGCACTTAATGCTGATACTGCTCAGTTCAGAGCCACCGTGATCAGTCAAAATTAGATTCCCGTCTCCGGGGCACTGACACCCAATCCACTGTTTCCAAGGGAATTCGCATAAATGGCCACCAGCACATACCGCAACAAATCGCACCGGCAGCCATCGTCCCCCGCTCAAATTATCAAGACGTTCTGTATGCAGATTAAATTTCCTCATTTCTCCGGTCCTTGAATGACGATACCATCGGGGAAATCGCTGCGCAGGCGTATAAAGCCATGCGTTTGGCGGAGCCTGCTGACCTGTACGTGCAGAGCGAAAATCAGCTGGCCTGCAGAAACGATCCACTCGTAAGAGTGCAGCTAGTCTGGGCTCGAACTTCTGAAATTCTCCAGGATTTTGACACTGCACTAAGCCATTAACCTGATCCGAACTTTTATACCAGTGATCGAGCCCACAAACAACGAGAGGTGTACCTCTTCGGTCAGTGTATATGGCTCCCGGCCCAAATGGAGCGATTAGCTGTCCGATACGAACCTGTCTGTTCATGCTTGATCCTCCCGTGGCGGCTGACCTTGTGCATTAGTAAGTGCATAGCCTTGAGTTATGGATAGTTCTGCACTCCCGTCTACCTGGCGCATACTGCTCGCAATAACAGCACCTCTCTGCCTCTGGATTAGAGTTGCATATTGCCCCGGCCATAACATGAGGTATTCTCCGTTTATATTAGGCGGAAATTCCTCCCACTGCTGCGGGTTTAGTCCCCACTTTGCTTTCAGCTCGTCCCGAACTCTCGCGAGTTCGAGCAACGATCTTGCCATGTCTGCATCGGTCTGAATGGTTTTGCAACGCTCTTGAAGAAGTTCATGACAGACATCAATCTCATTCTCATATGCAGCGAGATTCTGAACTTTGGCAGTGCTGTGTTGCCTGGCCCACATAATTAAAGCCCCTGGCAAAGCCCTTTGAATAGCCGAAAACGCAAAGGGAGTCGCTGAGGTCGGCTCTACGCGCTCGTACAGTCTCCGATGGTAGCTGTGAAATTGTTCAAAGTGTGAACGATCCCGGCTCTTGGAAGGGTTGTAAATCGTCATTATTAATCCGGGCCGCTCCCACCAACGGCGACCAACCCGACCGGTGATTTGAATATATTGAGCAGTGGTTTTCGGCTGCCCTACGACTCCCATGAGAGAAAGCCGCGGAATATCGACCCCCACTTCGATAATGTTAGAGGCTAGACAAGCATCTATAACATTATTTGCATCTGCTTCATAAGACGTGGATAACCGATCCATCATGGCCACAATTTCTGACTGGGAAAGCCGACTGGTCAGCTCCTCAATTATCTTGAGGTTACGCCGCTTGTCACGTGGATAATTCTCTCGATTGAATAGAAACTTCAACCTAGAACGAATGTCTGAGTCAAATAGTGTTTTGGCGCCTCCAAGCTCGCGAATACTGTTGTAGAAAGTCAGTAGTGTCCACCATGGGTCCCTGCGGTTGCCGGTGAATGAGTATGGGCGGAAAAGTGCCGATGAAAAGGCCCGCACCTGAGTGGTCAAAACTGAACCGTAGTCGTTGGCATGAATGCCGAGATAAAGGCGCCCCGGACTCAGTCTTTTATTCTCGCTGCGGGCATAAGTTCCAAAGAATGAGTCGCCCATCATTAGGCCAGGACTTGGAAACAGCTGCATATGGTCCCGGGCGTACAACGACTTTAACTGGTCAGCCGCACCGCGAATGGTGGCAGTAGATGCAATCAGCTTTGGTTTTGTCCATTTGGAAGATATCCGCTGAGAGCATAGTCGCTCAAAAACACCCTCATAGAGACCGTACATTGTACCTAACGGTCCGGAAATTAAGTGCAGTTCGTCCTGTATGATTAAGCCCGGTGGAACGTGCGTTTGATGAACTTCATTGTTGTCAATACTCCTGCCGAAAAGTGAGCCAGCAGCAGGCCGGTATGCTATGATGGCGAATTTGTCAGCAGTGGCAATTACCAAAGAAGGCGGATACATATAGATACGCTCGTCAATAACCTCGACCGGTATCCAAGTTTGCCAATCTTCGGCACCAAAAGCACAACGCACATCAGGGCAGTGCAACAAGGGACCTTCAGTATTAACGTCACTGATTCCCCTAGTTCTCAGCGTATTCCACTGATTCTGTTGTATACCACGCGGAGTGTTTCCATTGTAGCGTCCAATCTCCGCCCTGCACCAAGGGCATTCGGTCAGCACCAAAGGGTTCCCTGAGATTTTGCCAGCCCTAAATGCAGTGATTTCTGTCCTGGCTTGTGTAATCTTGTTTGGTGAAGCGCTGCTACCGATCCATAGCCCAAGAGAAAAACGTTTCCCTGAGATGTTGCCCATTCCGTGTAGCAGTGGACTGCGCCGCAGGAATTCCATGGCACAAATTAGACTCGCTGCTCTTTGAAACTGCTGAGTAGTAAGCATTCTCAGCGTGTATCGCATGAGAACATTCGTGCCATCCCGTTGTGGAACATTACCATCGCTTTCCATCGACAAACGCTGATGAAACATATAAAAAGCCATAACCGCAAGATAGGCTTCTGTCTTGCCGCCTCCAGTTGGAAACCATATCAGATCTACAATCTCGCGGTCAGGTGAGAAACCGTCACTGACTCCTTGGATTGACATCAATAGAAATGCAATCTGAAATGCGCGCCATTGGCCTATATCAGAACTTTCCGTGCTCTGCTGATATACAGCCCAAGGTGCCTGATAATCACCATCTGGGGAAACCTGTCTGCTGTTCTGTTCCCAGCGTAAAGGGCGCCTTGACAATTGCTTTGTCGCTATCTGCTGGAGAAGCATTGAGAGATTAGCAAGTCTGAATGCCGTTCTAATACGCTGGTCATTATGAAGCACTTTAATCCCCCCGTTGATTCTGCTCAGGCAGACTTCACAGCTATCGAGATGACGGACGGCAACTGGCTGCAGATCAGCAGCCAGATCGTTTACTTCAGCACGTTTTAACTGAATCCACTTTGCATATTCATTGGCAAGATTTGCAAGTGATTGCCATGCTTGCCCTTGTTGATTGTCCGGAAGGTTTGCCAACGACCGCATAGAGAGCTGAATTGGTTTGCCTTGTCCGTCGGTAATGTCAGGTGTCATGCTGGGGGTCTGCACGGCTGGCATAACATCTGCATATATTCTATCCGGGGATTGATTAGGTTCAGCGTCCCAGCCGGCAGCACACCCGTGGCCAATACCCCACGTTGCGGATTCACGGTAAAGCAGTGCAAGTGACTGCTCATCAGAATCCAATTGAGAGAATGGGCGTTGGCTCTCCGGATACTTTTCTAAGCTGCCACCTTCAACGGAGACCTCAAAGTAGGTTTGATAGAGGACTGCCTTATCGACTGGCGTAGTATTACGAAGAACAACCGTCACCAACCAATAACCTGATTTGTTTGCAATTTGACGCGCGAAAACATCTACTCGCAGTATTATTGGAGAATCTTCCGGCATGGTCACATCTCTGAAGAGCGGCTGATCAGCAACAAGCTCTCTGCAACCGATGACTATTGCTGTGTTGGGCAATACAGCGGACCGTCGCCTCCACATCGGAGCCTCCCTTTGTTGTCCCTTATCATCAGTCCAGCGTCTAATACAATGTTCATAGCGGCCATTCAAGGGAAATGGGGGCGAATCTTCGTCCTGCCAGTTAAAACGCCTGTTTTGTGGTAATCGAATAATTATTCTGCCGTCGGAATCCAGCTTGACACAGAAAGTTATACCAATGGTCGACGGGTGCCGAACATCAGCACTCGTCACTTCGAAGTCATCAGAAGCATCGTCAAGATCTGCACCTTCTGAAATATCCTGGGTCTCCACATCATCGTCCAGAACGTCACCCAGATCAGCGCCCTCATAAGGCTCGACGCCTAAGGTATCAGTTGCTCCAGCTGCTGCTATGTCAGGAGGAACAACTACGGATTGGAGTGAACCTGCCGGGTGCAAAAGGCCGGCGCCATACTTGCGATGCGGTGTCTCCCTGTCATAATAAAGAATCTCTTCAATTAAACCATCCGCAGTCGGTTGCCAACCAAGAGGCCCCCGCCGAAGTGAAATTTGATCAGCAAAATAGTTCTCCTGAAATGCGGCAATAGCTGGATTTTCCAAAGGTCGCGAAGGTCCAATAAGTTCCCCGCGAATCCAGACAATGAGTTCAGATCTTTCAGACACTAGTCACCCCTCCCTTTGTTAACCAACTAAGCAGCGTCGGCTGGCACTTGCTGCTGCACAAAACACGGACTGATTCGGTCGCCCTCGTCATCCCGGTATAGAATAAATCGCGATGATATTCTGCCTCGCTGGGGGATACATCTGTTAGAATTATTACCTTATTCTCCAACCCCTTGAAAGCATGAACAGTGCAATAATGTGTAAAATGTCCTTGTTGCCATGCAGGATGAAGCTTATATCCTTTAAGTAAAAGACTTGTCGCCGCACAAGTTACTGCAGATGAGAATGATAAAATGGTTATTTCTTCAGGCCGGTATCCCTGCTGTTTGAACTCTCTTAACGAATCAGCAAGTTTATTAACCTGCTCATCTGCCGTAGAATAGAAGTGAATGTTATAATTCGCGACACTACCGCCCTGTCGCATGTATCCTGTATAGATCTTTTCAGTAAATCCACTGAGCATTACAGCCGTTTCACCGATGATACTATAATTGCGGCAGTTCTCTGACAACTTCCATCGTGCCGGCTGAGCTTCGCGTATTACTGTATCAAGCGTCTGCTTTAACAGCTCACGTTCTCCAAACACCTGATGTTCAAAATCACCCAACAGTGCATATCTGCCATCTTTAAGACCTCCGTTAAGAAGCTGAAGCAAACATTCCCATATTGCCGGACGTGCAAGAATATCCTGCGCTTCATCGATGACAAGGTAGTCAAACTGGGCTGCTACTTTCAACTCCGGATCAGTCAGTTTTTCCAAGACTTTTTCAGGCAGAACAATATTCCAGAAATCCTTGTCAGCAGATACAGGTATCTCCACGCCGGTTAGTTCAGCCAACACTTGGATGGCTCGGCCGACGACAAGATTTGGCAACTCAGGCCGAATTTGTAACATTTTTCCCTTCATCCACTGGCCAACGAGTTGATTGAAGCAAAGCAATGCAACCCTTTCCCCTGATTCAGCTTTGCGCCTTGCCACTTCGATCGAGATAAGTGTCTTCCCTGTTCCAGCTCCGCCAGAGACAATCATCCGATTATTATCGCCTGCAAGTTGGAGGACCGGTTTTTGTTGATCACGTAGGATGCGCTCGATTTCCTGTTCGCGGCGTATAATCTCCTCACGAGCATCAGGGCGGAGCCTCTGTACAGGCACACAGCAATCAACAATAGACTGAACTTGCGCTATAGAAAGTGGCGATGTAAGGCGTTCAAGGTTGCCATCTGCATCAATACTCTCTATAATGCGTACTCTCAAATCCTTGCAGAAGTCGGAAGCTTTCTTAAATGATCTGAATACTCTGTTATCCATTAACTCCCATTGCTGCACAGACAAGTTAGGGTGCAAATCGAACGAAGCATTGGGGAAAATGCAAAGATGGACAACAGGCACAGTCCGAAATTGAGGCGCGAGTTCACGTAAACGGCGGTAGTAGGTGTGCCGCCCATCAGATGCTTGTTTGAATGGTGAGCGTTTGATGTCTGGTGGGCTCCAGGAGATGCCATCAAAAGTTAATTTCTGTTGAGACTTGACCTCAATGCAAAGAAGGCCACAGTCAGGTACAATTGCAACAAAGTCGATCTCTGTCCGTAACCCTCGGTTCCATGGAGCAAGATCAAGGGAATGTAGCACGACCCAATCGTCTGGACCGGCGGCAATCAAGTTAAAAACATCTCTTTCTCCGGGAGGGGTGTGCTCGTCCATGAAGGATGGTATCATACGCGCCATTGTTCAAACTCCCTGAGATCATTAATGGTTCTTAATGCTGCTTCTGGCGCACGGAAACCGGCTTCAACAGAAATTATCTTGCAAAATCGGAACCGCCCTTGAAGTTCTTCGCTCGGGAGTATCTCAATACTAAAGTCGTTTTCTATCTTGCATTTACCGCTGATTTCTGCCCGCAATACGTTCAGCATTGCGTCGATTTTCTCCTCCACAATCTCATGTCCGAATCGGCCCTCTGAAATTGCCTCACCGCGGGAGCGCCGTATTTCTCTCCAAGCATGTTGCCACCACGGGGTTTGATGCTTTTGGTTAACAATATTTTGCTCGACCTTAAGGCTCAAAGCATTGATAAGGATCTTGAAATGCTCAACCTTTTTCGGCGCAGGAATCACGGTAGTTGGTGGTTTGCACCAGTCTTTAACGCGCGAGTGAAGCCACAATAGCTCGATTCCGCAATCGAAAAGGTTTTCGCAAAAGCCTTCCTCATCTTTTCTGAATTCTGCGATCAACTGCTCTTTCCATATAGGGCTGAACTTCCCATCCTTGGCATGCAATCCACCGAGATCGACTTCGTCAAGTAGTGGGAAGATGAGGAATATACCCTCGGTTAGTGTCTCTCCTGGCAGACGGCGTCCAATTTGTTCATTCTCATCGATAAAGGGGTCGAAGCTAATTACTTGCGCACGAACCGGGAATAGAACTCCATGTTCATCGCCGATCTGCGCAAGAATAGCAGAACGTTTGTCATCGGTTTTAACTATAGACTGAAACACCTGAAATTCATCTTCATCAATTAATGACAACTCGTTTGATTTCTGATTATCACATATGTTTATTGTGCTTGATACCCAGACTACACCATTTAACGCAGCATTTTTCGATGATATCGTTGAATTTGTAGCACCACCTTCAACAAGGGAAAAACCAGTAACCGGATCAAGGCCGAATCCCTGTTCGTCCCCGCATCCTGACCATACAAAATGAACAAGAGTTTCAAAACGTGGCGCAGTAAGTAGTGCGTCAGGGGCGCCGCCCCATCCGTGGGATCGAAGAGGCCCGACCTTTATCAAGACATCGAACGGTGAGACTTCACGGTAGTCTTTTGCTGTATGAATAAAAAGGCCAGCGTCGATTGATTCATAAACTGGCGTGAGTATAATCGATTCAAAATGAGGTCGCGCCAATCTATGACAAAATATTTTATATCGCTTGCCGTTAGCTCTAAGCTCATCAATCACCCGCCGAAGTTCAGACCGAAGTTGACTCTCTTTTTGACTGAGCTTAGTTGCAGCATCGAGCGCTGCCTCATAAGCGGTCTTAATATCGCTGCCCCATCGATTAGCAACAGTCTCAGGGTTACCAAGAATGGACAGGGCTTCCGCTATTCCATCGTCAAAGTGAATTGGGACAGTTAGCCATTCGGACAATCTTGTGCGCAAAGCATTAGAAATCTCTCTTGCGCAAGCATCACCCTCATGGAGATTTTTTATGATCATGCGCAAATTGCGGCGGAGTATGCTGAAATTATAAGATGAAACCTCTCGCCGATCGATGAAGTAAGAGTAATGTTGCTTCAGAAAGTCAAATATTGAGGAAGTGGTCACTGCCATCTTTTTATCTTTTCTTCCAGATTGCCACAGAAATACCCTTCGGTGCGAACGGGAGACCTTCCGGGAGGATTTCTTCCCGAACATACCACTGGGACTTACTTGTCATCCCCTGACCGATTGTCTCCAGCCGATCTCGCTCCAATGTCCGGTCAATAGTCGCAATAATATCACTTTGACTAAAATGGTCCAAAACCGTAAGAAAGGCACCGTCACCATCTGCAATAACAAGACATGGGGGTGCCGTTTCACGATCTCTTTTCTTTGTCCTGGAGTTGAAGAATGAAACACGTGAGATTTTTTCGCGAGACCAGTCATGCACAGAGAGTAATTGGTCAAGTCCTGCAGACATGTCACCAGAGCTGAATTGAATGCCAGACATGATGTCGCGTGTCTTATTCTCCCCCATGATTCGCCCAGCCAAACAGACGCCTGAATAGGTCTGACGTAGATTGGTGTCGTGAATTACGCCGCCTTGATCGACTATGTCACGGTAGATTGTGCTGTAAGGCAGCTGGTTTCCCTGAATATCCTCCAAGAAGGGCTCGTCCTCGAAATGCCAATCGCAGGCGGTACTCTCGTTGATAGTCCTGCGAGTGTTATGCCTCGGAGGCACCAACGCAACCCATAAGCCGTCCGTGCTTTCGCAGTCGAACTTATATCGCACACGCTCATTCCTGCGTCGAAGAAATCTCCCAGTACTGTTTCGTATTCTCTGGAAATGCAGGCTTCTGTCATTTGCATCTGGGTCTTCAAGAAGTTTACGCATCGCGCCAAGAGCAACTATTCCAGCACCAGCCGAGTCACATGGCATAGAAATCAGGGCAATTCTGCGGGTAGACGGTTCTTTTTTGGGCCAGTTAAATCCGAACTTGACTAAAAACGCAGCCCATTCAGGAATTTCCCGCCATGACCTATTTGCTTCACAAAATTGCATCATCCCCCTGTCTCAACCCCTCTTCATGAAGAATAATTACTTAATCAAAGTCGCACTTCGGCAGCATAATGCGGCTATTTTGCTGCATGTTTATTGTTTTAAACATAACGTCATAATAATTGCCGCATAATATGATATCATATAGCCATATTCCATATAAGGAGATGGCTATGAGGAAACTGATAATTGGAGATGCTGAGTTGATGCAAATAGCAATTCGCCAGGAAATTGATCGAACA
>CAMTUV010000047.1:0-11592 GCA_947085015.1 uncultured Nitrospirota bacterium
AGACGCATTGCAACACACAACCAATACTTTGTAACGTTGAACATGCTGATAGAGGTCGTCGAATCATGTTTCGACCAATGGAAAAAACCAAACCTTATTCTGAAAAGATTATGCGGCATAAATTAAGTCGCCATGTTTAATTGCTTGCGGTCTGTAATTCTATTGTAACTCGGATCAGGCTGTAATGCTATGACATGTATCATGATTCTCATTTCTTCAGATCACCGGTGAAGGTGTAGTCGTTATCTTTTTTCTTTGCATGGCACGTGATGCATGCTTCTGCCCTTCCTGATGCGAGAACCTTGCCGTCCCTGTCATATTTTGCCCAGAACCAGTCAGCGGCAGCAGGGTTGTAGCCCTTGATTTTGTACATGACTGAAAGGGCATTAAACTTTTTGTCAATGCCGTAATTTTCCTTTGCGATAATCGTGCCTTCGGGCATGGTCCCCTTCTTCTTTCTGATGCCGAACATGCCGATGTCATTCACGTACGTCGTGAGGAAATCGCCGTGGGGTTGCGTGCCAGCATACATCCTTTCCTTACCGGGCCACAAGTCCCACCGCACATAGGGGTTGCTCTTGGTTATGTAAGTATACAACGCTGCCGCGTTAGCACCAGGGAGGGTAAGCTGTGTTTCAGCCGTTATGGTCTCGTGAATTGCAAATGCGGGTGAGAACAGAGCAAAAACTATAAACGATCCGAAAAACATTCTGAACGCCTTCATATCGTGTCTCCTTCCGGGAGGTAATCGACTCCCTTGCATGGTTCCCTTCATTAAGATCTGATCAGACTTTGTGAAATATCAACAGGTTCTTTCTTCATCAGATGGCCTCCTTCTTGGCATAAAGCAAGACTACTTATATCCCCATTCTACCAGAAAAAATTCATTGTCAATTTTTCATGCTCTTTATTTGTGCAGCTTTGAGTAAGGTCATCTTTGTTTCTGTCTTCATTGACGAAATTGAGAAGTTTCTTGGGGGTCTCAATCCCTTTTATTGAAGGTCATCTTTGTTTCTTAAATGTTAACACTATCGCAAGCGAGAAGTCTGTCTCAATCCCTTTTATTGAAGGTCATCTTTGTTTCGGCACCCTGATCTTTTCTCCAGCAATTATAATAAGTTACGGAATGGCTTGTACAACTTTTATCATTCCTTCCCATCAATCTAATTCTCCTTTCCTTAAGAAATAAAATAATCCACTCCTTCAGGCAATCTGTCGCCGCACCCAAGCACGAAGACTTTTTCGCCAGCCGGCAGCGGATATATCCTCACGTCATCCTCCTTTTCCTCGATAAGATCCTTCAACTCTGCCTCAAGCCCCATCAACTGTTGCCACGTCAGCACGCAATGAAAGACTGAATACTGCAAGTGCCTACCAATGCCTTTCATAAGCTTAAGCACCCTGCTCAGCCTCCTTGGGTCAGCAATATCATAACAGACGAGATAGGCTGCTTTCACTTTCGGTTGCCCCCTATCGTGAGAATAAGGTCCTCAATAAGCGAAGCTATCAGCTTCTGGGTTGCCAAGCGCGTCTTCTCGAATCTGCAGACAATGTCTTTGACTGCGTGCTCAGTAAGCCTTGAGCTTTGAAAACGTTTGCTCCCACATGGATTTGCGATCTTTGATGTGAAGAACTCCAGGCTTTGAAAATCTACCTCTGACTGAAGAAGATCACAGATATCAGCGGCAAGGCCGTACCTTTCCTCCTGTCTCAGTAAGGCGGGGTGAGGATCGATGCCAGCCTTAACAAGTTCTTCTATTGCGACTCCTTTGAACAGCATGATTGTCAATAACTATTTATTTTCAATTTTTTTTGTGCAGACGAAGCTCTGCTATAATGAACAAGATACTGGAGTTTCCGGGAGACGACATGGAAAGCAGGAAACAGATGGCAGTGATCATTAAGAGGCTCAGGAAGGAATATCCTGCCTTGAAATGTGCGCTTAATTTTATAAATCCTTTTGAACTCCTTGTCGCAACGATCCTTTCGGCTCAGTCAACTGATCTGCAGGTCAACAAGGTGACAGATGGCCTTTTCAAGAAGTACAGGACCGTCCGGGATGTTGCCGAGGCTGACCCCGACCGGTTCAGAAAAGATGTCAGTTCTGTTAACTTCTATAACAACAAGGCTATGCATATTCAGGCAACAGCAAGAATGATAATCGAGAAGTTTCACGGCAAGGTGCCGAAGTCGATGGACGAGCTGATTCTGCTTCCCGGTGTTGCCAGAAAGACTGGAAATATAGTTCTCTATAATGCATTTGGCATCACTGATGGCATTGCGATCGACACTCATGTGAAACGCCTGGCCAACAGGCTGGGCCTCACAAGGCACGAAGATCCTGTGAAGATAGAAAAAGACCTTATGGCAATTACGCCGAAGGCAGACTGGGGCGACTTGACACACATGCTGATCGATCACGGCAGGGCAGTCTGCCAGGCTCGCAAACCAATGCATGAAAACTGCGTGCTGGCCGACATCTGTCCTTCGCGGGATATGTAGGAGGTTCAGTGGACGAACAGCCAATCTATGACTGCATCATTATCGGAGCAGGTCCGGGCGGCCTGCAGGCCGCCATCTACCTTGGCCGGTATAACCGCAGGGTTCTCCTTATTGACCGCGGAGGAGGCAGGACTACTCTCGCTCATAGTATTGAGAATTTTCTGACGCAGAAGACGATCTCTGGGCAGGCGATCATCGACCTCGGCAGGGAACAGGCGGCCAGTTTCGGTGTTGAGATCGTTCGAGGTGTCGTAAATAAGGTGAACAAAAACCGCGCCATTTTTGAGGTGACTGCTGAGCGTGAAATGTACAGAGGAACCTTTGTTGTTGTATCCACAGGAGGCAAAGAGAATATTCCTGACATTGAGAACATATACAAGTTCTTTGCAAAGACCATCGTGACCTGTATAGACTGCGATGGCTATCACTTTACGAATAAAAAGGCGGTCATCATCGGCAATTCGATTAAAAGTGCCAATCTGGCGATGGGTATGAGAGAAATGGATACAAAGGACATGACGCTTATACTCTATACGGATAAACTGCCTGATAATTATAAGGAGGAGTTGACGGACGAGGGTATTTCCTATATCGTCGGCCGGCCAAAGCGTTTTCTGGGTAATGATGCAGTCGAGGCTGTAGAGATGGAGGATGGCACTATTATACCCTGCGAGATGGTGATGTCTCACTTCGGCTTTAAACTGAACGATGCGTTCCTTGGCGGTCTTGATCTAAAGAAAGAGTCTGACAAGCGCACGTATCAGGTGAACAGGGACTTTGAGTCGTCAGCAAGCGGGCTCTATATTGTGGGGCCTCTCTGCGGCCACGACCAGGTTGTGATCGCTGCAGGCGAGGGTGCAACTGCTGCGCTGGATATCAAGAAACGGCTTCTGGAGATGTAGGACTGCGTCTTCTGATACTGACTCGCATCACTTCATCTTACACTTCGACGGTCGAGTCGTCGCCTAACATGAGGCGGAGGGCTTTGTGGCGGTGGTTTTTGAAGACCCGAACGCGCTTGCCGATGAGGCTCTCTTCCATTCTCTCAACATCGATGACCTCGCTGCCGCTCAGGATCACCGAATGCTCTATCGAGGAGTTGATGATCCGGACATCGTCGCCGATGCTTGTATGCGGGCCGATAAAGGAGCTCTCAATTACTGTATTGTTGCCGATAACAACAGGTCCACGGACTGTGCTTGCCCTGATGAATGAATTCTTGCCGAGGGAGACCCGGCCCAGTATTTTCGATGCTTTATCTATAGTTCCTTCGATCTTTTTTTGTCCCCACTCATCAAGCACAATGGCATTCGCTGTGAGCAGGTCATCTTTCTTGCCGGTATCGAGCCACCAGTCTTTAAGAGTAAAACTCTTCACCCGGCTGCCCATGGCTATCAACTCCTGGATCGCATCGGTGATCTCCAGTTCGCCGCGCGTTGAAGGCTTAATCCTGTCTATAGCTCTGTGGATTGCTGCTGAGAAAATATAGACGCCGACAAGCGCAAGGTTGGATGGAGGATTTTCAGGCTTTTCAATAAGCCGGAGAATGGTTCCATTCTTCGCAATATCGGCAACACCGAACTGCCTGGGATTTTCGACTTCCTTTAAAAGAATGAGTGCGTCAGACCCTTTTTTTTCAAAGTCCATCACGAACTTCCTTATGTCTGTGCCGATGAGGTTGTCACCAAGATACATGACAAAGGCCGAGTTCTTCAGAAAACTCTTGGAGATCTTTACTGCATGCGCAAGACCTGCAGGTTTATCCTGAAGTATATAGGTTATTTTGGCTCCCCATGTCTTGCCATTGCCGACCGATTCCTTGATCTCATTGCCGGTTTCAGGAGAGATAACAATGCCGATGTCCCTGATCCCTGCATTGACGATATTATCTATGCAGTAAAAGAGGATTGGCCTGTTGGCCACAGGGACGAGCTGTTTGGCTCCTGAATAGGTGAGGGGTCGGAGTCGTGTGCCTTTGCCGCCGCTGAGGATAAGAGCCTTCATGGGCTCTATGATAGCGGAAAGGATAAACGGAATTCAAACAGCAAGGCGTATTCTACGGTTTACTGACAGGAGCAGGGGCAGGTCTTAATTGAGGTGCAACGTAGGGTATTTCATCTACAGAGTCCTCTTTATCATCGTCTTCTTCTTCTTCTTCTGCCTGCTGTTTAGCCGGGGCAGATGGCTGTGTTATGCGCGGTGAAGGAGCAGTAGGGCGTGAAAACACCGGTCTTCTCCGGTTAATAGGCGATATTGGCCGTGTCTGAGGAAGGCGAACTGTCGCAGGACTCTGTGTTTGCGGTGAAGATGGTGTTTGGCGAAATGCCGGTGTTGGACGCAAGGGCTGTCTTGTGGAAACACCGGGCGTCCTTGCGGAACTTATGCCGAAAATTTCGAGTTTACTGATCAGGCCCTTAGTATCGTAGTGAAGCATGTAGTTGCTTTCCTGCACGAGGGTGAGAAGACGAAGCACTCCCCGCTCAACTTCGATATCAGCAAATCGGGTGTTCAGTTTTCTGCTGAAGACCTCTCCTGTCCCTTCTATTTTGAACCCTGCCTTATCGGCTACTGCCCTGATAGCAGTTCCGAAGTCCACATTTTCAAGTTCTATACTGAGCAGATCGTTCCTTAGCTCTACATTGAGAACGCTCTTCGGCGGTTCGGGCTGTGGCTCCTGATCTTCCTCAGATAATGGGGCTGCTACAGGCGCTGCTGCCTGAGGAGTTTTTTGCGCTGATGCCGGCATTGCCGCAAAAAAAACAGCAAGCAGGCAAAAGAGAGCGAGTGAAAATCTGTCAGACATGCTTCTCCTGTTTGCTTGCCAGCCTCTCGGCAACAATCTTCTGGGCAAGATGGGAGGGCACTTCGTCATAATGAGAGAACTCCATTGAGTAAAGACCTCTTCCTGATGTCAGACCGTGGAGCTGGTTTGCATACGTGAGCATTTCAGCCATCGGCACCAGAGCATTGATCTTCTGATTGGCGCCTGCCTGAGGCTCAACTCCCTGCACTTTGCCTCTTTTGGAGTTCAGGTCGCCGATGATCGCGCCCAAAGACTCCTCTGGTATGGTTATCTCGGTCTTCATCATCGGTTCAAGGAGAACAGGCTTTGCTTCCTGCACAGCCTTCTTGATCGCCATGGAGCCTGCTATCTTGAACGCCATTTCAGAGGAGTCAACAGTATGGTATGAACCGTCAGTAAGTGTGACGCGAAGATCGACGGTCTGATACCCGGCAATAACGCCGTCATGCATTGCCTCTATGATACCCTTCTCAACAGCAGGGATGTACTGACGAGGGATGGAGCCGCCCACGATCTTGTCCACAAACTCAAAGCCTGCGCCGCGCGGAAGCGGCTCAACCGTGATGTGGCAGTCGCCGTATTGACCTTTTCCGCCTGACTGTTTCTTATACTTGCCCTGAACTTTGGCAGAGCCGTGGATCGTTTCACGGTAGGGGATCTTCGGTGTTTTCATATCGATCTCAACGCCGAATCTTCTCTTTAGCCGATCGAGCATAACCTGGATATGTACCTGTCCCATGCCGGAGATGAGCATTTCCTTGGATTCCTCGTCCCTGCTGAATCTGAGTGTGGGGTCTTCTTCAAGGACCTTGTGGAGTGCAACGCTCACCTTTTCTTCATCGCCCTTGGATTTTGGCGCTATGGCATAGGAGATGATCGGATTGGCAAACGTCACCTTTTCGAGAATGACAGGCTTTGCCTCATCGCAGAGAGTGTCGCCGGTGTTCGTTTCCTTCAGCTTTGCCACGACTGCTATTTCTCCAGCACCAAGTGTCTGTACCGGCACATGTTTCTTGCCCTGCAGGTAGAATACCTGGCCGACCCTTTCCTTGGTATCAGCCGTAGCATTGTAAACTGCAGAGTCTGCCTTAAGCGTGCCTGAATAGACCCTGAAGAGGGACAGCTTTCCTGCATAGGGGTCTGCAATGGTCTTGAAGATAAATGCAGACATAGGCTCTGTTTCTGAAGGTTTTCTGAAGAGCAGGCTGCCGTCTTTCGGATTCTTTCCGCTGATTGGCGCAATAGTGGCCATTTCGACTGGTGAAGGCAGGCAGAGCGCAATCGTATCGAGCAGGTTTGATGTTCCAATGTTCTTTGTGGCGGCACCGCAGGAGACAGGGATATACTTTCTCGAAAGTGAACCCTCCTTTATGCCGCTCAGTATCTCGCTCTGCGTGGGTTCTATCCCTTCAAGATACTTTTCGAGCAGGTCATCATCAGACTCAGCGATCTTTTCGACCAGTTTTTTTCTATATTTATCAGCCTCGTCTCTGAGATCTGCAGGGATATCCTGCTCAGTCATCTTGTTGTTGCTCATGGTGAAGGCCTTCATCGTTACGAGATCTATAATGCCGCTGAATGAGTCGCCGGCGCCGATTGGTATTTGAAGCGGGATCGGTTCTGTCTCAAAGGATTTTTGCACCTCATCAAGGGCGCGCTCGAAATTGGCTGTATCCTTGTCCATCTTGTTGATGAAGACGATCCTTGGAATTTCATATTCGCAGGCATATTTCCAGACCCTTTCGGTCTCTGCCTTGACGCCTGATATGGCGCTCACGAGGATGACCGCGCCGTCAACAACCCTGAGGCAGCCTTTTGTGTCCTCGATGAAGTTGATGAAACCGGGAGTGTCAATAATATTTATCCGGTATTTGTTCCAGTCGCAGAAGGCGAGAGCTGATGTGATGGTTATCTTTCTGTCGATCTCTTCCGGCTCAAAGTCAGTAACGGTTGTGCCGTCCTGAACATTGCCGAGCCTGTCAGTCATCCCTGAACTGAAGAGCATTGCCTCTGCAAGAGACGTCTTTCCAGCGCCGCTATGGGCGATGAGCGCAACATTTCTGATGTTTTCAACTTCAAAATTAGCCATAAATCCCCCTCAAAGGTATAGTTAAAACTGGAATTCTCATCTTTTCTTTGATTAATGACCTATTTCATGCGCTACAGTATTATCTCTTCAATGACTGGCGTTGAGGCTGTTTTTTTACCCTGGCTGCCAGCCCAGATTTTTACCAGTATAAATGAAATGATAAGAAAACTGAATCCGAAAACTGCAGAGAGGGAGTCAGTATCCATAGAAGGAAAGAAGCCTGGCATCACTTCCTTTCCAATGACTGCACCGATTACGAGCATTAATGCCGGGAAGCCGTAAATGACCATGGAGCCCTTCATATATGCATAGCTATGGACTATGACCTTTACCTTCTGGCCAGCAATTGCTCCTGCCCTGTTGAGCGCCTCAATCTCCATTGACTGATCACCTGTCACGCAGGTGCCTGAAGAGCAGCCCTGTCAGGAACTTTTCTTAGGAACAGAGACCTTGGCGTGCAGGCCTTCAACGCTTATTACTGTGCCTATCTCTTCGATCATAGGGAATTTTACCATAGGGGGTTTTAAAAAAGCTGTTAGGGATTTGACGCGCAATACATGTAGAATAGATAGGCAACATCTCAAGAACGGAGTCCGGGTATGACAAGACTTGTGCTGCTGAGACATGGCGAGAGCATCTGGAACAAGGAAAACCGCTTTACCGGCTGGACTGATGTTGATCTTTCTGAAAAAGGCCTAGAAGAGGCAAAGATGGCTGGACAGGTGCTTAAAGAAGAAGGCCTTGTTTTTGACCTCGCGTTTACCTCTGTGCTGAGAAGGGCGATCAGGACGTTATGGCTGGCGCTGGACGAGATGGACCTCCTCTGGATACCTGTCGAAAAATCCTGGCGCCTCAATGAGCGTCATTATGGAGCGCTTCAGGGTCTGAACAAGTCTGAGGTTGCTGCGCAGTATGGGGAAGAGCAGGTGCGTATATGGAGGCGAAGCTATGATGTTATGCCGCAGGCGCTTGAGAGAAGCGACAGCAGGTATCCCGGCAATGACCCGCGATACGCTGAGTTGGCTGAAAACGATATTCCCCTTACCGAAAGCCTGAAGAGCACTACTGAGCGGTTCCTGCCTTACTGGCAGGGAACAATTGTGCCGGAAATCGCAGCAGGAAAGAGGGTGCTTGTGGCGGCACACGGCAACTCTTTGCGTGCACTGGTTAAGCATCTCGACAATATCCCTGATAACGAGATAGTTGGCATGAATATTCCTACAGGCGTTCCTCTCGTATATGAGCTTGATGATATGCTCAGGCCGGTCAGACATTATTACCTCGGCAACCAGGAAGAGATAGTAAGGGCTATGGATAAGATTGATAAGCAGGGGAGAAAAGAATTACAATAAAACATATTGTTATGGCTTTATTGTAAAGTATAACTTTAAGTTATATGATTAATACACCCTGCGGTCTCTGCCGCAGTTCAAAAATGTTGTCATTCCGGCTTGTCCGGAATCTTTCCGGAAGGATTCCCGACGCGCTTCACTTGCTGGAATGACACTAAAAAATGAGCCTTCAGATAATAGACGCACTGCGGCCTCTGCCGCATGGCGCTTCACTGTTCTTGTGTGAATGGAAGTGTTTACGATATGAGCGATAAGATAAGAGTGGGTATCAGTGCCTGTCTGCTCGGTGAGAAGGTCCGTTATGATGGCGGCCACAAGCGTGACCATTACCTGGCAGATGCTCTCGGAGAGTATGTTGAATGGGTTTCAGTCTGCCCTGAGGTAGGGGCAGGCCTGTCTGTTCCGAGAGAGCCAATGAGGCTTGTTGGACAGACTGGCTCACTGCGGCTCGTTACAGTCAATACCGAAATTGACTTAACAGATAATATTCAGTCATGGTCTGAAAAATGGCTCATGGAACTGCAGGCGACGGATCTTCGAGGGTTTGTGTTTAAAAGTGGCTCTCCAAGCTGCGGCATAAATGATGTTGAGGTTATCACACCCTCAGGTCAGCTGAACAGTGGAGGAACCGGTATTTTCTGTGCGGTATTTATGAAGCGGTTCCCGCTCGCTGCGGTTGAGGATAACGAGAGCCTTCATGATGCAAAACTTCGCAAGAAGTTCATTGACCGGCTCGGCTGATTCAGGCTCTATAAACAGAAGGACAGCACAGTCCGGATGATTTTTGTGATAGAATCACCATCAGTATCTGAGGAGGGAAGTGTGGAACAGTCGCATGAACAGGACAATCATAACGCAGGTGCAAAAGACCTCTCCGGCATCAGGGGATTCTTCAGGAAGCACGGCTCGACAATTGGACTATTGGTTCTTATAGCTTATGTGATACTTCTTGGAATTGGTATTATAGCTGAGGTGTTCAGGATCCAGTGGATCCTCGACTGGTGGATCTGGTCGCCTCCCGGCAAGTTCAAATAGCAATACTATATTATCTTCTTTGTGCTCTCCGCTCAGGTACAAGTCCATGAGGTACTGTATTGTTATTCCACGCCTCTGAAACATACAGAGAGCAGTAACAGCTCCCGAACTCCCTGATATCATCATCTCTGTATCTGCAGGGACAGATGATATCCTCATCACGTTCCTTCAACCCCGATGCAAGTCTGCAGGGACAGGAGCGATATCCGTAACGTTCTTCGTTTTGGAGGAGCCCGCCAAGAATACCGAGAACAAACTCTTTGTCGTTGTTCAGCTGAATGCCCATCGAATGTGCATATTTTGAAAGGATAGTGTAAAGATGATCAGCAGTGACAGCCATATTACAACACCTTTGCCTTTAGGGCTTCGATGTCATACCCTATGATCGCATCTTCAACCACAGCGGTCGGGTATGAAACCTGCGGGTTATGTTTTGCAAGTTCCTTTGTTGCAAGCCACTGCTCTGAGCTGTCGAGCATATCAACCTCAATCTGCGAATAGGCAATCCCGTTTTCCTCAAGAAATTGCTTCATCTTCTTGCAGGCCGGACACGTGCTTAATGTATATACCGTGACTTTTTTCATTGTTGTCATAGAGAAAACGCTTACTGTTGTTATTATATCATAGAACCGAGGCGCCTATTATACAGCTAACCATTTGCAGGTGCTGCATGGTAACATTCGATCATATCGTAATGAAAGGGATCCAACGGCTATTGATGCAACCGCGGAATATATTCATTCATCATGACGGGGCGTTAGGTGATATGCTTCTTTCACTGCCCTGTATTGAGATTATCAGGGGGTCTGCTCTTCATGTCCACATTGCTGGCCGGAGGGATGTGGTTCATTTCCTGAAAGAAGCGGGGATTGCTGACGAAGTCTCATCTGCTGACAGTCGGCTCTATAGCTCGCTCTATACTGATACACTGAATGAGGAGATGAAGTCATTTCTTTCCGGTTTTGACAAATCTTTTGTTTTTACCGGCAATACTGAATCACAGCTTGTTAAGAATATACAGGGCGTTATTGCCGATACCCGAACGATTTTGACCATTCCGCCTGAGGACAGCGCCCGGCATGCTGCCGAGTTCAGGCTTAAGCAGTGCGGATATAACGATGATGCTCTGCAAGAAAAGATCACAATCCCTATTCCGGCTGAAGACAGGATATGGGCGGCTGAATTATTGAGAGAGCAGGGCTATACTGCTGGTCAGTGTCTTATCACTGTTCATCCCGGAAGCGGCGGGAAAAAGAAATGCTGGCCGCTTGAAAACCATGCTGCGTTAATCCGATGCTTCATGAATGATCACCGCATCTTCTGTATTGTTTTTACAGGGCCGGCAGAAGATACAGCGTCTGTATCCAGACACATTTTATGCGGCGATAGAGTCATTTCTCTGCACGATGAATCCCTGATGCGAGTTGCTGCATTGCTGTCTCTGTCCGCTTTTTATGTGGGCAATGACTCAGGGATTAGTCATCTTGCCGCGATATTAAGCTGCAGAGGCGCAGTACTGTTCGGTCCGACTGATCCATACATATGGAGGCCTCTGGGCAATGCTCTTGACGTAGTTCACTTCACTGGTCAGGGAGCAGAGGCTTTGCCTGAGATTATTTCCCGGCTCAACAGCGCTGTATCCTATCATGAAAGAGGCGATATTCTGTCATAATAGAGCCTGTTGCACAAACATTCTTCAAGCGATCAATTCCCTGAAATGCCCAGGGATATTTCGGGTTCATAGTCATGGGGATCACCTTGGCACCTTTCCTCGCTCATTCAGCATGGAAATGGCTTCCCCTTTTATCCCT
>CAMTUV010000048.1:0-5986 GCA_947085015.1 uncultured Nitrospirota bacterium
AAACCGCTGCGGAGCAGTTGAACCTGAAATCAGTTTGGCAATATGTCTGTGACCATATAATAACCACAGTGACTGGCTTCAGACTGAAATCAAGCCTGCTGCTGCCTGCTCAAAGTAGTGGGTAACTGCGGTTTTTAGGATCAACGATCTGGAGGGTATCATGGCCAATGAATCCACAGCAGTCAAGAAACCTATGCTCGGGGAGATCCTTGTAAAATACGAGATCATAACCCAGAATATGCTCAAAAACGCATTGCGGAGGCAGTCCCAGGTTGGAGGTCAGATCGGCTCCATCCTGATTGAGATGGGATATGTCACCACAGACATACTCCTCGACTTCCTGAGCAAACAATTCGGCGTTCCTGCAGTCAACCTCTTTAAGGTAGATGTGCCAAGCGATGTTCTCAGTGCAATGCCCCTTGAAAAGATCAAGGAGTACAGGGTCCTGCCTCTTGAGATCGATAACAAGCTCACCCTTGCCATGGTCAATCCAAAGGATTATGTTGCGATCAGGGACGTTGAGTTCATCCTGGGCAAGAGGGTCAATCCTGTGGTTGTCTCTTCTTCGCAGCTTGAAGCAGCCATTAAGAGCATCGAATCTCACGGCAAGAAAGCTTTTAAGGGCTGCGAACTTGAGGTCTCTTGTGCAAGCAGCGATGTCGAGACAGGAGCGGTAGATATCAATATGCTGCTGAAGTACCTCAAGGAATCAAAGGCCATAGACCTTCAGCTTACTGCAGGCGTGCCGCCGAGCCTCAAGATGAGCACAGAACTGAAGCGTCTGAACATGCCGCCCCTTACGCCGGAAAATATGAAGAATTACGCTCAGACCCTTATGGATGAAGAACAACAGGCCTCTTTTCTGGCAGCCAATAACCTGGACTTTGCATTCACGGATCAGGAATACGGCAGGTTCAGAGTGAATATCTATAAGCAGCGCAACTCGGTATCAATAACACTGCGCCGAATTCCGGAGATCATACCGACGCTGCAGGATCTCGGCATTTCTGAGGAGATCGAGAGCTTTGCGCTCAAGACTCAGGGGCTGATCCTGATCACCGGACCCGCTGGCCATGGAAAGTCAACAACCCTCGCTGCACTCGTGGACATCATTAATACCAAAAGAAGATGCAACATCATTACGCTCGAAGATCCGATCGAGTATCTGCACAAGCATAAAAACAGCAATGTAAACCAGAGAGAGATCGGCAATGATACAGCATCTTTCCAGGACGGACTGAAGCATATATTCAGGCAGGACCCTGATGTGATCGTGATTGGTGAAATGCGCGATCCGGAGAGTTTCAAGATAGCACTTCAGGTAGCTGAGACAGGGCATCTGGTACTAAGCACCCTATGTTCAAGAAATGCAACCTCGACAGTAGACAGAGTCATAGATATTTTCCCCGGAGAGCAGCAGGCCCAGATAAGGACGCAGCTTGCTGATTCACTTCTTCTGGTTCTGTCTCAGCGGCTGGTGATGAAAAAAGACAAGTCAGGGCCGGTTCTTGCGTACGAGAAACTTGTCAACTCCTATAAGATCAAGAACTTCATTCGAGACGGGAAACTGCACCAGGTCAGATCGCAGATGCAGCTGCCAGGAGAGGAATACTCGTCAATTGACGCCAGCCTGATACGGCTTACCCTTGAAGGCCTTATCACTGCGGAGGAAGGGTCAAAGCATGCAGACAACGTGACCTACTATCAGGATGGTATAAAAGGCAGGGGCATCAGGTAAAGCTGTTTGTCAATCTTTATACGCTTTCTATAGTGTTCTTCAGGATGCTGAGCGTGATGGGTTTTTCCATAAAAATGGTTGCCCCTGCAGTCAGGAACTCCTTTCTACATGTATGTAAGCCGCTCATGCCTATGATCGGCATTAACGGCATCAGGTTCCTCACCTTTTTTGTAAGATCTATCCCATTAATCCTGGGCATTTCATAGTCGGTTATCAGGAGAGAGTAATTATTCTTTTCTATTGCGATCATTGCCTCTTCTCCGTCGCTAACGCAGTGAACATCATATCCGAAATAGTTTAAGAATTCATTTAACAACTTTCTGACGAGATCATCGTCATCAGCAACCAGAATTTTCTTGATATCCGTCTTCACAGCCAAACAATACTACTGTTAGTTGCATTTGTCAACCACGATTACCACCGTAGGTTTATAGACATTTTTATATGTCAATAAGCAAAATCATGCATCGCATATGAACGCCTCATGTGACAAGTTACGCAAAGGGACTTTATTAATAACAATGATGAATTCAATCAGGTAAGGGTCTTTTTAGGTGAAAAGAGAAACTGACAGAAGACATATTGGAAGCCTGATAAGAATTCGGAGAAAGGAAGGCGGGCTGTCTCAGATGAAATTAGCGGAGACATTGGGTATCTCCTATCAACAACTCCAGAAATATGAAAAAGGGGTGAGCGAGATCAGTGTGTCAAGACTCGCGCAGATTGCAGATGCTTTGAGGGTTCCTCTGAGCAGTTTTTTCCCCCACGATGCAGATATGAAAGTGTCCGAGCCTGTCAGCCTGTATGG
Source organism: uncultured Nitrospirota bacterium (assembly GCA_947085015.1). GTDB lineage: Bacteria > Nitrospirota > Thermodesulfovibrionia > Thermodesulfovibrionales > UBA6898 > UBA6898. The sequence goes on from CAMTUV010000048.1 coordinate 2,547, forward strand.
TTCACTGAGCGAAGCCGAGTTCGAACTTATAAAACATTTCAGAAAAATAAAAAACAACCGGTTAAAGGATGGTCTCTTGATGGCAATCAGGGGGATAGGTGAGCTATCGGACAGGAGCCAATAGGTATCAGGTCTTGACGGGCTGTTGCCCAAAAGCAAGCCCGTATGCGAGGCGCCTTTTCCAGCCTGCTTAAAGTTGATGCGATCATATCACGGGCAGGATCAGCAGTTGGTCGGCTACCTTACGAGATATTCGAAGCGCGTCCTGAACTCGGAGACGGACATCTTAGCCGCCTTTGCCAGTGCCTCTATCGCACGAGGTTCAAAGTCCTCTTTTTCGAGGCGTATCATATATTTTCTGCCAACCTCATAGGATTCTGAGTTCATATCAACAAGGCGCACCTTTGTCTTGCCGGTTGCAGGATCTGTCATTTCCACAAAAGAAACAGGTCTGAGCCTGCCTTCGTCAAGCGTGATCATAGAGCCTGTCCCTCCGTTAAGCAGAAACCGCACAGCGCCGTACCCAAGGTTGCGCGTGTATTCGATATCATAGGGCACAGGGTCTGCAGCCCGCAGTTCATAGCCGATGGTCTTGTGGACTATGGTCATATGCACGCCCCTTGCCTCAAGACTTTTTTTCACCATGTCACTCATAATTCTGCCAAGCTGAATCTCTGAGAGCCTTATTCTGCCGACCTCATCACACTTGATCTCATTACAGGCGCTGAGTTCATGCTCGTCAACCTTTGCTGAAATGCCTTCAGCCAGCACGGCAATGCCATGATCCTTGCCGTGAGCGAGCCGCTTGATAATGGCTCCCTCAAGGATATCGGAGATCTTTTGGAAGGGGAGCTTGTTTTCAATAAATTCCTCAGGAATAAGCGTTATCGTGGCGCCAACCGCCTTGCCGATACCGAGTGCAAGGTGACCGGCATTCCTCCCCATGGTAGTGATATAATACCACCTTCCCGTGGTCCTGGCATCCTCCATAATATTCTTCACGATCTCCACGCCCCAGTGGCGCGCGGTGTGATATCCAAAGGATGACCTGCCGCCAGGAAGATTGAGGTCATTGTCGATCGTCTTGGGAACATGCACAACAGAGATTTTACCTCTGCACTCCCGTTCGATCCAGCGTGCCATGTAAGCAGTGCCGTCACCGCCGATGGTGATGAGATACCGGACCTTCAATGCCTTCAGGGTCTGGAGCAGGACCGGGAATCGCGCTTTCGCGACCTCAGCGCTGTCGCGGGATGTCCTGAGAATGGACCCGCCCGTGGTATGGATTCGTGAAACATCCTGAATTGTCAGTGGTATGGCGCTCTTTATGTCACCGGCAAAAAGACTCTTGAAGCCGCCGTAAATACCTATGACCTCTTTGCCTTCATTAACGGCCTCAATGGTCGCCGCACTGATGACTCCGTTTATGCCGGGCGCAGGACCGCCGCCGACAACAATTGCTACAACCTCTTTTTTCATAATATTATATTCCCGGGATGATGCAGGCCTATGCCTGCTTCTTGTCGGTGGTGGTGAACTTCAGCGCGACCCTTCTATGCCTCGGCCCGTCGAACTCGCAGAAGAAGATGGACTGCCAGGTGCCTAATACGAGTTTGCCATCGTCAACAAAAACGTGAGAGGCAACGCCGACCACTGCCGCCTTGATATGAGCAGAGGAATTGCCCTCGCGGTGATGATAGTCTCCCTCAAACGGGATGACTTTGTTCAGGTAGGTCTGGATATCGCGCTGCACAGTCGGATCAGCACCTTCATTGATCGTAATGCCCGCTGTGGTATGGGGCACAAAAAGATAGCAGATACCGTTGGAAACTCCTGCTTCCTTGACCGCTTCCTGTATCTTCTCTGTAATGTCGACGAACTCGGTTCTTGTTTTGCTCTTTACGTTTATATACCTGACCACGTCTTCCCCCTGCTTGTTATAAAACTGTTATGCAAACACGCTATCAAAAAAAGGCCGGCCTGCAATGAATCCAATTTCTATTATAAGAATATTCTCCGGCAAATCAAGATTTCTGAGCTTTACCATATCCTTGTCTGTCGTAACAATCCATGAAGCGCCTGAAGAGCGGCACTCCTTAACGATCTCTGCCAAATCCTGCTGGCAATAACGATGATGGTCGCGATATGCCTTCATGCCTGCTATTTCTGCACCTGAACCTGTCACCGTATTTCTGAACGATTCAGGATCTGCCAACCCGCAAAAGCAGAAGACCTTCCTGCCTTGCAGGCAATCAGGCTGTTTCTTCTCTCCTGACCCGGATTTCACTGCAACAATTCGATGATCAGAAAAGAAGATCGGAGAACGTTTATTATACCACCGAATCTCTGCAATAAGGCCTGCATCTTCCCGCTTCGCCTTGGTGATCATGATCACATCTGCCCTGTTGAGCCCAATCAAAGGTTCCCTCAACCTTCCAACAGGAAACAGTTTCCTGCTGCCAAAAGGATTTCTTGCGTCAATAAGCACGATATCCCTGTCCCGGTACAGTTTCCAGTGCTGGAATCCGTCGTCGAGGATGAAAACAATTGGGCTAATGGCTGAGGGCAAAAGGCTAAAGACAGATTCTTCTCCCGCTTTCGCCTTTTGCCCTTCGCCTGCCTCTATCGCATACATCCCCGCCTCATACCTGTCAGCACCCTTTACGATCGGCACTCCTGATAATCTCTCTGCCATCAGAAGCGGTTCGTCACCAGCCTGCGCTGCGGTGAGCAGCGGCTTTTCTCCTTTTGTCACAAAACAGGGCCCTTGCGCAGTCCCCTTGTATCCACGCGTAAGAATAACAGGCTGGAAGCCCCGCTTTTTCGCCTCTTCGGCAACAGCGATCGCAGCAGGCGTCTTGCCCGTCCCGCCCAGCGTGATGTTGCCTATGCTGATCACCCTGAAAGGCAGTCTCTTTTGGTTCTTCAGCGCAACAAACTTCTTTGCGGAAAGCCCAAGATAGTATAGGTATTCAGCAATGTTCATTTATTTATTGTACGAGAGTTTGCTATTGGTAGTGTTTTGCCCCTCTCAATTACTGCTATGCGCACTGAGTCCTTTCTTGGACAACTCCTTTGAACCAAAGTAGAATATCCATCATTGCGAACGTAATAGTAGACAATGTATATTTTGATGCTTCACTAAACTTCTTGTGTGATCCATAGTTTGAAACAACAGTATATATTGAATCGGCGAACTGATCTATGTTTGTGCCCATAGGCACATATTCTTCTCCTTCACTCTTTCTTGTGTCCTTATTGAATCGACCTCGTAAATGCCACTGGATGCTCCTAAAGTCTACGATATACTATTTTTAGTTGAAATTTAAAAGAGTGGCTCCCCCGTGGCATAATCCACGGTACCCAGTATAAAAAACAAAGGAGCCACAGATGAAGGAAACCACAAAGAAGAGGAAAAAGGCAAGATTTGGAATTGAGGC